>CAVHCX010000015.1:0-64744 GCA_963634745.1 Clostridium sp. CAG:343
AACCCACGTATCCAGCTTGGAAGGCTGGTGTTCTACCATTGAACTACACCCGCATCGACGAGATTTATAATATCATCAAAAAAGAAAAAAAGCAAGCATTTTTTTGAAAAAAATAAAAAAAAGTAATTTTTTTAAAAAATGGAAAAAGTCATGGGATACACTTGCTCTTTAAGAAAAATTAAGTTGTAACAAAATTGTAACATATGTTATAATACCAGCGTTTGAGCAAAAGAGAATCAAGATGGAGCTTATTTATGAGAGATGATAATAGACAATCTAGAAGGCGAAGACGTCGCAGACAGATTAAGGTAAGGCTTACCTTGACCCTGATCCTGGTTCTGCTTCTTTTGATCCTGGCTCTGGTGGGAGTTTTTATATGGAAACAGAAGAAAAATGAATCCCGCTCCGATACAAAGAAGCAAGTATCTACAAGCAGTGAGCTAAGTATCTCTTTAGCCGAAGAGGATTCTAAGAGTCAAGAGAAGGAAGAGAAGACAGAAACCGCCGAGGAACGACTTGCCCGGGTAAAAAAAGAAGCCACGGAAAAACAATATCCGGCAGATATTATAGAACTTTTGGATAAAAATCCGGAGACGGTAGATTTTGTAGAGGATTATCCGGAGAAGAAAGATAATCCTGTGGCCACTACTATTGGAGATGATTATGTGGAAGGGAAGGTCCCAAAATTGTACCAGTGGGATGAGCGCTGGGGATACCAGGCCTATGGAACCAGTTTTGTTGCGGCTTCCGGTTGTGGACCGACCTGTTTATCTATGGTCCTTTCTACCATTAAGAAGGATCCAAGCATCACCCCTGCCCTTGTGGCCAGCCTAAGTGTGCAGCTTGGCGAAGTAGATTCTGATAACAATACCATGTGGCTTTTGCTTTCAGATGCCGCCACTACCTGGGGGGTCTACTGCGAGGAGGGACTTTTAGGGGAAGACCAGGTGAGAGATACCCTAAATTCCGGCAAGTATATTATTTGCAGCGTCGGACCCGGTGACTTTACAAAAATCGGCCACTTTATTGTCCTAGTGGCTTATCAGGACGGCCAGGTGGAGGTAAGAGACCCCTTTAATTCTGAACATACAGAAAAGACCTGGACCTATGCAAATATTGCCAGCCAGATTGTGGAGATGTGGACCTTTTCAAACCCTTAAAAATAGGCTTTATTGTGAATATTACCAAGAGGAGATGATAAAAGGCCGTCATCTCCTCTTTTTTGCGTATTGGCTAATCTACACTTTATATGGTATCATTTTAAAAGTAAGATACGAGATATGGTTTATTTGTAAATAAACCGGCCCTAAAAAGGGACAAATAGCTTGGAATTTTACATGATTTGGAGGATGTATGATACATAAATGGGAAGTTACCCTTCCGAAGCTATCGGGAGAGGAAAAGAGGAGGGCATATATTTACCTGCCCGAATCTTATGAAACAGAACCGGATCGCAGCTATCCGGTTTTATACATGTTTGATGGACATAATGTTTTTTATGATGAGGATGCCACCTATGGAAAATGCTGGGGGATGAAGGAGTATATGGATTATACTAAGACACCCCTGATCATTGCGGCAGTGGAATGCAATCATGGTGTCAACAACGAAAGATTGTCGGAATATTCCCCCTATAATTTTAATGATCCACATTTTGGAAAGATTAAAGGAAAAGGGAAGGCTACCATGGATTGGATCGTAGGGGAGTTTAAGCCCTTCATCGATGCGCATCTTCGTACCCTGCCGGACAGGGAGCATACCTTTATTGCAGGTAGTTCCATGGGAGGCCTAATGAGCCTTTATGCAGTGATGCACTATAATAAATATTTTTCCAGGTGTGCAGCGCTCTCACCTTCCATTATTTTTTCGCCGGACCGTTTAGAAAAGCTTTTTAGGTCCGCGAGAATTCGCAAAGATACGCATATTTATATGGATTACGGATCTCAGGAGATGGAAGGAGAAGCCGGAGTCAGAGAGCTTTATGCTGATTTTACGGCCCAGCTTATGAAAAGGAAGATTCATGTAAATAGTCGGATCATTCCGGGAGGAACCCACTGTGAGGCCAGCTGGGAGAGGCAGATTCCATTTTTCATGGAAACATTAATGTATGAAGGGAATGCAATTTAGATTCCTTTTATAAGAAATAGGAGAAAGTGATGGAGACAGCTTATTACAAAGAGTTTAGTAACGCGTTAAATCGAGATATGGAGTGGAAGGTCTACGGACATGCAGGCCAGCCGATTATCTATATTCCATGCCAGGACGGACGTTTCTATGATTTTGAAAATTTTCATATGACAGATGTATGGGCACCTTGGATCGATGCGGGAGAGGCAATGATTATTGCGATTGATACCTTAGATCTTGAGACCTGGTCCAATAAAGACGGAGACCCTCGTTGGAGAATTGAGCGCCACGAAGCATGGATTAAATACATTACCGATGAGATGGTGCCATTTGCCGAGAAGTTGGCAGAAGAAAGAAATGAGAAAAAAGAAGAGGCACCACGAGGAAGAAAGCGAAAGAAAAAGGCCAAGTTAAAGCCGGTAGAGGAGAAGAAGGGACCCCAGGTATTGCTTTTTGGAGCAAGTCTTGGAGGAACCCATGCAGCAAATTTATATCTTAGAAGACCGGATCTTTTTAAGGGAGCCTTGGCTCTTAGCGGAATCTATACTGCCCAGTATGGTTTTGGTGATTACATGGATGACCTGGTATATCTGAATTCTCCGGTACATTATATGGAGAACCTTCCGGAAGATCATCCTTATATTTCTATGTACAACGAAGGAAGAGGAATTATCTGTGTAGGCCAGGGAGACTGGGAACAGCCGGAAACGACCTTTAAACTTCGCGATATTTTCTGGAGCAAGGGAATCGACATTTGGGTTGATATATGGGGATATGATTGCTGCCACGATTGGAACTGGTGGTACAAGCAGGTGACCTATTTTGCGCCTTTCCTTTTAGGACAGAAATAATAGCTTGGAATATAGCTTAAAAGGGTGGGATTGTTATAGTAAACAGATTGAGAGTTAAAGGAGATTAATTTTGAAGAATTTTATTTTTATTTCGCCAAATTTTCCAACTAATTATTGGCAGTTTTGTAAGGAACTTAAGAATAATGGATTAAATGTATTAGGTATTGGGGACCAGCCTTATGATGAATTGAAGGATGAGCTAAAAGCCAGCCTTACAGAGTACTTTAAGGTAACCAACCTTGAAAATGAAGATGAGGTTTACCGTGCAGTGGCATTTTTTGCCTACAAGTATGGCCGCATTGATTGGTTAGAGTCAAACAATGAGTACTGGCTTGAGAAGGATGCAGCCCTTCGTACCGACTTCCATATTGTCAGCGGATTCCAGGCTGAGGACATGGAGCGCATTAAATTTAAATCTAAGATGAAGGAATACTATAAAAAGGCAGGAATCCCGGTAGCAAAGTATCATATGGTAGATGATAAGGCGGGATGTTTAGCCTTCATTAAAGAAGTAGGATATCCTGTTATTGCAAAACCGGACAATGGAGTGGGAGCTTCCGATACCCATAAGATTACCGATGAGGCGACCCTTGACAAATTCTTTGAGACAAAGAATCCAGAGGTTGCCTACATTATGGAAGAGTTTATCGATGCTGAGATCGAGTCCTACGACGCAGTCATCAACTCTAAGGGAGAGCCTTTATTTGAGACAGGAAATGTAACCCCATTTTCTGTTATGGATATCGTAAATACCGGAGACAACTGCCGTTATCATATTGTGAAGGAATTGGCTGCAGACGTTCGCGAGGCCGGTCGAAAGACAGTAAAAAGCTTTGGCGTAAAGAGCCGATTCATTCACTTCGAGTTCTTCCGCCTCTTAAAAGACCATGCAGGTATGGGAAAGAAGGGGGACGTAGTAGCTTTGGAGGTAAATATGCGTCCTTGCGGCGGATTTAGTCCGGACATGATGAACTATGCAAATAGTACCGATGTATATAAGATCTGGGCAGATATGATCGCTTATGATGCTTGTACCATGGAATCTAAGGAGCAGGCTTTCTGCGCATATGCAGGACGTAGGGATGGCAAAGACTTTGCCTTTTCCGATGAGCAGATTATGGAAAAATATGCTTCTCAAATGAAGATGAGAGAGCGTATCCCGGAGGCCCTTTCAGGAGCTATGGGAAATCAGATGTATGTGGCAAGATTTGAAACCGCAGAGGAAATGGAAGCCTTCTATGCGGATGTATTTAAGACTGTATCGGAAGAAGCGCCGGTTGTAGAAGCACCGGTTGTGGAAGCACCGGTCGTAGAAGTACCAGCCGTAGAAGCACCGGTTGCAGAGACTGTGGAAGAGAAAGCTGTAGAGGCAAAGGAAGAAGTTGTAGCGGAGAAAAAACCGGTAGCAAAGAAGACGACTACAAGAAAGACTGCTACAAAAAAGACAGCAGCAAAAACTACAACAAAGGCTGCAGCTAAGACTACTGCAAAGAAAACCACTACAGCCAAGAAGGCAGCAAAGGTAGAGCCGGTGGCAGAGGCCAAGGCAGAAGAGCCAAAGGCAGTTGCAGTAAAGGCAGAAGAGCCAAAGACAGAAGCGAAGGCAGCAGAAGCAACCGCTGAGGTTAAACCTGCAACAGCTAAGGCGACAGCTACAGCAAAGACAAGTGCTAGAAAAACCAGCAGAGGAAGAAGAAAATAATATAATCTTATAAAAAGGTGAGACTCGGGATGGAGTCTCACCTTTTTTGTGCCCGGATATTTTAATAATTCTTCAAAATTTTATACCTTAATACGATCAGCTACTTCATTGCCAAGAGCAAATCTGCGATTGCCATAGCCGATAATAATGCCATCCGGAACCTTGTGAAGCACTTGGATGGTATTGCCCTCGGCAATATGGTAGTTGGCTAATTGCTCGCTAATGTCAGAAAGGCCGATCATCCATTTGATGGTATAGGTGCCGCTTTGACTCTGGGATAGTGATTGCATGGAAAGACCTCCTTTCTATATGAACCATCTAGCAAGTTGAATCCACAGATCTTACGAGTTTTCTTTCATCCTACTATAATTGTCAGAATATAAGTTAGTCAATTGCAAAATAGCTTATTGAGAAAAAAATTGCATACACAAATGAGAATGAAAACCATAAACATTCAATTTTTTTCATATGGGTGGGGGACCGTACTGCAGGGGTGGGATGGGGCGAGGAAACAAGCTGCGTTTCCTAGTCGCTTTCAGCCGGCTGATTCGCGAGGCCTTACGCCAACTCGCGCTTCGCGCTCACTCAGGGCTTACGCCCTTCGGCCCTTCGGGCACAAGGCTTCTGTCCTCGCTGCCGGCTGCCAGCTCCTGACGGAAGCCTCGCTATCGTTTCCTCGACCCATCCCACCCCTGCAGTACTCTATTCCTATCCCACATGAAAGAAATTTCATCAGCGACTCTCCGGCGGAAATTCTATGTGTTCGGGAGCTTTATGTGTTTGAAAACTCTATGTGTTTTTGATAGCGGTAGATTTTATCCTTTTATAAGAAATATAGGTGGAAAAAATTGGGGGGGGTGTTAGAATAAGAGTTGTATACAGAGGTTGTTTAAAACAAAAAAGGAGGAAAAGTTTTGAAAAGAAAAGTAGTAAGTAAAATTCTTGTTCTGGGAATCTCGGCGTCTATGTTGATTGGTAGTACATCTGTCTTTGCCGAGGACTTGGATACAAGGGATACGGCACAGGAAGAGGTGACTGTGGCAGAGGAGAGCTCCTTGGCTAAATCCTCAGGAGGTACGACTGTTAGTTACAGAACCCATGTGCAGACCTACGGATGGCAGGACTATGTAAGTAATGGAAATGTGTCCGGTACGGAGGGGCAGGCGAAGCGTCTGGAGGGTATCAATATTAAGCTTGAGAACCAGGAGTACGAGGGTGGTATTAAATATAGAACCCATGTACAGACCTATGGTTGGCAGGATTATGTGAGCAACGATGCCATGGCAGGTACTGAGGGAGAGGCCAAGAGATTAGAGGCGATTCAAATCGAACTTACCGGAGAAATGGCAGACCACTATGATATTTATTATAGGGTTCACTCTCAAACCTACGGCTGGCTTGGATGGGCTAAGAATGGTGAGAAGGCCGGATCTTCTAACTATGCAAAGAGGTTGGAAGGAATCCAGATTGTTTTGGTAGAAAAGGGTGGAGAGGCTCCCGGATCTACAGAAGGTGCCTACGTGCATCCATGGGTCGGCTACAATACCCATGTGCAGACCTATGGCTGGCAGGGATTTAAGTTTGACGGAGATACTGCCGGAACCAGTGGCCAGGCAAAGAGATTAGAGGGAATCCAGCTAAAACTGATAGACCAGCCTTACGAGGGAAGTATCCAGTATAAAACCCATGTACAGACTTATGGTTGGCAGGATTGGACCGGGGACGGCGCAACTTCCGGAACTACAGGAGAGGCAAAGAGATTAGAGGCTATTCAGATTCAGTTAACCGGAGAGATGGCGGAGCATTTTGATGTCTATTATAGGGTTCACTCCCAGACTTACGGCTGGCTTGGCTGGGCAAAGAATGGAGAGTCGGCAGGAACCGAAGGCTATGCAAAGCGTTTGGAAGCCATCGAGGTTCAATTGGTGGAAAAAGGAAATGAAGGGCCGGTCAGTGCAGCAGAAGAACTTGCAGCGGCCCAGGCGCTGGTTGATCAGGCCCAGGCGGACTATGATATTGCAAAGGAAGCTTCTGAGGAATCATCCAGTAAAATCAGTGCAGGAAGCTATGCCTTCTTTGAAACCATGGGTTCCACAGAAGCTTTAGATATTCTTAATAACTGTAAATATGCAGGATATAATAACAAGGGGGATGAAAAGGATGCGACCTCCTTGGAACATATGAAGCTAGCCATTGAGTTGCTTGATGAATACTTGGAAATCAGAGCCCAGGAAGGATGCACGACAGATGTTAAGGTTTCAGACCACATGATGGCCATGGCCCAGGCGGATGTCAATGCTTCCGTTCCTCTTGGACTCAATCATCCTCAGCAATTTGCGGTAGGTGAAAACCTTGCTTGGGGAATGGTGGACCCTTTTATGAGTTGGTATTCAGAAAAAACACTGTGTGAAAACCGCGGAGAGGATCCCAAGACATCCTCTTTGACCGGACATTATCAAAATCTCATAGGCGATTACCAGTATACCGGATTTGCAGTAGCTGAAAATGATACCATCTACCAAGTTGCTTTTGGACAAGTATTTGCGTATGATGTGGCAAGTGCAGATGTCCCTTATACAGCTTCAACTACCCCATATACAGTTTCAGAATACAAAGACCGTTTCATGGCTTACTATAATCAGTTAAACGGCGCAGTGGAAGAAACCAATGCAAAGAAAGCAGCCCTAGACAGTGCTAAGGCGGCGCTTGACCAGGTAAATAAATGTTTTATAAGTAAATAAAGATGCTAGATGATAAGCCCCAAGGTCTTAAAGGCCCTGGGGCTTATTTTATGTTAGGGCTGGATATCCCTTGATACTGGGAAGCTAGGATGATAAGAAAAATTATATAGAATAATATAGCAGGAAACTCTTGACAAGTGAACTCTTCGTGCTATACTGAAAACAAACATATGAATAATTGTTCATATGAACGAAAATTGAGATTAAGAAGGATAAAAAGAAAGGAATCAAGACTATGAAGAAAACATACAAGATTGAGGTGGACTGCGCAAACTGTGCCAACAAGATGGAGGAAGCTGCAAAGAAGACCCAGGGTGTAAAGGATGCAGGAGTAAACTTCATGACCTTAAAGATGAGCGTAGAATTTGAAGAGGGAGCAGATCCAAAAGAAGTAATGCCGAGAGTTTTAGACAATTGTAAGATTGTAGAGGATGATTGTGAGATCTTCTTCTAAAAGCTAGGTGTTAGTGGAAAAGGACGTTGCTTCAGGGTGACGTCCCTTTTGTTTTAAGTGTCTTAGAAGGGAAGTTGTGTAGATGAATAAAAAGCAAAAGAAGGTATTGAAGCGAATTATTATTGCAGTACTTTTGATGATTGTCATTAAGCTTTTGCCGGTAGACGGAATTGTTGAATTTGGTTTATTTATGATTCCTTATCTGGTGATTGGCTATGATATTTTAAAAAAAGCAGGCAAGGGAATTTTAAATCGACAAGTATTCGATGAGAATTTTCTTATGGCGGTAGCGACCGTGGGGGCCATTGCCCTGGGCGAGTACACGGAAGGCGTAGCAGTTATGCTTTTCTACCAGATTGGAGAGTTATTCCAAAGCTATGCGGTGGGCAAGAGCAGACGCAATATTAGTGAACTCATGGACATTCGCCCGGATTATGCCAATATAGAAGGGGAAGATGGCAGACTCGAACAGGTAGATCCTGATGAGGTAGAGATCGGATCTACGATTCTCGTACAGCCCGGGGAAAAAGTTCCAATCGATGGAATTATTTTAGAGGGTGAGACCAGCCTAAATACCAGTGCCCTGACAGGGGAGAGCCTTCCTAGAGAGGTCAAGGCCGGAGACGAGGTTATTAGCGGCTGCATCAATATGTCCGGCGTCTTGAAGATTCAGACAACAAAGGAATTTGGCGAGTCTACCGTGTCAAAGATTTTGGAGATGGTGGAGAATGCCAGTTCCAGAAAATCAGAGCCTGAGAATTTTATTTCTAAATTTGCCAGATATTATACCCCGGCAGTTTGCTATGGAGCGGTCGTTCTTGCTATTTTGCCTCCTCTGGTCCGGATGCTCTTTATGGGCCTAGCTCCGGAGTGGAGCGATTGGATCGCAAGAGCCCTTACCTTCTTGGTTATCAGCTGTCCATGCGCCCTGGTTATTAGCATCCCTCTTAGCTTCTTCGCAGGAATCGGCGGAGCCAGCAACGCAGGTGTCTTGGTAAAGGGATCGAATTATCTGGAAAGTCTCTCCCAGACCAAATGTATTGTATTTGATAAAACAGGAACCATGACCCAGGGAGTCTTTGAGGTGGTAGCTATCCACCACGCCTCCATGCCAGAGGATAAACTTTTAGAATATGCTGCCTACGCAGAAAGCTATTCCAACCATCCCATTAGTAAGAGCCTGAGGCAAGCCTATGGAAAAGAAATTGACAATCACCGGGTGTCTCAGGTAGAAGAGATTAGCGGCAACGGGGTGATGGCTAGCGTGGATTCTCATAAGGTGGCAGCAGGAAATGACAAACTCATGGACCGTATGGGAATCAGTTATAAGGAATGCCATGAGGTGGGTACTATTATTCATGTGGCTGTGGATGGAGCCTATGCCGGTCATATCGTAATTGCAGATAAGATGAAACCTCATGCCAAGGAAGCCATTACAGAGCTTAAGAAAAATGGGGTAAAAAAGACGGTAATGCTGACAGGGGATGTCAAACGGGTGGCAGACCAGGTGGCAAAAGATTTGGGAATCGATATGGTTTGCAGCGAATTGCTACCGGGAGATAAGGTAGCCAAGCTAGAGGAAATTTTGGAAAGCTATAAAGGCAACAACAAAGAAAAGGTAGCCTTTGTAGGAGATGGAATCAACGATGCCCCGGTCCTTTCGAGGGCGGATATCGGGATCGCCATGGGAGCCCTCGGATCAGATGCAGCCATTGAGGCGGCGGATATCGTTCTTATGGATGATGATCCTTTAAAGATCAGCAAAGCGATAAAAATTTCCAGAAAATGCCTTCGCATCGTTTATGAGAATATTTATTTTGCCATAGGAGTGAAAGTGATCTGCCTGATCCTAGGAGCCCTTGGAATTGCAAATATGTGGGTGGCAATTTTCGCAGATGTAGGAGTTATGGTCCTGGCAGTCCTAAATGCCATTCGGGCCTTAAACGTGAAGAATCTGTAAGATAATTAAGGAGATTTTATATGCTGAAAGACAATTGCGAGGAAATGGAATGCTGTGAATCAAAAGAGATTCATAAGGATCTCTTAAAAATAGTGGGAGAGAATATGCCCAAGGAAGAGGAACTATATGACCTGGCAGAGCTTTTTAAGGTCTTTGGAGATTCAACCAGGATCCGGATTCTCTTTGTATTATTTGAGGCAGAGGTATGTGTCTGCGATCTGGCAGAGACCTTAAATATGACCCAGTCGGCAGTCTCCCATCAACTGCGGATTTTAAAGCAAAATAAGCTGGTAAAAAGCAGGAGAGAGGGAAAATCTGTATTTTACTCTTTGGCAGACGATCATGTCCGCAGAATTATCGACCAGGGAAGAGAACATATTGAAGAGGACTAAGAAAAGAACCTGGCTTGCCTATTCTCGAATTCTCTATTTTAAAAGAAATGATGGAAAAATACAGGCGAAAATGTTATAGTATAAAAAGATGGGCGAAGGCCCATGACTGTAAGAAGTCACTATGAATAAAAAAGAGGATGCTCCTAATTGTCGGCGAAGGCAAGAAGAGGTCCTCTTTTATACATTTTTTGCCAACAATCAATGGCATTACAGGGAGATAATTATGTGTGGAATATGTGGATTTGTAGGTAACAAATACTCAAAAGAAGAAAAAGAAGTAATCTTAAAAAATATGATGACAGCTATGCGTCATCGTGGACCGGACTCAGAAGGCGTATTTGCCACAGATGAGGCAGGTCTTGGATTTGTCAGACTTAGTATTATCGATTTGGCAGATGGTGCTCAGCCAATGTACAACGAGGACAAGAATCTTGCCCTTGTATTTAATGGGGAGATTTATAACTATAGAAGTTTAAAGAATGATCTTTTGGATAAGGGTCATACTTTTGTAAATAAGTCAGATTCAGAGACCCTGCTTCATGGATATGAAAGCTACGGAAAAGACTTGGTAAATAAGCTTCGTGGAATGTTTGGCTTTGCAATCTGGAATCAGGCTGAGAAGTCCTTGTTTGCGGCAAGAGATTTCTTTGGAATCAAGCCATTCTATTATACAATCGTGGATGGTAATTTTGTATTTGCATCCGAGATCAAATGTCTTTTAGAGTTCCCGGGATTTAAGCGAGAAGTAAACGAGGCTGCTTTGGAAGAATACTTATCCTTCCAGTATTCAGCTTTGGAGGAGACTCTCTTTAAGGGTGTATATCGCCTCCTTCCGGGACATTATCTTACTTATAAAGATGGAAAGCTTGACATTACCAAGTACTTTGACCCAATGCTTACACCAAAGAATATGGGAGATGATGAGCAGATCGTAGACCGTATCGAGCGTGTTATGAAGGATTCTGTAGACCATCATATGATTGCTGATGTAGAGGTCGGAGCCTTCCTTTCCGGTGGTGTGGATTCCAGCTATATTGCAGCAGAATTTTCCGGAAATAAGGCATTTACCGTTGGTTTCCTGGATGAAAAGAATCATTACAGTGAGATCAGCTATGCCAAAGACCTGGCCAAGGAGCTGGGCCTAGAGCACCATACAAAGATTATTGGCAAGGAAGAATACTGGAATGCCATTCCAAAGATTATGTGGCATTTAGATGAGCCCAGTGGAGATGCTTCCGCCATTGCCCTCTACTTCGTAGCCCAGGAGGCTGCAAAGCATGTAAAGGTTGTTACTTCAGGAGAGGGTTCTGATGAGCTCTTTGGAGGATATACCATCTACCATGAGCCAATGTCACTGAAGTATTATACATGGCTTCCAAAGGGCCTGCGCAAGGGAATCGGAAAAGTTGCAAAGAAGCTTCCGGATATCAAGGGTAAGAGCTTCTTAATCCGTGGCTCTAAGGACGTGGAAGAGCGTTTTATCGGAAATGCCAACATCTTTAGCAACAAAGAACGCAAGAAACTTATGAAGCATAGAACTTCTGCACCTTCGACAGAAAAGCTGGTTCAGCCGATCTATCAGAGAGCTGCAAAGTTGGATGACATGAATAAGATGCAATATATCGATCTTAACTGCTGGCTTCCCGGAGATATCCTCCAGAAGGCGGACCGTATGAGTATGGCCCACAGCTTGGAGCTTCGTGTTCCATTCCTTGATAAGGAAGTATTTAAGCTAGCAAAATGCCTTCCTACAGGAGCTAAGATCCGTGGAAATCAAACCAAGTATTTATTCCGTAAAGCTTCCGAGCGCGTGCTTCCGGAGGTGACAGCAGAACGTAAGAAACTTGGCTTCCCGGTACCGATCCGTGTATGGATTAAGGAAGATCCATGGTATGGAGAGATCAAGGACCTCTTTACAGGAGAGGCAGCAGAGAAGTTCTTTAATACAAAGCTACTTGTGGATCTTTTGGAGGAACACAAGGCAGGCAAGAAGGATAACAGCAGAAAGATCTGGACAATTTTCTCATTCCTTGTTTGGTATAAAGTATTTTTCGAGGATGGATTAAAAGAAAAAACTGCATAAAAAATCTTAATAAAACTAAGGTGTTGCAATGGCAGAAAGAGGCTTTGACTATAGAAGGTCAGAGCCTTTTTTGCGTTTTCTTTCATATTTTTTGTGTGTCAAATGTTTTTTTATAGATACATAAAGAGAAGCTATGTACTAAATCCCATACATGAAAAACAGGAGGAGTATATTGTGTTATTATACAAAAAGAGAGAGAGGTTGACCGGTAATAATAAAAAAGTGCACAAAAATTTGCGTAAAATAAGCGCTGAAAATTATTAGAAGTTGATAATCTCATGTAGAAACAAAAAAATGATTGAGAGTAAAGAAAAAGAATGGGGAGGAATTTATATGGGACCGCAGCAAATGCTAGACCAGGCAGAAATTGACAACAAGTGGAAATTGACACCTTTTCGAGTATTTAAGATGCCGCAACTAACAGAGCGAATGTGGAGGACGGCGCTGGCAGTATCAATTACCGTACTGGTCTATAAATTTCTCCTAGGTGATCGCAATCCTTGTTTTGCCCTGATTGGGGCCGTATATGGGGTTGGAAGCCAGTTTGAGGAAGGATTTCACAATGGGGTGAATCGTTTTATAGGAACCTTTGTGGGAGGCCTTATGGTAATTCCTTTTTATGGACTATGTAACAGTCAACCCTTTGGAATACCGGATTTTGTCTGGCTGATCCTTGGCCTTTGTATGGTCCTGTGGCTAAATCTGACCTTGGGAGCAGATTCGGCCATTCAACCCGGAACAGTGGTATATTTTGTGGTCATGTTTACCATCGGAAAAGAAAATGTAGTTTCTTATACCATTTCTCGAATTTTAGATACCGGCGGAGGAGTCTTGGTATCTTTGGCATTGACCGTTCTTTTGCCGTCAGAGCATGACAAGAAAAAGGGACTTACCCTTTTGACTACAGGAAAAGCGGTGATTTTTTCCTTTAAGTCCTATATGAAAAAGAATAAGACTTTCCGAGAAAATGAGATAAAAAATTTTGGTTCAAAGAAATTTGGCAAAAAGAAGTCTAAGGATCAGGACTAAATTTATAGGGCTGTTGTTTTTTTGAATTTCATTGTCTATAATTAACCTATCATCCAACATGAGAGGGAAAGAAGATATGTTAACAGTAATGAAATTTGGCGGAAGTTCCGTAGCCAACCTGGACCGTATTCGCAATGTGGCAGAGCGCTGCATTGAGAAACACAAGGCCGGCAGCCAGGTGGTGGTGGTGCTTTCTGCCATGGGGAAAACCACAGATTCTCTCATTGCACAGGCAAAAGAGATCTGTGAACAGCCATCCAGACGAGAGATGGACATGCTACTATCTACAGGAGAGCAGGTGTCGGTATCTCTAATGGCAATGACTATGATTTCTATGGGAGTCAGTGCCATCTCCTTAAATGCCTGGCAGGTTCCTATGTATACCACATCGGACTATCAGGATGCAAAATTTAAGCGGATCGACAGGGAGCGGATTCAAAAGGAATTGGAAGCCAACAAGATCGTGATTGTAACCGGCTTTCAGGGAATCAACAAATATGACGATATCACGACCTTGGGCCGTGGAGGTTCTGATACAACGGCGGTAGCCTTGGCAGCGGAACTTCGGGCAGATGTCTGCGAGATCTATACGGACGTCGACGGTGTCTATACAGCAGACCCCAGAGTGGTTCCCGGCGCAAAAAAGATGGAAGAAGTAACCTATGACGAGATGCTAGAGATGGCATCCTTGGGGGCCAAGGTACTTCACAGCCGATGCGTAGAGATTGCGAAAAAATATGGGGTGGAGCTTTGGGTATGCTCTAGCTTAAACCGTAATACAGGAACCTTGGTAAAGGAGAAAACAAAGATGGAGAAAATGTTGATCAGCGGGGTGGCTGCCGATAAAAATGTAGCCAAGATCCGGGTAGCAGGCCTTAATAACGATCCGGACAGTACATTTAAATTTTTAAATCTTTTAGATAAGAATCACTTAAATATCGATGTTATGATACAGTCTTTAGGAAAAGACGGAACCAAGTCCTTGTCCTTTACCGTGGCAAAGACAGATCTTCTTCGAACCATTGATCTTTTAAATGAGAATAAAGATCTCTTGGGAATCAAAAAATTAGACTATGATAAGCATGTGGCTAAGGTATCTGTGATCGGAGCTGGAATCCGGTCCCACTCCGGAGTCGCCGCAAAAATGTTTGGGGCCCTGGCCAGCGCGGGAATCAATACAGAGATGGTTACTACCTCAGAGATTCGGATCACCGTCCTCATTAACGAGGCCTACAGCGATCAGGCTATGAAGGCCATTCATGAGACATTTCTAGAGTAGGAATAAGAATAGGGAAAAAGGGTTGGCAGTTTCTTGCCAACCCTTTTTTGAGGAAAAGATTTATGTTCAACATTATAAAAATGGAATTGTTAGGCGAAGCTCAGCAATTATGCCGATCCATATGTGATTTTCAACACAACTGCCGTCTTCTTTATTTGATATATATAGTATACGAATGAAATATGGCCGAGGTATGACAGACAAGAAAATACTTTATGAAATGTCTTAAGAAAAAAGGAAGAAAAAGTAAAGGGAGAGAAAGAATTGTAGTTTGCTTTTTAGATTAGAACAAAAAAAGCAACCGACTTTGTCGATTGCTTTTTAAGACGTGGGCGAGAGGATTCGAACCCCCGACCTTTTGGTCCGTAGCCAAACGCTCTATCCAGCTGAGCTACGCCCACATGTTTTGTTTTGTTGATGTTTCGCAACAAAAATTATTATAGGGTAGATGGTCCTATTTGTCAACAAGAAAATTGAAATAAATTGAAAAAAATTATATGTGATTTTTCCCTACAAGATCACCTTTTGCCGCTTGCTTGACAGCAAAAATTGAAATAACTATAATTCGCAATATGGAACGAATTTTAGACTATGAAATTACAAAAGAATATGAGGGCTTAAAGATCAGCCAGTTTCTTACCCGTCAGGGCTTTTCCCTGCAAAATATGACCTTGCTAAAGAAAATGCCCAGGAATACTCTGTTAAACGGCGAGTTTGTTCATTTGAAGGAAAGACTGGCCCTAGGAGACCATCTTCGAATTCACATCCGGGAGCAGGAGAGCTCAAAGAAAATTCCTCCGGTAAAACTTCCCTTGGATATTATTTATGAGGATCAGGATATTTTAGTCATTAATAAGCCTGCCGGGATGCCGATTCATCCCTCCCAGAATAATTATGAGAATTCTATGGCAAATGCCCTGGCCTGGTATTTTAAAGAGAAAGACCAGGCTTTTATCTTTCGCTGTGCCAACCGTTTGGACCGAGATACCTCCGGCCTTACCATTGTGTCAAAACATATGCTTAGCGGAAACCGCATTTCCACTATGACAGCAAATAGACAGATCCACAGGGAATACTTAGCAATCTCCAGGGGATCGGTAAATCCAAAAGAAGGGGTGATCGATGCTCCTTTGGCCAGAAAGGGAACTTCTATTATCGAGCGGGAAGTAAACTTTCAGACGGGAGAGCGGGCCATAACCCATTATCAGCTGGTTGAGGAAAGGAATGGCCATAGCCTGCTTAGGCTTGTTTTGGAAACAGGCAGAACCCACCAGATTCGGGTGCATTTAAAGTATTTAGGATGCCCCTTGGTGGGAGACTATTTATACAATCCGGATATGGAATATATCAAGCGCCAGGCCCTGCATGCTTATAGACTGACCTTTAAGCATCCCGTGACCGGGGAAGATATGGAGTTTACGGCCCCCTTGCCGGAGGATATGAGGAAGATTTTGTATCCCTGAAATAAAAAAGCATATATTTTTTTGATGGATAGGGAGTGCCTTTTTGCAGGGGCACTCCTTTGTGCATCTTTTACAAGATTTTTTGATTTCTAAAATTAGACTTGAATTATTCATGCAGGATGATTATCATAAGACTCACTTACCGATTCTGGTAAATTCACAGGACTTATATTTCTTTTTATCCCTTAGCTTTCTATGGCGATGGGATCTCATAAACTGCGACAGAAGTTTTCGGGGGATTACTTCTTGCCAGTATGTTCAGAATGTCGATATCCGACTTTTTTCAAGATTTATACAAGATAGATACAGATACAAGGGAATACATGGATTCTGGCCGCAGGAAAGGGGTGCAGTATGGAGAAAAAAGAAGGATTTGATGTGTTGCGTCTGATTGAACATGGAAGTATTTGCTATATTAGTTCGGAGTACATGCCGGGAAGACAGCTGATCTATTGGTTAAAGGAGGGACAGACCCTAAAAAAAGAAGACCTCTATCAGTGGGTGCGCGATATGGCTAAGCAGTTGATGCGGATTTATAGGTGTCAGGGGAGCGGGGGATATGGCTATGTGAACCCTTATTGCATTTTGATTTCGGAAGATCGTAGCCTGTATTATCTGGATATGGAGGCAAAGTCCAACCAGGAGATTTTAAGGCAATTAAGCCAGGATCCGGTGATTCGGCATTATTTTACCCCTGCAGGCGGGTCAGATAGCAGGCAGGGGACTTTGAAGGAAGAACTCTATGGGATGGGAAAGACCCTGCAATATATTTTGTCCGTGGCATATATACGCCCGGAGCTGACCAAAAAAGAGGAGCGAAAGCTAAGAAAATTTATTTCTAAATGTATGGACCAGGCCGGGAAGAAAGAAATTCGGGATGTTTCGGAATTATTTCCATATCTTCCGGAAGATAAAGAAGGACGAAACAGTAAAGCGGCAGGCGGGGGAGGAGCGGCATTCAAGAGAGTAGGACTCGTACTGGCAGTGCTTGTGGTTATTGGAGGGGGAAGCTTGGTCTTTAAGGACAAGCTTTCGTCTAAGGTCTATAAGGCAGCCTCTGAAAAGGAAGGAAATCTAGTGGCAAAGGATGCAGAAGGTGCCTCCGGCAAGCAGACAGATGGTGAAGGAACAGAGGGGCTGGCTAGTGGGAAGGAAGAAGAAGTGTCCACTCAGGAGAAGGAAGCTTTGCTGGACCAGTCGGGAAGGGCAATCATAAAGCTGGCCCTTAATTATTATTTGGAACTAGAAAATCCCAGCAAGGCCCTGCAGGTCTTGGAAGATGCATTGGAAGAGAATAAAGAAGCGGAAGGGTCAATGATTGTGCAAGAGATGCATGCATTGGTTTCTTTTATACAGGTTACTAGTAATCCGGAGGAAGCATTATCAAAGGATGAGAATTTTTCTGCAGCGGCTAAGGCTCTGGAACTTATAAAGGCTGACCAGGGAAACCTGGAAGATGAAAATAAGGCTTGGTGTTTGACGAGAGGCTATGGCCTTCTGGCAGAGAAAAGGAAGGCCTTGGATGAGGGTGAGGAAGAGGCCGGCTTATCTACAGAATATGCCGACTTAGCTATTTCAAGCGGAGAGGAATATCTAAATAACATAGGACTTGTTTTTCCGACGGAGGGGACACTGGGAGTGAAGGTGGATCTGTTGGAGAAGGAAGAGGACAAGAATGAAGCTGATGCAAATGATGAAGATAAAGAGAACAGCGCGGATCCCGATATCTCGGACAAGGCTGTTAAAGAAATAAAACAGAGGCTTGCATCGGCCTATGAGATCAAAGGAAATTTCACTGTGGCAATTGAAGAGTGGCAGACCCTTCTTAATGAGGCGACAGAATGGGGAGAGCGAGAAGCAATTTACCTCAAGCTCGTGGCCTTGTATGAAGCTGACGGGCAGACGGACAAGGCCATAGATAGCTGTGTGCAGGGACTGGAAGCCTGCTATGAATCCTGGGACCTCAGGAAGGCTCATATTCGCCTCCTGTGCGCTGATAAGGGGATGGACCGGGGAATCTGTGCCCAGACTATTAAGGAGTATTTAGACCAGTATCCTGACCTTAAGGAGGACTGGGGATTTAAGGAATTACAAGAGCAATATGGAATAAAGCTGGAAGGAGAAACGGTGACTGTAAAATGAGAGATACTATGAGATACAATCAAAAAGAAAACAGCCCGTATATCTTAAAATATACAGGCTGTCAAAAGACTTATCTGAAAGAGTCTAATTACTCATATAAGATTCGTAAATATCTGCGTCGATATTATTTTTGATGCTGTCATATACACCCTGGGAGGCCTGGCGGATCTCCTGTCTTGTCTCATCACTCAAAGTAATGATCTCGGTTCCGCTATCCTCGATCACTTTGATCTTGTCGGCGATACGGGCATCGGATTGTTCTCTGGCATAGGCGGTGGCAACCTCTGCTGCCTGCGTCATAATTTCCTGATCCTCCTCAGGTAGATCTTTAAAGAATTCATCGTTGACAATTAAGGAGATCAAATGAGGCAGGTGGTTGGTTTCTACCACATAGTCCTGCTGTTCATACAAGCGATTGGAAACAATAACTTCATAAGGATTTTCCTGGGCATCAATGGTATGCTGCTGCAAGCCGATATATACCTCGCTGAAGGTCATTGGCGTAGGGTTGGCACCCAGGGCATTCCAAAAAGCGATATGATAGCTGTTTTCCATGGTTCGTATTTTTTGACCCTTAAAGTCCGCCAGAGAATGAACGACCTTGTTGGTACTCATGACACGGAAGCCTTGGTCAGCCATACCTAGGAGGTGATAGCCGCCGTCGGTATAAACCTGACTGATGAGGCTGTTAAATTCCGGATCATCAAGTTTTTCACGGCAGTCCTCTAAGGAATCAAAAACACAAGGAAGGTCAAAGACTGCCAGGTCGCTCATAAATGATACCTGGGGAGCCGTATTTTGCACAACAAAGGGGATGTCTCCATCGGCGCAGGTCTCCAAAAGGTCTCGGTCCCCACCTAAAGTAGAATTGGGATAAACCTGGATCTTCATGCGGCCATCGCTAAGTTCTGATACTTCGTCAGCAAATTTCTCGGCAAAGATCTGGGTGACCGTATCCTCGGGACTGGCGGTTGCCAGGGGCCAGGAATAACGCTGCGTGCTGCCGTCTTCGGTCTTGCTGCAACTGGTTAGGACCAGGGAAAAAGAAGCAAGCAATAGAGGAATACATGTTTTGATTAATTTTTTCTTGTTCATTATTATGCACCTCCTAGACCAATGCCAAAGATATGGCAGGAATAAATGTGATCAGCAGCAAAGCAATTAAGAAGAGGCCGATCATAGCGATGGATTTCTTTGCGATAGCCATAACAGGTACATCTGTCAATGAGCTTGCAACAAATAAGTTGACGCCGATCGGAGGTGTAACAAATCCAATGGCAAGGTTTACAACCATGATGACACCAAATTGAATGGAGTCCATACCGATTGCTTCCACAATCGGAAGAAGAATCGGTGTAATAATTAAAATTGCAGGGGTAGTATCCATGACCATACCTACAACCAACAAGAAGACGTTGATTACAAGGAGGATTGCCACCGGACTGTGGAAGTTATTTAAGATAAATTCGCTGACAGTCTGTGGTACCTGCATAAGAGTCAGGACTCTGGAGAAGGCTGTGGATGCTGCAAGGATAAAAAGAATCGGCGTATAGGTCCGAATGGCTTCTACAAGGATTCCCCACAGGTCTTTAACTTTAATGGTTCTGTAGACAAATAAGCTGACAATCAAGGCATAAAATACGGAGATAACTGCTGCCTCTGTAGGAGAGGCGATACCGCTGTAAATACATCCCAAGATAATAACGGGGCTTAAAAGAGCAAAAAAGCTGTCTTTTAATACCTTTAATAAGCCTTTTTTGTGCAGGGCATCGATTTCGGCGCGGATCTTTTCTTTATCTTCCCCGTATTTTATACAGTGATAGATGGCATATAGCATTAAGAGAAGTCCGATTAAAATTCCCGGGATAATGCCGGCCAGGAATAAATCGCTGACAGAAGCTCCGGATGCCATTCCGTACATAATAAAGGGGATACTTGGAGGAATGATAACTCCAAGACCGCCGGCTACCGCCACAATGGAGGTGGAGAATACCAGGTCATATCCTAAGGAAGTAAGGATGGGGATGGTCATGCTTCCGACAGCTGCTACAGTGGCAGGGGCAGAACCGGAAATTGCTCCGTAAAATAAACAGGTGACAATCACTGCGCAGGGAATGCCGGCAGTAAATCTACCTAAGAAGTAGGAAAATACATCAAATAATTTTTTTGAGATTCCACCCTTTGCCATAAGTATTCCTGAAAGTACAAACATAGGAACGGCTAAAAGGGGGAAGGAATCTAAGCCTCCAAACATGGCGCGGATCAAATATTTTGCCCCTACGGTGAAAGAAGGATCAAACACAGAAGGAAGCACCGCTGTAATTCCAAGCGTGATAGATACGGGGATTGCTATTACAAGCAAGGCCACAAATATAATAAATAATAGTGCTACTGGCATAATGGTTACTCCTTATTCGCTTCAATAAATGATTCAGGGGTATTGCGTTCCGGATGAGCCGGATCGTAAACATTTTCACCCCGGGAAATTCGAAATTCGATAATCCAGCGTTGCAGGACGCGGAAGGCTACCAGGATAAAAGAAAATAAGGGGGCTGCCTGAATATAGTACATAGGAATCTGGCAAGCAGGAGATAGCTGTCCGCTTTGCACGGCCGACATCATATAGGAATAGGCAAAGGGAATCATATAGAGAAAGAATATAAGTTCAAAGGTATGATTCACGACCTTGAAGATTGCCTTGCCTCTTCGAGGGAAGATGGCGACGAACTGTTCGATTTTAATAGATAGGCACCGCTTGGTGCAGTAGCTGACACTAAGGAAACCACTCCAGATAAAGAGGTACCTAGTAATTTCTTCCGACCAGGAAAGTGAAAGTCCCAGTACGTAGCGGGAGAGGACCTGTACGCCCATGATTAGGGTCATCGCAATCAGAAAGATGACAAGAAGAAATTCTTCCAGATTGTGATCGAGCCATTTCAATACTTTTTTCATAATACTCACCTTTCAATAACATTTGCTGTAAAATCAGCATCCTTAACAGTTAAAAATATAGCATAAACTTTAACACTTTAGCAAGACAAACAGCCCTTTTTGCCCTTGTATTAGGCAAAATTTTACGGGAAATAAACAAACCCTGAAAACATTCGTTTCTCAGAGTTTGCTTACCTAAATTTTAATTATTATATGTTTTTATTGTCCCTGCTATGCAAGCATAAGTGCTGTCATTAATACATGATCATAGCAACGATGACAGCGACTAAAGAACCCACCATAGGAGCAAATACGGATGTCATAAATACATACCAATAACTTTCTGCTAAGGAAAGATCCATCCAACGAAGCTGGGCTACCATACCACCTGCATTGGGCAGCGTGTTCATACCGGTTGCGCAGGCAGGAGCCAGTCTGTGAAGGGCGCTGGCGCTGGCACCTTTTGCAATCAGGCCGTCTGACAGATGTTCGAAGAACATGGCGATGGCAGAGGTACCGCTTCCTAAGATGCCGGCTAAAATATTTAATCCCAAAAATTCTGTTAAGTAGGGGTTCATCTTCAGGCCCATAACAAAATCAATGATGCTCTGGAAGCCCGGGCAAGACTGAAGAACACCGGAAAATCCTAAGATGGCAGCAGCCATAACAGTTGCTCCGATTCCGTTATTTACACCCTTTTCTAAGATCTTTGCAACGCTTCCGACCTGTTTGTGGCAAAGGGCTACAATTACTACAGAACCGATAAATAAGCTCATAACAACTACTGCATTGGTTTCCATATCTGTAAGGTTAGAAAGGGCAAGCACAAGAACCACTACAAGTACGAAAGGAACCAAGGCTACAAAGAAAGAAGGAAGATCATCTCTTGTAGGCTCGATTTTTACCGGTTTGGATTCGTCAATGGCAGTGCCTTCTTTGATTGCAGCTTTCTTGGCTGCATGGACCATATAGAAGTAACCGACTGCAAAAGAGACGAAGAAGGCGACCCATCCAAGTACAGGGGCACATCCCATGGAAGTTCCAAGATACTGGGCCGGCATAATATTTGTGATATTAATCGCATAGGGAATCATAGCGGAACAGGTGGCACCGATAAAAATGATTCCGGGGATCATACGATAAGGATATCCTGCCTGTTTCATCATGATGGTAGCAATAGGAGCCAATACGAAAAGTACAACAAAGCCGGAAACTCCTACGTAAACAAATACGGTAGTGATAAGAGCGATGGAAAGAATGACTCTCTTTGCTCCCATTTTTTCAGTGACAACATTGGCAATGGATTCCGCACATCCGGAAGCTGCCATAAGTTCACCGAATACAGCACCGATGACTAATACAAATACATTGCTTTGAATAAAGCCTACATAACCGCTAGCATAAGAGGTCAGAGATGACCACCAGTCCATCCAGCTGGTTAAGATAATGATGAAAGAAACCAGGATGGTAGATGTAAATACATCCAGTCCTTTCCAAATTGCAACTACAAAGATTACTGCAGCTGCCAGTAATCCAAGAACAGAAATAATCGTTGCCATAATAACTTATTCCTCACTTTCTCCTACAAGACGAATAACGCCGAGAGGTTTCCTATATGGATTTTTTCCATCATAAAAATATTTATCCAGGAAATCGATGCATCGTTCAATATTTTCGTTCCCCTTAATGACCTGTGAACCATGGGGTTCGTTTTCAAAAAGGTCTAATTCGATGCGGTCAGCCCCGCATACTGCGGCAACCTTTTCCTTCATGTAGACAGACTGATGATAGTCAATGACTAGATCATTGGTTCCGTGCTGCATAAGCATAGGTGGACAATTTTCCTTTACATGAGCTATGGGGCTGACTTTTGCAGTTCCCTCCGGATAGAAGATGGGATTGTAGCCCAGGAGGGTGGTAAACATAGAATCGTTAGTTTCTCCGTCCCCGGGCATCATACCCTTTCCGGCTCCGGTTTTTAGGCGGACCTCATAGATGTCGGATCCAAATTGTTCAGCGGAGCATAATTCGCTGATGGTATACCAGGCGATGGCTAAGTTGACTTTAGAGGAAGCCTCTACTCCTACAGATAAATCGTCCATATCTTCCTCGTCTCCGGTAACAGCCAGTAATTGGGTCACCGTTCCACCGGCAGAATTGCCCCATACAGCAAAACGCTCCGGATCCAGATTTAATTCCTTGGCATTGGCTCTTAGATAGCGGATGGCAGCCTTTCCGTCAATCAGCTGGGCCGGCCATGTCGCCTCTTGCATTAAGCGGTACTCTACCGTTGCCACTGCATATCCCTGGGTCACCGGTTGGCACATAGACTTAATATAATGGGTTCTTTTATGACCTGCAGCAAATGCACCGCCGTGAAATACAATGACCAAAGGATAAGGGCCCTCGCCCTCCTCCGGATAAAAGATATCGAGGATCTGATTTTCGGATTCTTCGGCATAGGCTAGATCCAACTTTACGCTGGCAAACTGGCTTACATCCATTTCTGGTTCCTTGGCCAAAAATGCTTGTCTGTTGTTGATTTTTTCCACTTGCTAAACCTCCTGAATTGTTTTAAATCATTTAAAATTGTGCAATTTTTAACATATTAAAACAAAAAATATGCTCATCCATGAACGGCATGCGTAAACATGAATGAGCATGGGTAAACCATTTTTGTAAGTTATTGAACAATAGAAATCTTAAAGACTTTTGTGTAATAAGCTAAGTACTGTTTCCAGATCATTAACACCCATCTGTCCGGGAGCAGAAGCCTTCTTAGCAGCTCCGAAAGTCATAGAAGAACCAAATACTTCACCGCAGAGACGGCTGATTACGCCGGTTCCTGCCATTGACATAGTGATGATCGGGCGATCAGCATAGTTTGTTGTCATCTCTTCTGTAGCAGCCAGTAGGGTGAGAACATCCTTCTTAGACTGTGGCATAACAGCAATCTTCGGAATGTCAGCTCCCATATCCTGCATCTTGCGGAGACGGTAAACAATGTCTGACTGTGCCGGTGTCTTGTCAAAGTCGTGGTTTGAAGCAACAACCTTAACACCTGCAGCATGTGCTCCGTCGATGATAGTTCTTACGATATCATCACCGGTGAAGATCTCTACATCAATAAGGTCAACAAGACCGGTCTGAGCAGCCTTGATATTTAACTGTGCATAGTCTTCCGGAGAGATGGCTTTCTCTCCACCTTCCTTAGAGGTACGGAAGGTCATAAGGATTGGAGTATTTCCAAGAACCTCACGAAGTTCTTTTAAAACATCCTCAACCTTGGCGAAATCGAAAACTCCCTCAAACCAGTCTACACGCCACTCAACAACATCCAGTGGGATAGAGTCGAAGGTTTTTGCTTCGGAGATGATATCCTCTTTTGTAACTCCGACGATTGGAACAATGATCTTTGGTACTCCTGCACCGATTTCAATGTCTCTGATTTTAACAGTGTTCATAACAAACTCTCCTTTTCGTAGTTGTGAAATTTTTACTGAAGCTTATTCTTCAGTATCAGCAAGTTCTACCATTTTAGTATAACGAAGATTTACAAATAATCCAAGAGCAACACCGACTGCAGTAAGTACGATGTTCATAACCATTACCTGTGAAGGCTGCATCTTAGATGCTGCTGTCAGGATGGTGTAGTTGCAAAGAGAAGATGCGATCATAACTAAAGCAGTAACAGTACCCTTGATCTTAGGGAATAACATGTTACATACAGAAGTAGCGATCTGAAGAAGTCCACCGGCACCGGCCCAACCGATAATGAATGCACCGGCGATCATAAGTGCCTGGCTCTGTCCCATAAGAACAACTACTAAAGTAACTAAGCAGATTACCGGGTAAGCAACGATGAAACGTACATCTTTAATCTTTCTTGTAAGTAAAGCAGTAACAACTAAGGCAATCATTGTACCTGCAGAATAGTAGGTCTGCATAATAGAAGGATCAGCCCAGCCAACATTCTCTTTTGCAAAGTTTTGTGCACAGTTTAACCATAGCTGGAAGGTACCTGTACATGTGAATCCGATTAAGATCATAGCGATGGACTCGAAAGAGAAGTGTGTATGCTTTAAGCTCTCGATAAGTCCCTCTTTCTTTCCGGCTGCCTGCATATCTGCGTCCGGAAGTGGGAAGAAGAAAATCAATACACAAAGTATAATGTAAAGAATTCCGCATCCGATGAATAATGTGTTGTAAGAAGTAAGTCCTGCAGCAGTTGTAGCAACGGTTGCACCAAGTACGAATGGCAATAACATCTGAGCGATTGCAATAAAGAACTTGATTCCCATAGTAGCAACGCCGGGAGCTTTCTCGATGATCTCTCCAACAGCAGGATAGATTCCTGTATCCAGGAATGAGTTCGCAATACCACCTACGATGGCACAGATATAGGCGATGGTATATCCGCCGTTTTCTCCGGCATTAAATGCTAATGCAAGACCAATTAAGTAAACAGCATAGGAAGCACTACCGATTGCAGTAGAAATTCGACGGCCCAGTTTGTCGGAAAGTGGTCCGGCAAATGGAAGAGCTACAAGACGGCCGAGTCCCAAGGCTGCTGAAATAGCAGTGATGGACATGGCCTCAACACCCCATGAAGCTGCTAAAGCTTCCTTGATTACAGCCTGTCCTAAGATGGAACAGCCAACACCGTGAATGAAATAATTTAAGTACATAATTAATGCACTTGGGAAATATTTCTTGTTCATGTTTTTTCTCCTTCATTCTTTTAGATTGTTTTTTGAAACCTCTGTTTTCCACACGGTTTTGTCACAAACGTTGAAATGCAGTAAACAGTCTGCGTTAAAAAAATAACGCCTGGCTTGTTATTATCTTATCAATGTTGACAAGAAGCGTCTAATGCCTTTGCTTCAGGAAATTAATACACTAAGGCTATTGATTGTGCTATAATAAATACAATCTTTAAATATAGTTTACAAATATAGTTTAAATGTAGAAAAAACGAGGTATCAAAATGACTCTAAACCAAATTTTATATTTTCAAAAAGTAGCAAGATATGAGAATTATCATCACGCGGCGGAAGAGTTGTATGTATCCCAGCCATCTCTGAGCAGGTCCATGGCATCCCTTGAAAGCGAACTTGGGGTTACGCTCTTTGAGAAGGTGGGACGGGGAGTTACTTTGACGAAGGCCGGCAAGCTCTTTTTGGAACATGTAGATCGCATTGTGGAAGATTGTAATGTGGCCATGGATAAGATGCAGGAATTATCTTCAGATGGCGGGAAAATAGATATAGGCTATGTATTTCCCCTGGCAGGATATTATGTCCCTCAGAAAGTTCGAAGCTTCTTAAATCAAGAGGAAAATTCCAGTGTTGTTTTTAATTTCTGGCAAAATCATACCCCGGCCATTGAGAAGAAGGTAAGATCCGGAGAATTGGATATCGGACTTGGAGGATATCTAAAGAGGGAAGATATGGAGTTCTTTCCTCTATTATATCAGGAGCTGGTGATCATTACTCCCGAGGATCATCCCTTGAAGAATGAGGGAGCCATTCCCCTGGGGGAGATGGGGAAATATCCTGTGATCGGATATGATCCGGAGTCGTGGATGGGAACCTATGCAAAGCTCTTATTTAAAAAGTATCATATAAGTCCAAACTTAATTGCAGAATGTCCGGATGAATATTCGATCATTGCTATGGTAAGGGAAAATTTTGGGATTGCCCTTATGCCAAGTACGGATATTTTGGCCAGAGCAGACGGAATTACCATCCATAAAATAGAAAATTTAACGATCTATCGACAGATTTTTATGTTTTGGATGAAGGATCGCTATCATCTTCCGGCAGTAGAACGCTTCATTCGATACATGAAGACCCAAGCTGAACAAGAAATTGATAACTTGGGTGTATCGAAATTTTACCTGAAAGATATTGTTAATTTTTAGGCGTAACGGTTATGATAAAATTGTCACAAACGAAGGATGCTTATCGTTACTTAAGGTTAAGGAGACAATTATGAAGACCAAATATTCAAAGATATTTGAACCAATAACAATTAAACGTACTACAATTAAAAATCGTATCGCTATGACTCCGATGGGGACTAATTATGGAGAGACCAGCGGAGAGATGAGTAACCGTCACATGAACTATTACTCTTTAAGAGCAAAAGGTGGCGTTGGTCTCATTATTTTAGAGAATGCCAATATTGAATATCCGGTAGGATCTAATGGTACCAGTCAGATCCGTATCGATCACGACAGTTTTATGCCACGTTATTATCAGTTGGTTGAGAACCTTCATAAGAATGGAGCAACTGTAGCTATTCAGGTAAATCATGCCGGAGCATCTGCTTCCTCTGCAAGAACAGGAATGGAAACAGTTTCTTCTTCCAATATTCCGACAAAAGCAGGCGGAGAGGTTCCTCGTCCGATGACAAAGGAAGAAATTCTTACAACCGTTAAAAAGTATGGAGAGGCTGCCAAGAGAGTACAGGCCATCGGCTTTGATGCCATCGAGATCCACTGTGGACACTCTTATCTTATGAGCCAGTTTATCTCACCATATTACAATAAAAGAACCGATGAATTCGGTGGTTCCGTAGAGAATCGTTTGAGATTCCCACGTATGGTATTAGAAGAGGTTCGTAAGGTAGTAGGACCATGGTTCCCGATCATTGTTCGTATTTCTGCAGAAGAACGTGTACCGGGTGGTAATACCTTAGAGGATACTTTAGAGTACTTAGAGTACTTAGATGAGTATGTAGATATGTACGATGTATCCTGCGGATTGAATCCATCTCTTCAGTATCAAATTGATTCAAACTTCCTTCCGGATGGATGGCGTTCTTATATGGCAAGAGCCGTAAAGGACAAATTCGGAAAGCCGGTTATCAATGCAGGAAATTATCGTGACCCTGCAGTGGTAGAGAAGGTATTAGAGAGCGGAGACGTAGATATCGTAGGTATGGGACGTGGACTGATCGCAGAGCCTGATTGGGTGAAGAAAGTTCAGCACGGAGAGGAAGATTACCTTCGTAAATGTATCTCTTGTAACGTAGGATGTGCAGGTAACCGTATCGGTGTTAACAGACCAATCCGTTGTACCGTAAACCCTGCAGTTCCGGAGGGAGATATCTATAAGAAATTAAAAGTTAACAAAAACTGCAACGTAGTTGTTGTAGGTGGTGGTACAGCAGGACTTGAAGCTGCTTGTACAGCTGCAGAAGTTGGATGTAACGTATTTGTATTAGAGAAAAAAGACCATCTTGGTGGACTTTCTAGCTTCATTTCCGATCTTCCAAGCAAGACACGTATGAAGGATTTCCCGAAATATTTGGAAGCTCGTGCATCTAGATTGGATAATTTATATATTTTCCTGAATCATGAGGCTAATATTGAGACAATCAAGCAGTTTAAGCCGGACATCGTTGTAAATGCTACAGGTTCTGTCCCGCTTCTTCCACCGATCAAGGGATTGAAGGAAAATATTGAGGCCGGAAATGTAGATACCATCTTCGGAATGATCAATAACTTAAATGCAGGAAAATATCCGGAAGAAGCTTGCAAGGGCAAGAAGGTAGTAGTTGTAGGTGGAGGATCTGTAGGTCTTGACGTAATTGAATATTTTGCTCCTCTTGGTGCTGAATGTTCAATCGTAGATATGCTTCCACAGATCGGTATGCTGGCAGACCCAATTACCAAGTGCTCTATGAGAGAAACTCATGATAAGTACGGAGTAAAGGAATATGTCAACACTGCACTTCAGGAAGTAAAAGAGAATGCATTTACAGTAAAACTTCCGGATGGAGAGATTAAGGATCTGGAATTTGATCTTGGATTCAACTGCTTAGGTATGCGTGCAAACAGCCCACTCTTAGCAGAGCTTGAGAAGGAATTTGAAGATACAGATACCTATGTATATAACATCGGAGATTCTGTACGTGCTCGCCGTATCATGGAAGGAACCATGGAAGGTCGTGCAATCTTAAATGTACTTGAGACCGAAGGATTTCTTACCCTGGAACCACTTGAGTAATTAAAATCAGAGCTATATAATAAAGCAAATGCTATCGTCCTGATCTAAAAAAAGATCGGGACGGCTAATAAGAAATAAGGAGAACAAAATTATGCCAAACGTAACAGGACACACAGAACTCGTAGGATTAATGGCTTATCCAATTCGTCACACACAGTCACCGACCACTCACAATCTTGCATATGATAAGAATGGTGATGACGTAATCCAGTTGGCATTTGAGGTAGACAATGACTCATTAAAGGATGCTGTACAGAGTATCCGTGCATTAAAGATGTTAGGATCTAACATTTCTATGCCAAACAAAACTGTTGTACATCAGTATCTTGATGAAGTAGATGAGGCTGCAAGACTTTGCGGAGCTATTAATACTGTAGTAAACATGCGTGATGAGAACGGAAATGTTACAGGTAAGTTAAAAGGATACAACACTGATGGTATGGGATACTGGCAGGGAATCAAGGAAGAAGGTATCGACTTTAAGGGAATGAAGATGGTACTGATCGGAACCGGTGGAGCTGCTACAGCTATCGCTGTTGTTGGAGCTCTTGACGGAATCGCTGAGCTTGAAATCTTCAACATTAAGGATAAATTCTACAGCCGTGGAGAAGAGATCGTAGACTTGATAAACAAGAATACAAACTGTAAGGCAACTATGCATGATCTTGCAGACAAGGATCTCCTCAAAGAGAAGATGCATGCAGCAGATATCTTCTGTGATGCAACAGGTGTAGGTATGCACCCATTGGAAGACCTTTCCAACATTCCTGATCCTTCTTTCTTCAAGAAAGACTTAATCGTAACCGATACCGTATATGCTCCAAGAGAGACTGTTATGATGAAGCAGGCTAAGGAAGCAGGATGCGACAGAGTATACAACGGAATGAGCATGATGTTATTCCAGGCTCTTATCGCTATTGAGCTTTATACAGGAAAATCTACTCCGGTAGATTATATGAAAGAGCAGTTGGGAATCTAATCTAGATCTGAGACAGAGTAGAGGCTGGAGTAGATTTAGACTTAGATTGGTAACTGGATCTGAGACTTAAATAGAGTCTATAAATAAGGTTGATGAATAAAGGCCCCGAGGGACTTAAAAAAAGTTCCTCGGGGCCTTTTGCATATTTATATAATTGAAAGAAAAAAAGGGCGAAAAAAGGGGAATAAAAGGGAGGATGCCGGGTAACCCTTGTCAGGTTCCCGGCATGTATTATGAAAAAGTTTATTCTAAATAACTGTTAACGTCTCTTTGATGCTTCTAAGTATATCTGCCAGCTATGAAGAAACCATGTTAAAGTGATGAACAAATTGTTAACAAAGTTTGTTCATTTTGCGAACTGCTAGAAAGTCCCCAAAAATCTTGCCTTTTTGGGGGCTTTTGGGCCGGTATTTTGAGAAGGTTTTTGTTGGAAAAGCAAGGGAAATAGTCTATAATGGGTGGGTGAATCGCGAAAAAATTATGGTGCTACTTAAGTAGAAAGGAAAATAGTATGAAATATATATCATTTGCAATCCCCAGTTATAATTCGGAAGCTTACATGGCAGGCGCCATTGAAAGTATTCTGCCCGGGGGAGAGGATGTAGAGATTATCGTTGTGAACGATGGCTCCAAGGATAAGACCTCTGAGATCGGCCACCGGTATGCAGAAAAATATCCGGGAATTGTAAAAGTTGTGGATAAGGAAAATGGGGGCCATGGAGATGCTGTAAATTACGGCCTGGAAAATGCTACAGGAAAATATTTTAAAGTAGTAGACAGTGACGACTGGGTAGATGAAGAGTCCCTTCTTAAGATTTTGGACCTCCTTCACCGCATGGAGGACGAGGGTGAAACCTTGGACATGATCATTTCCAATTATGTCTATGAGAAGGTGGGAGCTGCCCATAAGAAGGTGATACATTATAGAAATGTATTGCCCCAGGATCAGATCTTCGGTTGGGGGGATATCGGCCGTTTTCACTTGGACCAATATATTCTCATGCATTCCGTTATTTACCGGACAGACCTATTAAAGCTGATCCAGCTTCGCCTGCCCAAGCATACCTTCTATGTAGACAATATTTATGTATATTATCCCCTTCCTCATGTACATAAAATGTATTATTTGGATGTGGATTTTTATCGTTACTATATTGGAAGAGAAGACCAGTCTGTGAATGAGAAGGTTATGATTTCCAGAGTTGACCAGCAGATTTATGTAACCAAAAATATGATTGATATGTATCAGCTAAAAGATATTCCAAATAAGAAGCTTCGCCGCTATATGACCAGTTATTTGGCCATTATGATGACGGTTTCATCTATTTTGCTGATACGGTCTAAGAAGAGGGAAAATCTTGAGAAGAAAAAAGAACTCTGGATTTATCTGAGAAATAAAGATCCCAAGAGCTTTATCAAAATTCGATACGGCATCTTGGGACAGACTATGAACTTGCCGGGAAAACCGGGACGAAAGGTTTCGTCCCTGGCTTATACCGTGGCAAGAAGATTAATTGGATTTAATTAAGAGATCCTATAAAGGCCTTGGGGGTGTTTATTGCTGCTTCATTGCTTCTGCAACGCAGTGTTTGATATAATCAACTCCCAGGGCTGTATTTATAGTTAGATCAAAATTGCTGGCAGCTCCCCAGCTGCAGCCGGTGTAGTAGTGGTAGTTGTCGGCTCTGAACTTGTCTTCCTTTTGCATCTTTGTCTTTGCATCCTTTTCGGAAAGGTTTAATCTGCCCATCACCCGTTTGATTCTCTGGTCCATAGGCGCTGTAAAGAAAAGCTTCAGGCAATTGGCGTCATTTCTTAGAACATAATCCGAACAGCGGCCGATAATGACGCAGTTTCCTTCTCTGGCAAGATCTTTTACGACCTTAGATTCGGCCTCGAAAATTTTATCCTTAGGGGCTTCCACCTCGGAGTTGGAATAGATATACATTTGGTTTACCAAGTCATAAAGAAAACTGCTGGTCATCATTTCTTCATTTTTCTTAATAAATTCCGGAGTATATCCTGTCGTTCCGGCTGTCATGGCAATGATTTCCTGGTCGTAAAATTTAAAACCAAAGGCGTCTGCCAGTTTCTTTCCTATTTCATGTCCGCCACTACCAAACTGTCGGCCGATGACGATGACATTTTTCTTAAAGTCCGGATTTACTGCCGCCGGCTGAGAAGCAGCCGCAGCCTCTGTCTCGGAAGTGTTTGAGCTGGCTTTATCCGGGAATAACAGGGGCTTTATAAAAGCCAGGCGTTTTCCAAAGACTCTTGCTACATAGCCAACTAAGAGAGCCGCGATAATGGTACCTTCTCTGACTCCCACAAGTTTTCCGGAAAAAACAAAGGAGAGGATGGCTGCGATGACGGACATAGAAACGTCAAAGCAGATTTTTGTAGTACCAAAATTGGTCTTCCAGGTAAGGACAATGGCTCTTACAAAGGACTCTCCGGGAAGCATTACCACATCTGCCAGAACTTCCATATAGACACCAAATCCTAAAATCAGGCATCCTACCAGAAGATAAACAATTTTCATAAGATAGTTTTCCGGGTGGACCCAAAAAAATAGCAGCATGGTCAGGTCGATAAAATATCCAAAAATAATGGATACAGGAATCTGCAGGAGATGTTCCATCTTAAAGTTCTTTCTTAAAATAAGAATTTGTAAAAGAATTAAAAAGATGCTAAAGAAAATGGTGAAATTTCCTAAGGTGAAGGGAAAGTTCAGGCTTAGCACATAGGGAATCGATGAAATCGGTGAGGTACCCAGACTGGCCTTTGTGATCAGACTGACCCCCAGGGAGTTGACAAAGAGTCCCAGTAAAAATACAAGGTAGGCTTTAAGTTTGTTCATTAATAGGTTCCTTCTTTCTTTTTTTGTTTCTTGCTAGTCTTCATGAGTCATATGACTTATTCATATGTCTTATTAGTATGTCTTATTGCAGGAGGCTCTCCCATAGGTTCTTGCAGATTTTTTCATAAGTTTTCATGAAAGCTTTCGTCTCTTCCGGGGAAATGTCCCAAAAGGCCAGGCTTTCAATATCTTTAAAGCTTTCTTCCACGATTTTTTGGCCTTTTCTTCCCTCTTCGGTCAGAAAAATATGGAAGGTTCTGCGATTCCCATTTAAGATTCTTCGCTCGATCAGGCCCTTTTCTTCCATACGATTTAATATAGAAGTAAGAGATCCTGCTTCGATCAGACAGCCGGCAGCAATGTCCTTCTGGCTGGCGCCGTCGTGATCCTTCAAAAAATCCAGGACCTTTGGTTGCCCCAGGGTGAGACCGGTATGTTTGATCTGCTCTAAAAGATGCTTTTGAATCAGCATTTGATTTGCCATGGTTAGGTAATGAAAAGATCTGTCCATAAAGATTCCTCCTGCAAAAAGTTATAATCCTAACTATTGGAATTATAATTATTTGCTTAAAGAATGTCAATAAAAGCTCTGTAAGGGGAGATAAAAGACAAAAAGACCTTCGGGGCAGGAACTTATTTGTAAGAACCTGCCCCGGAGGACTCAAGAAGGTAATTTATAAAATGATTTAATAAGAAAATTTCTAAAAGGATATGCTAAGTGATTTACGGGAAGATACCCTTGATTTCCTCTGCGTAAACTAATTTCCTAAGGGCTACGATATAGGCGGCCATACGATAGCTACAATTGCACTCTTTCTTGGTATTTAAAATGTCTAAGAAGGCCTTGCTCATAAGATCTCCTAACATCTCGTTTACCCGGTCTCTGGTCCAGGTGAGCTCCTGGATATTTTGTACCCACTCAAAGTAGGATACAATAACACCACCACAGTTGGCGAAAATATCAGGGATTACAGGGATTCCTCGGGCTTCAAGAACCTTGTCACCTGCTTCACTTGTAGGACCGTTGGCTGCCTCAATCACATAGGAGCATTTCACTTTTTCAGCCACCTCGGCAGTGATCTGATTTTCCAAGGCTGCCGGAATCAGTACATCACATTCGCAGGTAAGAAGCTCTTCGTTTGTAATATGTTCTACGCCGGCTGCATTGTAATCCTTTAAAAGATTTCCCTTGGTCTCTAAAAATTCAGAGATTTCGGAAATGTCAAGACCGGTTGCCTTATATAATCCGCCGGAGACGTCGCTGACAGCTACAACCTTGATATCTCTGTGATAGAAAATTCTTGCGGCATTGCTTCCTACATTTCCCATGCCCTGGATCGCAATGCGGGCTTTCTTGATATCCTTTCCCTGCTCGTGTAAAAGGAATTTGGTGCTGTAGTAGACGCCACGGCCGGTAGCTGAATTACGACCTCTGGAACCGCCTAATTCTACCGGCTTTCCGGTAACGACTCCCGGGCAAGGTTTTCCGGCTAATTGGCTGTAGGTGTCTAAGATCCAAGCCATGGTCTGGGCGTTGGTATTTACATCCGGAGCCGGAATATCGGTGTCGGCTCCGATAATAGGAGCAATGGCAAAGGTATAACGTCTGGTCAGTCTTCTGAGTTCACCCTTTGATAATTTGGAAGGATCCACTTTGATACCGCCCTTAGCGCCACCGTATGGGATGTTAGCTACCGCACATTTTAGGGACATCCATACAGATAAGGCTTTCACCTCGCTGAGGGTACAATCCTGATGGAAACGGATACCTCCTTTGAATGGTCCACGGATATTGGAATGCTGGACTCTGTAGCCTTCAAATACTTCCACATGTCCATCGTCCATTTCTACAGGAAGATAAACTTTTGTTTCCCGCTGAGGATTCTTGATGATGTCGAACATATTTGTATTGATGTGTCCGATCTTCACAGCTTCCTCCATAACGTCAACAACATTTTTGTAAGGATCGTAAGTGGTCTTTGTTTCTGAATTCATTGGGATGAACTCCTTTCTTAGCTTATATAGTAGTGGCAAGGCTAACAGATTTGTTTGGGAGGTTTCTGCCTGTCCCTTGCACAAGCAGGAATATAAACCTGAATAAAAAACAAGTCAATAATTTGGGAGGAAGAGCGTTGATATTTAAAAACTTTTGCAAAAAACTTGAAAAGCACAAGAAAAAGGGATAAAATACTTAAAAAAATAAAGCGAGAAGGTGAAGGCTTGAAAAATTACGAGATTGACAATATTGACCGACAGATTTTGAATCTTCTTAGTGAAAATGCCAGGATGCCCATCAAGGAGCTGGCGGAGCATGTATTTTTATCCTCCCCTGCAGTTTCGGCAAGAATCAGTAATCTGGAAAAAAATGGATATATTACCGGCTACCATGCGGTGCTAAGTCCTATGGCTTTAGGCTATTATATAAAGGCATTTATTTGTTTGGATCTAGAACCGCAGGATAAGGAACGCTTTTATCCATACATTCGGGAGAAGAAAAATATTATCGAGTGCAACTGCGTCACAGGAGATTACTCCATGCTGATTGAGGGGCTCTTTCATACCACAGATGAGCTGGACCAGTTTGTAAATGATATCCACCAGTTTGGGAAAACCAGAACCCTGGTGGTATTTTCCACTTCGGTGGAGCACAGGGAGGTAAAGGTTCCGGTGGTCGCTACAGAGAAAGAAAAATAATAAGAAAAATGATCATAAAGATAGAAAGGAATTCGACATGAAATTATTTCAGCAAAAAACCACAATCGAGACTTATGAGACAGCAGCAGCTTTTGTAAAGGAGTATGGGATCGGTCAGGGCGATTTTGTTCTTGCCAGCAAAAGCACCTTTGATACTTATTTTGCCCCCTTACACATAGAAGCAAGAGTGGAATATAAGAGTAAATACGGAGCAGGAGAGCCTACAGATGCCATGATTGACGCCCTGCTTAAGGATTATAGAAGTTCCGGCTGTGATAGGATCATTGCCATTGGCGGTGGTGCGGTGATTGATATGGCCAAGGTCTTGGTCTTAAAAGGAGAGGCTAGCACAGAAGAAATATTTACAAGAAAAGTGCCTTTGGAAAAAGCCCATACTTTAATCGCAGTTCCTACAACCTGTGGCGCCGGCTCTGAGGTTTCCAATGTTTCCATTACAGAGCTTGCCAGCATTCATAGTAAATTGGGCCTGGCAGATGATTCCATTTATGCAGATAAGGCCGTATTGATTCCGGAGCTTTTGACCAAGCTTCCTTATTCTTTCTTTGCTACCAGCGCCATTGACGCCTTTATTCATGCCATCGAATCCTATGTATCTCCAAAGGCCAACCTCTATACCAGAATGTTTAGCAAGCAGGCCATGAAAATGATCTTGGATGGCTTCAAACAGTTGGTAGAATTTGGACCGGATAAGCGCCTGGACCTTTTAGAGCAATTCCTTGTAGCCAGCAATCTTGCCGGAGTAGCTTTTGGAAATGCAGGAACAGGGGCGGTACATGCCATGTCCTATCCTTTAAGTGGGGTCTATCACGTAACCCACGGAGAGGCAAATTATCAGTTCCTTACCGCGGTTTTTGCGGAATATCAGCGCTTGAATCCTAGTGGGGATTTGGTGGAATTAAATCAGTACCTGGCAGGACTTCTTGCATGCGACCCCGACCAGGTATATACAGAATTAGAGACCTTGCTGGATAAGATCATTTCCAGAAAGAAACTGAGAGATTATGGAATGAAGGAGGAGGAGATCCACGAATTTGCAGTAAGTGTGGAAGCGGGCCAGCAGCGACTTTTAAATCAAAGCTATGTGAAATTTAGCATCCCTCAGATGGAAGCGATTTATCGAAAGCTATATTAAGAGGCGAGAAGAGTCTAGATAAAATCCTCTTTGAGGATCTAAAGATTAATGTTATAATGAGGGTTGGCAAAAATATCCAAATTTAAAGGAGGATGTATGAAATTAACACAGTTATTAGAACGTTTAGAATATAAGGTCTTACAGGGAAGTGATAAGATCCAGGTTGGAGAACTCATTAACGATTCCAGAAAGGTCAAGGAGGGCAGCGTATTTGTCTGCATCAGCGGAGCCGTGTCTGACGGTCATGTATACGTGGAAGATGTAGCTAAAAAGGGAGCTGCCGCAGTGATCGTTGAAAAAGAAGTGGAGGCTCCTAAGGATCTTACCGTTATCAAAGTAGAGGACACCCGCTATGCACTGGCTTTAATGTCTGCTGCTTATTTTGGCTATCCGGCAGAGAAGCTTCATGTGATCGGAATTACCGGAACCAAGGGCAAGACCACCACGACTTATATGGTAAAGTCCATTTTAGAGGGCGTGGGTCGCAAAGTTGGTCTGATTGGAACTATAGAGGCTATTATTGGGGATAAGAGCATTCCGGCAAATAATACCACCCCGGAGTCCTATACCATCCAAAAATATTTTGCGGAAATGGTGGAAGCAGGATGCGATACAGTTGTTATGGAGGTTTCCTCCCAGGGACTTATGCTTCACCGCGTGGCAGGTATTCAGTTTGAGATCGGTATCTTTACCAATTTGGGAGAAGACCACATCGGTCCAAACGAGCACAAGGATTTTGAGGACTACAAAAGATGCAAGGGAATCTTGTTTAGCCAGTGCAATTTGGGCATTGCCAATGTGGACGATCCTTGGTATGAGGATGTATTTAAAAATGCCACCTGCAAGAGAGAGACCTTCGGTTTTTCTGAGAAAGCAGACCTTCGTGCTACCAATGTAGAGCATGTTTCAAGACCGGGATACTTGGGAATGAAATACCATGTCAGCGGACTTATGGACTTTGATGTGGAAATTGACATTCCGGGAGATTTCAGTGTCTATAACTCCCTGACGGCCATTGCAGTTTGCAGACATTTTAATGTGCCGGTAGAGACCATCAAGGCAGCCCTTAAGGTAGCCAAGGTAAAGGGCCGCATTGAGATGATTAAGGTTTCTGATGACTTTGCTTTAATGATCGATTATGCCCACAATGCTATGGCTTTAGAGAGCCTTCTTCGTACCTTGAGAGACTATAATCCGAAACGCCTGGTTACGGTCTTTGGATGTGGCGGAAACCGCGCAAAGAGTCGCCGCTATGAGATGGGAGAGGTGTCCGGCCGTATGTCAGATTTTACCATTATTACCTCCGATAATCCAAGATTCGAGGAACCCCAGGCCATTATCGATGATATTGTAACGGGAATCGAAAAGACCGACGGAAAATATATTACCATCTGTGACAGAAAAGAAGCCATCAAGTATGCCATTGAAAATGGACAGCCAGGGGATGTTATTATCCTGGCAGGAAAGGGTCATGAGACCTATCAGGAAATTGAGGGTGTAAAGCATGACATGGATGAGCGTGTTCTGATCCGGGAAGTCTTGGAAGAACTGAAAGAGAAATAAAATTTATTGAGAAAAAAAGAAAGGGGGACCAAATGTACGCAGACATCATTGTGGATATAAGCCATGAAAAATTAGACCGCGTCTTTCAGTATAAGGTCCCCCGGGACATGGAAGGTAAGCTTTCGGAGGGGATGGAGGTTGTCATACCCTTTGGCAAGGGAAACCGGGAGATCCGTGGATATATCGTAGGTTTTTCGGAAGATACGGACTACGATAAGGATAAGATCAAGGAGATTTTGCGGATTTCTGAAAATGCTGTAAGGATTGAGTCTAAACTCATTGCCCTGGCAGCATGGATGAAATCCTACTATGGAGGCACCTTGATCCAGTCCCTAAAGACAAGTCTTCCGATTAAGAAAAAAGAAAAAGTTCAGGAGAGTAAGACCATAAAGCTTCTCTTGTCAAAAGAGGAGGGGGAGGCGAAGCTTGAACTTTATTTGCATAAAAATCAAAAAGCAAGAGCCAGACTTTTAGCGGCGCTTTTGGAGCAGCCGGAGCAAGATTACGGGCTCTTAAAAAGAACCCTTCATATCACCAAGCCGGTGGTGGATGCTATGGTGGATCAAAAAGTTATTTCCATAACTTCCCAGCTGGCCTTCAGAAATCCCATTCACTATGAGATCAAGGAGCGCCAGGATCTGACTTTTTCAGAAGATCAAAAACAAGTGATAGATAGCTTTTGGGCAGATTATGAAAAGGGAATAAGAAAGACTTACTTGCTCCATGGGGTCACAGGCAGCGGTAAGACTGAAGTCTATATGGAGATGATCGCAAGGGTTTTAAAGGAGGGGCGTCAGGCCATTTTCCTAATCCCGGAAATCTCCCTGACCTACCAGACCGTACTGCGTTTTTACGGAAGATTTGGAAGTCGGGTGTCGGTGCTTAATTCAAAAATGTCCGCGGGAGAGCGGTCAGACCAGATGGAGCGGGTGAAACGAGGAGAGGTTGATGTGATGATCGGCCCAAGATCGGCCTTATTCACCCCTTTTTCACGACTTGGATTGATTGTGATGGACGAGGAACATGAAAATTCCTATAAAAGTGAGCAGACCCCCAGGTACCATGCCAGAGAAGTGGCTATCAAGCGGGGAGAATTAGAGGATGCCAGTGTAGTCTTAGGTTCTGCAACCCCTTCCTTGGAGTCTTATCATGCCTGTAAGATTGGGCAGTTTAAACTCTTGGAGCTAAAAGACCGAATTGGAGAAAGAGGACTCCCTCAGGTTTATATTCAGGACATGCGGGAGGAGCTTTCTAAGGGCAATCGGTCTATTTTAAGTGACAAGCTAAGGGAGCTTATGAAGGACCGTTTGCAAAAGGGGCAGCAGACTATACTTTTTATCAACCGAAGGGGCTATGCCGGCTTCCTATCTTGCAGAGCCTGCGGTTATGTAGTAAAATGTCCCCACTGTGACGTCTCCTTGGCCCTTCACAGAGGGGGGAAGATGGTTTGTCATTATTGCGGATATACAAGAAGCCAAATCAATGCCTGCCCCTCCTGTGGGTCTTCTTATATCGGAGAGTTTAAGGCGGGGACCCAGCAGATTGAAGACATGGTCAAACGGACCTTCCCCACGGCAAGGGTCCTGCGAATGGATCTAGATACCACCAGGAAAAAGGATGGATATGAGAAAATTTTAGAAAAATTCGGAAGTGGGGAGGCAGACATCCTCCTTGGTACCCAGATGATCGTAAAGGGACATGATTTTCCCAATGTTACCTTGGTGGGTGTGCTGGCGGCAGACATGTCCCTGCATACCAATGATTACCGGGCAGGGGAGCGCACCTTTCAGCTTTTGACCCAGGCGGCAGGACGAGCCGGCAGGGGACAAGAATCCGGTGAGGTTGTGATCCAGACCTACAGTCCGGACCATTATAGTATTACACTTGCGGCAGAACAGGATTACCGGGGCTTCTATGAAAAAGAGATGGAATATAGGGATCTTTGCGGCTATCCGCCGGCAAATGAGCTCTTGGCCATTCTTATGACAGGGCCCGATGAAAAACAGCTGGAATTGGCAGCAGGCTATATCAAGGCTTTTGCCCTTAAATACAATAAGGATAAGAAAATTACTATTATCGGACCTGCAAGTCCCTATGTAGGCAAGGTCAATGATGTTTATCGAAGAGTTATTTATATAAAAAGTCAAGACTATAAGTTGCTGGTGCATACCAAGGACTTGCTGGAAAAATATATTGAGATCAATTCAGGATTTAACACCATGGGAATACAGTTTGATTTTAATCCTATGAACGTGTTTTAGCTTAGAAAAATAGGAAGGAAAATATACGATGGCACTTAGAAAAATCAGAGAAATCGGAGATGAGGTATTAAGAAAAGAGTGTAAGGAAGTCAAAAGCATGACCCTTCGTACCAGAATTCTCATTGAAGATATGTTGGATACTATGTATGAAGCCCAGGGTGTGGGCTTAGCAGCCCCGCAGGTTGGGGTTTTGAAAAAAATTGTAGTAATCGATGTTGGAGAGGGCCCGGTGGTTCTTGTTAATCCTAAGATCATAGAATCAGATGGAGAACAGGTAGGAGATGAAGGTTGCCTAAGCGTTCCCGGAAAGGCCGGTCAGGTAACCAGACCCAATCATGTGGTAGTCAAAGCCTTGAGTGAAGAGATGGAAGAAATCATCGTAGAGGGGGAGGCCTTGTTTGCAAGAGCTCTTTGCCATGAGATCGATCATCTTTCCGGCCATCTTTATGTAGACTTGGTTGAAGGGGAACTTCACGATGTGGAGTATGATGAAGAGTAAAGCTTCTGTTAAAAGCTGATTATATGAATGGAGAGGATTAGATGAAAGTAATTTTTATGGGGACCCCGGACTTTGCGGTAGGAACCTTAGAGGCCCTGATTGAAGCCGGTCATGAGATTGTTTTGGTAGTAACCCAGCCGGATAAGCCCAAGGGAAGAGGCGGGAAGATGCAATATACCCCTGTAAAGGAAGTGGCAGTGGCCCATGATATCCCGGTTTATCAGCCAAAGAAGGTTAAAGAGCAAGAATGCGTAGAGAAGCTGAGAGCCTACCAGGCAGACGTATGCGTAGTCGTAGCCTTTGGACAGATCCTTCCTAAGGAGATCCTGGAAATGACGCCCTATGGGTGCATCAATGTCCACGCATCCTTGCTCCCTAAGTACAGAGGTGCAGCCCCGATTCAGTGGGCGGTCATCGACGGGGAGGAAGTTTCCGGAGTAACTACCATGCAGATGGATGAGGGCCTGGATACAGGAGATATTATTCTTAAAGCTCAGGTTCCTTTGGATGAAAAAGAGACCGGGGGAAGCCTTTTTGACCGACTTGCTGCCGAGGGGGCAGCTCTTTGCGTCAAAACCTTAAAGGCCCTAGAGGACCATACCGCCACTTGGACACCCCAGGGAGATAGCACCACTTCTTATGCAAAGATGCTTACAAAGGATCTGGGAAATATTGACTGGAGTCAGGCTGCAGTCTCTATTGAACGCTTGGTTCGTGGCCTGAATCCATGGCCCAGTGCCTATACAAATTGGCAGGGGAAGACCATGAAAATCTGGGAAGCAGAAGTTTCCGCAAAAGAAGGGGAATCCTTGCCGGGTACTGTTATCCAGGTGGACAAGGATGGCTTTTATGTCCAGACCGGCCAGGGAAGTCTTAAAATCAAGGCGCTGCAGATTCCGGGTAAGAAACGCATGGATGCAGCGGCATTTCTTTTAGGTTATCAGGTGAATGTAGGGGATGTGCTTGAAAAACTATAAATAATAGGAGGTACGTTCTATGTATTATTATGGCTATGGATTGGATCCAACATATGTTTTAGTTTTAATCGGAGTTCTTATATGTCTGGCAGCATCTGCTTTGATGAAATCTACCTTTAATAAATATTCCCGGGTAGGGAACCATTCCGGTATGACGGGAAGGGAAGCTGCGGAGCTTATTTTAAAAAATGCTGGGATTTACGATGTTTGTGTAGAACATGTTTCGGGAAATCTGACAGACCACTATGATCCAAAGAGCAAGGTGGTAAGACTTTCGGATGCTACTTACAATTCCAGATCTGTGGCAGCTATGGGAGTGGCAGCCCACGAGTGCGGCCATGCCATTCAGCATGCCACTGCCTATGCTCCCCTTACGATTCGGGGCGCCTTGGTGCCGGTGGCAAATTTTGGAAGTCAGATTGCTTGGCCCCTAATTATTATTGGTTTGTTTTTAAGCGGAAACTCATCGGTCTTACTCCTAAACCTTGGAATCTTCGCTTTTTCTCTGGCCGTATTATTTCAAATTATAACCCTGCCGGTAGAATTTAATGCATCGAGGCGGGCAGTAAAGATTTTGGACCAAAGCCAGATGTTAGATCCGAGGGAAGTATCCGCGACAAGAAAAGTACTTACAGCAGCAGCTCTTACTTATGTAGCAGGGGCAGCATCCGCAATTTTACAGCTTCTTAGAATTTTAATTTTAACGCAGAATCGAAGAAGAGACTAAGATAGCAAGATTTTAGAAACTAGGAGGAAAAGGATGGCAACATCGGTAAATGACAGAGAATTGATTTTAGAAATCCTGCTTATGATTACCAGAGACGGAGAGTATAGTCATATTGCTTTAAGGCAGGTCTTGGATCAATATCAATATCTGGATAAAAAAGAGCGTTCCTTTATCACCCGAGTGGTAAATGGGACCCTGGAGCGCATGATAGAGATTGACTATATTTTGAATCAATTTTCCAAGGTGAAGGTAAATAAAATGAAGCCGGTCATCCGCACCATTATGAGAAGTAGCGTCTACCAGCTAAAATACATGGATGCCATTCCGAATGCAGCTGTATGCAATGAGGCGGTGAAGCTTGCCGTAAAGCGTGGATTTGGTCAGTTAAGGGGCTTTGTAAACGGAGTCCTTCGGAATATCAGCCGAAACCTGGATGCCATAGAATATCCGGAGGATGAGCTTTTGAATTTGTCCGTGCAATATTCTCTTCCTAGGTGGATTTTAGAAGAGTGGATTCATGACTACGGAAAAGAGAAGGCCAAACTCATGGCAGAAGCGTCTCTTAAGACTCCTCCTTTGGCCGTTCGATTCGATGAATCTAAAATTACTAAGAAAGAACTCATGGACCTTTTAAAAGAGGAAAATGTCCAGGCTTCGGAAATCCCGGAGCTTTCCTGTGGACTTTACCTGTCCGGCTATGACAGACTGACAGCCCTAGATAGCTTTAACAAGGGTTATTACCAGGTCCAGGATGTAAGCTCCATGCAGGTGGCTTATCTTGCAGATCCCAAAGAAGGAGACTTTTGCATTGATGTATGCGCAGCCCCCGGAGGTAAGGCCATTCACGTGGCAGAACTTCTAAAGGGGACCGGTCATGTGGAGGCGAGAGACCTCACAGATTATAAGGTGGACCTCATTTGGGAAAATATAGAAAGAAGCGGCCTTAAAAATATTGAGGCAAAGCGCCAGGATGCTACTGTTTTGAGTCCGGATTCGCTTGAGAAGGCAGATCTTGTGATCGCAGATCTCCCATGCTCCGGCCTGGGAGTTTTAGCCAGAAAAGTGGACTTAAAATATAAGATGACCTTAGATAGCCAAAGAGACCTGGAAAAATTACAGAGGCAGATTCTAGCGACTGTAAAGTCCTATGTAAAGCCAGGGGGGACTCTTATTTATAGCACCTGTACGGTAAATAAAAAAGAGAATAGTTTGAATGCCCATTGGTTTGCAAAGGAATATCCGGACTTTCATCTAGAGCTTGAAGAACAGAGACTTCAGGGAATCCATGAGGGAGATGGCTTCTATATTGCCAAATTCCGGAGGGAAGGCAAGTAAACAAAGTATGAGTAAAATAGATATTACTTCGTTTGATTACGATGAACTAATAGAAGAAATGAAAAACATGGGAGAGAAGTCCTTTCGCGGGAAGCAGATTTATGAATGGCTTCATGTGAAACTGGCGGAGAGCTTTGATGAGATGACCAATCTTCCCAAGAAATTAAGAGAGGACCTGGCAGATAAGTATCAGATCGCTATCGTCCATATGATCGATCACCAGATTTCCAAGGTAGATCCTACGGAGAAATTTCTCTTTGAACTGGAAGATGGAAATATGATCGAGAGCGTTCTTATGAAATACAATTATGGGAATTCCGTCTGTATTTCTTCCCAGGCAGGATGCCGCATGGGCTGTCGTTTCTGCGCCTCCACCATTGGGGGCTTAGAGAGAAGTCTTAGACCGTCGGAAATGCTAAGACAGATCTACCAGATCCAGAAGATGACAGGGGAGCGAGTCTCCAATGTGGTGGTAATGGGAACCGGGGAGCCTTTGGATAATTATGATAATTTTTTGAAATTTATCCATATGCTTAGCGACGAACATGGCCTTCATATCAGCCAGCGGAATATTACAGCCTCCACTTGCGGGATCGTGCCTAATATACGGAGGCTGGCTGAGGAGGGACTTCAGATTACCCTGGCACTTTCCCTTCACGGGTCCAGCCAAAAAAAGCGGGAAAGATTAATGCCCGTGGCCTTTCAATATAATCTGGAAGACGTCTTATCAGCCTGCGATTATTATTTTGAAAAAACCGGAAGAAGAATTACTTTCGAGTATAGTATGGTGGCTGGAGTTAATGACTCCGAGGAAGATGTGGCTGAACTTACAGCCATCCTAAAACATAGAAACTGTCATCTGAATCTGATTCCGGTGAATCCTATCAAAGAGAGAGACTACCAGAGACCGGACGGCAAAAAAGCCTTGGAATTCAAAAATAAACTTGAAAAAAAAGGAATAAATGTTACTATTAGAAGGGAAAGAGGCTCTGATATTGACGGAGCCTGTGGACAATTGAGAAGACGTCATGTGACGGCTGAATAAAGGAGATCACTAGATGAAGTTTTATGCAATGACTGACGTTGGTAGAAAAAGAGAGGTCAATCAGGATTATGTATATGTAACTGATGAGTCAGTGGGCCCCTTTGAGAACCTTCTTGTGGTTGCCGACGGAATGGGCGGACACAAGGCAGGAGATTTTGCTTCTAAATATACTGTAAATGTTTTGAGGGAAGAGATTGAACATACTCCTTATAAAGAACCGGAGGAGGTCCTAAGACATGCAGTAACGATTGCAAATAACAAATTAATAGATGTAGCGGCTACGGATGTAAAGCTGGAAGGCATGGGAACTACCCTGGTGGCAGCTACAATTGTAGATAAAACCTTATATTTTGCCAATGTAGGGGACAGTAGGCTCTATTTGATCAATGATAAGATCAGGCAGATGTCTAAGGACCATTCTCTGGTGGAGGAGATGGTAAGACTTGGCGGTATTAAGGCAGAAGAAGCAAGAAACCACCCGGATAAGAATATTATTACCCGGGCTATTGGTGTGAAAAAAGATGTAGAAGCAGATATTTATGAATATCGTTTGAAGAAAAATGATGTAATACTCATGTGTACAGATGGTCTTAGCAACATGGTTGAGAACGAAGATATTTTTGATATAGTTAAGGGGTCAAGGGATGTCATCGAAGCTGTGCAGATGTTAATCGAGAAGGCGAATAGTAACGGAGGTCGCGATAACATAGGGGTAATCGTAGCACAGCCGTTGGCAGATGAGGTGAGTGTATGGTAAAAGACGGAATCGTACTGGGGAAGCGGTACAACATTCTGAGTAAAATCGGCACCGGTGGCATGGCAGATGTCTATAAGGGTAAGGACATTATGCTCAATCGTTACGTGGCGGTTAAGGTTTTAAAGAAAGAATATAAGGAGAATGAAGCTTTTGTAAAGAAGTTCCATTCAGAAGCCCAGGCAGCAGCCGGACTTATGAATCCTAATATTGTAAATGTATATGATGTAGGAACGGACCGGGGCTTACATTATATGGTTATGGAGCTGGTGGAAGGCATTACCCTGAAGGAATATATTGAGAAGAAGGGACGCATTGCACCAAGAGAGCTTATTAGCATTGCCATTCAGATGTGTGGAGGAATCAGTGCTGCCCACCAGGCCGGCCTGATCCACAGAGATATTAAACCACAGAATATTATGATTTCCAGGGATGGAAAGGTAAAAGTTACAGACTTTGGTATTGCCAAGGCAGTTACTTCCAATACAGTAACTACCAATGCCATGGGATCGGTACATTATTCCTCCCCGGAGCAGGTAAGAGGTGGATTTAGCGACCAGAAGAGTGATATTTATTCTATTGGTATCACCCTGTATGAGATGGCTACCGGAAGGATTCCTTTTGACGGAGATTCCACAGTAGCAATTGCAATGAAGCATTTGAAGGAAGAGATTACACCTCCTTCTGAATATAATGAGGATATTCCTTATAGTTTAGAGCAGATCATCTTAAAATGTACCCAGAAGAATGCAGAACGCAGGTATAGGAATGTAGATGAGCTGATCAAAGATCTCAAACATAGTATGGTAGATCCGGATGGGGATTTCGTAGATATTCCGCCTCTTAATAATGCGGATACAGTTATTATCACAGACGATGAGTTAGATGATATCCGTCATTCCTATGATGAGTATGATGACGATGATGACTACGATGATGATGACGACTATGACGATGATGATGACTACGACGATGATGACGACTATGACGATGATGACTACGACGACGATGATGACGATGACGACGATGATGATGACGAAGACTTCGAAGACTTTAAAAGACGCAGACGTGGTCATGAAGAAAAAGTAAATCCTCGTATGAGCAAGCTCACGAAGATTCTTGCCATTGTTGCAGCGGTAATTATCATTGCCATTGTAGGCTTTGCGGTTGCAAAGGCAGCAGGAATCTTTAAGTCAGGCTCTTCCATCAGTACAAGCAGCAGTAAGGATACGGTAAAGGTTCCGGATGTTACAGGTATGACTGAGGAGGAAGCAAAGAAGACCTTGAATGCACAGAACTTGGGCTTTGAGGTTACTTCCAGAGAAGAATCAGAAGAGTATGCGGAAGGCTTGGTAAGCTCTCAGACACCTGCTTCAGGTAAAAAAGTAAGTAAGAATACCAAGGTTACTGTTGTAGTTAGTTCCGGACTGGTGGGACAGAGTATTACAATTCCGGATGTTACGGGCATGACCGAAGATGATGCTCTTAAAACTTTAAATGATGCCGGATTTAAAAATGTAACTTCTTCTTATTCCTACAGCGATTCTGTGGCAGAGGGAAATGTTATATCAACCACACCGTCTGCCAATACAACAGGAAGTAAGGATACGAAGATTACCATGAGTGTCAGCAAGGGAGCCGAGAAGAAGACGGTCCCGGATGTTACAGGACAGACGGAAGCTGATGCACAGAGCGCACTTTCAGCCGTAGGCCTTACAGGATCTGTAACTTATGAATATAGTTCCTCAGTGGCTCAGGGAAAGGTTATTTCTCAAAGCCTGGCTGCCGGTAAAAAAGTAGCTGCAGGAACTTCCGTAGGACTTGTGGTAAGTCAGGGAGAGGAACCTCCGGAGAAGGTAACAGTTCCGCCTATTACAGGATCTACTTTGGATAATGCAAGACAGCTTATTAAGAGCTCAGGTCTTACTGTTGGAAGCATTAGCTACCAGTACAGCAACGATGTGTCTTCAGGATGTGTTATTAGCTGTGATCCGGGAGATGGCGCTAGCGTAGATGATGGTTCTACTGTCAATCTTGTGATCAGTCAAGGACCGGAATCTTATGATGGAAATCCAAGTGAAGAGAATAATAATAATACTTCCACGGATACTAGTAGCAATGGATCTACAGATTCAAGCGCGACCACAACACAATAGGTAATTTATGCAAGGAAAAATAATAAAAGGTATCGCCGGATTCTACTACGTTCACGTAGTAGAATTCGGCCTTTATGAATGTAAAGCAAAAGGTGTATTTCGAAAAAATAAAATCAAACCCCTGGTAGGAGACAATGTTATTATCCAGGTTTTAGACCAAGAGGAAATGCTGGGAAATATCACCGAGATCCTTCCCCGAAGGAACAGTCTGGTCCGGCCGGCCGTGGCCAATATTGATCAGGCCTTAGTAGTATTTGCAGTGGCAAAGCCGGAACCCCATTACAATCTCTTGGACCGTTTCCTGGTGATGATGGAGGCAGAGAATCTTCCGGCAGTACTATGCTTTAATAAATTAGACCTGGTAGATGAGGAGAGAATCCGGGAACTTCAGGCAATCTATGGGCCCGCAGGATATGAGCTTTTATTTACCAGTGCCAAGGAAGAAGAAAATATCAGTAAGATCAAGGAAGTCCTGAAGGGAAAGACCACTGCGATCGCAGGGCCTTCCGGTGTCGGAAAGTCTTCCCTTATCAATCTTTTACAGCCGGAAGCTAAGATGGAAACCGGAGGTATCAGTCGAAAGATTGAGAGGGGAAAACATACCACCAGGCATTCAGAGCTCTTTCCGGTAGATGAAGATTCCTATATTATGGACACGCCGGGATTTAGTTCTTTAAATGTTTATAATTTCGAAAAAGAAGACTTGAAATATTATTTTCCGGAATTTAGACCCTTCGAGGGCCAGTGCAAATTTAATGGCTGTGATCATGTGCATGAACCAGAATGTGCAGTGAAGGCGGCTGTTTTAGATGGAAGGATCCATGAGATCCGCTATAAAAACTATTTGGAGATTTACGAGGAGATAAAAAGTAGACGGAGGTATTAGGGATGAAATGCGTGTTGGCGCCATCAATCCTGTCGGCGGATTTTAAGAATCTTGGCCAGGAAATAAAGAAAACAGAAGACAATGGAGCAGAATTTTTACATTTTGATGTTATGGATGGCTTGTTTGTGCCCAGCATTTCATTTGGAGTGCCGGTGCTTAAATCGATTCGCAGCGTTACAGACCAAGTAATTGATGCGCATCTGATGATTCAAGACCCCATCCGTTATATAGAGACCTTTAAAGAGGCAGGTGCAGATTATGTCACTGTCCACTTAGAAGCCTGCGAGAATGTGGAAAAAACCCTTGCAAAGATCCACGAATGTGGAATGAAGGCAGGACTTTCTATCTGTCCCGAGACAGCAGTTGAAACGATTATTCCCTATGTGGAGATGGTTGATTTGATTCTCATTATGGGCGTGCATCCGGGATTCGGCGGACAGAAACTGATTCCGGAAACCTTTGACCGCCTAAGACAGGTGAGACAGATTTTGGATGAGAAAAATCCGAAAGTAGATGTACAGGTAGATGGGGGAATCCATCTTGGAAATGTACGAGAGATTTTGGATGCCGGAGCCAATATTATTGTGACAGGATCTGCTGTATTTAACGGAGATGTAGAAGAAAATACCAGAAAATTCATGGAGATTTTAAGAGACTATGAGTAAGAGAATGATAATTGTCAGTGGTGGAAAAATCGAAGATGATTTTGTCAGGTCCGTGATAGAGGCTGGGGAACAAGATTGCATCATAGCAGTAGACAGGGGGATGGATTTCTTTTATCGTCAGAAATTAGAGCCTAATTATATCGTAGGAGATTTTGACAGCGCAAATAAAGAAGTGGCAGACTATTTTCGAAATGAGGCCCATGTGCCCATGCGGGAGTATAATCCGGTCAAGGACTCTACCGATACAGAGATCGCCATTCGTCTGGCCATGACCCTAGGCTGTAAGGAACTGATTGTTCTGGGAGCTACCGGTGGCAGGATTGACCACCTTTGGGCCAATATTCAGTGCCTTAATATTCCTTTTAAGGAGGGAATCGATGTCTGTATCTTAGATAGTCAAAACCGGATCCGCTTGATAGAATCTGACTTGCACTTACATAGAAGTGAAGCCTATGGTCCCTATTTCTCCCTATTTCCTATGGGAGGAGATGTCTATGGAGTCACTGTCACAGGAGCTAAGTATCCCTTGCATGGCCATACCTTGACTTCAAAAGACAGCCTCTGTGTAAGTAACGAATTTGCTGATGACGAAGTGGTGATTAGCTTCCATTCCGGAAATGTAATTCTTATGGAGACAAAGGATAGGGATTAAGAAGCTAAAGAAAAAGTAAAAGCCTTACTTAAATAGCAAGAATATAACAATCAAGGAGGTTTTGACGATGACAGAACAAGAAGAAAAAGAAATAGAAGAAATGATTAATCAAAGAGAAATCATAAAAACGATTGAAGAACTTGTTCGAATTGATCAGTGGGCACTTGATGCTTGGAAAATGAATGGAAATCAAGAAAGCCCATTATTTTTAGAACTTAGAAGATATGAAAGGGCTAAAAAAGTTTGGTTAGAATATGTAGGTGTTCAAGTCGCAGACCTTGACCTTTATTTTTAAAAGACAATTAAATATCAATCAAGAAAAGGAGTTGTTCTCTAAAAAGAAGAGAAAATCCGAATAAAAAGTGGAAAAAGCGTTGAAATACGGCGTTTTTTAGAAATGGAGAATTATAAAATGAAACTTGGAATTGTAGGACTTCCCAATGTAGGAAAGAGTACTTTGTTTAACTCATTAACGAAGGCAGGGGCTTTGTCTGCCAATTATCCTTTTGCAACTATCGACCCTAATGTAGGAATTGTTTCCGTACCGGATGATCGAATCGTGAAGCTTGGAGAGCTGTATCATACAAAGAAGGTTACCCCGGCTACCATTGAATTTGTGGACATTGCAGGTCTGGTAAAGGGAGCGAGCAAGGGTGAGGGACTGGGCAATCAGTTCTTGGCAAACATCCGTGAGGTAGATGCCATTGTTCATGTGGTACGCTGCTTTGAGGATACCAATATTATCCATGTGGATGGGTCTGTTGATCCGGCCCGTGATATTGAGACGATCAATTTAGAGCTTATTTTCTCTGATATTGAGATCCTGGACCGAAGAATTGCAAAGATTTCTAAGCAGGCAAGAATGGATAAGACCCTGGCTAAGGAGCTGGAGCTTGTGGAGGCTGTAAAGGCCCACTTGGAAGATGGAAAGATGGCCAGAACCTTTGAAGTTCCGGAGGATGATGATATTAAGATTTGGTATAAGGGTTACAATCTTTTGACTGCAAAGCCTACGATTTATGCAGCCAACGTAGCAGAGGATGATCTGGCAAATGATGGGGCAGACAACCCGCATGTTGCTAAGGTTCGGGCTATGGCAGCCGAGGAGGGGGCAGAGGTATTTGTAATCTGCGCCCAGATTGAGCAGGAGTTGGCAGACCTTGACGAGGACGAGAAAAAAGAATATTTGGAAGATTTGGGAGTAGCCTCCAGTGGTTTGGATAAATTGGTAGCAGCCAGCTATTCCCTTCTTGGCTTGATTTCCTTCCTGACAGCCGGAGAAGATGAGTGCCGGGCTTGGACCATTAAGAAGGGGACCAAGGCACCTCAGGCAGCTGGAAAGATCCATACAGACTTTGAGAGAGGATTTATTAAGGCAGAGGTCGTTAATTATCAGGATCTTTTGGACAACGGAAGCCTTTCCGCAGCGAGAGAAAAAGGAATTGTCGGCATGGAAGGAAAAGAATATGTGGTAAAAGATGGAGATGTGATTCTGTTTAGATTTAATGTCTAAAATACAAGTCTTAAATAGTGGAAAGGAAGTAGCTGTTTATGACCAAGAGTATTGATTTTCCCCATTTGGGGATCCATCTTGCTTCGGTTGGAAAAAGCCTGGATCTCTTTGGGTTTTCTATAGCATACTATGGGATTGTTATAGGATGTGGACTGCTTTTAGGACTTTTTATAGCCCTGCAGGAAGCCAAGCGCACAGGCCAGAATCCGGACAATTATTATGATATTGCTATTTACGGGGCAGTATTCGGAATCCTGGGAGCAAGGATTTATTATGTGATATTTTCCTGGGATATGTATAAAGATGATTTCTTAAGTGTCTTTAAGATCCGCCAGGGAGGACTGGCAATTTATGGTGGGGTCATTGGGGCGGTCCTTACGGTTTTGGTCTATGCCAAGAGAAAGAATTTATCGGCCCCTCTTCTTATGGATACCGCCTGCCTAGGCCTGGTGACCGGGCAAATGATCGGCCGCTGGGGTAATTTCTTTAACAGGGAAGCTTTTGGAGAATATACGGATTCTTTGTTTGCTATGAAGCTTCCTGTGGATGCTGTTAGAGAGAGCGATATTACGGACCTTATGACCAAGCATATGACTACAGAAAATGGGATCTCCTATATCCAGGTGCATCCGACATTTTTATATGAGTCTCTCTGGTGTCTTATGGTATTGGTCTTGCTCTTGCTATATCGTAAGCATAAAAAGTTTGACGGGGAGATCTTTCTTATGTACCTGTGCGGATACGGCCTTGGAAGATTTTGGATTGAAGGGCTTCGTACCGATCAGCTCTTGATCCCGGGAACCGCTCTTCCTGTATCAAGAGTTCTGGCGGGAACTTTGGTCTTAGTATCCCTTGGAATTATTTTCCGGATGAAAAGTAAAAAGAGTTCTTTGGATAAAAAACAGGATAAAAAGCAGGAAGAAAAGTCTTGACAAAAAATATGGAATCCGTTAGGCTTTATTTCAGACCGAGGGTCTAAAAGTTTATAAAAGAAAAGCGACGAAGAGAAGAAGTAGTTTCTTTTACACCCCTACAGAAAGTTGCCGGCAGATGAGAGGCGCAGGAAGGCAGAAGGAATGAATACATCTTGGAGCTGCACGCTGAAAAGTCATCTTTCATTGTGACAAAAGTAGGTTGTGCCGGAGTGACATACGTTAACATGTTGAGAGCTGTGAACACGCAGCTTGCTGAGATGAGTCATGTGAGTGGCTGATGAAATAAGGTGGTAACGCGTAGATACGCCCTTATCCGACTAGAATCGGATAAGGGCTTTTTTAATGAGAAATTTCGATAAATTCCACACGGCAGCTATTTCTCCCAGACTTAAATAACAGCAATATAAAAAGCCAATCGATCATAGAAAGGAAAAGAAAACATGGGAATTTACGAGGAATTGCAGGCGAGAGGTTTGATCGCCCAGGTAACAGATGAGGACTTGATCAGAAATTTAATTAACAACGGAAAGGCAACTTTCTACATTGGATTTGATCCGACAGCAGACAGCCTCCATGTAGGACATTTTATGGCTCTTTGCCTTATGAAGCGTCTCCAGGATGCGGGGAATAAGCCGATCGCCCTGATCGGAGGAGGAACCGGTATGATCGGTGATCCTTCAGGAAGAAGTGACATGCGTCAGATGATGACACCGGAGACCATTCAGCACAACTGTGACTGCTTTAAAAAGCAGATGAGCCGATTTATTGATTTTTCAGAAGGAAAAGCCTTGATGGTAAATAATGCGGACTGGCTCTTAGATCTAAATTATGTAGAAGTGCTTAGAGAAGTGGGTGCGCATTTTTCTGTCAACAGAATGCTGGCTGCAGAGTGTTACAAGCAGAGAATGGAGAAGGGACTTAGCTTCTTGGAGTTTAACTACATGATTATGCAAAGCTATGACTTCTATGCCCTCTACCAGAGATATGGATGTAATCTTCAGTTCGGTGGAGATGATCAGTGGAGCAACATGTTAGGTGGTACAGAGCTGATTCGTAGAAAGCTTGGAAAAGATGCATCTGCCATGACCATTACCCTGCTTCTTAATTCCGAAGGAAAGAAAATGGGCAAGACCCAGAGCGGTGCTGTATGGCTTGATCCTAATAAGACATCTCCTTTTGAGTTCTACCAGTACTGGAGAAATGTGGCAGATGCGGACGTCTTAAAATGCATTCGTATGCTGACCTTCCTTCCGCTTGAAGAAATCGATAAGATGGATGCCTGGGAGGGTGCCCAGCTTAATACTGCAAAGGAAATCTTGGCTTATGAACTGACAAAGTTAGTTCACGGAGAGGAAGAAGCAAAGAAGGCCCAGGATGCAGCAAAGGCCTTGTTTAGCACAGGAGCAGCCGCTGACATGCCAAAGACAGAGCTTACGGAGGATGATCTGACTGACGGAAATATTGATATCATGACCTTGCTTGTAAAGGCCGGTCTGACCACTTCCAAATCAGAAGCCCGCCGCGCCGTACAGCAGGGAGGTGTATCTGTAGACGGAGAGAAGATTGCAGATATCAACCATACATTTGCAGGAGAGGACCTTGCAGGAGAAGGAATTGTTCTGAAAAAAGGTAAGAAGAATTTCCGCAAGGTATTGATGAAATAAAAAATAAGAAAGGAAGGACCGACAATGGCATTTAAAGAAGTAGCAATCGAAAGCTTAGAATTTAACCCATTTACAAAGATTTCCAAACAGTGGATGCTGGTAACTGCCGGAGATGAAAGTAAGAGCAATACCATGACAGCCAGCTGGGGCGGACTTGGTATTATGTGGGCTAAGAATGTAGTAACCGCATATATCAGACCTCAGCGTTATACCAAGGAATTTATAGATTCCAATGATAGATTTACCATTTCATTTTTGCCGGAAGCGCAGAGAAAGGCCTTGCAGGTTTGTGGCTCTGTCTCTGGGAAAAATGTAGAGGATAAGTGGAAAGAAGCAGGCCTTACCCCTTATTATGTGGATAAAACTACAGGAGTAGAAGAGGCTGAGATGATCTTTGTATGCAAGAAGTTATATCATCAGACCATGAAGCCGGAGTGCTTTGATGCAAAAGAAAATGATGAGAAATGGTATCCGGAAAAAGATTATCATGAAATGTATATTGCAGAGATTGAAAAGGTTCTAGTAAAAGAAGCCTAGATAAAAAGGATGTATCCGTGAAACGACAGCGGATACATCCTTTTTGATTTGCTTTTTTTAGATTTCTTTTCCCTTTGTTAGGATCATGTGGATGATAAATGGGACAAATAAAGTAATAAATGCTGCATAGCCAAGGTAAGCATAGCCTTGCTTTACCACTGCCATAAGGCCAAACTGGGCGATGGCGAAGGCTAAGAAGGTGAAAATGGCGGTAAAGATTGCATTTCTTACGAGGTGGCCTTTGTTTTTTTCTTCCTGTGATTTCTTACGCTCCATAGCATTTACACAGCGGGTAACGATTCCGGAGATCATATTTACAGCTGTGGAGATGGCTCCTAAAATAATCAGAATGGAAATGATGGGGGTTAAAAGCTTGGCTCCCACACCATTTTGCACCAGGACTAACATAGGCACAGAGGCTGTGGCAAGGTCTGCCACATAGGCGATGGCCAAAAGTCCCAGGATGGAAAGTTCCATGGCAAAAAAGTTGCAAAGGAAAATTCGGATGGCGGCCTGGTTAATCTGCTTTTTATCGGTAACGTCTTCCATATGCTGATACATAACAGAGACCGATGCCAGCTGAAAGAAGAAATACAAAACGGCAGAGTAAAGGGCTGCTGCAAAGGAATTTGTCCCTGCGGATATAACCGGAAGTTCTCCGGAGGCCATGCGCTGGATAGAAGCTGTGATATCACTCCACTGGGCAATGATATTAGGCACTAGTACCAGGATTAGTCCGATAATAATCAGAACACTTAGGGTGGAGGCGCATTTTCTTACCACATTGGTTCCATATAGGGCAATCACAAAAATAAAGGCTGCGATAATTAGGGTGCAGAGCCAATATGGAATTCCAAACAAGGTCTGAATGGTGGAACCGCCGGTGGCAAAGGCTGCTGCAGAGGCGGTGCCGATCATGATCAGGTAACAAATCTCATATAGGTTGGACATAATTGGTTTGGCTTTTCCGTAGAGACTGTCAGAAAAACTACGGTAATCGTAGGTCTTGTGCTTGTAGGCATAGCGCATGCCATACCAGAAAAATAGTGCATATAGACCCTGGGTTATAAGAGGAAGGACCAGACACCAGATTCCGTAATTAATGAAATACTGGTAAATCTGGGCTCCTGAGGCAAAGCCTCCTCCGAATTGTGTAGTAAAGGCTACAAAGGCTAAACCTGTAGCTAATGGCATTTTGCTCTTGTCAACAAGAAGCGAGTTTGAACGACTCATGTTTAAAATTCTCCCATATATATTATTTTGTCTTGTTAAATTCAATGACTTTTCCCGGATTTAGGATTAATTTGTCATCAAAGGCCAGCTTGATGGACTTGTAAAGGGCAATCATCCTTGGCCCAACAAATTCCTCTAAAAATTCCAAGCGACCGTTTCCGATTCCATGTTCTCCGGAAAGTTGGCCTCCCAATTCCTTGGAGAGGGCATAGAGCTCTTTGAGACTGGCCTGGGTGGCCGCCTTCCATTCCTCGTCGGACATTTCCGGTCCCCGAAGCATTTCCGTATGAATATTTCCATCGCCGCAGTGACCGCAAGGCTCCACCCGTATGCCGTGAGATAAGGCAATTTTTTTAGCGGCTTTTACATATTCTGCAATCTTGGCTCTTGGAACTACCACATCACATTCTTCCTGTGAGACAGAATCTGCCTTCATACCTTCAAGAATAGCTCCTCTGACTTCCCAGACACTGCCGGCTCTTTCCGGTGTGGCAGCGATACAGCAGTCTAGGGCCCCGTGGGCTAGGGCAGATTCGGAAGCGGCCTCTAAGGCCTTGTTAAGCTCATCCTTGCTGGAAGCATCATACATGACAATAAGAACAGCTTCCCCTTGTTTTACCGGGAACATTTTTTTGAGATTTTTTTCTACAATATCAATAAGCTCTCGCTCCAAAAATTCAATAGCTGTCGGAACAAAGGGCAGGGCTAAAACTTCCGGAACCATGTCGGCACATTCCTCTAGGCTTTTAAAGGGCATAACCAGGGTGGCGGAACAAGTAGGGGCCGGTAAGAGTTTTAGGGTTACTTTGGTTAAGATACACAAGGTTCCCTCAGAACCAATGATTAAATCCTTCACGTCATAACCGGTGGTATTTTTTACAACATTTGAAGAAAATTCCAGGATGGATCCGTCGGGCATTACAGCTTCGATACAGCGGACAAAGTCTCTGGTTAGTCCATAACGGACGGCCTTCATGCCACCGGCATTGGTTATTACATTTCCTCCGATGGAGGCGGTTTTCTCTCCCGGATCCGGAGGGTAGAAGAGGCCTTCGGCAGAGGCGGCAGCCTGGATATCTATAAGCAGGGCTCCGGGTTCTGCACTAATGGTCTGGTTTTTATGGTCTACCGGGAAAATACGATTCATCCGCATAATAGATAACATAATGCCCCCGTATTTACAGGTGGCACCTCCTGCAAGACCGGTTCCGGCACCCCGGCATACGACAGGAATGTTTTCCTTGTAGGCATAGGCCATAATAGCGGAAATTTCTTCTTTGTTAATGACTTCGACATAAAGCTCCGGTGGAAATACTCCGTACTCCGGCATCTCATCTCTGTAATATTCTTTGGCAATGTCCTCCCCGACCCATACGCGGTCAGCACTTGTTAGGGAGCGGATGTAATCAAAATCCTGAGAGGTCATTTTCTTATATGGATAGGCCATGATCTAATCCTCCTTTCGATTGCTGATAAGGGCCGTAAGTTCCGGGACTACTTGATAAAGGTCGTCTACGATACAGTAATCTGCTACTTTGAAAATCTGTGCATTGGGGTCGCTATTAATAGCTACAATGCACTGAGACCCCTTCATACAGGCCGTAAATTGAATGGCTCCGGAAACGCCGCAGGTTATAATAAGCTTTGGCCGGACCGTTCGTCCGGAAAGACCGATCTGGTGGGCTACGTCTCCAAATCCGTTTTCAATCATAGGTCTGGTAAAGGCTAATTGGCCACCTAGGGCGTCGGCTAGCTTGCGGCACATTTCCACATCTTTTTCATTTTTTACTCCGCGTCCGGCTACGACCAGAATATCTTCTTCCTCGATGGATTTTTCTTTCTTTATGGCCTTAGAAGAAAGAATACGGATTCTGGACTGAGCCATTTTTTCGTTGACGACACAGGTCTCTACCAGGCCGCTTGGCTTAGCCACTTTCTCTGCCTTGTCCATGACCTTGTAGCGGACCGTAGCAAATTGGGGCCTGGACCTGGTAATGCCGATCTGAGCCATAATATTTCCTCCAAAGGCCGGTCGGATTTGGATCATGTCGGTGTTAGGGCGAATGTCTAAGCTGGTACAGTCGGCAGTAAGACCGGTATGAAATCTGGTAGAGAGTCTGGGGGCTAAGGACCTGCCTAAGGCTGTGGCACCGATCAGTACGGAGCTGGGCTTTTTTGCTGCAATACAATCGGCCACCGCATCGGTATAACAGTCTGCTCTAAATCCTTCAAAGCCTTCATCCTCATAGACATAGACGTGGTCCACGCCGTAGGGCAAAAGCTTTGCGGCATTTTCTTTGGTCCCCTTTCCGCCCACTATCACACAATTTACCTCGTAGCCGACTTTCCCTGCCATTTTTTTGGCCTCTCCGATCAGCTCAAAGGTCACCGGGTGGATCTCGCCTAATTCCTGCTCTACATAGATCAGAAAATGTTTCCACTGTTCTTTATCTACAGACTTTGCTTTTTGTTCAAAACGAATGGCTTTTTCAGGGCAATTTCTTACGCAAAGTCCACACATCCTGCAATTTTCATTTACCTGGATGCCGCTTCCCTCAATGGAAAGGGCACCGAAGGGGCATTTCTCTACACATTTGCTGCAGAGACTGCATTTATCTGAATCAAATTTTAAAAAATCCATGCTTCTTCCTTTCTCCTATATGATTTTTTTCTTGGTCAAAGCCAAAAACAAGGCATGAGCTTTCTCTGAAGGATTTCCTTCAAGATAAATCTGGCCTTCGCTTTCCGGTGGGGCAAACATACGGTCCACAGAGGTGGGAGAGCCCACTAAGCCGTAGCGGCTAAGATCCTGGTCCGGCATATCGTCAAAACTTAGGATCTTAATCGGTCGGTCCTTGGTGGCCTTCTGCAAGATATAGGAAGGAAGCCTGGGAACACAGGTGTCTTTATCAATTGTTAAGAGACAGGGGTAGGAAAGTTCTGAAACTTGAGATACCGTTACAAGATCCTGGCGCACCCGGATGTGGGAATCGGTAACCTCGGTAATTTCCGCCACCCATGCGGCATGAGGTAAGGACAGATGTTCTGCGATAGAAGGACCTACCTGGGCCGTATCGCCGTCGGTGGTCTGCCTTCCGCAAATAATTAAATCCACATCGCCGATTACCTGGATCCCCTGGGATAAGGCGTAGGAGGTGGCTAAAACGTCTGCTCCTGCAAATTTCTTATCAGAAAGGATCACGGCATCGTCAGCGCCCATGGCGTAGGCATCCCGAATCATTTCCTCTGCCTGGGGAGGTCCCATGGTAAGGACGGTCACACTGCCTCCCACCTGCTCCTTAATATTAAGGGCTGTTTCCAGGGCAAAGAGATCATAAGGATTGGTCCGGGTATCTCCGGACATACGTTTCATGGCTCCGGTTTCCGGATCAATGTCTACTTTAGAGGAAGCAGGAACCTGTTTCATACAAACTACAATCTTCATCTACATATTTTCCTTTACTTTTCTTATCGCTTTTTCGCTTTAATGTGCTAAAACACATGGATGATTATAGCATAGGAAAAATAAAAAAACCATGAGATTTGCAATTTTTTTTGTGCAAATTTCATGGTTTTTATTAAGATAGGTGGATCTGCCAATTATTAGCTAAAAAACGAATTCATCAGACGGCTAGCCCCGAAATTTCAGGTAGAGGCTTGCGTAAGGTTCCAAAGAAAGGGAGCCATCTAAATGATATTCTTTTTCCGAAATAAGGTCTACAAAATTTCCGTTTAAGCTTCCTTCCCAAGCCGTATAGGGGGAGTCAGAGGCATTGATGGCTACAATTACGCGGTCATTGTCACTGGCGCGCTCAAACAGCAGTTGGTGGTTTTGGATGACTACATTGCGGTAGCTTCCATGGCAGAGAGCCTGGCTCTTTTGACGAATATGAATTAAGTTTTTGATATAGTCTGTCAGCTCATTGGGCTTTGGAGCCTCAAAGCAGGGACGAAGGGCATAGTCATTATCCGGCGCCTTCTCCCCGAGCTCTCCCCATTCACTTCCATAGTAGAGGCAAGGGATTCCCGGCATTCCCATAAGCAGTCCGTAGGCCGGCCGGATATGCTCTTTGTTGCTGAGAATGCTGGCCAGTCTTGTGACATCGTGGTTGTCCACAAAAGTCATAAGATGTTTGCCCCTGTAAATGCACCAAGGATCGCTGCCGTACTGGCGGTGCAGGGAGTGGGCAATCTCAAACATATTCATAGAATTAAAGCTGGAATAAAGTCCCTTGTAGCACTCGTAGTTGGTGCAGCTATGTAGCATCTCGTCATTTACGATTAGGTTATAATCTCCGAAAAGCACTTCCCCAATCAGTGCAAAATCAGGTTTGAGACTTTCAGTGAAAGACCGGAGCCTTCGCATAAAATTATGGTCCAGACTGTAGGCTACATCCAGGCGAAGGCCGTCAATGTCAAAAGTATCGATCCAAAATTTTACGCAGTCTAGAAGATAATCTACCACTGCAGGATTCTGGAGATTGAGCTTTACTAATTCAAAATGACCCTCCCAGCCCTCGTACCAGAAACCGTCATCGTAGCAGCTGTTACCTTCGAAGCTGATATGAAACCAGTCCTTATAAGGAGAGTCCCATTTTTTCTCCTGCACATCTTTAAAGGCCCAGAAGCCCCGGCCAACATGATTAAATACGCCGTCCAAAACAATTTTCACATGATGGTCATGAAGGGCCTTGCAGACATCGGCAAAATCCTGGTTGCTTCCTAAGCGGCAGTCGATGCTTTTAAAATCCCTGGTATCATAGCCATGGTTGTCAGATTCAAAAATTGGATTTAATAAGATAGAATCCACTCCCAGATTTTCTAAATATTCCGTCCAGTCTAAGAGTTTGCGAATTCTGGAGACACACTGGCCGTCGTTAGCAAGGGGAGCCCCACAAAAACCGATCGGATAAATTTGGTAAAAAGTAGCATTATAAGCCCACATAAAATAAAACCTCATTTCTTTCAAAGTTAAGCTTCTGTCAGTATACCATAGAAGCCTACTCCTGGAAAGTTGAATGGGGGTCTTCTTGGTGACTTCTGGCCTGGCGAGGAGTCATTCCGTAGATTTCTTTAAACAGGCGGTTAAACATAGTCTGATTGCTAAAACCACTTTTGGTCATAACCTCGGCAATGGACAGGTCTGTGCCGGTAAGAAGCCAGCCGGCATGGGAGATTCTTACCTCATTGAGATATTTCATAAGAGTAATGCCCATATGTTTTTTAAAGAAACGGCATAAATACTCCCGGCTAAAGCCTGTTTTTTCTGCAATCTCGTTAAGAGATAATTTTTCTGTATAATTTTCATTTACATAGGAAATAATCTCTCTAAGAATATCGTTGGAATGCTCGCTGGAAGCGATAGATCCCGGGGGAGAGTAAACCGAAAAATAACGGATGAGGTCAGAAAGCAGCAAAAGTGCCGTGCCGTCGGACCGCATTCCGCTGGTAAGATCCTTGTCTAGGCAAGTATAGGTCAGGTCTTTGGCTAGGTTGCACAAGTGTTCATAGTGAGGATACTTAGGATCCTCTGAAGAAAGAGGATGACATTCTATATGATAGAGTTCCAGCCCCGGACAGTATACAGAGAGGTTCTTTTTGTCCACATGAATACATAAAAAAATGTATAAACTAGAATCAGAATGGATGGAATGAACTTCTCTGGAATCAAAAACAATTAGTTGGCCATGCCGGAGGGTGATGTGTTCCTGCTCTTTTTGAATTTGAACAGAGCCACTCAGGCAAAATAAAATTTCCATAGCCTCGTGCCAATGGGCAGGGATATGGGGATTTTCAAGTTCTCCCATGGAGGTCTGAATACCAAGATTGCCAAGGGGTTTTAGGGTCTCGTGATATGCTTTTGCCATGACATGTTCCTTCCTTTAAATCTTTTGAAATAAGTTTAGTATATCATTTGCTCATAAGCATACACAAGATAAATGGAGGGGGAGAAAAAATAATCCAAGCATTCGAGAAAAAACAGTTGACACTGTAGATTTGGTGACATATAATGTTCAAGTATGACAAAAGAAGAAACAGTGTGGAGCCAATGCCCCGGAGACATACTGATTTCGATACAGATAATATTATGATATTAGTGAATAATGGAGGTACACCAATGAAAACTTATATGGCTAATCCAGATAAGATTGAAAGAAAATGGTATGTAGTTGATGCAGAAGGCTGTACATTAGGACGCCTTGCTTCAGAAGTAGCTAAGGTTTTAAGAGGTAAGAACAAGCCTGAATATACACCACACATTGATACTGGCGATTATGTAATCGTAGTTAATGCTGAGAAGATTAAAGTAACCGGTAAGAAGATGAACCAGAAGGTTTACTATCATCACTCAGACTATGTAGGAGGAATGAAAGAGACTACATTAGCAGAGATGATGGCAAAGAAGCCGGAGAGAGTAATCGAACTCGCTGTAAAGGGTATGCTTCCAAAGGGACCTTTGGGAAGAAGCATGATCAAGAAACTTCACGTATATGCTGGACCAGATCATGAGCAGCAGGCTCAGAAGCCAGTAGAGCTTAAGTTTTAAGGAAAGGTTGAAAGGAGGATACTTACAGTGGCTACAGTAAAATTCTACGGAACAGGAAGAAGAAAAAAATCTATCGCAAGAGTATATTTGGTACCTGGAACAGGTAACATTACTATTAATAAAAGAAGCATCGATGAGTACTTCGGATTAGAGACATTAAAGGTTGTTGTTCGTCAGCCATTAGTTTCTACAGATACAGAAGGAAAGTTTGACGTCATCGTTAATGTTAAGGGTGGCGGATACACAGGACAGGCTGGTGCAATTCGTCATGGTATCTCAAGAGCTCTGCTTCAGGCAGATGCTGAGTACAGACCAGTTCTTAAGAAAGCTGGATTCTTAACTCGTGATCCACGTATGAAAGAGCGTAAGAAATACGGTCTCAAGGCCGCTCGTCGCGCACCTCAGTTCTCTAAGAGATAGTTCAGAACTGTCAGAGAATGCACAAGACCCAAGGAAAATCAACATTCCTTGGGTCTTTTCTTTTTGTAAAAATCTAAGAATTTGTGTCTAATAGTAACACAATAGTTACACACTAGAAACACAAAATAAGACCTGACTGTGTGTCAGGTCTTATTTTGTTTTATATCTTGTTTATAGCTTCAAGTTTGAATGGTAATTCAATATGTGTGTAAACTGTTTCTGTGACACATTGTCCCTTGTGACCAACAATCTTTTTGATGATTCTTTCATCAACACCTGCTTCAGTAAGCAGTGATACACAGGTGTGTCTTGTGTCATGTGGTCTATGTTGCAATTTCAATTCTTCCATCAATGGTGTCCAATAAGAATCATAATAGTTTCTATACAAGAAGTGTTTATCATCATGTGTGCAAATCAGATATTCACAATCCCTGTTCATCCAATATTCAAAGAATGGAACAACCTTTTCAGCAATTGGAACTTCCCTGATTCCTGATTCTGTTTTTGATTCCCTTACATAAAACCATCTTTCATCAAGATGAACATCTTCCTTCTTCAGGTCAAGCAATTCACCAATTCTGACACCTGTATATATCAGCATCAGGATGACAGAATAATATGTATTAGAATCTTTGACCTTCCAAACCATGTTGATTTGCTTCTTGTTGAATGGTTTTCTGTTGTATGAATTTGGGTTTCCTGCCTTGGTAATATCAACATATCTGACCATATCCCTTTTATCAGCAGTCACAATTTCATGCATCACTGCATAGTCATACATCAGACCAAACATGATTTTCATCTTCTTCAGTGTTGGTGTGTTCTTTCCTGATTCATCAACTGCCTGTTGCAGGTGGTCAAGTTTGATTTCCACAAACTTCATGTTGTGCAATTTCTCACAGGTTCTGAATGATGCTTTATATCCTTTCACATTTGATTCTGATACCTTTGGAAAATGTACTTCAGACCATTTTTCAAATACTTCAGCAAAAGTGATTGTATTGTGGTGCAAATCATAAGGGTCTTTGTTGTATTCTGCAAGGGCGGTCAATGCTTCCTTCCTACTTTCATAATATCCAATAAAAGCATATATTGGATAAGACTTCTGTTTTTCTTCATCAAATGTCCATCCTGTTGTCTTCCTTGCAACCCAAGGTTTCCTTCTGTTTCCTGATAGCTTGTAAACACTTCCAAATCCATTTGGTAAACGCATAAATAAACACATCCTTTCTTAAAATTGGGTGACTTTAACAAAGGGTTGTGTTATACTTATTTTTGGTTAAATTTGTGTGTATAGCACAATCCTTTGATAAGACCTGACTACTACCAATAGTTGGGTCTTATTTTTTTGTTCTTGGTTGTTCGCTGTTCTTGCTGTTCTTTGTGTTTTACTACTATTATATATTTATTTTTTTTTCTTATCTTCTTAGTGTTTCATGTTATTTTATTTAAAAGTATTTTAGATAAAACACCAAGAACACCAAGAACACCAAGAACACCAAGAACACCAAGAACACCAA
>CAVHCX010000016.1:0-64190 GCA_963634745.1 Clostridium sp. CAG:343
GTAATAGATGTCTATTGTGCGGCTCAATTACTTGCATAAATTCGCCGCACCCGCTTTCATCCCCCACCTAAGAGGTGGAGGACTTCTAGCGGATTAGGTTAAAATGTTCTTCACTTTTTGCAATCGGTTTGATATCTAAATCATAATCCAGATTGAAATCATACGTCATATAAGAGAGCTGTTTTGCATATGACACCTGTTTCTCAACTCAAAAAGACCTTGAAGCCCCATTTTCATAGGACTTTCAAGGTCTTTGTTAATCTACATAATAAAATTATAATTCATATATAGACTTTTTAATGTTTTTTACGTCGTTTTGCACTGTATCCTAGGAATACTGTAACAATTCCTGCAAGCAATAATTCCATATATTCTTTTGCTGATGCTGTATCGCCGGTCTGAACGCTTCCTGTCTGACTGTTTCCAGAAGTCTTGGATGTTGATGCCGGTGTTGATTTGGATGTAGATGTCACTGTCTTTTCAGATTTTTTTGTATATTCATCTTCAAAGGATACCGTTGATGTTCCGTCTTTTGTTACGTCTACTTCTGTTTTTGTTCCTTCTGTAGCGTTACCACCATTTACGGAATACTTAACAGTTACTGCATTCCCTTTAATATCATAGCTTGTTTCTTCTACGGTATAAGTTCCTGCTACTACATTATCAAGAGTCAGAGTGTACTTGCCGCCCTCTCCCTTTGTGAAGTCTTTGAGGGTATATCCCTTTGTAGTCTTGTCAGGCGCTGTGACAGTAAACTTCAGTGCTCCCTGTGCTTCCTCTTCTGTTACCTCACCCTTGATGGTCTTGGTGATTACCAGCTTGCCTGGCTTTGCGGTGTAGCTGTCTTCAAAGTCTACCGTTGATGTTCCATCTTTTGTTACGTCTACATCTGTTTTTGTTCCCTCTGTAGCTTTACCGCCGTTTACGGAATACTTGACGGTTACTGCATTTCCTTTGATATCGTAGCTTGTTTCTTCTACCTTGTATATTCCTGCTACTACATTATCAAGAGTCAGGGTGTACTTGCCGCCCTCTCCCTTTGTGAAGTCTTTGAGGGTATATCCCTTTGTAGTCTTGTCAGGCGCTGTGACAGTAAACTTCAGTGCTCCCTGTGCTTCCTCTTCTGTTACCTCACCCTTGATGGTCTTGGTGATTACCAGCTTGCCTGGCTTTGCGGTGTAGCTGTCTTCAAAGTCTACCGTTGATGTTCCATCTTTTGTTACGTCTACATCTGTTTTTGTTCCCTCTGTAGCTTTACCGCCGTTTACGGAATACTTGACGGTTACTGCATTTCCTTTGATATCGTAGCTTGTTTCTTCTACCTTGTATATTCCTGCTACTACATTATCAAGAGTCAGGGTGTACTTGCCGCCCTCTCCCTTTGTGAAGTCTTTGAGGGTATATCCCTTTGTAGTCTTGTCAGGCGCTGTGACAGTAAACTTCAGTGCTCCCTGTGCTTCCTCTTCTGTGACCTCGCCTTTGATGGTCTTGGTGATTACCAGCTTGCCTGGCTTTGCGGTGTAGCTGTCTTCGAAGTCTACCGTTGAGGTATTATCTTTCGTTACGTCTACATCTGTTTTTGTTCCTTCTGTAGCTTTACCACCGTTTACGGAATACTTAACAGTTACTGCATTCCCTTTAATATCATAGCTTGTTTCTTCTACGGTATAAGTTCCTGCTGCTACGTTTTCAAGTGTCAATGTATACAAGCCACCTTCACCCTTTGTGAAGTCTTTCAGTGTGTATGTTTTTTCATCTCCGTTCGGTGCTGTAACCTTAAACTTCAGTGCTCCCTGTGCTTCTTCTTCTGTTACCTCACCCTTGATTGTCTTTGTGATTACCAGTTTGCCTGGTTTTGCGGTGTAGCTATCTTCGAAGTCTACGGTTGATGTATTGTCTTTCGTTACGTCTACTTCTGTTTTTGTTCCTTCTGTAGCTTTACCACCGTTTACGGAATACTTGACGGTTACTGCATTTCCTTTGATATCGTAGCTTGCTTCTTCTACCTTGTATGTTCCTGCTGCTACATTATCAAGAGTCAGAGTGTACTTGTCGCCCTCTCCCTTTGTGAAGTCTTTCAAAGTGTATGTGTTTACATCTCCGTTCGGTGCTGTAACCTTAAACTTCAGTGCTCCCTGTGCTTCTTCTTCTGTGACCTCACCTTTGATCGTCTTGGTGATTACTAGCTTCGTAGTATCTATTTTTTCGTTCTCGATAATGAATGTCTGACCACCTGAAAGCTCAGCATACTTAGTCCCTGATTTAATATTTACTATCAAAGCCTGGTATTTCTGCTTATTTGCTTCATCCGTTGTATTTTTTATAAAGAAATAATGTTTTTCGCTATCTTTTATCTTGTAACCATCAGGAGCCTGGATCTCTTGATAATAATAAAGCGTATTCAGGCTTAACCCCTCAAACTTCGCCAGGCCCGAGCTATCTGTGTCTTTCTCGATTCTTTGTCCATCAGCCTTTGGCTCTAATGTTGTAGGATTTACTTCTTGAACTACAAATTTTGCTCCTGATAAACCTTTTCCGTTTGGATCTACCTTCTGGATATTTATGGAATTGGTGCTTCCTACAATCGTTGCATCATCTCTCAGCTTTATTACATTGGTGCTAACGTTTGCTTTTGTTTCACTGTTTCCTGTTAAAATGGCATCATTCGATACACTATAAGTCTGTCCGTCAATGGTTCCGGCTGTATTAAAAGCTGCCCTATAAGTTACTGTGAGTGCTCTTTTATTGGGCAGAGTCAGTATCATTACATTTCCACCGCTTTCCGATGTTCCAAAAGATGTCGCGTAATTCACAGCCTCATTGGTGTTCATATCCTTGACACTGATACTGCTTGTATCGAGTACCAAATTGTTATCCAGTTCGTCCCTTAATGTCAAGCTATCTTTTCCGGAATTAAGATCCGCTGATGCATAGTTGACACCGATGGTATACTCTACAGCATTTTTATTTGTAAGCTGCACGCCTTTTTTGTCCAGATTCTTATTATCCAATTTAACGGTGGCGTCAGCTTCCTTTCCACCAACAGCTACATGGTTGGTAAAAGTCATGCTATCCCCCAACTGCCCGGCTGTGCTTGTAAGCTTTGTCTGATAAGTCAGTTCAATGCGAACTTTGGAATATACTGATAGGTCTATCTTGTCTAGCTTTACCGTCAGTTTGTTTGTAGTCTTATCGTAGCTAACACTTGCATTACTCCAGTTTGCTGTAGCTGTTTTGTCCCAATAATCTGAATCTACGCTACACTTCAGCGAACCATCCACATACTCCATGCCATTCGGAATAGTATCTACAATTGTTTTTGCGGCTTCGGAAAGATTTGCTCTCTGCCATGATTCACCATCATTTACAACTACCTTCCAGTTTGCAAGGCCTCCCGATAAGCTTCCGGTTTTATTAAGAGAATAATCATAATTTATAAATTGTACAGATGCACTATCATCTTCTGTATAATCTTTATTTGATATTTTATAGTCAGACTTTATTTTATTACTAACATATCCTGTTATAGTTGAGTCATTATAATCAGTCTTATATGTGATGGTAAGAGTTCCTTTAATCTCCTTGCTAAAGCTTATAGCCATACTCGCATTACCAACCGTCACGGTATAATCTATATTTTTTTCCAATACCTTTGTAGTTTCATCTAAAGTCTCACAAACTACAGGGCTGTCTAAATACTTTCCCTTCCAGTTGTTAGTATCCTGAAGGGTATCCGTGACAAGCAAGTTATTTAAAGTTTTCCCATCCGGTTCTACTGTCACCGTCCATGTGGCCTGTCTTTTGTCCTGATCGGCCACTCCGCTCTTAGAGACAAGGTCCGGAGCAGGTATTGTATTGTTGATTTCTACACTTGCTGTTGCCTCTTGACTCTCATCATCCTTTATTTTATTCGTAAATGTTTTTTTACCCTCAAAGTCTCCGGTTACCTTTGTCCGGTATACGATTTTATATCCGCCCTGACTGGCAGTTTGTTCTGTCGGAAATGTATAAGAGAAACTATTCGAATCTTCTGTTATAGTTCCGTCCGCAATCTTATTTCCTCCTACATAGTACTGGCTTCCGCTAGGATCATAGTAGACCTCATAGGCACCTGTGTACGCCTGGTCACTTCCCAAGGTATCTGTAAATGTTTTTCCTGCCACCTTGCCAAATGTTCCCGGAATGTAAATAGCCGTCCAAGTGATTACATACTCACCAGCTTCATTCTTTTGGGCCTGCCCTGTTTTTGCCAGCGACTTTTCTACAGGCGTAACAGTTGTCTCTGTGGTCCCAGTTCCGCCCGTCCAGGTCCAACTTGCACTGTTTTTGTTATTCGCAGAAGCTGCGGCTGTCTTGTCTGCAAGTTTTGCCTTATAAGTGATCTTATGGGAACCGATCGCCAAACTTCCAAGATTTAAAGTAGCAGTAGAACCACTCGTTACAGGGTCTGTAATCGCATTACCATCCAACTGAAACTGCGGATCATCTGCAAAAGTCAAATTACTTCCCTGGGTGTCAGTCAGCTGAAAATCGGTAACATCCCTGTCTGAAACCGTCAGGTTAATTGTAAAATCAACAGTTCCGTCACTATTTAATACATAGCTTTTAGATCCATTTACCTTACCAGCTTCAAACTTAATGTTGATAGGAATATCCGATCCTTTGCCCGGGAAAGTTATAGTCGCATTGTCCTGATTCTCTGTAAGACTTCCATCAAGCGTTCCTGTAAAGCTAAAGCTACCTGAAATGTAAGACGGATGCGCTTCTAAGAAACCTTCCGTATAAGTAAAGGTAACTACATTATTCTTGATTTCATAAGTACCGGCGCCTGCTGTATAGCTTCCGCCATCGATCTCTCCTGTCTTGTCCGCAACCTTCAATCCACTGGGAATCACATAAGTCGAAACTTTAATTCCTCCTACGGATGGTTTATTGTCTTCCGGAAATTGATAACTTAAATTAAATTCTATAAGAGATCCTCTCGGATAAGTCTTGTTTGGATCGTAAGTCTCACCATTCACCTTAGCGATCACCACATTAGAAACTGCATCCTTCAGATCAATCGAATCTGCCTGGGAAGCATCATCCACTGGCTGTAAATTTGATTCGTCATTCATAGAAATCACGGAAGGGATCTGACCAGATTCTTGGTTTTCCAAGGAAACGTCTGTATCATCTTCCAACCCTATACTATTCTGCTTGGACTGATCATCCTGATTCAAGCTATCATCCGGATTGGATCCATCATCCTGACTCAAGCTATCATCCGGATTGGATCCATCAGGATTTCCCTCATTTTCAGAACTTATCTCCTGGGAGCCTGTACCCCCCCCACAAAATCAGAGGCCTCTGTCCTTTGATTTGGTTCTTTTGCGTCTTCTGCAAAGGTTGTCAAGCCACCCTGTTGAAGTAGCATGCCCCAAACTAGCAGAAGTGCCAGTAAACGTTTACATTTTTTGTGCATTTTCATAACCTTACTGTTCCTCTCTTTCATTCAGTTATCTTTTCCATAAAATCAGTATAGTCACTCTATACTTCTCCGTCAACAAACAGGTCAAAATATGCTATTTTCTCAATAAAAAAGACCTTGAATCCTCCTATTTTTATAGGAAATTCAAGGTCTTTCTTAATTTACATGATAAAATTATAATCTAAATTCTTGTATGAACTGTAAGATTATGCGTTCATCTGAGCTGCAACTTCTGCTGCGAAGTCTTCGTTCTTCTTCTCAAGTCCTTCACCAGTCTCAAAACGGATAAAGTTCTTAAGTGTAACATTTGCTCCGTTCTCTTTAGCTACCTTCTCTACATACTGAGCAACAGAAAGGTCACTATCCTGAACGTATACCTGATCTAACAAGCAGATCTCCTTAAGCTCTTTGTTAAGACGTCCTGTGATCATCTTCTCGATGATGTTGTCCGGCTTCGGCTTAGCTGACTGAGCATTCTCATTCTTAGCCTGTGCAAGAAGAATCTCTTTCTCATGCTCTAAGTACTCCTGATCTACGTCCTCACGAGAAACATACTTTGGAGACATAGCTGCAACCTGCATTGCTACATTCTTAAGGCAAGTTCTGATCTCATCATTTACAACGTCTGTATCAGCCTCTACAAGAACACCGATACGTCCGCCGCCATGGATGTAAGATACTACACATCCTTCTGTAGAAACCTTCTCGAATCTACGAATGCTAAGCTTCTCACCAATAATAGAGATCTTCTCATTCAAAGCATCCTGTACAGTCTTGCTTGCGTCTTCTACCCAAGCTTCTGCCAAAAATGCATCCATATCCTTAGCTTCTGTTGCGATTGCCTGAGCAACTACATTCTTAACAAATGCCTGGAACTCTGCATTCTTAGCAACGAAGTCTGTCTCAGAGTTAACTTCTACTACAGCAGCAGTCTTGTCATCACGAACTTCTGCCATAACGATACCCTCTGCAGCAATACGTCCAGCCTTCTTAACAGCCTTAGCTTCACCATTCTTTCTAAGGAATTCAACAGCTGCATCCATATCTCCGTCTGTCTCATTCAGAGCCTTCTTGCAGTCCATCATTCCTGCTCCGGTCATCTCTCTTAACTCTTTTACCATCTTAGCTGTAACTGCCATCTTCATTATCCTCCATGCAAATGAAATCTTACTCTTCTACGTTCTCCTCAGCCTCAGCTGCCTCTTCGTAGTCAACACTTGTAGCACCCTGGTTAGCTTCTACAACAGCATCAGCCATCTTAGATACGATAAGCTTAACTGCACGAATTGCATCGTCGTTACCTGGGATTACATAATCAAGCTCTTCCGGATCACAGTTTGTATCAGCGATTCCGATAAGCGGAATACCAAGTGTGTGAGCTTCCTGTACACAGATTCTCTCCTTCTTAGGATCTACTACGAAGATTGCTGAAGGAAGTTCCTTCATATCCTTGATACCACCAAGGTTCTTCTCAAGCTTCTCCCACTCTTTCTTAAGCTGGATAACTTCTTTCTTAGGAAGTACGTCAAAAGTACCGTCCTCAGACATTCTCTCGATATCCTTAAGACGAGCGATTCTGCTCTTGATTGTCTTGAAGTTTGTAAGCATTCCTCCAAGCCATCTCTCATTTACATAATACATTCCGCAACGCTCAGCCTCTGTCTTAATTGCATCCTGAGCCTGCTTCTTTGTTCCTACGAAAAGGATTGTGCCGCCCTCTGCTGCAATATCAGATACTGCCTGGTATGCATCGTCTACCATACCAACTGATTTCTGAAGGTCAATGATATAGATACCATTTCTCTCTGTGTAGATGTATGGAGCCATCTTAGGGTTCCATCTTCTAGTCTGATGTCCGAAGTGAACACCTGCTTCTAAAAGTTGCTTCATTGAAATAACGCTCATGTTTCTTTCCTCCATTTGGTTTTGTTCTTCCGCATCTGCCTTAAAAACCCTTAAAACCAGAAATTTGTTTTCTGGCACCATTTCAAGTCAACAAATGCGTGTTTAATCGTCAACTTAATTAGAATAGCATAAAAGCCTTGCATCTGCAAGGCTTTTATTTTGAACTTCTTATTTAATTTTGATTTGATTTTGATCTTAATAACGAACGTAAATCATTCCGTCCTGAACCGCTCCTACGATAACTCCGATACCGTAATCCGCTGCGTGGATCATCTGACCGCCACCGATATAGATACCACAGTGGTTGGCATTTACACAAACATCTCCCGGCTGTGGATCAGAAACCTGGGTCCATGTAAGGAAGGTATAGGTTGTTCCAAGTCTTGCATACTGGCCGGTCAAGCAATAGCTGACAAATCCCGAACAGTCGAAAGCTCCCGGACTACAAGCTCCCCATACATATTCTGCATTACCTACCCAAGAATAAGCACGTCCTACAATTGTTCCGTCATCTGCTGCCGGTGTAGCAGTACTTGAACTGCTGGTGTCTGCAGCTGTTGTATCTGTAGTTGTAGTTGTAGTCGTTGTACTTGCACTTGTATTGGAAGTAGATGTCGATGCAGATGCTGTCTGACTGGCAGCTGCCTGTTTGGCTGCCTTGGCCTGAGCTTCTTCCTTGGCCTTCTTCTCAGCTTCTGCCTTCTTCTGAGCTTCCAAAGCAGCCTTAGCTGCTTCCTGGATCATACTGTCAATGTTGGTAATCTCAGCACTCTTGTTGCTGATGGTTGTATTGAGTTCCTCACTCTGAGATTCATACTCAGCTTCCAGATCTTGAATATTCTGAAGGTCTTCTTCGATAGTTGACTTTAAATCCTTAACCTGCTGAACCGTCTCCTTGTATTCTTCCAACATATTACGGTCATAGGTATGAACCTTCTCTACATACTCTGTCTGAGCTAAAACATCTGCAATGTCTCCGGAATCAACAATACGCTCCAAGGCTGAGTTGTCGCCTTCCTCATACATATACTTGATACGAAGCTTCATATCTTCATACTGCTGTTGCTCTTTTTCCTCCGCAACCTTTAGGTCCGCTTCCGCCTGGGTCTTCTCCTGACCCTTCTCAATAAGCTGAGTTTCCAAATCATTCATCTTGGTCATCAACTCATTCAACTGGGTCTGTAAGGCATCCACTTCGCTCTGCTTGGAGGCTTTACTTTTCTTTAAATCGTCTACGTTGGTGGCCATAACCGGTGTAGCTATGCTTCCGCAAGCTAAGATCGCGGCCATCAAAATCGTAACTAGTCTTTTCTTCATAAACACTCCTTGATTATTGATTTTTATACTCTTCATCCCTAGGTCTGCTCTATCCCGAAAATAATCTTCAAAAGCAAACATCTGCGTCGATTATAAATCAATTATTCAAAAAAATCAAGAGGATTTAACAATTCTGTAACATTTGGAATAACAGTTCAGCCGTGCGACGAAAGAAACACCTTCTGCTTTTCAAGCTCGCTTGCAAAAATCAGAAGATGCTTCTTTCGTCATATGGCGCTCTGCCGAAGCTCGAAGCACCCGCCTAAGCGGCGGATTCGAGTTTCATAGCTGAACTATTATTTTTTCCCATTCACAACATAAATTCCCACACACACTAAAGCCAGTGCCAGCAGACTTCCTATATTAAAGGCCTGCTGATACTCTCCCAGCACTAAGGCCGATAAGACTACACTGCAAAGAGGATTTATAAATCCAAAAATTGCCACCTTTGACACATCATTGTAAGTTAGGAGTATGGACCACAAAGTATAGGCCACTGCAGATACCATGGCAAGATACAAAATCAGCATACATCCCGGTAGATTTATATAAGAAAGTTTTCCTCCCATGAGCTTTCCGATCAAGAATAGGACGATTCCTCCCAGGGTAAACTGGGTCCCACTTAAGATTACCGGTGATACCTTCTTTGAGAAAATATTAATCAGTACCGAAGATACTCCGTAGGATATTTGAGCGACCAGGACAAATCCGTCTCCTGTCAGGTTGAAACCGGCATCCAGGGATCCACTCATTAAGTTGATAATTACTACCCCTGCGAAGCCAAGGACGCAACCTATAAATTTTCTGGAAGTAAATCTTTCATTGCGAAACACAAGACAAGCCAAAAGAATGGCTACAAAATTACCTGTTCCCGTAATAATTCCGCCCTTTACGCCTGTGGTATTTGCCACCCCTATATAAAAGAAGAAATACTGCACAACCGTCTGAGCCAGTCCCACAGGGATGGCATATTTTAAAATCTTTTGATCCGGTAGCATAGGCTTTTTTTCTTTAATCGAAGCAAAAATAAGCACCATAATTCCTGCCAGGGTAAATCGGATTCCTGCAAATACGATCTGACTTGCCACGTCACTATTTTCCACCTGAAGGAGTCTGTATCCGGTCTTAATTGCCGGGATCGCACTGCCCCAAAGGGCACAGCAGATAGCCGCAAGCACCGCAACGATCCAGGTTTTTGTTAATATATTTTTCTTTTCTTTCATATAAAGGCACCTATTCTTTCTTAAAATCAAGGGATACTCTAAAAAGCCATTTTAACATAAAAGAAAGCCCCGTGCACCTAAGATACACGGGGTTCTTTTTTTTCCATACATTTTAAAGTCAGGATGAGAAGCCCCGGAGATTATTGCACATACATATTTGTATAACCCATAAGGTCATAATCTACCTGTTTTGCAACCTCGCGGCCTTCACGGATCGCCCATACGACCAGGGACTGGCCTCTGTGCATATCTCCTGCTGCATAAACATTTTTTACTGTAGTGTCATAAGCTCCCTGAGGAGTTGCCACATTGGTTCTTTGGTTTACTTCCACACCAAAGGCCTTGGTTACGTAAGCTTCGCTTCCTAAGAATCCTGCTGCGATCAGTACCAATTCCACATTAATGGTTTTCTCGCTTCCCGGAATCTCCACCATCTGGAAGCGTCCGGTCTTTGGATCTTTCTTTGCCTCAAGCTTGACGATTACAGCCTGCTTTAGCTTTCCATCTTTATTTTTAATAAATTCTTTGACTGTGGTTTGATACTCTCTTGGATCGTGTCCAAAGACAGCAATTACTTCCTGCTGGCCATAGTCGGTCTTGCAGACTTTAGGCCACTCCGGCCATGGATTGCTTGCGGCTCTCTCATCCGGAGCCTTTGGCATCATCTCTAACTGGATGATACTCTTAGCACCATGACGCATAGCCGTTCCTATACAGTCATTTCCGGTGTCACCACCTCCGATGACCATAACATTTTTTCCCTTGGCTGAAATATAAGTTCCATCCTTCAACTGCATATCATTAGCCCACAAGGCCTTGGTCGTGCTCTTTAAGAAATCTACAGCAAAATAGATTCCTTCCGCATCTCTTCCGGGCACCTTAATGTCTCTTGGATTCGATGCTCCACAGCAAAGGATTACCTTATCAAATTCCTTCAAAAGGGCTGCTGCCTTCTTGTCTTTTCCGACATTGCAGCCGGTCACAAAGCGAATTCCCTCTTCTTCCATAATCTTGATCTTACGATCAATGACCTGCTTTTCCAATTTCATATTTGGAATTCCGTAGCGAAGAAGGCCTCCAACCTTGTCTTCTCTTTCAAAAACAGTTACCAAGTGGCCACGGCGATTTAACATATCCGCAGCTGCAAGCCCGGAAGGGCCGGAACCTACAATTGCTACTTTTTTACCGGTACGGATCTTTACTTCTCTGGCACCTGCATAGCCCTCGGCATAGGCTTTTTCGATAATTCCATACTCATTAGCCTTGGTAGATACCGGTTTTCCGTTTAATCCACAAGTACAAGCGGCCTCACAAAGTGCCGGACATACTCTGGAAGTAAATTCCGGGAAATTATTGGTTTTCTTCAAGCGAAGGTATGCCTCTTTCCAGTTGCTGTGATAAATCAGATCGTTCCACTCCGGCACTAGGTTGTGGAGCGGGCAGCCGCTGGCCATGCCTGCAAGCATGGCTCCTGACTGACAAAAAGGAACTCCACAAGCCATACATCTGGCTCCCTGAATTTCCTGTTCCTCCTGAGAAAGAGGGGTGTGAAATTCCTGGAAATGCTTGATTCTAGACTTAGGATCCTCTGCTACCTTATCCTGTCTTTCATATTCCATAAATCCTGTTGCTTTTCCCATTTTTCTCGCCCCCTATCTTCCACTCTTGATGGCATTAAATGCTTCCATCTGTGCTTCTTCGTTACTCATTCCCTGTGCCTCAAATTCAAGGATCTTCTTTAGCATACGCTCATAATCCTTCGGAATGATCTTCTTGAATTTCGGCAGGTACTCGGTAAAGTTTGCAAGGATCTTCTTTCCGATCTCAGAATTGGTATAGGCCACATGCTCCTCGATCATACCCTTTAACTCATCTACGTCTACCTTGGAAACTACATGTTCCATATTTACAAGCTGCTTATTCAGTCTCTTGTACAAGGTATTGTCTTCATCTAAAACATAAGCGACACCACCGCTCATACCTGCGGCAAAGTTCTTGCCGGTCTTACCAAGAATAGCTACACGTCCGCCGGTCATGTACTCACATCCGTGATCTCCGACACCTTCTACTACGGCAGTAACACCGGAGTTACGAACTGCAAAACGTTCTCCTGCAATACCATTGATGAAGGCCTTACCACTGGTGGCACCGTAGAGAGCTACGTTACCGATAATGATATTTTCCTCGTGCTTATAGGTCACTCCCTTTGGTGGGTAAACGATCAGTTTACCACCGGAAAGTCCCTTTCCATAATAGTCATTGCTGTCTCCCACAAGTTCCAGGGTTAATCCCTTAGGAATAAAGGCTCCAAAGGACTGGCCGCCGGCTCCTGTACATTTTACAACATAGCTGTCCTCTTCCAATCCTTCCGGATAACGCTTGGTAATCTCAGATCCGAAGATGGTACCGAAGGTACGGTTCACATTGGTTACATCAACCTCAATGCTCTTTTTCTGTCCCTTCTCCAAGGCAGGAAGAAGTTTCTTCACCAGGATCTTCTCATCTGCAGTTTTCTCAAGCTCGAAATCGTAAACCTTCTTTGGATTAAAGATCATAGGCTCATCGGTTCCCACATAAGGATTATAAAGAATCTGGCTTAAGTTTAAGGTGGCTGCTCGACTAGAAGTTGCCTGGTCTTTCACCTTCAAAAGATCGGTACGGCCTACTAATTCATCAATAGAACGAACTCCCAGTTTTGCCATATGCTCTCTTAAATCCTGGGCAATAAATTTCATGAAATTAATTACATATTCCGGCTTACCTGAGAAGCACTTGCGAAGTTCCGGATTCTGGGTTGCCACACCTACCGGGCAGGTATCCAGATTACATACACGCATCATGACGCAACCTAAGGTTACAAGAGGTGCTGTGGCAAATCCAAATTCCTCTGCTCCGAGGATGGCTGCGATAGCAACATCACGGCCGCTCATAAGCTTTCCGTCTGTCTCGATACGAACGCGTTCTCTCAATCCATTTTGGATCAGGGTCTGATGGGTCTCTGCCAAACCAAGCTCCCAAGGAAGACCTGCATTGTGAATGGAACTTCTAGGTGCGGCTCCTGTACCTCCGTCATAACCGGAAATTAAGATGAGTCCTGCACCGGCCTTAGCAACACCGGCTGCGACCGTTCCTACACCTGCCTCCGATACAAGCTTTACAGTAATTCTTGCATCTTTATTGGCATTCTTGCAATCGTAGATGAGCTGAGCCAAATCCTCGATAGAGTAAATATCGTGATGCGGCGGTGGAGAGATCAGGCTAACACCAGGTGTTGAATGTCTGGTCTTTGCGATCCATGGGTATACCTTTCCTCCAGGTAAATGTCCACCTTCTCCCGGTTTAGCTCCCTGGGCCATTTTAATCTGAATCTCTTTGGCACTAACCAGATAACGGGAGGTTACACCAAATCGTCCGGAAGCCACCTGCTTAATTGCTGAGCAGCGGTTGGTATCCAGTCGTTCGATTTCCTCACCACCTTCACCACTGTTTGATTTTCCATGAAGGGTATTCATGGCAATCGCCAGGGCCTCGTGGGCTTCTTTTGAAATGGATCCGTAAGACATGGCACCGGTCTTAAACCTGGTAACAATTTCGTCTACGCTTTCCACCTCATCAATGGAAATTCCTTTTTCCGGATAAACAAATTCCAGCTGTCCTCGAAGGTTAATACTCTCACCTTCCTGGTTTACCATCTCTGTATACTGCTTAAAGAGTTCATAATCCCCTCTTCTTGTTGCCTGCTGGAGGGCATGAATGGTGCGTGGATTATAAAGATGCTTCTCTCCGTTACTCTTTTCTTTGTGCTGTCCGATACTGTTAAGGGTCATATCCACTTCCAGTCCCAATGGATCAAAGGCCTGGGAATGACGAGCGATATAATCATTGGCAATCTCCTGGATTCCGATACCACCCACACGACTTACTGTATCTGTGAAATATTTTTTAACAAAATCTTCTTTTAAGCCGATAGCCTCAAAGATCTTAGCTCCCTGGTAAGACTGGATGGTGGAAATACCCATCTTAGATGCTGTTTTTACAATACCACTAAGGACAGCTTCGTTATAATCATCCACTGCTGCGTAGTAATCCTTGTCCAGCATACCGCTCTCAATCAGCTCTTTGATAGACTCATGAGCCAAATATGGGTTGATCGCACAAGCACCATAACCTAATAAGGTTGCAAAATGATGAACTTCTCTAGGTTCTCCGGTCTCTAAGATGATGGCTACTGAAGTTCTCTTCTTTGTGCGGACCAAATGCTGCTGAAGTCCTGATAAGGCAAGAAGTGACGGGATCGGTACATGGTACTCATCTACTCCCCTGTCTGAAAGGATGAGTACATTTGCCCCATCTAAGATTGCCCGGTCTACTTCAATAAAGAGGTAGTCAATGGCTTTCTCCAAGCTGGAATTTTTGTAAAATACCATATCAATCTCAGCTACCTTAAAGCCCGGACGGTTCAGGTTTTTAATCTTCAACAAGTCTGTCTCAGTAAGGATAGGATTATCTACCTTAAGCATACGGCAGTTAATCGGATTCTCCTCTAAGATGTTTCCATCTTCTCCTACATATACGGTTGTGGAAGTTACTACCTTCTCACGAATGGCATCGATCGGCGGGTTGGTAACCTGGGCAAACAATTGCTTGAAGTAGTTAAATAAATTCTGATGCTTCTCAGAAAGTACTGCAAGTGGGGTATCAATTCCCATAGCTGCAGTTCCCTCACTTCCGGTCTTTGCCATGGTGAGAATAGAGGTTTTTACTTCTTCATAGGAATAACCAAAGGCCTTCTGCAATTTCTTTCTCTCATCCTGAGAGTAAGTAACTACCTTCTCGTTTGGAATTTTAAGGTCATCAAGCTTGACCATGTAAGAATCTAACCACTCACCATAAGGCTGTCTGCTTGCATAATCCATTTTCAGCTCTTCATCATCGATGACTTTTCCCTTGATGGTATCTACAAGGAGCATCTTGCCCGGATGAAGTCTTTCTTTTAATACGATCTTAGAAGGATCGATATCTAAGACACCAACCTCTGAAGAAAGGATCAGATTATCATCACTGGTGATGTAGTATCTGGAAGGTCTCAGGCCATTACGGTCAAGAACCGCTCCCATGCAATCTCCATCGGTAAAGAGAATGGATGCCGGTCCGTCCCAAGGCTCCATCATAGTTGCATAGTACTGATAGAAGTCCTTCTTCTCCTGAGCCATGGCCTTATCATTGGCCCAAGGTTCCGGAATTGCGATCATAACTGCCAAAGGAAGTTCCATTCCACTCATAACCATAAATTCAATGGTATTATCTAACATAGCTGAGTCAGAACCTGCTACGTTGATTGCCGGAAGAACCTTATGAAGCTCACCCTTTAGGTAGTCGGATTTCATATTCTCCTCACGGCCACGCATCTTGTCTGCATTACCCTTAATGGTATTGATCTCACCATTGTGTACCAGATAACGATACGGATGGGCACGGTCCCAGCTTGGATTGGTATTGGTACTAAATCTTGAATGCACAATCGCGATTGCAGACTCGTAATCCGGATGCTGGAGGTCCTCAAAGAAGGAACGCAGCTGATTTACTAAGAACATTCCCTTGTAAACGATGGTTCTGCTAGAAAGGGACACTACATAAGTCTCATCACTGCTCTGCTCGAAGATTCGCCGTACCACATAGAGGCGTCTGTCAAATTCCAGGCCCTTAGCAACCTTCTCCGGGCGCTCTACAAATCCCTGCATAATACAAGGCATACAAGCTTTTGCCCTGCTTCCAAGAACTTCTTCTTTAATAGGCACTTCTCTCCATCCAAGGAAGTTCATACCCTCTTTTTTTACAATAACCTCGAAGATCTTCTTGGCCTGGTTTTTCTTCAGCTCATCCTGGGGGAAGAAGAACATTCCCACACCATAATCTCTCTCTGAGCCCAAAGAAATACCGAGGTCCTTACAGGCCTTGGAGAAAAATTTATGGGAAATCTGTAAAAGGATTCCTACTCCATCACCTGTCTCGCCCTCGGCGTCCTTGCCGGCTCTATGTTCTAAGTGTTCAACAATCTTTAATGCATCTACCACTGTATCGTGGGTCTTCTTACCTTTGATGTTAACAATTGCACCGATTCCGCAGTTGTCATGTTCAAACTGGGAACGATACAAGCCTTGTGCTGTGCTCATATCCTGTTCAGTCATATGCATTGTCCTTTCTGATTTTAGTTTGTTTTTTCATACTATACTCCCTCTCTTTACTTTTGTAAAGCACGAAATCTTGCTAAGTTGTCAGATTATTAGACAATTTAATCATATTCTTTATATTCAGTCCTTATTGTCTTAGTTTTCTTTAATTGTTTCCGATTTTTCAACATTTTTTCAAACAAAAAAATTCCCTTTTGCAAGTATCCGGCTTTAAATACTCACAAAAGGGAATCCCTTTTTTCTCTTTTTACTTTTCATCAGGCAGTCGCTGCAAAACAAGATACATGCAGGATCCAAAAGCAGCACAAGCTACCGTCATAAGGCCGATATAGCGGATGTCCTTTGCCAGGGCCTCATATAGGTTAAATTCTGTAGCCAGTACAGACCCAAGATTCATAAATATATGAGCCAAAATCGGTGCCCATATAGACCCCATCTTTTGATAGAGCCAGGCAAGTAAGAATCCCAAAAGTGCACCGTATACCATCTGCACGGCATTTCCGTGAAGGATTCCAAAAATCAAGGAAGAATAGATCATGGATCCCATCACCGAGCTATCCTCCTTCATTCTATTAAATACCAAACCACGGAATACCAATTCCTCACAAATCGGAATTAAAATTCCCAAGGCTACAAGCTGTACTCCTAAATTTGCGGAATACAAGGCAGACATGGTGTCTGTATAGTCGGAACTATAGCTTGCAAAGTTTCCGATAATAATCAGGTTGTTCAAAGCAACACTTAGAGCCAGAGAAATTAAAATAGCAGGAAGGTAATAGGCCACCGGTGCCTTCTCTCTTATTTTCTTCCCTGCCATCTTTTCTTTCATCCGGTCCTTATGAAACATCCAGGCCAAAAAGGGGATGGTACAGATGGCTGCAAAACCTTCGATCACAGTTGCATACTGCATATATAGCTTCATGATCTGATTATAGATTTTCATCATCTGGTCTTGATCATCCATGGCCTTTAAAACCAGTTCTTCATGCCCCGTCACATAACCGCCAACCAGGGCAAACACTCCCACAAAAGAAACCAGGCAGGCAATCCCCCATTTCAAAAACAAGGGGCTCCATATCCGCCAAAAATTTCCGGCGCCTCTTCGTCTTCTCTGCCCGGTCTGTCTATATTCTTCCATTCATTATCCTTCTTTCATCGTTTTTAACGCTACTTTTACTATGATAATTCCCTGGAGCCTATCTTGCAATTAAAAATTTATTAAATTGCCTATCTAAATTTATTAAATTTTCCTATCCGAAAAGAATTTCTCTCACCGCCGCCTGGTAAGCTTCCATTTTTTCTGCCTTTTTAATCTTCTTTAATTCTTTCTCGCATCCCGGAAATTGTTTTCCCAAGTAATACCATACTTCCTTCATCTTATAGAGTACCGGCCTCTGTCCGGAACAGATCTTTTGATATTCTTCCTGTAGGGCATTCAAAAATTCTTCTAATAAGGAGGGGTCTATTTTGTCCCTCAAGGCAAGCTCTCCAGTGGTCTCTTCGAGAATCCCGTCGCGGGTCTTTTTAGAAATTTCTTCCAGCAAAATGGGATTTCCCACTATGCCTCGCCCTATCATAATCTTCTCTATCCTTGGAAATTTTTCTCTGAAATTTTCTACATCTTCTTTACTAAAGAGGTCGCCGTTGTAGCAAATGGGTAAGTCACAATGGCTGACAGCATAGGAAAATGCGTCCAAATCCGGATGGTTCTTATAAAAATCCTGTTGAACCCTGGGATGAATAATCAGCTCCTCTATGGGATACTGCTTGTAAATCTCAAGGATTTCCGGGAATTCTTCGGATGAGAGCTTTCCGATCCGAGTCTTTATAGAGATCTTCACATCTGTCCCTCTGTAAATTTCATCCAGGAAGCGGTTAAGTTCCCTAGGCTTTGCCAAAAAGCCGGACCCTCTATATTTACTAACCACGGTTTTAGAGGGGCATCCCAGATTTAAATTCACTTCCCGGTAGCCAAATTCCTCTAATTTCTTTACGGTTCGAAGAAAGTCCTGGCTATTATTGGTAAGGATCTGGGGCACTACATACATCCCTTTTTGGGTCGCAGGGTCGATCTCTCTTAATTCACTGCTATTAAAGCCCTTCTTTAGATGGGGCACCAAAAAAGGAGTGAAATACTTATCAAAGGGCAAAAAATAAGCGTGGTAGACACGCCTAAAAACTTCCGTCGTCACTCCCTCCATGGGAGCCATATAATATTCCATTATGCTTCCTCACATTTCACCGCATTTTTTAGCAAGCGCTCAAAGCCGATCCGCCGTTCTCCTTTTTCCGGTCCGACTGCTAAATAAATATCTCCACAGGCTATAAATCCCGCCTTTTTTAAGGCATGCTGCATAGGAATATTGCCCGGATGGGTATCAATTCTGACAGAGGAAAATCCATCCCTTTCTGCCATAGAAAAACCATTGGCAAACATTTGCCCGGCAAGGCCCTTTCCCTTGCATCCGTCAGCCACAATGACCCGGTGCATGGAAGCATAGGGCCCGTCCGTAAGCCAAGTTCCGTTTTCAATGATGCCATAAGATACATCCGGCGTTACCTGGTAGGCGAAGGCTCCTAAAATCTTCTCATCCTCCAAGGCTACATAGGCCATCCCTTGATCCACATCCTCCTGCCAGTTTAAGAGACTTGGATATCCGGTCTGCCACTGGTCAAGCCCCAGGCCCTTAAGCTGAGCCTTGGCCATATTCGTAATCTCCCAGATCCTGGCAAGATCTTCTTTCTCTGCTTTTCTAAAATCCATAAAAAACCTTTCGACAAAATCATTTATTAGAGGCCAGCCAGCCCATCTAATTTATCCTTGCACAGATAATTAAATAAGGCGATGACTCTTCCCACTCCTATCATAGCACATACTGTACCGATTCCGATAGCCACCAAATGTCCGGTGCATACAAATCCAATGGCACAGGTAATAGCAACACTAATAAGGTCTATCACATTCTTTCCAAATCCCATATCTTTATGAAGGGCATCTCCCACGGTCTTGGCCAGGCCATCTGCAGGGTTTGGAACAATCTTCATATTCACTGTCATAGCCGCCCCCACTGCGGTGATTACAATCGCTGCCAGCAGGACTATAAATTTCTGCAAAAAAGTCTCCGGATGAAGCACGATCACCTTCTCAAACAAATTCAAAAAAGAAGTAAAGGCTATACAAACTGCAATCTGCAAGGCATCCTTCCACTCACTATTCTTTCCCTTGATGGCAAATTGCAGGATCACCTGAATTACATATACAATGAAAGTTATAAGAGCAAAATTTAAAGTCCAAATCGACGAAATACTGTATGGCACGGATATAATCGGGGATACCCCCAGGGTCGTCTCGGTATTTAGGACGATGCCCAGAGCAAGGATCATAAGCCCCACCATATAGATCCCAAAGCGCCAAAAAATTTTACTATTTATTTTCATAAGCTATCAATCCCTTTCCTGCCCATTCTACGTTTAATCGCAGTCTGAGCACTGTGTATTATAACACAAAGAGCTGCCAAATCGGCAGCTCCCATCCATACTTCTTTTTATAAGTTATCATGCGTTTTTTCTATCACAAATAGCTTCTATCCCCGGTCCCTTATGCCTTAAGAAAAGAATTTGTCGTAGATTCCAAAAGCAAAAATAAATAGTACAATCAGTGGCAAGATATAGGTCAGATAAAAACGCATCCAATCCTTCACCTTGATACCCTGACCGGCATTTGCCTCCTTTTTATAATTTTCCCATCCCCAGCCATGCTTGCTGACGCAAAAGAGCAAATAAACCAAGGAGCCTAAGGGCAGGAAGAGATTGCTTACCAAGAAATCTTCAAAGTCTAAGATGGCACCGCCAAAGACCGCAAAGATATCAGAACTCCATACATTGTAGCCCAAAACGCAAGGAACAGATAAAAGGAAGATCAATACCAGGTTGACCAGACTGGATTTCTTACGACTCCAGCCTGTAAGTTCCATGCCGCAGCAGATGATATTTTCAAATACTGCCAGCACCGTAGACAAGGCAGCAAAGGACATGAATAAGAAAAAGAGGCTTCCCCACAGACGTCCCAAAAACATATTTGCAAAAATATTAGGCAGAGTAATAAAAATAAGGCTGGGCCCCGAGGTCTGGTCCACATGGTAGGTAAAACATGCCGGGAAGATAATAAGGCCTGCTGTAATGGCCACAAAGGTATCCAAAATTACCACTCGCACAGATTCTCCCAAGAGGGTATGTTCTTTTCCGATATAGCTTCCAAAAATAGCCATGGCACCTACTCCCAGGCTCAAGGTAAAGAAGGCCTGGTTCATGGCAGATACCAAGGTATTGATCACACCTACTTCTTTCATACGGCCAAAATCCGGGATCAGATAAAAGGAAAGACCTTCCTTGGCCCCGTCCATAAAGAAGCTATTAATTGCTAAAATTACCATGATCAACAAAAGCGCGATCATCATAACCTTAGTAACACGTTCCAGTCCATTTTGAAGTCCCATCATACAGACCAAGATACCGATGACAACCACCAGGGCCATCCAAAACATCATAACTTTTGGATTTCCCAGCATGTCTGTAAATCGCCCTGCTATGGCATCCGCATCTAGGCCCGCAAGCTCTCCCATGGCTGTCTGATAGAAATAGTAGAGCATCCAGCCGGAAACGGTAGTATAAAACATCATAAGCAGATAGCAGCCCACCAAGGTAAAGCCCCCGTGAATATGCCATTTTTGTCCCGGCTTTTCCAGGGCCTGATAGGCTTTTACCGGACTTTTTTGGCTGGCACGGCCTACAGAAAATTCCATACTAAGAATCGGCAGTCCCAAAATCACCAGGAAGATCAGGTAGAATAATACAAAAGCTCCTCCCCCTCCCTGTCCTGCAATATAAGGAAATTTCCAAACATTTCCAATCCCGATTGCACATCCTGCCGACAGTAAAATAAATCCCAAGCGGGATCCTAATTTTTCTCTTTCCATTTTTTAAGTCCCCCAAACTCATTTTTCATGTCTATGATTGACACATTCCTTAAACTTTCCTCCTTTATATCTTTATCCCATCAGAACATAAAGCAGGTCCATTCCCTTATTCTTAAGCTTTTTAATTTCCCCATAATAAGGACTTCTCATTTGCCCCAAAAGCTTTAAAAGATTACGCTCTTCTAAATATTCGATATGCTTTCCATAAAAGCTTATTTTTTCATCATAATACTTCTTTCGTCTGTTATAAAATTCCGGGTCCGACTCCCTAAGGGCAAGAAGCATCTGCCTTCCATCCACCGCAAGTATGGTCCTGGTCTCCAGCCGATTTCGGGTTCGCATCTTCTCCAAAAAATTCATATTGGTCTTTTGAACACCAATGGTATTTTTTTCGTGAAGCCGATAGTAAAACAGGGAAACATTCCAAAAATACATAGCATCCTGCCTTGCCGCCGTAAAATTAATCAAATAATCATGGGCTACATGGGTGGAAAAATGGTCCACCACCCAGTCCTTTAATTCCTTACGAAGGGCCAGGGCGCAACCCTGAAAAAAGTTATGATTATAATATTCCTCAAAGGATACCTTCACGCAGGCTCCCTTAGGCACTTCCTTTAGGTAAAGGTTATTATTGGACTTTCCCCTCTCAGGCACTACAGGATTTTTCTCCCCCTTCCCATCAATATAAGTAAAGGAAGTAGCCAGGACCTGGATCTGTGGCATCTCTTTCATTTTATCCAGCATAAGCTCTACTTTTTTCTTTTTCCAGACATCGTCCTGATCACAAAGGAAAATATAATCCCCCTTACAAAGGGACATGGCTTTTTTGAAATTAAGACGGTAGCCGAGGTTGGAATTATTTTCAAAGAGACGGATCCTGTCCGGAAATTTTTCTTCATATTCCTTAAGAATCTCCACAGTGCCATCGGTGGATCCGTCATCACAAATGATGACTTCATCCACCGGAAGACTTTGATTTAAAATAGAGTCCAACTGCTCTCTTATGTAAAGCTGCCCATTATAAGTTGTCATTGCCACGGAAATCATATGATTTATTTTAATTCTCCTTTAATTTATATCCACCAATATCCAGGCTTAAATTCGGATTGTAATATGGGTCTCCATCGGTTAGGATTGTCCGCCACCGATTTTCAAAATAAGAGATCTCGCCATTAAATCGATCCAACTTGTCATAATTATTCTCACTGCCTCGAGACTTGGATTCAAAATGATAAAGCTCGCAGTAAGGATTATATACGATCTTGTATCCTGCCTCTCTGATCTTCAGGCAGAAATCAATATCATTAAAGGCCACCTTCAAATCCTCATTCAGGCCACCCACTTCATCATATACAGAGGCCTTCACCATAAGGCAGGCTGCCGTTACCGCACTGATATCCTGCTGGCAGGCAACTCTTGCAAAATATCCCAAATCCTCTTTTCTTTGATTTGCAAAACTATGACCTGCGATTCCCTGCATTCCAATCACGACCCCGCCGTGCTGGATGGTATCATCCGGATAGTAAAGCCTTGCCCCTACCGCTCCTACATCCGAGCGCATGCAAAATCCCAAGAGTTCTTCAATATCGTTCTCATTAATAATCTCTGTGTCATTATTAAGGAGCAGCAAATACTCTCCTTTTGCAAATCCACGGCCGAAGTTATTAATAGCCGAATAATTAAATTCGCCCTCCCAATATACCACTTTAGCCTTGGGATTTGCTGCCTCAAGCTTCTTGTAATAAGCAAAGGTTTCTTGCTCGGTACTATTATTCTCGATAATGATATATTCTATATTCTTGTAACTACACTTTGTCTCTATAGACTGGATACAGCGGTCCAAGTCCTCAATATGGTCCTTGTTCGGAATCAGAATAGAAACCAGGGGTTCTGACTGTAGGATATATTTTACCCGGTAGATTCCAAGGGCCGGTCCATGTTCCACTTCCACAGGAATTTCCTTTTTCTTAAAGTAATCTTCCACAGCACGTTTTCCTGCCTCAAAGGCATACATCTTACTCTCCGGATTACCGGCTGTAGAATTCTCATGAATCCTCCAGTGGTAGATCACTCTCGGAATATGGTAAATATGGTCTTCCCCTGCCGCATCACTTAGACGGAGTACAAATTCAAAATCCTGCGCCCCATCATAGGCCCCATCCAACTGTCCAACCTTGTCGATCAAGCTTTTTTTCACCAAAAGAAAATGACAAATATAATTATTGTTTAAAAGAAGGTCATAGTTAAAATCCGGTTTAAAATGGGGATTAAAGAACTTAGAGCCATCGGAGTTCATCTTATCCTCATCGGAATAGATCATAAGGGCATCCGGGTGTTCGTTATATAATTTAATATTTTCATAAAGAGCATCCGGCGTCAGGGTATCATCATGATCATATAGGGCAATGAAATCACCGGTGGCCAAGTCCATAGCCTTATTCATATTTCCGGCAATTCCATAATTTTCTGCAAGCCTGGTAAAACGGATCTTCTCATTGTCTCCATAGTGGTCTCTTACATAAGTTTCAACCTGATCATCCGTGCTTCCATCTGCAATACAAAGCTCCCAATTGCTGTAGCTTTGAGCCTCTACGGTCTCGATCATCTCTTTTAGATAAACCATAGGCGTATTAAAAGTAGCAACAATGATACTTACCTTTGGTGTCAAAGCAAAGTGAATGCTTCGCTGTTCCTCTAACTGGTCTTCTGTAACAAGCTGGATCCTTGCCCAGGTATCATAATCGATCTCGTCGGTAGACTTTCCTTTGATAATTCTTCGAAGGAACTGCTTTCCTCCATGATTTTTAAAATAGGCCCCTGCCTTTTTTAAATTCTTAGGATTAACCTGGCGAGTCAAGGATAGAAACCTAGCAGCCAAGCCCGGCTGGTCTTCATTTAGTAAAGTACCACATTTTTTCAGATCAAAGACCCGTTCCATGCCATCGCTTTTAATATGTAAATAATACTGGGCATTTTTCTCCCCCTTAAAGGCAATATAAAAGCCACTGCGTCTCCTATATTCATCAGGAAAATCCATACGCTGCAGCATCCGGAAGGTATAGCGAATAGATTCTCCCGATGCGTCATGCAGCTCATATTCCACCTCTGACTCTTTTAAAGAGTAGGCCCATCCCATTACCGAATGAAGCTCGCTCTTTTCGTCGTAGCCAACCCCTCCTACTTCGCATTCGATATAGGAATTATCTTCTAATTTCTTGATCTGTTTCTGATTAAACTTTCTTAATAAAATTCGGTCCTTAGAGGTTTTTCCATAAATGGCCATCGTTTTTATATCCACGCCCTTGGTGTCTACCTTCACCTCAAAGCCCGAATTTTTAGCTGAGTAGGCCAGCTTATAAATACGAATCAAATCTTTTCTGTCATAGCGGTCATTGGTCAGACATTCTGCCTTCTTTCCATCAAGCTCCACTTCAATCGCCACAGACTCGTTGTCGTGAGAAAAAATCCAACCTACAATTTCAATATAGTGTAGGTCTCCTATATTTTTATAGTGAAATTTATCAATGGCAAATTCGCATTGTCCTTTTTTCATACTACATCTCCTCTGCAAATCCAAACTCTAATTTCTTAAATATAGCATATCCAAGCACCAGGATAGCTGCGGACAAAATTGCTACAATCCCAAGCTGCAGTCCATCCGGCCATTCATGGTAAAGGAAAATATCCCGGTAAGAATTAATAATAATAGTCAGGGGATTTAAACTGATTAGCTGGAATAAAATTCCGGCTCCTGAGAACATGTCCAGACTATAAAGTACCGGTGTTCCATAAAATCCCATATTTAAAATAAATCCAACAATAAATTCTGTATCCTGCACATAAACATTTACAGCCGCCAAAATAAAGGCAATTCCCATGGAAAGGGCTGCCTGAATCACAGCAATTAGCGGAAGCAAGATAATGTGATAAGAAATTCCCGCTCCTGTTCCTATACAAAAGATAACTACAATAATGCAGGAAATAAAGAAATTCACCATCCCGCTAAGAGTCTGGGAAATTACCAAAATTTCCCTGGGAAAATAAACCTTTTTTATAATTCCCGCATTCAGCCTAATACACATGGTACCCTGGTTGATGACTGTAATAAAGAAGGTCCAGGGAATAATTCCCGTTACCAGATAGCACAAGTAATTGGGGATGCTGGCTCCTCGAAATAGATAAGGAAATACGATCCAGTAAACCACTACCTGAAGAAGGGGATTCAAAAAAGACCACAAAATTCCGAGAAAAGATCCCTTATATTTTCCTCGAATATCCTTCTTCACATTGGTCTTTAACATTTCTCTATACTTATATATTTCTCTAAACATATCCTCTCCTATGCCACTATACTAAAGTAAAACTGATCTCTTTATCTGCCAAAACTTTTCCATTGGATCCAAGAGATTCCATCCGAAGCACATGTTTGCCCAGTTCTAATCCATCCATGGAAATCTTGGTATTGAATCCAAGCTTGTCCACATCTAAGAAACCTGCATACTCATCAAAAAAGATGTCATATACATCCTGTCTGGTCACCGGGCTTAATTCAACTTCTACTTCTTTTTCATCTATATAAAATTTAAGAGTCGCATTTGCATCATTGGACAGGCTCCATCCCATCACATCAAAGGCACCCTGCTTTTTCTCCATATTAGAAAAGTCTCTGGGAGCATCAATAGAAAGAGCTCCCTTAAAGGTCAAGCTTCCGCTGTCAATGGCACGTTGGATCTTTTCTTTATGATCGATGGCTACCTGTTTTAAATATTGATCGATCACATAAACCGGGTCTCCGTCTAGTCGCACTTCCCCTTGATAGATCCAAATTGCACGGTGGCACAGTTCCTTTACCACCCCCAAACTATGGGTAACAATCACAATGGTCTTTCCGGAATCTCTCAACTGCTCCAGCTTTGCATAGCACTTATCCTGGAAATGTTGGTCTCCGACTGCCAAGATCTCATCGATCAAAAGAATATCCGCATCCACATTGATGGCTACAGAAAAGGCCAGACGCATATACATACCGGAAGAATAGGTTCGAATCGGAGTGTCGATAAACTCTCCAAGTTCCGAAAATTCAATAATTTCCTGGATCCTTGCATCAATCTCTGCCCTGGTTAGCCCAAAGATAGACGCATTAAAATATATATTCTCTCTTCCCGTAAAATCCTCATGGAAGCCTGCCCCAAGCTCAAGCAGAGAAGTCAGCTTCCCATGGGTGCTAATACTTCCCTGATTGGGGAAGATAATCTTGGTCATAAGTTTCAACAAGGTAGACTTTCCGGAACCGTTGGTTCCGATTAAGGCTACTGTCTCTCCCTTACGAATATCCAAATTAATATTCTTTAATACATGATGGTATTCTACATTATTTTTCCCAAATCGAACCAAACGTTCCTTCAAGGTTTTGGACTTATCTGATTCTACTTTAAATTTCTTGGACATGTTCCGCACTTCAATCGCGATATTGTCACTCATATATTCTCTACCTCATTTTAATTTTTTGTCTACATTTCTATAAACTGACAAACTCAGACACTATATTATACACTAATTCCCCAAGAATTACTAGCACTTGAATTTGTTTCCCCTTTTCGGTTTACTTTTTTTTTAAAATGTATTAAAATTTTTCTGTACCTAAAAAAGTGCAAAATATTTGAGTAATGAAGGAGATTGAACAATGAATATTTCACCACTTCAGAAAGCTAGATACGAGTATTCTCCAAAGCTTCCGGGAATGCTTCGCAACGGAATCGCAGAGATCTGTGTTAAAGAAGGATCTGCTACTGAAAGCGTAGCTGACCAGGCAAAGATTGCTGAGTTATTCCCAAACACATACGGAAAGCCGGAGATCACTTTTGAAAAAGGAAGCAATACTGCATCTGATAAAAAGCAGGTTGTAGGTGTAATCCTTTCCGGTGGACAGGCTCCCGGAGGACATAACGTAGTAAGCGGTCTTTACGATGCCCTCAAAGCTTCCAGCAAGGAGAACGTTCTTTTGGGATTCCTTGGAGGCCCTAGCGGACTTTTAGAGGATAAATATATCGAGATGACAGATGACTATATCGCTGAGTACAGAAATACCGGTGGATTTGATATCATCGGATCCGGAAGAACAAAACTTGAGACTCCGGAGCAGTTTGCAGTTGCAGCAGAAGTTTGCAAAAAGCACGGTATTACTGCTATCGTTATTATCGGTGGAGATGATTCCAATACAAACGCTTGTACCTTAGCGGAGTACATGGCAGCTAACAATACAGGCGTTCAGGTAATCGGATGCCCTAAGACCATCGATGGAGACTTAAAGAACGAAGACATCGAGTGCTCTTTCGGATTCGATACTGCTACTAAGACTTACAGCGAGTTGATCGGTAATATCGAAAGAGATGCCAACTCAGCAAAGAAGTACTGGCACTTCATCAAGGTAATGGGACGTTCCGCTTCCCACGTAGCTCTTGAGTGTGCACTTAAGACTCAGCCAAACATCTGCCTGATCGGCGAGGAAGTTGCAGCCAAGAAGATGTCCCTCTCTCAGATCGCTGACCAGATTGCTGATTCTGTAGAGAAGAGAGCTGCTAACGGAGACAATTTCGGTGTAGCTATCATCCCAGAGGGTATTGTTGAATTCGTTCCTGAGTTCTCTGTACTCATCGCTGAGATCAACGAGCTTCTTGCCGGAGAAAAGACAGACGAATTCAATGCTCTTCCATCTTGGGATGAGAAGTATGCATTTATTAAGGCCGGACTTACAGCTGAGTCTATGGCTGTATTTGAGATTCTTCCTCAGAGCATTCAGCAGCAGTTATTCTTAGAAAGAGATCCTCATGGAAATGTACAGGTTTCCCTGATCGAGTCCGAGAAGTTATTCTCTGCATTAGTCGCTGATAAGCTTGCTGAGAGAAAGGCAGCCGGAACCTATACCGGTAAGTTTAGCGCTCAGCATCACTTCTTCGGCTATGAAGGAAGATGTGCTTTCCCATCAAACTTTGATGCAGACTACTGCTACTCTCTTGGATACAATGCATTCATGTTGATCCAGTATGGCTTCAACGGATATCTTTCTAAAGTATCTAACCTTTCTAAGCCAGCTGAGGAGTGGGTTGCCGGTGGTATGCCAATCACTAAGATGATGAATATGGAGAGACGTAACGGTAAAGACAAGCCGGTAATCAAAAAAGCCCTCACAGAGCTTGACGGTGCTCCATTCAAATATTTTGAAGCACACAGAGATCAGTGGGCAGTGGAGACCTGCTTCTTATTCCCAGGTGCAATCCAGTACTATGGACCTTCAGAAGTATGCGATATCACAACTGAGACTCTTGCTTTAGAGCAGTCTAAATAAGATTCTTAAATTTAAACTGAAAGAAGAAGGGTCGCAGTAATGATTTAAAAAATCATTACTGCGACCCTTCTATTTAATTAGAAACTGTTTTCATCATTTTTATTTTTTATTTTAAATATAATATACAGCATCAGTGTAACGAATGCCAAAGCAATAAAAAATATATCAATCGGACTATATACAAAACATTTTTTCCATTCTCCACTAACAAAATTCGCATCCATACCATACAATAAAAAATTGGCGCCCGTTCTACCTAGTATCCATAATAAAGATATTATAAAAATACTGCCCAGAATTTTGCTATAATTTTTTTTCACAAAATTCACCTCCTTCATATTGTATAAGCACACTATTTTCTTGCACATCTCAGAAACAGACTTATAAAATTGCGTTGTCTATTTCTGAGAATATGAAAGCGTTTGATCATAAATATTATAAATACAAATCTCTTTATTAAATTACAAATACCATTTCTGTCTGTAATTTTGTAAATTATCCATTCTCTCCACTACTAAAAAATTGCATACTTTTATATTCTGATAAAATGGAATTATATGATTTAGTTGAATTACATACTGCTCTTGCCGAATACTCACAAGCATTTTTACAAATTGCCGTGCATACCCAACCACGTGGTTCTACCTTGGAACTACTTGATTCAGAATACCGTTTCCCTAACATTCTATCTTCACCTCCTTCTCCCTTTTGAGATTTATAGTTTAAATATTTATGTAATCAACAATAGACTGATAGTTTTTCATTCCTCCTTTTAAAATAAAATCATCCGAAAATTTAATACACAACTCTTTTTCAATAGCGAGCATAAATACCATTAGATCTCTAGGTTTTGCACTAATGTCTTTTGAAAAGAAATTTTTATTTTTTAGAACAGGATTTTTTTCTACATCAATTCGCAAATACTTAACACATAATTCATTAAGTATTTTCGTCGGATTCTCCTTCATAATTATCTTTTTCTCCCTTAGTTGACTATAATAATTCAATTTGTCCATAGTTCATCAATCTATCTATTATTTGTTTTGTTAATTTATTTCTTTCCGATTTAATTTTTAAACAAAAAATATTTTTACTGTCCAATTCTTCTATTTTTCCCACAACTTTGTTGTTATTTATTGTAAGATAACTTAATCCTTCTGATGGATTTGTAATATTATTATTTACTTTTTTCGGCACTATGTTAAAAAAATCAGTATGTATTTTATAACGTTCCCAAACATATTTTCGAAGATTCTGAATATCATAAATATTATAGTCCTCATATGGAACAGATAATACAAATATGTCTGTTGATACCGAAATACTAACTAAATCAAAGAGTATTCCAAAATCCCCAACCTTTTCTCTTGAATATGAGCTGACACCTCCCGGTACTCCAATAATTATCAAATCTGGTTTCTTTTTATTTTCTATTTCCTTTATGTATTGATTAAACAATAGAATTTTTTCTGAATTAGCGTATTTATTTTCAAACATAAAGTCCGGAAATTCGTACATTCCAAGTACCTTGCCATATCTCTGCGATCCTATATAAACCACCTTCAAATTAGTTTTGTGTAGCATTTCATACAAAGATAACTCTACTTGCATTTCAGTATTATCATCATATAATCCTGCTGTTACGATCAACGGTATATTTATGACTTCTAAAATTCTCGGTATATCTTGTTCTTTTTTAATATTATCTATCTTCTTTAATTCTTTTTCTAACGCTGGAATCCTTTTTCCATAATACCTAATAGTCTTTCCGCATGCATATGCATAATTCACTTTTGGATAAAGAAAAGTAATTTCATCGAGATTATATTTTGTGTTTACGAACCATATTTCATCACTGTTCTGGCAAGCAAAATCGAAATCCGTTATAACACTTATTTCCTTTCCTCTAAATATAATTTTCTTACCTTCATATCCCCACCCTTTAAAACAAACCAAATAAAGTTTATCTACATTTTCTAAATCTTCAATTTGTTCAATAAAAATATCACATATTTCACTATAAGGAAATATCAAAATTATCTTTCCCATTTTATTTACCTCAGCGGCAAGAACTTTTCAAACGATGGTTAATTAGTTCCTCACATATACAATAATCTTTAAATAAGCCATCAATATCTTTTTTGACTTGTTCACATCTCTTCAATATTAAGTCTTTAGATATTTTATCCAACCCATCAGCCTGAGCCAAACAAATTGTACAATAATCATACGCCCAACAATTAAGGCATTCCTCTTCTGTTGCATTTTGTAAATTTGCTAAGCGCCTAATTTTTTCAAGGTCTAATCCCTCTGTTATGTTTCCTATTTTGCATATACTTGAACATTCACTAACTTTTTCGCACGGATAAAAATCCCCATTAGCACTTAAAAACAATTTATGAAGTCCTGGCACACATCCGCCACTTCTATGTCCATAATATGTTAAAGATTTTTTATCCCCAAAACACTTTCCTTTTCTAAAAGATCGTATCTGTTCTTTCTGAAGTCTAAACAATCTTGAGGTCAGCTCTTCGTCTATCCTTCCAACAATCGCAAGCATATTCAAAAACAAAGCATATTGCGTATCTTCAATAAATTTTTCATTTCGAACAGATATTTCTTTTTTCAAATAATTATCTGCTATGGATACCGCTGATATAGTTTTCCCTTCAAACAATGAACTATTAAAAAAATCATCTATACTCTTAAAATCACTTTCTCCATCAAAAACGGTGCTAAAAGAGACATGTTCTTTATAGTATATTGGATAAGTTTCCTTCAAATACTTTAATTTTTTTATTATGGTTGAATGTGCGTCTCCATCTCCACAAACTAATTTTCTATGCTTATTGTGTACATCTGCCGGACCATCCAGGCTAATCATTAATGACACATTGTGACTAACAAAGATATCAATAATATCATGCGTCAACAATGTTCCATTTGTTGTTATATTATACTGAATCGTCTTTCCTTCAATTTTCTCATCAATGTATTGTATACATTTTTTTATTAAATCTTCCTCTAATAATGGTTCTCCACCATAAAATCCGAAAAATAACATTTCAGAATCACGAGAATGATTTATAATCATATCTATTCCCTGTTTTGCAATTTCAAAACTCATGTTACTATTATTATGTACTCTATTTTCATATTTGCCTGAATATACACAATAGTCACATCTCTGATTACAATTTTGAGTAACTTGTAATACCAAAGTTTTCATACATGAATCGAATTGTAAATCTATGTAATCTGTCTCTGGATGTTTAGTAATCCTCTTTCGATTTGGTTGTAATAAACCCATTTTTCTTAATCGTACAATATATTCATCTTCCCAATAATCATCTATAAAATTATTCAGCTTATTAAAAATTTCTTCTGGAATTTTTACAATAGTATCTGTATTGACATCAAAAAAGTAATGATCTAGCGATGTTCTAAATAGATGAATAAATGGCAGCTCAGTTTCCCGCATATCATTTTTTCTCCTTTTCACTCATATATTTTTGATACAGTTGATAATAGTAATCACTTCCGCTTACCAATTCATCATGTCCGCCAATATCTTCAATCTCCCCATTTCTTAGAACTATAATCGTGTCAGCATCTTTACAAATATTACTTATTTTGTGTGTTATATAGATGCATATTTTGTTTTTTGTTTTTTCCCTAATCAATTTATATATTTCTTTTTGTTTTATTATATCTAGCGCTGCATCAGGTTCATCAAAAAGATACATTTCTGCATTTTCATTAAAGAGAGCTCTTGCGATAGCTATTCTTTGCCATTCGCCTCCCGAACATTGATTTTCCCCAAACCATTTTCCCAATATTACATCTATACCACAAGAATTATTCAATTTTTCTTTCAGTCCGATTTTTTCGATCAGTTTACTTACTTCTTGGTCCTTATTTATCTTATCAATATCCCCATATGCAATATTTTCCCTTAATGAAGCTTCGTATTTAACAAAGTCCTGGAAAACCGCCGATACCATTTTATGATACCAATCTCTATTTATTGAACCAAGCATCATTCCATTAATTAAGATTCTTCCTTCATAATTTGAATACAAACCTAATAATAATTTCATTAGTGTTGTTTTTCCTGATCCATTTTCGCCAATAATGGCTATAGTTTGATCAGCGGTTATTTCAAAATTTAGTTTTCGCACGCCATAACTACCAGAATTATATCTAAAAGACACATCCTCGAACTTGATACTGTCAATTCTATCTATTTTTATTTTATCATTATCATTTTTTACAGGAAGTTCTAAATAATCATACAAAAAACAAATGTACATTGATTGCTCAATAATATTGTTGATAGAATTAAATATGCCATTTACATACCCTTTAATACTATCTACCGAGTCTATATATGCTGTAGCGTCTCCTATTAAAATTATTTTCAAATATGCAAAACGCAATATATAGACAAGTATTCCTCCAGACAAAATGCCTTCTAATAATTCTAATCCAACATTAGTGATCGTCTGCTTAAAGAAAATTTGTTTTTCTTCTTTCACTATTTGTCTCTGCAAGTTACTGTATATATGCAATATAAATTGTTTTAATCCAAATATTCTTATTTCTTTGAACGCATTTCCAGTCATTACTAAAAAATTCAGGTACCATTTCTTTCGTTCTATTGTTGTTCTCTTCACTCTTATTTTGTATGCGTTCTTGTCCAATATATATATCAATACACTTTTTACTACGGGGATTATTACGATCACAGCCACAATCTGCCAACGAAATTTCAATAAAATATATCCCATTGATATAACTGCAATAATTTGCTGTATAGTATTAAAAATACTTTCTATATAATTGATAATATCATTTCCACTCTGGCTCTGTGCACGGTTTATAATATTATAGGTTTCTGAATTTTCAAAATCATAGAGAGAGAGCTCCAGTGCTTTATCTATCATTTTTGCATTAATAAATATAGCAAATTCCAAACTAAAATCATTACTATATTTCATATATATCAATGCAACTAACTCCATAATTTCATGTACTGAAATATAAATCACAACACACAAGATAAGACTATTCAACTCAGCTCTTTGTTCTTGTATCATGTTGATTATTTTTTGCAATAATACAACTCTGACTGCCGGAACTGCTCCTTGAAAAATCTTTATTCCAAAACTAACTAGCAAGTATTTCTTTTGGAATCCCATAATTTGCTTGAATGATTTATTAATACAGTTGCAAAGTCTTTTTCCCCCACTCATCTCATCACCATTTTTTATACCGTTTCTTCATCGCGGTCAGTTCTATGAAATTATAGCTTGGAAACTCAACCGTTTCTACAGTACTATAAATGATTGCCGATCTCCTTGCTCTGCTAATTTTAGGATAACCCCCCGCTCATAGATTGTCAATATTTCATAACATTATTTTTCTATAATCCTATATTTTTATGCACTTTCACAATTATATTCACTAGTCAGTATAGGAAGTACATATAAGTCAAATCTTGAGTTCCAGAAATTTACACCCACCCCAAAATGAGTTTCATTCATTAGCACTCCGAATTAATTTTAAAAACTAAAAAAGGGCTGTAAAAAACTCCCCTAGAAAAAATCGCCCAGACCGTAAGGTCTGAGCGATTTTTTGCTATAATTAATTGATATTATACCTGCTGATAACTAAGAAGTTGATCAATCTTAGTCTTCACCAGATCAAAGGCCACCTCATTGCGTCCGCTATTGATCACAATGTCCGCCAAGGCTCTGGTGGGTTCTACATAAATGTAGTGCATAGGTTTTACCGTAGTCAGATACTGATCAATGATACCATCTAAGTCTCTTCCGCGTTCTTTCACATCTCTGGATACCCGTCTTAGGATACGCTCGTCTGCATCTGCCTCCACATAGATTTTAATATCAAACAGATTTCGAAGCTCCGGATTTTGCAATGCCAGAATTCCTTCTACCACCACAATGCGATTGGGCTTTATATCCAAGACTTCTTCCCTACGATTGTGCATGGAATAATCATAGGTTGGACACTGGATCGGCTCTCCCTCTTTTAACCTTCTTAAATGCTCTACTAAAAGATCCGTCTCTAAAGCCTCCGGATCATCATAGTTAATCTTCCTTCGTTCGTCCAAAGTCAGATGATCATTTCTTCTGTAATAATTGTCGTGATACAAAACCGTAATACGGTCTCCGTATAAATCCTTTAATTTGTTTGTAAAGGTAGACTTACCAGAACCTGAACCTCCGGCAATTCCAATGATAATGCAATCCATAACGAAATCTCCTGATTTTTTACTAAATGTTTGTCACAATAGCGGTTACCAGTTCCTTAAATTGTACTGCCACCCGGTCTGCTGTCTCCTGTACTTCCTTGTGATCCAACTTCACATCATTCATACCGGCCGCAAGGTTTGTGATGCAGGAAATTCCGCAAATTTCCATTCCCATGTGGCGGGCAGCCACTGCCTCACATGCTGTGCTCATTCCTACGGCATCTCCGCCCCAGCTTCTGGACATACGAATCTCTGCCGGGCTTTCATATGCCGGTCCTGTAAACTGTACATATACACCTTCCTGGATAGGAATATTGAGTTTTTTTGCCTGACTTCTGATAATCTCCTGGATCCGCTTACTATATACTTCGCTCATATCCGGAAAACGAACTCCCAGCTCATCGATATTTGCTCCGATCAAGGGACTTGGTACTGCGGATGTGATATGATCTGTGATCATCATAAAATCTCCCGGATGGAAGTCAAAATTTACGCCTCCTGCTGCATTGGTAAGGACCAACTTCTTTGCTCCCATCATGCCCATCAAACGTGTAGGAAGTACCACATCGGTCATAGGATATCCCTCGTAATAATGGACTCTTCCCTGCATAATAACCACAGGTACATCCTTAACATATCCAAATACAAATCTTCCCTTATGTCCGGCTACTGTTGAAGTCGGAAATCCCTCAATATCCTTATAATCAACGGTTGCCTCGATCTGGATGCCATCTGCATAATCTCCCAATCCGGATCCTAAGATCAATGCCACCTCCGGCACAAAGTCTGTTTTTTCTCTTACACTTGCCAGGCAAGTCTGTAATTTATCATATACTGCACTCATACTTAACTCCTTATTATACGATATCTAGGCTCGGTCAATTTTGCTATCTACAATCTGTCTAAGCCCCTCATATTGTTTCCGATTAATATTAATCTGATTCCCATATTTCGTGATCAAACCTTCGTCTGAAAATTTCTTCACCGCACGGCTGACACTCTTTAGGCACAAGCCCGTTTCATCTGCCATACCCATCCGGCTCTCTCGAATATTTAAGCTATCATTTTGACTGAATTTTTCAAACCATTCTACAAACAGAAAGGCCAGCCGGTCTGCTCCCTGAAGGAACAAATACAAGCGGTTTCTGCGGCCTTCCTCAAGCAGGGAATAGCAGGTTAATTTTGCCTCCAAACGAAAAGCTTCCAAATCCGAATATAACCACTTTTCGTATTGGCTTCGAGGTAGCTTGATCAACATACACTCTGACTCCGTGCGCCAGGTGGTCTGGTAGGTTTTTAGGTCCATAAGGACCTCCATGCCTCCCAGGGCAACGTTAGATTCCAACTTCATAAAGTCAAAGGCGACTCCGGAAATTCGGTAATCGGTTGCCTTTGCCCTCCCTTTTCCGACAAAAATAATAGTATCTGCCGGCGCATTTTCTCTAATAAAAGTAGTCCCCGCCGAAACCTGCTCCACCTGCAAGGCATCCAACAGCCATAAGGGAGCCGTCCGAAAATAGTCCTCTAACTGCTCTTGCCTTTCCTTGTCCACCAACTTCAAAAAGGGAAGCATTTCATGCAAATATTTATGCTCTTCCATAAATACCTCTAAATTTTTCTCTTATTTTTTTCATTTGATCGGATAAAAATTGGATGACCGGGCCGGCACTTAAGGCTGTAATAATGGTGATAGCTCCCAGCTTTCCTCCAAGCAAGGTTCCAATCACGATACAGCTGATATCAAAACCGATTTTTACATAGCGATATTCCTTCCCGATTCGGTCTCTAAGTACCATAACCACACCGGTAAATGGGTCCAGTCCAATGTCCGCTGTTATATACATGGCAACTCCCGTATAGAGCAAGAGACATCCAATGACTGCCCCTAATACCTGGATGGGAAATGTCTGAACCTGAAACAAGAAATGATACAATTTTCCGCCCAGGCTTACAATGGCTCCATAGGGAATAATATATACGAAAGTTCCTACATTAATATAATGTCTTCCGGTAAAGAATACAAGTAGCATCAGCACAATATTTACTATGTTGGATGCAAGACCCAGCTGTTCTGATGTCAGGCCTAAAATACTTCGTATTCCGTCATACATAATCCCTACAGGGTCATTTCCAAGGGCTGCCGCTGCATTAAAGGCAACGCCTACGCCAACTAGGACAATCCCAACAAAGGCCAAAACAATATTCCATATATTTTCACTTATATACTTCTTCACCCTATGATCACCTACCGTAACTCTTCTAAGATCGAGTGACCGATGGTTCCCTGCGGCATATCCACTCCAAAGTTTTCTGCAATAGAGGCTCCAATAACCGCAAAAGTATCTGCTCCGGGAATTTCGCCGCCTTCTTTCATGGCCTTGGAGTAGGCAATCATAGGAACATACTCTCTGGTATGGTCTGTTCCTGTGTAGGTAGGATCATTTCCATGGTCTGCGGTAAGAATCAAAAGATCATCCTCTTTTAATTTATCAAGAAGGACCCCTAAATTCTTATCAAAGGCTTCGATTTCTTTTCCATATCCGATAGGATCTCTTCTATGTCCCCACTGGGCATCAAAGTCTACTAGGTTTGTAAAGCAAAGGCCTTTAAAGTCTTGGTCTGCAATCTCTATGGTCTGCTCCATACCATGGACAGAGCTTTTGGACTTGTTGGAAGCTGTAATACCTTCTCCGCAGAAAATGTCATTGATCTTACCGACACTGATCACATCATATCCTGCATCTTTTAGGGCATTTAGGGTCGTAGCATTGGTAGGTTTTAAGGCGTAGTCATGGCGGTTGCTGGTACGCTTAAACTCTCCTTTTTTCTTGCCTACATAAGGTCTTGCGATGACTCTTCCCACACGCCACTCGTCTTTCATGGTGATCTCTCTGGCGATCTCACAGCAGCGATATAAATTTTCAAGATCAAAAGTTTCCTCATTTCCACAGATCTGCAAAACGGAATCTGCAGAGGTATATACGATCATTGCCCCCGTGGCAATTTCTTCTTCCCCAAGTTCATCAATAATCTCGGTACCGCTGGCACTTTTGTTTCCGATGACTCTCTTGCCGCACCGCTCTTCTAATTCCTTAATTAACTCCGGTGGAAATCCGTGGTCTGTGAATGTGATAAAGGGCTTCTCGGTCTTGATTCCCATCATCTCCCAGTGTCCGGTCATGGTATCTTTTCCGTTGCTGGCCTCTCTTAGTTTTGTAAAGCGGCCCAGGGGCTTTTCTACCCCCTTCATATCTCCGCCGGTATGGAGATTGAGCATTCCAAGTTTTTCTAAATTTGGGATATCCAAAGTTTTTACTGTATCTAGGATATGTCCGAAGGTATCTGCACCTACATCCCCAAATTTGTCCGCATCCGGAGAAGCACCAACACCCAAAGAATCCAAGACAACGACAAAAATTCTCTTATAATTTTTCATATTCGTCTTCCTCTTCTCTTTTTATTTTGCTGTTAACTTCCGGTACAGCCTTTCCTTCACAGCATCATCTGCAAAGGCCGCATCTACTGCATTCTTCATTAGAAGCAGGACCTCCTCATCCCGGACTCCGTATTGTTTTTGAATAAATTCCAGTTCCTTTACAAGGGTCGTATTACTGACGGTTCGATTATCTGTATTCACAGTCACCAGGACCCCTGCATCAAGAAACTCTCGGATCGGATAGTCTTCCATCGTCTCAACTGCCTTAGTCTGCAAATTGCTGATGGGGCACATCTCCACCCCGATTTTTTTATCTGCCATAGACCTGATTAGGTCTTTATGACCTCTCATAGCGATTCCGTGTCCGACTCTTGCAGCTCCCACAGCCACAGAATCTATAATATTCTTCGGATCTCCGCACTCTCCTGCATGGATGGTAAAGGGCATTCCCATGGCCTTTACCTCAGAAAACAAGTCCATAAATCCGCTCATGGGGAAGGGCGCTTCCGCTCCCGCAAGATCCGCGCCGCAGACACCCTGGCCTAAATAGTCTCTTGCCACCTTTAACATTCTTCGATTTTCTTCTATGCTGTGATGGCGCATGGCGCAGGTGATGAGGCCATATTCAATGCCAAATTCCTCTTTTCCTTTTTCAAGCCCCCTAAGGGTGGCTTCTATCACTTGCCTGCAGGACATGCTATCTGTTTCTGATAAAAGAGGCGCAAATCGGATCTCTCCATAGCATACATTTTCCTGACGCATGCTCCTTAGGACATCGTAGGCTGCCTCCTCAAGGCCTTCCTCATCCATAATGCACCGGCCCGGCAGATCAAACTTTTCCAGGTACTCTGCCAGACTTTTGCAGTCATCTGACACACCAAGCTCCTCTTCTCTTACCGGCCTGCCTAATCTCTTCTCCACAAAGTCCCGACTCAAGGAACCGTCCAGATGGCAATGTAATTCTATTTTCGGTAAATTCAATAATTCTTCTCGTGTCATGATTTTTTTCTCTCTTTATGCCAGGTCTCCCGGCCCGAAACCTCTTGGCAAAAGTTCCTCCAAAGTAAAGATATCGTAGTGGTCTTTATCTACTGCCAGAATAATCTGAAAGCTTTTCGGATTGCAAAATTCCATCATAACCTGTCTGCATACACCGCAGGGGGCTGCATAGTCGGTTAGGACGCCATCCTTTCCGCCCACAATGCAAATGGCTTCAAATTCCTTGACCCCTTGACTGACTGCCTTAAAAAAAGCGGTCCTCTCTGCACAATTTGTGGCTGTATATCCTGCATTTTCAATATTACATCCTGTATAGATGGTCCCATTTTTTGCCAATAAAGCTGCGCCTACTTTAAAGTTAGAATAGGGTGTATAGGAAAAGTCAAGCATTCCAATCGCTTCCTCGATCAACTTCTCTATCACTTGTTTTTCCATGGCACCTTCACCTCCCATTTCATAAAAATGCTTTTTTAATAACCGGTTGCTTCCTGACCCTTTACAATCTTTACGATTCTGCTGGTTCCTAAGCGGTCAGCTCCAAGCTCCATAAATTTTTCAGCATCTTCCAAAGAAGAGATGCCACCGGCAGCCTTAATCTTTACATTTTGACCGACATGATCTGCGAAAAGCTTGATGTCCTCGAAGGTAGCTCCGCCTCCGCCAAATCCTGTAGAGGTCTTGATATAATCCGCTCCGGCATTGGTTACGATCTCACACATCTTGATCTTTTCTTCTTCGGTTAAGAAGCAGGTCTCAATAATAACCTTCAAAACCTTCTGGCCGCAGGCCTTCTTTAAGGTTTTAATCTCCTGCTCTACAAGGTCATATCTTTGATCCTTTAACCAACCAATGTTGATCACCATATCGATCTCTTGGGCTCCATTGGCCAAAGCTTCCTTGGTCTCAAATTCCTTGGTGCCTGTAGTAGTATTTCCATTTGGGAAGCCTACAACTGTACATACCGGAATCTTTCCTCCCATATAATCATAAGCTTCCTTTACATAGCAGGAAGGAATACATACCGACGCTGTTTCATATTTCATCGCATCATCGCAGATCTGCTTGATCTCTTCCCATGTAGATGTCTGAAGTAGCAAGGTATGATCTACGTGTTTTAATAATTCTTTGATTTCCATTTTTCTTCTCCCGATTTTTTTATTAGGCATCCTCTTTAATTAAATTTCGAATGGCCTGGATTGCTACCTGAATAGCTCCGTCTGTGTCATGTACTACCGGATTTTCAAGTCCTAACTTTTCTCTTTCCTGATTTGCCACTACTAGGAAGCAGGATCCGGCTCTGGCCCTAAGCTTGCCTGCCGCGATAAAGAGGGCAGCTGACTCCATCTCAGAAGCCAAGCATCCCATCATCTTCCAGGCTTCCCACTTATTTAAAAGTTCATAGCCTGCAGGCATTTTTTCCGGCTCATGTTGTCCATAGAAGGCATCCTTACATTGGACCACCCCGGTGTGGAAGGCAAAGCCTTTTTCCTTGGCACCTGCCACTAAGGCGTTGGTTACATTTAAGTCTGCCACTGCCGGATATTCAATCGGCGCATATTCTCTGCTGGTTCCCTCCATGCGGATGGCTCCGGTAGCAATCACGATATCTCCGCTTTTTACCTCTGTCTGCATGCCACCGCAGGTACCCACCCGAAGGAAGGTATCTGCTCCGCAGCGGTATAATTCTTCCATAGCGATGGAGGCTGACGGTCCACCAATCCCCGTTGACGTTACACTAACCTTGACTCCATCAAGACTTCCTGTATAGGTAACAAACTCTCTGTTATCAGCTACCAATACCGGATCATCAAAATATTTAGCAATTTTCTCACAGCGTTTGGGATCTCCCGGCAGGATCACATATTTTCCAACCTCCCCGGGGGCCACCTGAATGTGATACTGACGATTGGGATCCTCTGAATAATTTTTCATACAATCAACACCCTCTCTGATTAAAATTTTAAATAGACCCTAAGTCTAGCGCTGTCCCTTGTCATAAGGAATACCCTCTGCCTTAGGTGCTCTGGAATTTTTGGATACGAAAATCAATACCACCAGGGAAATGATATAAGGTAGCCTATTATATAAGGTACTTGGAAGTTTCAGGGCCTCCAAAAGCGGGAATCCTGTATATACATTGGACAAGGCTCTGAAGAGTCCAAAGAGGACTGCTGCGCCTCCAATATTTAAAGGCTTCCACAGACCAAAGATCATAACCGCCAAGGCCAGGAATCCAAAGCCTGCTACACCATTTTCAAACTTCCACTCACTGACACCGGCAGTAATATATACAAGCCCCCCAAGTCCTCCTAAGGCTCCGGAGATCAAGACTCCGGCATAGCGCATCTGATAAACACTGATTCCCATGGCATCTGCAGCCTGTGGATGCTCACCACATGCCATAAGGCGAAGTCCAAATTTTGTCTTGTAAAGTACCACATAGGATGCAATCAAAATCAAAAAGGCAATCAACATAAACCAGCTAAATTCAAATTTTCCAATGTTGACTAAGAAGGCCTTCTTTGCCGCCTTATAATTTACAGTGGAAGATACATTATCTGCATTTTCTGCTGTATTAATAGCTCTTACGATAACAACTGCCACTGCAGGTCCCAAAAGGTTCAAAGCTGTACCAACCAAGGTTTGATCTGCATTAAAATGAATGGCAGCCACTCCAAGGAGCATAGAAAATACCATTCCTACCAGGACACTTCCTAGGATTACCAGAAGAATTGTCAAAGGAACCGACAAGGAATCCGATATATATTTCATTGTCAAGGCTCCACCTAGGGCCCCCATAACCATGATTCCTTCCAGGCCAATATTAATAACACCACTATGCTCAGAGAAACATCCACCAAGAGCAACCAAAAGTAATACAGATGCAAAGATTAAGGTATATTGTAGTAAGAGTACCATTATTTTGTTCCTCCTTTCTTTTCCTCTCTCTTATCTAGGTAACGATTCAACCAAAGTTTAAAGAAGTATACAAATCCACACAGGTAAATAATCACTGCTGAAATCAAATCAGAAATCTGTGTACAGTACATGGTCTTATCTACATAGCTTCCACCACTGGTGATATGCTGGATGAAATAAGAAGCAAAAATTGTTCCAATCGGATGAAGACCTCCAAGGAAGGCGGCCGCGATTCCGTTAAATCCCATGCTCGGCACGCTGGTCTGCTGTACCTGCCAGGTTTCAATTCCACTCAAATAGAAAACTGCTGCTCCAAGACCTGCAAAAGCTCCGGCGATCATCATTGTGAGAATGATATTTCTCTTCTCTTTCATACCGCAGTATTTTGCTGCATTCTTATTCATACCTGTGGCCTTCAGTTCATAACCAAAAGTGGTTTTCTCTAAAATAACCCAAACCAGAATTGCCATTAATAAGCCGATCACTAAACCGATGGTTACAAATTCATTATTAGAGAAGAGCTGGTTTAAGCCGCAATTCGGGAGCAGGGCACTTTTATTTCCACTGGAAAGGTCTACCGTATAAGGTGTAGACTCTGCCTTTACCTGGCTGAGCAACATGTTGACCGCATAGAGGGAGTTCCAGTTTAACATAATGCAGGAAATAACTACATTTACGTTAAAGTAAGCCTGAAGGGCTCCTTCAATTCCTCCGATAATGGCTGCAAAGATGACCGCTGCCAGCAAACATACATACCAAGGCATGCCGAATTTCAAGGCAAAGTACAAAGAAGCGCCTGCTCCTACCACATACTGGCCTGCTGCTCCAATGTTAAAAAGACCTGCCTTATAAGCAAAGAGGACCGACAAGGCACACAAAAGCAGGGCCGAGGTCTTAACCATAGTCGTTCCTGCATATTTTAAAATCGCAACAGCACTTGGATAATAAAAATAATTTTTAAGGATCGCCAGGATTGCATCGGAAGCTCCTGCCGGATTAATAATCAAAAGAACGATATATCCTACCAAAAGACCTAAGATAATGCAGAGGATAGAGGCAATAATAGTCTGTACTCCACTATTTCTTAGAAGACTTTCTTTTTTCTTAGACTGATTCATCTTATGCCATCTCCTTTCTCTTAGATCCTGCCATGTAAAGTCCTAATTCTTCCACAGAGACTTTTTTCGGATCGAATTCTCCAACGATTTCTCCTTCATACATAACAAGAATTCTGTCGGATACATTCATAACCTCATCAAGCTCCAAGCTTACTAAAAGTACACCTTTTCCGGCATCTCTGGTCTCTACTAATTTCTTATGGACGGATTCGATGGCTCCTACGTCCAGACCTCTGGTTGGCTGAACTGCAATAAGGAGCTCCGGATCCTTATCGATCTCGCGGCCGATAATGGCTTTCTGCTGGTTACCTCCGGACATGGATCTTGCAATGGTAACCGCTCCCTGACCGGACCGGATATCATATTCATCAATCAGCTTGTTGGCATATTCACGGATTTCTTTTCTCTTTAGGAAACCAAACTTATTGGTAAATTGAGGTTCAAAATATCTCTGGAGAATACAATTATTTTCCAGGGAATAATCCAATACCAAACCATGCTTGTGACGGTCTTCCGGAATATGACTCATACCGGAGATCATACGCTCACGAATAGGGGCATGGGTAATATCTTTACCTGCCAGGGTAACGGTTCCTTCTTTCACAGGCTCCAATCCCGTTAAGCCATATACAAATTCTGTCTGACCATTTCCGTCAATTCCTGCAATACATACGATCTCTCCGCGTCTTACCTGAAGGGATACCTTATTTACCGCATTATTCTTATGCCGTTTAGAAGCTACCGACATATTTTTTATATCCAAAACCACATCCTGCGGCTTGGCTTCCTCTTTTGCAACCACGAAATTAACATCACGGCCTACCATCATGGCTGAAAGCTTCTCAGGTGTAGTATCCTTAATATCAACGGTTCCGATATATTTTCCCTTGCGCAGTACGCTGCAGCGGTCTGCCACCTGCATGATCTCAGCTAACTTGTGGGTGATAAAGAGAATGCTCTTTCCCTCTGCCGCCAGATTCTTCATAATATGCATAAGCTCCTGGATCTCCTGAGGGGTCAGCACTGCGGTAGGCTCATCAAAAATCAGGATTTCGTTATCGCGATAAAGCATCTTTAAAATCTCTGTTCTTTGCTGCATTCCTACGGTAATATCCTCGATAATGGCATCCGGATCTACAGACAAACCATATTTTTTCGAAAGCTCTACTACTTTTTTTCTAGCCTCATCCTTCTGTAAAAGTCCGCCCTTGGTCGTTTCTCTTCCAAGAATAATATTATCCAAGACGCTAAAGCACTCTACCAATTTAAAATGCTGATGCACCATTCCGATTCCCAGATCATTGGCATCATTTGGATTGTTAATCTCTACTTTCTTTCCGTCCTTGCGAATTTCTCCTTCTTCCGGCTGGTACATTCCGAAAAGGACACTCATCAGGGTGGATTTTCCTGCACCATTTTCTCCGAGCAGGGCATGGATCTCACCCTTCCTCAGCTGAAGTGTAATATTGTCATTGGCAATGATTCCAGGAAATTTCTTGGTAATTCCAAGCATTTCAACTGCATACTCACTCATTTACGCCATCCTCCTTCTATTCTTTCTGCACATTTAGGGTATAAAAGGGAAGTGTCTAAAAACCACTCCCCTTTCAATTAAACCACTTGGCTAATACCCCTTCATAGCCAAAACCTTATTATTTAATACTTCCCTGATCATTTACTGTGATAGTAGTCTTTGGCATCTGCGTTGTATCGTTGCTAACTTCAATCTCGCCATCATACATCTTCTTAACTAAGTCTTTATAGTCATCCTGTGTAAAGCTATCAGACCACTGTGTTGTATCCATTGGAAGCTGTACATAGTTCTCTTCCGGATCATCCCCTGAAACTAAGCCCAGGTTGTCGATCTTTCCTACATAGTCGCTCCACTCTCCGGCATCAATTGCATCAAGAACTGTATTTACGGTAGCTGAAAGACCCTTCATAGCTGAAGTTACAGTAATATCCTCACCAATGATTCCAGACTGGTCTGAGTCAACACCGATTACCATTCCGCCTTCTTTTTCAGCTGCTTCTACTGCGGAAGTGTAGATACCGCCACCGCATGCAAATACAACTTCAACACCTTTTTCTTTATACCAGGTATCCATAGCTGCTGTAATATCAGCATCACCGTAGAACTGTCCACCTACAACATATTCAACGGTCACTTCATCAGCAATATCAAGTTCCTTAGCCGCCTCATCAGCTCCCTGAACATATCCATAACCAAAACGTGTTACAGCCGGTACAGACATTCCGCCAAGGAATCCAAGATGCTTATATCCAAGTTTTACAGCTGCATATCCTGCCATGTATCCGGAAAGTTCTTCCTGATATGTACAGCAGTATACGTTGTCTGTATTGTAGTAATCGCTTACTTCGTAGTCATCCGGATTATAGGAATATCCTTCTCCGACACCCTTCTCACAGATATCTCCGGCACTTACGTCCAAAGCTACGAATTTAACATCCGGATAAATCTCAGCCTCATCTACAATTGCTGCTGCAAACATATATCCAGGAAGTACAACTACGTTAGCACCGTCTGCTACTGCCTGGTCAACAGAAGCATTTCTAGCCTCATCGGAATCGCTTTCCGGCTTGTAGTAGTTAAACTCTACATCATTCTTCTCAGCCCATGCCTTACATGTCTCATAAGTTGTCTGGTTAAAGCTCTGGTCTGTAATATCTCCTGAGTCTGTAACCATTGCGATCTGCATGCTGTCTCCATCACTTGATGAAGAAGCTGTGCTATCACTGCTTGAACTGCTAGAACCGCTTCCTCCACATCCTGCAAGGGATGCTACCATAGCGCCTGCTAATAATGCTACTACTACTTTTTTCTTCATAATCCGTATTTTCCTCCTTTTTCCTATTTCGGACTCGATAGGTCAATTATGACATAAGTCTTATTTTTAAAAAGGACTAATGTCCTTTTCTTCTTCTATCACTATCATTTCGTTGAAAAGCAACAGTTATTCACCTTGTTTTTTGTTTGTTTTGACGGACTTCGTTTATCCAAAATAAGACTTTTGTCCTTTTTATAGTAACACATTCAAAAGTTTCTGTCATGGGGCATGCCTTTTTTCTTTTATTCATTCTTCTTATGAGACTCATAAGTTTCGTTTCTAGATAAATACAAATTTCTGTGTCAGAGGCCGCCGCAAAAATAAAAAAAGTGAACTACGAGCGCGCAGTTCACTGTAAACATTTTACCCAGACAGTCTTATACTATCTGATGCAAATATAGATCATATAGGCTACATACAAAAGTAGCATGCATATGCCTTCTTTTTTATCAAGCTCCTGTTTGGTCCAGGCGAGGATCCATACTAGGATGCTAAAGGCAATCAGCACAGCAATATCGATCATATTTTCTGTGATAAAGGCCACCGGACTTGCGGTAGCAGCAATTCCAAGAACCATAAGAATGTTAAAAATATTGGACCCGATCACATTTCCCAGTGCCATGTCCACCTCTCCCTTTCTCGCCGCAACTACGGATGTAGCAAGCTCCGGGAGGCTAGTTCCCATAGCTACAATGGTTAGGCCGATCAAGGTTTGGCTAAGGCCAAAGAAAGAGGCAACGGTACAAGAGCCATCTACGACCCAGTCTCCACCAAGAGCAATGGCAAGGCCTCCCAAAATAATATAGAGAATACTTTTCCCCATAGGCATGACCTGAATCTCTTCTGCCTCGGAAAGCACCGTAGCATCCTCCGGATTAAAATCCGTATGGTCCTTTCTGGATGCCATGGCAGACCGGATCATATAGAGAATAAAGATTGCAAATAAAATAATTAAAATGATTCCATCCGCACGGCCCAGTCTGCTTCCAATAGCGCCTAAGAGCAAGAGCAAGCCTGCACAGGCAATGGAGATCGGAAAATCCAACTTCAGGGTAGCTTTTTGGACCGCCACAGAAGTAAAGAGGGTACAGGCTCCAACTACCACCATAAGATTAAAAATATTAGACCCAACCGCATTACTGATGGCCAGGGAATTATTTCCGGTTGCGGAAGCCGTAATACTGACTGCCGTCTCCGGGAGGCTGGTTCCCATAGCTACAATGGTCATTCCAATGATCAAGGAAGGCACATGGTATCTTTTGGCAATACTACTGCATCCTTCCACAAAGGCATCTGCCCCCTTTACCAAAAGGGCAAATCCAATAATCAGAAATACTACCGCAAAAGGTAGGCTTTGAAACAATTTATCCATTTATTCTTTCCTCTCTCTTCTATCTTTTTAGATTCCCAAATGCTCCAAAAGAATCTTAAGGCCGATACAGACTAAGATCACGCCACCAACTAATTCCGCCTTATTTTTATAACGGCTTCCAAAGAGATTTCCCACTACAACACCTACAATGGAGATCACAAAAGTAGTACAGCCGATAATGGAAATGGCCTCCACGATGGGGGTCTGAAGGAAGGCAAAGGTAATTCCGACTGCCAGGGCGTCAATACTGGTAGCCACTGCCAACATAAGCATGTTCTTGTGGTCTAGTGGCGGATCCATGACTTCTGCCACTTCCTCCTGCTTCCATTCTTTGATGGCCTCATAGATCATTTTACCGCCGATATACCCAAGCAGGATAAAGGCGATCCAATGATCGATACTGGTAATATATTGCTGGAACTGACTTCCAAGAAGCCATCCCAAAAAAGGCATCAGCGCCTGAAAGCCTCCGAAATAGAGTCCTATGATCAGGGTCTGCTTTTTATTAATGCGCCTCATACTAAGACCCTTACAGACTGCGACTGCAAAGGCATCCATGGACAAGCCTACGCCCAATAAGAATAATTCAAATATAGTAGCCATAATTTTTCTTTTCTTCCTTTCTTCCATGAATCTAAGGTCACATAAAAAGACCCACGTATGCCTAGCACTTTTGCTAAACATACATGAGTCTCATTCTTTAAGATTTGCCAGGTGGATTTCAAAGCCCCTAGATCAGATAATAAAGATCAGGCCGCTTAGTCTCCACCGGTATGTTGACAAACCACATATACATGCGAACTACTCCCTCACGGAAATATGAATTTTAAGTTCTTGTACACTATACTTTAGGCCTCATGGGTTAGTCAACGGTAATATGCCTTAGTTTTTCTCAAAGATTTTATCCAGCGTCTGCCCAATCGCTTCCATAGACACCGGCTTAATAATATGTCCGTTCATACCGCAGGCAAAGGCCTTCTGTTTATCCTCCTCAAAAGCATTTGCCGTCATGGCTACGATAGGAATATTTGCCTTGTGATTGTCATCCAGGGTTCGAATCTCCCTGGTGGCTGTATAGCCATCCATCTTAGGCATCTGGATATCCATAAATACCAGGTCATAATAATCGGCCGGTACCTTTCGAAGGGTCTCCACTGCAAGATCTCCGTCATTTACGCAGTCAATTGTCATACCCGTCTCTTCAAGAATTGCCCTTGCGATTTCCGCATTCAGTTCATTATCCTCCACCAAGAGCACTCTTTTTCCTCTATAATCATAATTTAAAATATCTGTAGTACCGGATGCCTCTGTCTTTTCACTTGCCTCTTCTCGGGTAATCTCATCCTTTGGCAGTTTAAAGTTTAGGGTCACTGTAAATATAGAGCCTTTCCCCTCCTCGCTTTCTACCCGGATGTCTCCACCCATCATAGTTACAATATTCTTGGTAATGGCCATTCCCAGGCCTGTTCCCTGGATTCCTGAGACTGTGACACTATTTTCTCTCGTAAAGGTCTCAAAGATATGGTCCATAAAGTCCTTGGACATTCCGATGCCGCTATCCTTGACTGTAAATTCATAGCTGGTATAACTGACCCTTTGGCTCACTTTTTCCCTGGCACAAATCCAAATATCTCCTCCGGGTCCTGTAAACTTAATGGCATTTCCCACAATATTTAAAAGCACTTGATTTAGGCGAAGCTTATCCGTGATCACATTCTCATGCTTCATGTCCTGACTTGTGATATGTAAATGCAAGTTCTTTTCAGCCACCATTCCCTGGGTCATGGCTCTTAAATCATCGAAAATATCCGGAAGATGTAAAAGATTTTCCTCTAATTTCACAGACCCACTTTCAATGCGGCTCATATCCAAAATATCATTAATAAGACTCAAAAGATGGGCACCGGAAGTACTGATCTTAGCCAGATAATCCTTGACCAGGTCTGTATCATCGATATGGGCCTGGGCCAGGGCTGTAAATCCCATAATGGCATTCATGGGCGTACGAATATCGTGGGACATATTACTTAAAAAGGTAGATTTTGCCTTACTCGCCTGCCTGGAAGCTGCAAGCGCCTGGGCCAGGCACTCTTTTTGTTCAAACTCTTTGATTTTTTCCTCTGTACAGTCATGGGCTACATAAAGGACTTCCTTAGCCCTTCCAGCCACATCTCTTCGTTTCACAATAAAGCGAGCCTTCATCCACTGTCCCGCGGGATTTTTATATTCGGTTTCTATGGTATTTGTATTTTGAAGTCGGTCAGCCAGAGTATTAATATCTAAAAACTCGTCCATAAAGGGCCGCATATCTTGAGCCATAAAGGCCTTCAAAACCTCTGCCTTGACATCATCAAAATTCCCCTCTCTGCCGGCAATCGGCAGCATGGAGTCCACAGTGGTCAAAACTTCGTAATGATGACTGTCAAGATCCGCCCTAAAAATGGTAGAGTAAATGGTCGACAAGGACGTAATCACCTCTGCATGCTCACGCGCTTCCTTCAAGCGTTTTTCTTGCTGCTCTAATAATTCCCGGTCCTTTTTCTTTTGCCTGCGAACATCCTCATCTACGTCATAGTGGTATCCCCGATATATGATGCCGCCTTCCACCGCTCTTCCGACTCCACCACAGCGCACATATCTCGGCCCTAAAACCGGATGGTTCCAAATATAGGTATTCTCATCCCGCTCTCCCTCTGTCATTTTTCCCAGGGAAGCCTGGACAGTGTCCATGGCTTCCGGCGTAATATTTGAAAACCAGACCTTGTAAATTTCTTCCGGTGTAAGCTCTTGTCCTTCAAGTCCTAGGAGTTTTAACATTAAGTCATCCGCTTCCATCTTGGGGTCCTGGCCATCCAACAGATATATTTTCCATGTCCCCATCTCAGAGGAGGCAATAATGTCCTTCATTTCCTCCAGCTTCTGATAACTCTTTAGAAGAAGCGCATCATGACCTTCCTCTTTATCACAGCGATGCGTTCTTTTTTTCATAAATTCATTGTTCTCATTGGATATATTGTTTTGCATATGATTACCCTTCTATACCCTTTCCCCTATTTTTTAAAAGAACACAAATTTCATTTTTTTCGGATACAATTCTATATAAAGTATATCAAATTTCTCCATGATTTGGTACAGTTGTTTTTCATCACTTGATGAATTGAGCTTATTAATAGAAAAAAGCAGGAGATTTCGCTTAAACTTGTACATATCTGATTTTCACTTACTCAAGAGGCACACAGTCTCTGTATGGTCGCACCAGCAAAACATATCTACCGGCTGTATCTTCTTTGTCTCATACCCTTTTTTCTTAAAATACTTCAAATCTCTGGCTAATGTTTGGGGATTACAGGAGATATAGACCACCCTTTTTGGAGCTAGCTTTGCTACGGAGTCTATGAAGGCATGGTCGCTTCCAGCTCTTGGAGGGTCCATAAATACCAGGTCAACCTCCTGCTTTTTCTCCGCCATCTGCACCATGACTTTTCCCGCATCTCCCAAAATATATTCTGCATTTTTATAATGATTTTCTTTGGCATTGATCCTGGCGTCTTTTACTGCATCCGGGTTTAATTCGATCCCTATGACCTTCCTTGCTTTTTTTGCTGCTGCCAGTCCAATGGTTCCGATTCCGCAATAGGCATCTATGATGGTCTCCTTGCCTGTAAGCTGCGCAAAGTTTATAGCTGTCTTATATAAGACCTCTGTCTGTTTTGGATTTACCTGGTAAAAGGACTTGGGGGAAATGCGAAATGTAGAGCCGCATAATTGGTCCTTGATAAAACCGGGACCGTAAAGGACCTGCTGCCGGTCTCCCAAAATCATGCTGGTATGCTTATTATTTATATTCATCACAATGGAAGTAATCTCCGGATGGGCCTTCCTTAAGGCTTTCACAAAATTATTTTTTGAGGGCATGATAGGGGAACTAAGAACCAGGACTACCAGGATCTCCCCGCTAGAAAAGCCTCTTCGCACCAGTGCGTGACGGAAAAGTCCATAGCCTGTATCCTCGTTATAGGTTTTGATCTTAAAGGATTTTAAGAGGTCCCGAATGCTTCTTATAATCTCCTGGGATTTTTCATCTTCAATGAGGCAGTCTTCTACAGCTACTACCCGGTGGGAGCCTGCCTCATAGGTACCGCAGATTACATTGCCCTTGCGGTCCCTGTGAAATACTGCATGCACTTTATTCCTATAATGATAAGGGTCCTCCATGCCAAGAATAGGCTCCACCCTGCCAAATTCCTTTAAAAGATCCTGAACCTGTCTCTGCTTGATCCTAAGCTGCTCCTTATAGCTTTTGGAAAGATACTGACAGCCCCCGCATTTCTTATTTACGGGACATGTCTTGGTAGTTTGCTTTGTTTGCCTTGTTTCCTTTTTATTTTCCATATCTTTTTTCTTTCTGTCTTCTTAGATCTTTTAGGCCTTCACTGCCCAGCGCATTTTTGTTGATCTGGCTCTGGGATTTTTCCTGCACTCCTCTGCCGATGGGCGGATCACATCCTTAGATACCTCCCTGTAAAGTCCGCTTTTTAGTCCTTGTTTAAAGGCCTTCTTTACCAGGCGGTCTTCCCCGGAATGGAAGGTAAGAATCGCGATCCTGCCTCCGGACTTCATCACTTCCGGAAGCTTTTCTAAGAACTCATAGAGCACCTCAAACTCGCTATTCACATCGATTCGAAGGGCCTGAAAACATCTCTGGCAAGATTTTTTCACAGCTTCCTTCCGATCCTTCTCAGGCAAGAAACTTAAAGCCCTCTCAATAGCTTCTTTCAAATCTGTGGTGGTCTCGATACTCTTTCCATCTTTTTTTAAGGCAAATACTTCCGCTGCGATTTCCTCTGCATAGGGCTCATCGGAATTTTCCACAAACATTCCGACCAGTTCTTCCTCTGTCACATTTTTAAGCCTGTCTGCAGCACTCTCTCCCTTTTGAGGATTCATGCGAAGATCTAAGGGGCCGTGGATTTTATAGGAAAATCCTCGATCGGGATTATCGATCTGCATAGAAGAGACTCCTAAATCTGCCAGGAGAAAATCAAATTTTCCTGCCTCATCTGCTAGCTGGTCTATATTTTTAAAATTAGTTAGCTTTACGCTAAGGATGTCCTCCCCATAGCCTTTTTTTGCCAAACGATCCTTGGTTTTTGCCGACTCAATGGGGTCTACATCCAGGCCGTAGATATGGCCCTCTCCCTTTAGGCATTCTAACATAGCGGATGTATGGCCCCCATATCCCAAGGTTGCATCTAAGCCTGTTTGTCCCGGCTTAATCTGTAAGAAATCTAAAATCTCCTGCACCATAATGGAAATATGCATGCCCGCAGGCGTGCTTCCCTTTTCTATTACATGTTGGATCGTATCCTTATATTTTTCCGGATTGTGTTCCTTATATTTTTCCTCAAATTTTTTAGGATACTTGCCCGCATAGCGAACCCGCCGTTTGTGAGGTGCCTTTTCTTCCTTATGGTCTGCTCCTAAATTTTTATGTTCCTGCATTATTATTCTTCCCCTTCCAGTTCCAGGCGCTTGGTAAATAAAATATCGTGATTGATCTGGCTATAAAAATCCTTCTTCATTTCCTCATAGGTCATATCTCCCATTCCCATGATCCACATCATCTTTGTAATGGTAGCCTCCAGGGTCATGTCATAGGCCTCCAAAAGCTGGAAGTCCATCTTGACTCTTTTCCCCACCTCATAGACAGTCATGTTGCTGCCTTCATTGGCCACCTGGGTAGTCATAACAATGATCTTGCCCTTATCCTTCCAACGGTTCATTTCCACGTAAAATTCATCCATCAAATTTTTAGGAACCCCTCCTACCCCAAAGCTTTCTATGACCAGACAATCATAATGCTCAAAAAGATAAGGCAAAATATCCGGCTTCATCCCGGGGATCAATTTGAGGACATAGACGCTACTTTTCATTTGATAGAAAAATTTCACTTCGCCCTCATAGGGCTTCTCATGAATATAGCGGACCAGCATTCCATCCTGGATGACTGCCTTATAAGGAAAATTAATGCTGGAAAATGCATTATAGCTCTTGGCCCGCTCCTTCTTTGCCCGGGTCCCTACAATGACCTTGCCGTCAAATACAATATTTACATCCTGGGATTCATCATCCGAAGCATAAATAAAACTGTCTAAGAGATTGGTTTTGGCATCGGTCACATCCATCTCTATGGGCTTTTGCGCCCCTGTCACGACGATAGGTTTCTTAGAATTTTGCACCATATAGGACAAGGCCGCCGCTGTATAGGCCAGGGTATCTGTGCCGTGTGCCACCACAAATCCGTCATAATCTGCATATTTTTCTTCTATGGTACGAGTCATCAGCTTCCAGTGCTCGTAGGTTACATTGGTGCTGTCTAAATTACATACCTGAATGGCATCTACCTGGCAGATATTTTTTACTGCCGGTATATATCTTAAAATGTCCTGGGGAGACAGGCCCGGAGCCAGTCCATATTCCGTCTGTTTGGAAGCGATGGTTCCCCCCGTTCCGATTAATAAAATTTTCTTCATCCGTCTTTTATATTCCTATCTATTCTATATTTTGCATTTATAAGTATAATACAAATCTATAGAGAATACATCCGTTTTCTTGACAGACAAATCTTTCCTTTTTTATACTAGTTATATATGCTGATGTTGGGGCAAAAGCCCCCAAATATGATAACTGATTGGATAAAAAAGGAGGCTCTTATGATAATAAAAAACGGAACCATTATTAATCCCGAGACCAAGGAAATGTATCCCGCAGACCTGATTTTGGAGGATGGACGGATTTATTCCATCGACCGGAATTGTAAATTTAAAAATGCAAACGACGACTCTGCAAATGAGGATGTCATCGACGCTACAGGTCTTATGATTGCTCCCGGACTCATCGACACCCATGTACATTTTAGGGATCCCGGCTTTACCTACAAGGAAGACATCCACACCGGAGCCCTGGCTTCTGCCAAGGGAGGCTTTACCTCCGTCATCTGCATGGCCAATACTTCTCCCACCATCGATTCTGTGGATGTATTAGAAGAAGTACTAGCAAAGGCTAAAAAAGAAAAGATCCACATTTACCAGGCTGCCTCTGTCTCCTACGGTTTAAAGGGAGAAAAACTTACCGACATGGAGGACTTAAAGGCCCACGGTGCCTGCGGCTTTACCGATGATGGAATTCCTCTTTTAGATGCAAAATTTTGCTATGAAGCCATGGAGGAAGCTGCCAAATTAGGAGTTCCTTTAAGTCTCCACGAGGAGGACCCGGCCTTTATTTCCAACAATGGAATCAACCAGGGGGAGGTCTCCGAAAAATTAGGAGTCAAGGGGTCCCCCGCCATCGCTGAGGAAGTTTTGGTAGCCAGAGATTCCATGATGGCCCTTCATACCGGTGTAGACTTGGTCATCCAGCACATTAGCTCCGGCAATTCCGTTGCCCTTGTAAGAAATGCCAAGGCCCTTGGCGCTCACATTCACGCGGAGGCTACGCCCCATCATTTTACGCTGAATCACGAAGCCTTATTAGAACATGGCAGCTTAGCCAAGATGAATCCACCCCTTCGGGAGGAAAAGGACCGCCTGCAGATCATTGAGGGATTAAAGGACGGGACCATCGATCTGATTGCTACGGACCATGCCCCACATAGCGCTGAGGAAAAGGCCAGGGAACTTACCAAGGCCCCCAGTGGAATTATCGGTATCGAGACCTCTCTGGCTCTCGGAATCACTTCCCTGATAGAACCCGGACATTTAAGTCTTCCGGAGCTTTTAGAGAAGATGACCATCAATCCTGCCAAGCTTTATAAATTACCGGCAGGCCGCATGGAAGAAAATGCCCCTGCGGATTTAGTAATCTTTGATCCAAAGGAAAGCTGGATTCCTACAGACTATGCCTCTAAATCCAGCAATACTCCATTTACCGGACGTAAACTTACCGGAAAGGTCCATTATACCATCTGTGGCGGGCAAATCGTCTACAAGGCATCGGTATAAATTTGTATACTATATGAAAAAAATATAGGCAAAAAAGGGGCTCTTGCTTGATGCAAGGCCCCTTTTCTTTTATTCCGGAAGCTTATTCCGAAAGCTTATCCAGGAAGCTTATCCAGGAAGCTTATCCTAGAAGTGTCCGCCACCTCCTCCGTGGCTGGTTCCCGAGGAACTGGTATGGGTGGAACTGCCTCCGCCCCCAGACCCCCCGGAATCTTTTTCAATCACATGACTGGTAACATGCTGTCCGATTAACCGGTCCTGTTTGTTGGTAAGTTTTAAACCTTCTGCTGTTTTATAGTGGGAAGCCTCTTCCTGCTTCTTTACGGATTTTAATAAAGCAGCCTTTCCATTTCCCCAGAAAATTGCTAATACAAAGCCAACCAAAAGGGATAAAAATACCCTTCCCCAACTGAATAGGTTTAGTGGATAATGTCCATCTCCGTAAGGCTCTCCATTTTCTGCCGCTTCCAGATATTGATCACACAAGCTGGCATAACGGTCGAACACCCACTTGTATTCCTCATCACTTAGCTCAGATACCAGTTGGTCGCCCATGTAGTCTATGCCATCATCCGTAAATGCGGTAATTCCATAGCCTGTGGTAGATATATGCCACTCCCTGTCATCCATGGCAACCAAAAATAAAATACCGTCCTTATCATCCCCGTATCCATATCCATTGTAATCATAATAGTCGTCTGCATAGGCCTCAGCCGTTTTTCCATCTAAGGAATTGACCGTAACGATCACGACATCAAATTGCCATTTTTCGCTGACCTCATCCAACTCTTCCGTGATCACCTGAAAATCACCCAGGTCTAAAAGGCCTGCATCGTCCACCAATCTGGCCGGGTGGTCTTTCGCATAAACACTTGTGCCCCCTCCAAAAGCTAAGAGAAAGATGCTAAATAAGAGGAGAAGGGCTGTCAGGAATCTTTCTTTTATAAAATTTCTCAATCGCATATCAGGCCCCTCCTTTTAAAGCATGGCATAGATGGTAAGAAGCACATAAGCGATCACAGAAAGAAATACCCCTCGAATTCCCACAAATCTTAAATAAGCCTTGCGGTCTATCGGAAGGTCTCCGATCATCTTTCCACTCTGTCCATTCATGGCAAAGATAAATTTCTGGTCCTTCCAGGTAGTATTTAAGATCCATACCGGATACAGGGCATACTTGTGTCCCGTGGATGTAACTGACACAGAGTCCCCCTTAGGTTCTACGGAAGAATAACCCTTTACCGTCTGTCTAAGAGCACTTCGCAAACTTTGCTCTGCCCGCTTTCTTGCCCGCTCTTCACACTCCGGCACATCCACGTCATAGCGGTCGGCCACATATCCTGCCATATAAGCCGCCTTAAAAGGAACTGCCGTTTTAAAATCATAGGGTTCTAAAGACTCCATCAGATCATCTGCCATTTTCCTGGAGGCATCCTCCGGAATATTGGCAAAAGACATCCGGCCTTCTCGTTCTACCTCGTAAATATTATGTTCTATATACTTGATATCTCCAGAAGTCCAGCTCTTGGTTCTTTCTGCATCGTAGCTTGCACTCCCCTGACTGACCATATCAAAGATCCAAAAAGGTACATAAATTCCCACAATCTCATCGATATGATTTTCTTTTTTAAATACAGAAGGAACGAACATCTTCGTCGCCAGATGTTTTTCATAGGCGGCCTTGGCCTCCTTCTTATTTAGCTTAAATGGAATGATATAGTCTGGTTTTAGGCCATCTTCAAATTGCCCTTTAAATACCACCCGGTTGCCGCAGTAAGGGCAGGTGGTGGCTCCCGTATTCTTATCTGCTGTAATCTCACCGCCGCAGGATTCACAGGAATAGATGACCATGTCATCTAATTCTTCCTGGGTCCAGGCTGCCTTTTCGGTCCCGGGACCCTCTGTATTCTCATCTGCTTTTTCCTGAGCCTTCTTTGCCGCCTCCCTTGCCTTTTTCGCCTCTTCCTGCTCCATCACAAACTTCTCATAATCTTCGATGGACATCTCTGTATCGCAGTAGGGGCACTTCATCTTCTGGGAGCCAGAGTCAAATTCCATGGCTCCGCCGCAGGCCGGGCACTTATATTCTCTTAGATCTGCCAAGTCTTTCACCTTGCCTTTCCATAGGTCTTTCCATACGTCTTTCTATACGTCTTGCTTATGACAGATGGCATCGGACTATACCGGTCTGGGGCTTCCGCAATTGCTGCAGAATTTTCCACTGTTTGTGGCACCACAGCTGCAAGTCCACTGGGCAGGCGCCTGAGGCTGTGGTCTTTTATTTCCACAGTTTCCGCAGAAATTACCGGTATTTACACTTCCACAGCTGCAAGTCCAGCTCTCCCCTTGAGGAGGGGTCAGATTTACCGGGTCTGGATTTTGCGCTTGTTGACTCATTTGGGCCTGCTGCATCTGTTGGCCCTGGTTATAAAGGCCCTGGAGATTCACACCGCCTCCGGCCATATTCATTCCCATAAAGCCCATCATGGCACCGTTCGGATTGCCTGCTGCAGTCTTCATAGCCTCTGCCTGAGCCATTCCCAAAGTAGCCGCCATCATACTTGGGTTAGTATACATGACGGTATTTTGTGCCTGCTTAATAGCTTCTGCATCCTCATCCTTCATGGTTACCGGATTGATGGCCACAGAAACAATGGAAATACCTCGAAGCTCAGACCATTTCTTTGTGAGGATCTCATTCATGGCATCTCCGATTTCCATATTGTGGGCCGGAATCTGGCTGGGGCGAACCTCCATCTCGGAAATCTTTGCCAGGGCCGGCTGCAGGGCATTTACAAATTCCGTCTTAAGCTGAGAATCAATCTGCTCTTTCTCAAAAGACTGGGCAGCATTTCCGCAGACATTGGTATAGAACAAAATCGGATTGGTAATCCGATAAGAGTAAATACCATTGCAGCGGATCTCGATATCCTTATCCAGGTTGATTTTTTTATCTACCACACGGAACCATACCGGATTGGCGGTTCCAAACTTATTGTCCGTAATCTCCTTGGTATTAAAATAATAAACTCTCTGATCCTTGGCCGTGTCTCCACCGTAGGTAAATCTTTTCCCAAAGGTAGCAAAGGCATTTTTAATGCCCTCTCCCAGGTTTCCACAGAAAATACTAGGCTCTGAGGACGTGTCATAAGTATATTCTCCGGGCTCGGAACAAATCTCCACAACCTTTCCCTGGTCTACGATGATCATACACTGGCCGTCTGCCACTGCCACACCGGAGCCGTTGGTGATTACATTATCATGACCCTTGGTATTGGAAGACCGGCTACTGGTCTGCTTTCTTCCTCTAACCATTAAAGTATCATTGTCCAAGGCATCACAGGTAAAAAATTCCTTCCACTGGTCCGCTAAGGTTCCACCTGCCGATCCACTTGCTGCTTTTATAAGTCCCATATCTTTTCTCCTCTCTTTTCATCCCTCGTAGATGTTTTATGAAGTCTCTTACGAAGAATGAGAACTTTCTATATACACTGCTCTTTATAAATTTGATTGTACAGGAAAATCTATGGGCTCGCCATATTTTTCGTAAAATCGGATAGTAAGTTATTTAAAAAGACCGCTTGGCAGCATTTACCAAGCGGTCTTTTTTTATTCTATATCTAACGAACTCTATACGAAATTTCGTCCTTCCTCCTCCAAGCGTACGAAGGCAATATCATCAATGGCTTCTTCCGCAATCTCCGAACAGCAGTCTGCCATACGGTCTAGGTTACTTAGGATACTGGTATAGTAATCTGTAAGTTCTGTAGAGCACTGGCCCTTTTTCACCCGGCTAAGATGGGCTTTCTTACAGCGTCTTTGCTTTTTCTTAAGCTTATCCTTAGCTTCAAAGACGCCTCTTGCCTCTCCTGCATCTCCCAGGCGAACGGCATCCACGGCCTGGTCAAAAAGTTTTTGCACAATCCCAACGCAGTCACTGATATCTTCCTTGGCCTCCGGTGAAAATGTTTTCACTTCCGGATTTACCTCTTCATCCAAGGTCTGTATATCCTTGCAGCGGTCTGCCACACGCTGGATGCTGTTGGTGACAAACAAGAGTCCTGCCGTATGCTCTGCCTGTTTTTCTGTGAGAGCTCCGCCTCCCAACATTCTTGTAAGATAATCCGCAATGCTAGTTCCAAGATCTGCCACGGTGCGGATACTAGCTTCTACCACTTGATTCTCCTCCGGGGTTCTGGATTTATCTTTTCCATCCAGGACAATATGGCTCTTTACCTCTCCCAACATACTACTTCCAAGCTCTGCCAGTCTCTCAATCTCCTGGGATGCAAGGCAGAGGGCCGCGATGGGCTGATCGATGACGTGTAAATCCAAGAAAATAGGAGTACAGGCCTCAGCAGGTGCCTTGTCATCTCCCCGAATAATATTGGTAACAATCTTTACCATAACGGAGATGAGGGGTAGCCATACCAGGGTACAGACTACATTGAATGTGGTATGGGCATTGGCAATCTGTCTGGAGATAACTTCCACCTCCGGTCCCTTGGGGGAAATAAACTGGACAAATTTTGCAAACCAGGGAATGATACAGACAAAGACCACGCTTCCGCTGATATTAAAAATACTGTGGGCAATGGCTGTACGTTTTGCATTCTTCGACTGGCCGATGGAAGCAAGCAAGGCCGTAATCGTTGTTCCGATATTGTCTCCTAGGAGGATGGGAATGGCCCCTGTCAGACCAATAACACTGCTAACCCCATCAGGACCTGCCTGAGAGGCAAAGTTTTGCAGCACGGCAATGGTAGCTGAAGAGCTCTGTACGACCAAGGTCATAGCGCAGCCTAAGAGCACGCCCAAGATGGGCAGGGCTGATACCTTACCAATGAGGTTGGTAAAGACCGGGCTATTAGCTAGAGGACTCATGACAGAGCCCATAATCTCAATGCCTTCAAAGAGTAAACCAAAGGAAAATACCACGGTTCCGATACTTTTGATCCGCTCCTTTTTCCCTACGAAGTTCATCATGAATCCGATAAAAATAATGGGATAAATATAATCCGAAATCTTAAATGCCATTAACTGGGCAGTCATGGTGGTACCGATATTGGCACCAAAAATTACGGAGATGGCCTGAGGCAGGCTCATTAAGCCTGCACTGGTAAAGCCAATCACCATAACAGTGGTAGCCGAACTACTCTGCAAGACAGCTGTTACCAGGGCACCTGCAACGGCTCCCATGAGAGGGTTCCTTGTAAGAAAGCTTAGGACATTTTTCATCTTCTCCCCAGCAGCCTTCTGCAGGGCATCACTCATGCTATTCATTCCGTAAAGGAACAGGGCCAAACCTCCAATTAAACCGAATATAATCTGTATATTCTCGTTCATATTCTTTTCTTCTCTCTTTCTTCATACAATGTTTTCAAATCCTTAATCCTTTCCCATTGTATCTGAAAATCTCCGTAACTTTCTATCATGCATTGTTAAACCAATGTTAAATCTATGTAAAATACCCCCTTTTTCTTTACCTAGTTTTTACAAAAATACAAGCCGGGTACAAAAATTCCAAGCAAAAAACCGGGAGAGGCTTCCCTTAAGGAAACTTCTCCCGGCTTCTTAATAAATTTTATAATGATTCAACTTCTCTTGGATCATTTGCAGTAAGATCCTTCACAATCTCTCCAGCGATAATGAGGCCTGCCACCGACGGAACAAATGCGACACTTCCCGGAATATCTCTTCGTTCGGTACACTTATGTTTGGCTCCCGGCGGGCAGATACAGTTCGTTCTGCAGCTAATAGACATATCCTCTAAGGGCCTTGTAGGCTTCTCCTCAGAATATACGACCTTAAGCTTTTTCACCCCACGTTTTTTTAATTCCCTTCGCATGACCTTGGCTAGGGGGCACATCTTTGTCTTATAAATATCCGCCACACGGAAGGCACTGGCATCTAATTTGTTGCCGGCTCCCATGCTGCTGATAATAGGAACCCCCACTTCCTTAGCCTTCATAACCAACTCGATCTTTGCAGTTACAGTATCCACTGCATCTACAATATAATCATATTCTTCGAAGGGAAATTCATTGGCATTTTCCGGCAGGAAAAAGCACTTGTGAACCGTCACCTTAACATCCGGATTGATTTCAAGCATCCTCTCTTTCATCACGTCTGTCTTATATTTTCCAACGGTTTTTCTGGTAGCAATGATCTGTCTGTTGAGATTTGTCAAACAAACCTTGTCATCGTCAATGAGGTCAAAGGCCCCCACACCGCTTCGCACCAAAGCCTCGCAGACATAGCCTCCTACGCCTCCTACGCCGAAAACTGCCACCCTGGATTCGGCAAGGGTCTTCATAGCCGGCTGTCCTAAAAGTAATTGGGTTCTTGAAAATTGGTTCAACATGTGCTTAACTCTCCTGCTGTCTATAGCTTCTATTTTTTGATATTACTGAGCCTGTACGTCAGAAACTGTTACCTTGTGATCATACCAAACACCCTTGGTACCAACTAAGGCTAAGTCAAATTCCTCATCTAAGGCCGGTACCGGAATATCGAATCCATTCACGGTCTCCTCGCTTCCATCCTCTGCGGTTACAGTATCCTTGGTAGGCTCAATTAAGTCTGCTCCGTCTTTTTGTGCATCCTTGGCACTTCCTAAGAAGAGGTTTACAATATTTTCAGATGTAAGACTAACATGAATGGTCATCTTGCCATCTTTTACAGTCAAGGTTCCCTGATCGTTTAAAGTATCATATACGTGGAACATCTTGCCGTCTGTTTTAAAAGTTGCTGTGTAGGTTCCGTCTGCAAGTTCAGTAGAAGCAGATGCGTCTGTATCTGTTCCTGCTACCATATCAGCACCTTCCATAGCTGCCTTTGTGTGGGCTACGTAAATGTCCTGGATCTTGTCGATCTCACCCAATCCTGCAATCTGAGTCTCTACGCTGTCAAATGCGCCTGAAGCCTCAAACTGGCTCTTCCATGAATCATCGTCATCTCCGGCCATATCATTGTTTGCATGGTCTCCGGCAACTACCATCAGTGGACGAAGGATTACTTTCTTGTATCCGGCTTCTTTTACAGCCTCAATAACATTTTCGCAAGCAGTCTCTTCCGGCTCTCCCTCTACGGTTCCGATAAATACGTTATCATATCCCAAATCTTCCATCTGGCTCTGCATCTGGGTGTAGCTGATCTTTGCTGTATGAGAAGTTCCATGTCCCATAAATACAAAGGCAACCCCGTCCTCTTTTGCTGCATCTAAGGAATCATAATCAGACGCTTCTACAGCTGCTGCAGTAATATCCTCAGCTACTGCCTTCTTATCGTCATTTACAGTCGTTCCGTCTTCTCCTACTTCACCGAGAAGTGGCTCAGCAATCTTAACAGAGTCAAACTTATCTACATAAGTCTCTAAAGTCTCCACCAATTCATCATACTCTGCACCGTGCATCAAATGGGTTGGCTGAACAACCAGATTCTTAACTCCATTGTCAACCGCACGCTCCAGGGCCTGCTCTACATTATCGATCTTCTCATCATCACGAGCCTGTACGTGGTTAATGATAATCTGAGCGGTAAATGCTCTTCTTACAGACCAATCCGGATTTGCATCGGCAAGAGCCTTCTCGATTCCTCCGATATCAGCCACACGGCTGTCATTGTAGGAAGTACCAAAGCTTACAACCAAAAGCTCATTTTCTCCGATATCATCCTGATTCAAAGGATCATCTTTGGAAGCATCTCCGGTATCTAATCCAAAATAATCCGGATCTGCGTGGGTTCCTGATACTAATTCCTTCTGTGCATCGGTAAGAGCATCCCAAGCTTCCTTGGCCTCTTTGCACTGATCATCGGTTTCATCGGTGCGGGATTGCACATAAATCGCATCGATTAAGTCAGCTACCTTATCTGCAGCTGCCTGGTCATCGCTAGCCTGTGTTGATGAAGTATCGTTGGAGCTTGAGCTGCCGCCACATCCTGTTAAGAGGCTTGTGCTTAAGCAAGCTGCTAAACAAAGAACTACGAGTTTCTTTTTCATTTTTAAATGTCCTCCTTTTTGTACTGCCAATTCCTCGTGGCATAAAGCTTAGTACTGTGAAAGGCAGGTCTCCCGGCTGATTGCTCAAATGTATTTTTCACATCCTTCCCGGTGGCCCAGTGGATGGGTATCAAAACCCCCGGAAAAATACTCGCAAAACACGGTGACGAGATCGTGCAGGAATCGCACCTGCTTCCCTATTCTACCGTATGATCCTTCATACGGTCACCTCACACATGCAGTGACCCCAGGAAAAATCCAGACTTGGTCACAACTAGATGATTTTAACACGTCTGATTCTTTATCGTCAATACGAAAGCAAAGGTCCCTATGGTCCTAGGCCCTATTCAAAAAAAGTTACAGTACCATAACTAAGGTACCTGCTCCGATGAGGACGCATCCAAGCAATGATTTTGTCGTAAAGTCCTCATGTAGAAAAGCAAAAGCCAAAAGTAGGGTTATGACAACGCTTAATTTATCAACCGGAACTACCTTGGACGCATCTCCTATTTGCAGAGCCCTATAGTAACACAACCAGGAAGCCCCGGTTGCTAAGCCGGATAAGATCAAAAAAATCCAACTCTTTCTACTGATCTCTGAAATTCCTCCCTGGGTATGGGTCAAAAAAACCATTCCCCAGGCCATAACAACAACTACCATGGTTCTGATGGCTGTCGCAAGATTGGAATTTACTCCGTCAATACCAATCTTTGCCAATATAGAAGTCAGTGCAGCAAAAATCGCTGATAACAATGCAAAAACAAACCACATATTCTAGGATCTCCTTTCTA
>CAVHCX010000017.1:0-63198 GCA_963634745.1 Clostridium sp. CAG:343
TTCCGTCGCTGGATGCTGGCTGGCTGCGATGATGAGGGCATTGTGCCCGAAGGGCCGTAGGGCTTTAGCCCGGAGTGAGCGCGAAGCGCGAGTTTGCCCACATCATCGCGAATAAGCCAGACTGCATCCAGCAGGAAACGCAGCACGTTTTGGGGCGTATGATCACAGCTTGCAGGACGGCCCATCGCATCCCATATCCACAAAAAAATCCCCTCTAATCCTCCCATGGTCTGATTCTGTAGGTCACTCCCAACTCCTCACAAATCTCCCTACACTGCTCCTCTTCTTCCTTAGTCAATGTAGTATCCACGGTTGTCATCACCACATTTGGCACATATTTCCTTACATTTTTTGCAAAGCTTAGCATAGCATCGAAGGATTTCATTCCGAATTTACAGCGCACTAGTTCATGATATTTCTCCGGATTGGGTGTATTTAAGCTGATGGATACGGTATCTACCAAGCCTTCAAAGTCCGGTGTGGTATCTTTGCCCCAGATTAAGTCTGCCATTCCATTGGTATTGACCCGGATTTTATTTCCAAAGCTTTCTTTTACATAGGCTGCTACTTTCAGGAGCATATCCAGTCGCTCTGTCGGCTCTCCATAGCCACAGAATACGACTTCATTAAATTCTGTCATGTCATAATTTTTGAAATCTTCCAGGATCTCTTCATAGGTCGGCTCATGCTCCAACCACAGGGACCGGTCGTCTACCTCTGATACGGTGTCCATGTTCTGTCTCAGGCAGAAGGTACAGGCGCAGGGACAGCGGTTGGTGAGATTTACGTATAAATTATTGTGTACCTTATATAAAATAGTCATTGCTTTTTTCATCTTGTATTTCCTCCCTAGATGATTTTCTATATTTTGATGCCTACGGATTGTTCCCGGCATCCTATTTATTTCCATTTTAATGTGGACAGGACTTCCTCAAAGGGCACGCCGTCTGTGACCGGAATATCCATCTCCACTGCCCGCATGATACATTTTTTTATAAATTTGGATGCCTTCTTTACGGATACGGAAAATTCCACGCCGTTGACTGCATCTGCTGCCAGGATGGCGGAAAATATATCTCCGGTTCCGGAACGGGATGTTCCTACCTTATGGGTTTTAAATAGGTGGATCTCCGGCTCCTTCTTTGTGCGGTCCAGGCAGAGATTGCAAAGGAAGCTCCTCTGGGGGATTCCTGTGATCACTAGCTTTGAAACTCCAAGGTCTGCTACCGCCTCAGCCAGGGCCTTTAGTTCCGTCATCTTCCACTTGTCCTTGTAGGGCGTCCCTGTTAAGATGCAGGCTTCCGTAAGATTGGGGGTTGCTATATCTGCAAGGGATACCAGCCGAATCATCTCCCTGCACATCTTTTCTGTATAGGTGGGGTAGGTATTTCCATAATCTCCCATGACCGGATCCACCAATACCGTGGTATCTTCTCTTCGAAATCTTTTAATAAAATCTGTCACAATCCCTATCTGCTCTGAGGATCCCAAGAACCCGGTACAGATCCCCTTAAAATGAAGATCCAGCTTCTCCCACATATTTATATAAGTAGGCATGTGGTCCGTGAAATCTGAATAATAAAATTCCGGAAATCCCGTATGATTACTAAAAATAGAGGTTGGGATGGGGCAGCACTGCACATGCATGGTAGAAATGATGGGCAGCTGCACCGCTACCGAGCAGCGGCCAAAGCCGGAGTAATCATTGATGAGGGCAATCTTGTTCTGCCTATTGTGGTCCGGCAGGCTTTTTGTATTTTTTTGTGATTTCTGATGAATCGTCATTCTACTTCCTCACTCTTTACAAAGGATAGTTAAGATGATAAACTCGTTCTGACCCTATGAATATAATCAATTTTGATATTTTTTATATAACCAAAAGGAGAAATTTTTATGAATTATAGGATTTCCGGCAACCATGACACTCCTGCCTATATTCAATTGTATCACTTAATCAAAGAGGATATTATAAAAGAAATTTACCCCTACGGCTCCCGGCTTCCGGCCAAGAGAACCATTGCTGTGGAAAGTGGCTGCAGCGTGGTTACTGTGGAGCATGCCCTGGAGCTTTTAAGTGAGGAGGGCTATATTGAGTTAAGGCAAAGAAGCGGCAGTTATGTGATCTATAAGGAGGCAGATTTTTTATCCAATGTTTATGCCGATGAGGCCTCGACAGATGAAATGTCGGCTAAGAAGGCTTTAAGACCTAAGGAAAATTCCAAGGATTTTAAGGACTTATCCACAAGTGTCTCCGAAAATAGGGGGAATTTCCCCTATTCTGTCCTGGCAAGGACCATGCGTAAGGTGATTACGGACTATGGCGAAAATATTTTAGTCAAGGGGCCGAACCAAGGTTGTCTAAAACTGCGCACGGAGATTTGCCGCTACCTGGCCCGCAGCCGACGGATCTATGTGGAGCCGGACCAGATCGTGGTCGGCGCCGGGGCCGAGTACCTCTACAGCCTGGTGGCCCAGCTCCTAAGAGGCGACCTTCCCTTTGCCATCGAGTCTCCTTCTTATGAGAAGATTCATATGGTCTACGAGGCCTTGGGAATCTCTTGCCTCTTTCTCCCCCTTACAAAGGACGGAATCTCCTCCAAGGATTTGGCAAGTACAAGGGCAAGTATTCTTCACGTCACTCCTTTTAACAGTTACCCCACCGGAATTACCGTAGGCATTTCCAAAAAGAAGGAATATTTAAGGTGGGCTATGGAGAAGGATGCCTTTATTGTAGAGGATAACTATGACTCGGAGCTAACCGTATCCAGGAAGGCCGAGGAGCCCCTCTTTGCCATGTCGGAGGCTGGAAATGTCATCTATATGAATACCTTCTCCAAGACTATCGCCCCCTCCATGCGTATCGGTTATCTCATTTTACCCCCAAAATTACAGGGGGCCTTTCAGGAGAAATTGGGTTTTTACTCCTGCACTGTCCCCCTCTTTGAGCAGTATGTATTGGCGGAGCTTTTAAAAAGTGGGAATTACGAGCGGAATGTGAATCGGATTCGAAGGAAACGAAGAAAAGAGGGGTAAGATCTACCCCTCTTTTTCTGCCTCCTCAATGATACACTCATGAATCTTTGTTTTTTTATTATAATTGACACCTACTAATAAAATATTGCCCTTATATTCTTCCAGGCTCCTGCAATATTCCTTATCTTTTATTTGTTGAATGGCTCCTTTTGCATCTTGATCCCATTTAAGTTCTACTACGATTGCCGGTTTTTCCGGAAATTTTTTCCTTGGCAGGAACACAAGATCTGCAAATCCCTTTCCCCCAGCCAACTCTCTGTAAATAAGATAGAAATTCCTTGCAGAATATAAAGCCAGCGAAATTGTGTAACTTAATGCATTTTCATCATTATATTGGATGTGGGAAGTTTCAAAATGTGCCTGACTGATTGCCTCTGCCACCTGCTTGGGTCTTTTTTGCCAGATCGCTTCCAATGTGTCTGCTGAATTTTTTAGGGATCTTGAGACTTCACCCCATTCCGATGTAGAAATACTATTCACATACTCAGCCCGCACCTCTTCATTTGGGATTTTTACCGTCTTACTATCATAATCATAAGAAACATAGCCCAGATGGATTAAAAGGGTTAACACATCATCCTCAGAATGAAATGTAGACATATCATTGGAAAAACTTCCTATGTTTACAGGCACTGATTTCCCCGCAATCATACTCAAAACATCATCCTTTAATCCTTCAAAATTCATATCGATATAGATTTTTAAGGCCTCAAATGTTTCTGTCTGATTCCAGTAATTTCCTATTTTCCCAAAGCGCAAACAGCTTACTACGGAACGCGGACTGTAAATTGATAGACCATTTTCAAAGGAATAGCCATCATACCAGGATTTAACCTCTGTCATATCTGCCTGATACAGCTGACACAAATGGCTAACTTCTTCCTCTGTAAATCCTACATATCTTGCCAAGGGCCCGGGATCTATCATGGAAAACTCGTCAAACATATTTAAGGCGGAATGGGTTCCATATTTTTTTATCGGAAGAATTCCTGTCATATAGGCAAGATGAATATAAGCCTTGTCCTTTAATAAATCTCTTAGGAAATCAAGGTATTTTTCCTGGGCCTTTTTATCTTCCTTATACTCCCTGGAAACACAGTCCCACTCATCAATTATTATAACAAAGGCCCGTTTTTTTTGAGCATAGACATCCTGCATACATTCAATTACATCTGTATCATCAAAATAATCCACATCCGGATATTCTCTTTTCAGGTCCCGAATGAGCAGGTCTCCAAAGCGCCGGATCAATTCATGAATGCTATGGCTTCTGCTTAAAATTTCCTGCATGTTAACGGAAATCGTGTCGTATTGATTCAGATATTTTAGAAATTTCTCATCTTTTGCAATCTCAAATCGCGAAAAAATCTGCTTGGCATCACAGCCTCTGCTGTAATAGGCCGTAAGCATATTGGCGGCTGTTGATTTTCCGAAACGTCTCGGACGGCTAATGCAAATATACTTCTGCATGGTATGTAAAACGGAATTGGTATAAGCTAGCAAGCCCGTCTTATCCACATAGATATCTGAATTTACTGCTTCTTCAAATTTACTGCTATCTGGATTCAAATATATTCCCATTGATCTGCCCTCCTTTGTGATTTCTTTAGGACTATTTTAACACGAAGCTATTTTCTCGAAAAGGTATGAATAATAGAAAGGCGCAAGCTCTTTTCTCGAGCTTGCGCCTTTCTATGAGTATTTCATTGTAACTATTTTGCAGCATGTGCAAAGACCGTACCCTTGTATCGGTTCAGTGCTGTATAAAGAATAAGTCCCAGCACGATACAGGAGATCACTTCTCCCACTCCTACAGTCAGCATCATAAATGGTATCGGAAGCATGGTTCCGTATCCGTAGCGTAGTACAAATGGTACGATAATGATGTTGGCCACGATCGGAGGTAAGGTTCCAAGGATCGGCTTCTGATTTCTTAGAGCATATGTACCAAGGGCTCCCAGTAAGGTTGCGATACTTCCGAAGATGATATCCGGAAGGATGGCTCCTCCTAGGATGTTGCCGATTAAGCAGCCTACAAAGAGTCCCGGGATTGCTGCCGGTGTAAAGAGGGGCAGAATGGTTAATGCTTCGGAAATACGAATCTGTACCTCTCCAAAGGAAAATGGTGCAAAGATATAGGTAAGCACCACGTAGATGGCTGCGATCATTGCCGCCTGGGTCATAAATGCTACATTCTTGTTCTTCATATTCAATTCTCCTTTAGTTTTGTTTTACGAGTGGAAGGTCTCGAACACTCGATGCAAGCTGGATAAGGACCTTGTTTTTGCCAGGTATCTGAAAAGCGATTCAATTATGTTTTGCAGATACGTGCTTGCAACGTTTGAAAGTATAGCACAAGCTAGGTCCCTAGGCAAGCTCTTTTATAGAGGGGATCTGGCTCCCCTTTTATATAGGAGAATTGTCGCCTTTCTCTACAGCCCGCTTGCTGTTTTTTCTATAGGAAGCTTATGGTTTTTCTCTATAGGAGACTGGCGGCTCCGATCATGCCGGCCTCATTACCCAGGGCCGCCCCTTCAATCTCCGGAAGTTCTCCTTTTTCTCCTCCAAAGCATCCGGTCTTTAGCATTTCTCTAAGTGGTGCCAGCAGGGCTTCTTCCTGGGCGGATATTCCCCCTCCTAGGATGACTAACTGCGGCCGGAAGATATTTACGATATTTACAATTCCTGTTCCCAGCTTTCCGATGTAATTATCTACCACCTGCTGTAGTTTTGGATCCCCTGCTTTTGCTCCCTCAAAGATTTCCTTAGGATTAAGGTCCTCTTTCGTAGCTTTTTTTGCCTCCCGCATGAGGGCTGTGGCGGATGCATAGGCTTCTAGGCAGCCCTTTCTTCCGCAGGTACATGGCTCTCCGTTTTCCACAATTACCATATGGCCTAACTCGCTGCCGCCTAAGCCTTTTCCTTCGTAGATCTTTCCATCCAGAATAATGCCTCCGCCCACACCGGTGCCCAGAGTCAGCATAATGACATCCTGGCATTCTTTTCCTGCCCCTGCAACTGCCTCTCCGAGGGCTGCGCAGTCTGCATCATTGGCAATGCGGATAGGAATCGGAAGATACTGGCCCATAATTTTTACAAGGTCTACATTTTCCCACTGAATGTTGTTGGAGTATTTTACGATTCCTTTTTTGGAGTCTATGGTTCCCGGCATTCCGATACCGGCCCCTATGCACTGGTCCATGGCAATGCCCTGGTCCTCCAAAAGAGCCAGCGTGCGCTCTGCAATTTCCCCGATCACTTCTTCTGCCGGCCTCTTTGCCCGGGTCTCCATAACCTGGCTGGCAATTAGTTTCTGGTGGATATCTACCAGACCGATCTTAGTGGTGGTTCCTCCAATATCAATACCGATCCGCACCGGGGCTGCCTTCTCTCTGATGGTTGTAACCAGAGCATCGCAGCTTCCTTCTATGGTATAGTTTCCGCTGCCTGCTGCCAGGAAGAAGCTCTCTCCCTTTTTAAAGCTTAGGGTCTCTCCATTATTAGTGATGGTCCCCTGGCCGTCAAGAAATAAAATACTTGCGAAAGATGCCTCTGAAACACTTCCTTCCATTTTCTTCATGAAAGTCCCGTCCAGGTTCAATTTATCTACGGTAAAATAATCACAGTCCGCCACATGGGGGTAGCTGCTCTTGTCTTTTACAATGGGTACCCGGTTGGTGACTGCTAAGGCCTTTTCGATATGAAGGTCACGCTTCTTTCCATCCTTTCCCACTCTTCCGTAATCATAGACCCGGTAGGTTACGTTGGAATTTTGCTGGATCTCGGCAATGAGGATTCCCTCTCCGATGGCATGGATGGTTCCTGATTCAATGAAGAGCACATCCCCCTTTTGAACCGGCACTGCATTTAAGACTTCAAGAAGGCTATCCTCCTCAATCCGTTTTGCAAATTCTTCCTTACTGACCTCTGTCTTAAAGCCATAGTACAAGAAGGCACCCGGTTTGGCATCCATGATATACCACATCTCGGTCTTTCCGTATTGGCCTTCATTTTTAAGGGCATAGCGGTTGTTAGGATGGACCTGGATGGAAAGGTTTTGTTTGGCGTCAATAAATTTTATTAAAATAGGAAAATCCCGAAATCTTCTGCAGTGGCTTCCAAGGACGTCTTTTCCCTCTGCCTCAATAAATTCTTCCAGGGTCTTTCCTGCATATTTTCCGTTGACAATATAGGAAGGGCCATCGGGATGGCAGGATAATTCCCAGGCCTCTGCCAGGACATCTTCCTCATATTCAATGCCATACTCTTCCGCCAGCCTATGGCCACCCCAAAGGTAATTTTTACAGCTTGGTTTTAATTTTAATATACACATGTCAATCTTCCTCTATATATATCTCTATATATCTACATATATCTGTCGAAGATTGTACGAAAGATCCTTGTGTTGATTCCTGCGGTCAAAGAAAAGCCGATCACCAGGTAGATTGGCAGGGTCACCTTAAGGATTGCCCCACCGGCAAGTAAGCAAAAGAGGGGGATCCCGTTTAGAAGCACAATTATTACTGTATAAGGGAAATGCCGCACTGCCATATAGGCGGCATTCTTCCAAGTATTTGTAAGAGAATTTTCAAACTGGGCCGTCAGAGGAAATAAATAGCTTTCTAAAATCATCCAAATAGAGATTAGAACTCCAAGTAATATGCCAAGTGGGCTCCATTTCGCTCCCATATAGCTTAGGTCAAAGACCAAGAGGCCACCACTTACTAAAAGCAAGAGCCAGATCTTGGTACTTTTCCCAAAATCCTCCTTAAAGGCCTCCAGGTATTCCCGAACCGGATAATTACTCTCGCCTCTTGCCCTCCTTAACATGATTCGGTAGAGGGCAGTCTTTGCCGCTCCAATGGTGATCAGGGGAAGGCAGCTAATAAGCCAGACAATGTTTAAAAGCACCAAATCTGCCAGCCGATTCATAAATTCAAAAAATGGATTTTCTATATTTAGCTTCTTCACCCTTCTCTTCCCACTTTCTTTTTGCTTTTCTTATTACTCTTCTTACTTACTTTTCTTTTAAATAGTCCACAAATTTCTGACAGGTATCCTTATGTTTTCCTGTGCTAGGAAATGCCACTACCAAGTCTTGTCCCTTAAGACTCTCTTCCAGCCCTGTATCCTCTAGGGAAATTACAGAGACTCCCTCCAACTTGCAAAGCTTAAGGCTTCCTGTATCAAAGTCCTCTGCCGGGTAGAATTCTCCCCCTACTTCGATACAGTATTTTAAGAAATCCTTGTCCATAATAAGTGCATCCAGTTCCCCCTCGGACCACTGAAAGAAAAATTTATCAAAGGAACTTTCATTGGTCCCTTCTTTTTTATTTCCATCATAGGATATGACATAGTCAGAATCAAACACAATTTGTTTTTGAGAAATACCACTGCTTTTTGTAAAGTCCCCTGCTAGGCTTTGGTCCCTGGTCTGGTCGATCTCTTGATTTACCAGGCCACACTTAAAGAGTGGATTTTCTTCGGGAAATGCAAAATGGAGGATCAAAAAAATCAGTAAGAAGACAAGAAGACAGATTCCTAAAATGTGATACCAATAGTAGGTCCGAATATATTCAAACCTGGCCTTAGCATCCATGTCCTTGGTCTTTTCTTTGATATTTTTAATGACCCTCAGCATTTTGCAAACTCCTTTTTTATATCTTTCGCAACAATCTTATTTACCCAATAGTTTTAGGTTTTTCTCAATTAATTCACAGCGCTGTTTTACACAATCCGGTGAACGCAGCGGATCCTCCGGTGTATGGAAGAGATAATCCTCCAACTGATCAATGGTGGTGGTGGCCACATGCATTCTTGTATCGGAAGATGCATAATAAATATACACCTCTCCGTCTTCTTTTGCGATAGCTCCGTTGGTGAAAACTACATTCGATACATCTCCCACCCGCTCTTTTCCAAGGGGAACTAGGAATACGCCGGAAGGTTTTGCTATGACCTTATCCGGATTTTTTAGGTCTGTTGCAAATACATAGAGGACATAGCGAAGGCCTGCTGCTGTATTTCTTACCCCGTGGGCGATATGGATCCAGCACTTCTTTCCCTTAATAGGAACGGCTCCGGCTCCGTTTTTTGACTCTGTCAAGGTATGGTAGACCCGTCTGCTGATGATCTTTTCTTCGTCGATGACTGCATGTTTGATGTCATCGCAAAGGCCAAATCCGATTCCTCCGCCGCTTCCTGTCTCTATAAAACCGTCCATAGGTCTGGTATAGAATGCATATTTTCCGTCTACAAATTCCGGATGGAGGACTACATTTCTCTGTTGTGGGGAATGTAAGGTCTTGAGGTTATCTAATCTCTCCCAGGTTTTTAAATCCTTGGTCCTTACGATTCCTGCCTCTGCCACTGCTGCGGACAGGTCAGGATCTTCCTTATCCTTACTCTCTGAGCAGAAGACTCCGTAAATGTATCCGTCCTCATGTTTGGTCAGACGCATGTCATATACATTGGTCTCCTCCGGGCAGGTATCCGGCAGCTTGATGGGGTAGTCCCAGAATTTAAATCCATCGATTCCGGTCTCGCTCTCTGCCACTGCAAAGAAGGACTTCCGGTCTGCGCCTTCCACTCTGGCTACCAGATAGTACTTTCCATTTAATTCAATGGCCCCGGAATTCATAACTGCATTGACTCCCAACCGCTCCATAAAGTAAGGATTGGTTTCTGCATCGATGTCATATTTCCAGGTAACCGGCACATGGTCTCTGGTTAATACCGGGTCCTCATAACGGTCAAAAATTCCGTTATAAAAATCGCTTTTTCTATTTTTTCTTTCCTGTAGTTTTTCTAATTTTTCCTGCTCTACGTAATACTGGCTGTGAATCATTCTGCCATCCTCCTGATCATCTCCATACACATTCTTCCATTGTGGTAGGGGCATTTCCATGGTTCTACAATGGGCTTTTTGCTCTCTGGTTTCCCCTCTTTATTTAAGTCCCAAAACCACTCAGAGCCTTCCCTTTTATCTATGATATATTCTTTAATATAGGCCCAAAGATCTTCAGTGATCTTCTTATACTTTTCCTCTCCGCTTTTCTGGTAGCAATTATAAAAACCTACCATGGCCTCCGCCTGGACCCACCAGACTCTTGTCTTGTCTACCACTCCCTTAAAGCACTCGTTATTCATAGCGCCATGGTCTAGGGCCTCTTTATATACCTCTTTTGCAAGCTCTGTGGTATAGGCGTAGGTTTCTTCCAAAAGCTTCTGGTCTCCCAAGACCTTGGCCGCCCGGTCCAAAAGCCAGCTAGCTTCGATATCATGGCCGTAGGAATAAAGGTCTGAGATGGTATTCATTTTTTCATCAAAGAAGACCTCCAGGCGGTGACTTTCCTCGTTATAGACCTGGGATGCAAACTGGCCCAGGATTCTCTTAAGGGCCCGGCCCACTTCTTCTGTCGGGGCCACCCGGTATAGCTCGGTATAGGCTTCTAATACATGAAGCAAGGTATTCATAGTCTTGTCTGCTAGGAGCCCATTTTCGGAGAGCTTATCATTGTCCTCCAACTTCCAGTCAATGCTAAAGGATTCTAAATAGCCGTAGGAATCTCTGCAGGTGGTCTCTATGATGTCAAATAATTCTCTTGCAAATTCCAGGGCCTCTTCTTTTCCGCTTGCCGCATAGTAAGAAGACAAGGCATAGATCGCAAAGGCCTGATTGTAGGTATGTTTCGTGGAATCTGCCACTTTTCCATCATAGGTTACCGACCAGAAAACGCCTCCGTTTTTTTGATCCTTACAAGCATTTTTCATAAATAAATAAGCATGGTCAGCTTCATCCAATAAATCCTTTTCCTTTAAAGTCAGATATGCATTGGAAAAGAACCATAAAATTCTACTGTTGAGAATACAACCCTTTTCGTATTTCTTATCTAGCTGCAAGTCAAAATCCATATATCCATAATAGCCGCCATGCTCATTGTCTCTTAATTTTTTCCAGAACGGAACGATGCGCTGCACCAGTTCCGTTCTTGTCTCTTTTGCCAAGTTCATATTATCGCCTGCCAATTTCTGTGTCATTTTCTCTGACAACACTATGTGCCTTAATATAGTCTACCAATTCATCTGCATAGGCAAATGCCAGGCCGATATAGCTGTCAGCAGCCCCATAATAGATGGCCATCTTGTTGGTCTTGCTGTCATGAATGGTCGCACATGGGAAGGTTACATTTGGCACAAAGCCCCGCTCCTCATACCACTCTTCCGGGGTAAGGAGGAAGTTCTCACACCGATATTTTACAATGGATGGATTGTCGATATCTAAGATAGCTCCTCCGATGCTGTAAACATATCCGTTGCAGGTTCCGCTCACACCGTGGTAGATTAAAAGCCAACCCTCGCTGGTCTCAATCGGAGCCGCTCCTCCACCGATCTTTAGGGACTCCCACCACTCGCTGCTCTTTCCCATAACATGACGGTGCTTGCCCCAGTAAACCATGTCCTTACTTTCTGACAGGAAGATATCTCCAAATGGGGTATGTCCGCTGTCACTTGGACGGGACAGCATTACAAAGCTGTCATGAATTTTTCTTGGGAATAAAACCGCATTTCTGTTAAATGGGAGGAAAGGATTTTCTATTCTTGTAAATGTTTTAAAATCTTCTGTCTTGGCTACACCGATGGCTGCCCCGTAGAAGTCCTGGCACCAGATCACGTAGTAAACCCCGTCTACCTTTACAAGTCTTGGATCGTAGGCATAAACCGGCATGAAGGGTTCCCCATTTTCATCTACAAATTGGATCTTGTCCTTGTCAAAATCCCAGTGGATTCCGTCCTGGCTTCTTCCCATATAGATATAAGGAACACCATTTACCTGCTCGCCACGGAAGACACCGATAAAGGCACCCTCATAAGGGATCACCGCACTGTTGAAAATTCTTGCTACTCCCTCTACCGGGTTTCTTCCTACGATTGGGTTCTCGCTATATCTCCAGATGGGGGCTCCTGTAAGTCCTTCCGGTTTTTCCTGCCAAGGTACATTTGCCACCTCCGGGCTAATTAATTTAAAATCGCTCATAATAAATCTCCTATATGTCAAAATCCGATAAATACTATTTAAGTTTCTAGCCTTTTACTGCACCCACTGCCATTCCGCTGTAGACCTGCTTCTGGAAAACCAGGAAGAATACCAGGATCGGAATAATGGTAATCAAAACACCGGCACAGATGTAGTTGTACTGATTTCCGTAAGGGCCCGTAAAGGTATAGAGGGCGGTAGAAATCGTCTTTAACTCCGGCAGGGTCAAATACAAACTGGATGCATAATATTCGTTATATACGCTTACACCCTTTAAGACTAGGGATGTCATGATGGCTGGCTTCAAGAGCGGAAAGAGGATTCTAAAAAAGACTCCAAAATAACTGCATCCGTCTATAATGGCCGACTCATCCAGGGAAGTAGGCAGGTTTTCAAAGAACTGTAAAAAGATATAGATCGAAATAATATCCGTTCCCATCAAAACAATCATGTAACCATAGAGATGATTGATAAAACCTAACCAATACATAATCTTGTAAATGGTAACCTGCATGGCAATTCCCGGAAGCAGGGAAGCAAATAAGAATAAGTTTTCAATCATTCCTCTTCCCGGAAATGTAAAACGGTTTAATACATAGGCCAACATGGCGCTGATAAAAACAGAGCAAACCAAAACCACTACCAAGACGATAAAGGTATTTAAAAAGCCTCGAAGCATGTTCGCTTTCTCTAAGGCAATCTTAAAGTTATCAAGATAAGCCCAGGACTTAGGAAGAGACAGCACCGATGTGCTTGCATACTCTTCATTGGACTTAAAGGCCGTCAGGATACAAACACTTACAGGGATAACTGCAATCAGCGCTGCTGCAATTAAAGAAGCGTATTTTACAATTGAAAAAATGATACTGGAAATTTTCTTTTCACCTTTCATGCTTGCACGCCTCCCTTCTTAGCTGCAGTCTTTTTTGCTTTTTCTGCTTTCTTTCTGCGTCTTACAGCTGCCTTAGACTCATCACTTGTTCCGTCATCAAATACATATTTAAAGAAGAGCTTCTGGGCCACGGTACAGATAATGATGATCACAAGAAGCACGATAGCCATGGCGCAGGCCAGACCAACCTTTTGATTTTCATGGGCCAGTCGGTTCATGATAACGAAATAGGTTCCGGTTCCCATCTGTCCATTGGTAATAACGTATGGAGGCTCGAAGGCACTTAAGGAACCACTGATGGAAAGAATCAGGTTTAATACAATAATGGATTTAATACTTGGCATAATAATGTAACGGAAGATATGCCACTTATTTGCCCCATCTAAGGCTGCCGCCTCATAAAGATCATTATCTACGGACATCATAGCTCCCAAAAACAGGATCATATTCTGGCCGGTATATCTCCATATGGAGGTTGCCACCAGGGCAAAGTTGTTGATGCTCTTATTCTGCAGCCACATAGGAATGTCCTCTAAGTCCATTCCGAACATCTGAAGAATGGTATCTAAGACATATCCTCTGGCATAGAAGAATTTGAAAATAAATCCGACTGCGATACCACAGATCAAATAAGGGAAAAACATGGTCGCCTTAAATACAGACTCCCCTTTTACCTTAAATACCATCATGGTTGCAAAGAAAAGGGCCAGGCAAAGCTGAACAATTGCGCCACCCATGTAGTAAACACTGACAAAGAGGGATCCGAAAATATCCGGTCTGCTAAATATTTCCTTATAATTTTTTAAACCTACGAATACCTTATCTCCCAGATATTTCATGTCATAAAAACTAAACTGGATCATCTTAAGAAAGGGTATATAGGTAAAGACGACCAAGAGCAACATGGGAATAAACATAAAGCTTATGATTAAAAGTCTTTTCTGTATTTTTCTGCTTCCGATCCATTGCCGGAAAGGTGTTTTTTCAGCCTTCGCAACAGTTTTTGAACCACTCATATTCTTCTCCTTTCAAAGGCTTTGTTAGAAGAAGGCAGTCATTACAACTGCCCTCTGAGTTTTTTATTCATTAATCTCAGCTCCGCAGGATTCCTGGGCACTGGTCCATTTTTCATTCCACTCGTTCATCAGATCGTCCAGGGATTCTGTTCCGTAAAGGGCTGCCTCAAGGACTGTACTTACCGGATAGTCGCCACTCAGAACTTCTGCTGTGTTGCGGATGTCATCATAAAGACTTTCCTCTCCTTCTTTTGCAGCATTGTCAGAAAGAAGTTCTACTCCGTCAAATTCTGCAAGAGAATCCGGAAGATCCTCACCCTTAAGAGCCGGGATACTTCCCTCATCCTCAAAGATGCTTGACTCCTCAAAGAGCCACTTGATGTAAAGTTCAGCAGCAATCTGATTGTCTGCGCTTGACTGATTGTTTACTGCATATGCATAGTTACCGCCGGAAGCTGCATACTGTTTTCCGTCTACAGTGATTGGGAATGGCATGTAGCCGATATCGTCCGGGTTGTCTCCAGCATCCTTAAACTGCTGTACGCACCAAGAACCAAGCACCATACAACCGATCTCGCCATTGTTGATCTTTGTCTTTGATGACTCCCAGTCACTGGAAGCCGGATCTTCTTCTACCAACTTGTCTGCCACTGCATTATAGAGGGTATAATATACGGCGTATGGACCACTGTTTTCTTTGTTTTTAGTAAATGGATTTTTGGTATGAAGCAGGATGTTATTCTTATAATCCGGATCTCCGTTTGAAGCGATTCCTACATAATCGTTCCATGCTCCCATTGGCCATCCTGCCGCAAAGTTTGTATACATTGGAATGGCATCGGTATTGTCCTTGATCTTTTGAAGGTCATCAAGAAATTCATCCGGTGTGGTAGGAAGTGAAGTAATTCCTGCCTCTTCCCAAACCTTCTTGTTATAAGCAATACCACCGGCTGTACCACCGCAAGGAATTCCATATACCTGACCTTCGTAGGTCTTTTCTGTTACGAAGTTGTAAATGTCATTTAAGGTGTCATAATCACCCAAAGATGTAAAGTAGGTTGAGAACTCACTCTTATCACAGGTAGTTGGGATCAAACAGATATCTCCCCAGTCTCCGTTGGTAAGACGAAGGGTTAAGGATTCCTCATAATCTGTAATTCCCTCGTAGGTAACTGTAATATTTGGATAAAGTTTCTGGAATTCTTCCGCATACTCCTTATAGGTAGTATCCACAATGTCCGTTCTGTTGGTAAGAACCTTAATGTCCGCTTTGAGGTCCTTATAATCTTCTCCCACCTTGATTTCATCGATGCTAGGTACATCTGCCGATGCACTGCTATCATCCTTTCCGGAACTTCCCCCATTGCCACATGCTGCCATCGAAAGTGACATTGCAGCAACTAAAACAAGACTTAATGCTTTTTTTGCTTTCATAGTTTCCCTCCTCATTCATTAATTAAGTTTAATGTTTTAACTTAACTAAACTATATACCTTTTAAGTTAATTTCTCAATATTTTTAAGTTAAATAAGTAAATTTTGTTTAATTTATATTAAGCATGCGCTGCTTTTTTGTTAGATACGCACAGCTGGATTTGCGCTTTTTAGGATTAATTAATTTTTTAAGTTAATGCGTAGATTAAATAAAAAATCAGCACAGCCGCCTTAGAGGACTCCTGCACTGATTTTTTCTTTAAGTTTATAAACTAATTTTTACTTTTAACGGTCTTCTTAATTACCATTCGCCCCGAAACCACGTCCATTCCATGTCCCCGTTTCGGATTCTTAATCTGCTTTAATACTTTTTCTACAGCAACCTTTGTCATGGCCTTGGTATTGACCTCATAGGTTGTGATCTGCATGTCCGCTAGTCCCGGATAAAGATAATTGTCAAAGCCCACTACCGAAATATCTTCCGGCACACGATATCCCTTTTCCTTCAGCTTATCTATCAGCATAAAGGCCGCCAAGTCACAGTTGCATACAAAACCCTTGGGCAATTTAGCCGGAAGCTCAAAGCCCATCTGACCTACCTTGTCACGGTCTTCAATGAGCCATTCCGGATGAATATTTTTCCCATGAAGGGTCATGGACTTCATAAAGCCACAATACCGGTCCATAATACTGCTGGTTGCAAAAATGGATCCCACAAAGGCCAGCTCATCGATGCCCTGGTCAAACATATATTCCGTCATCAAAAACATGCCGTAAAAGTTGTCTGTTACCACCGCATCCTGGGCCAGGTCCTTATCATAAAAGTCTAAAAATACGACAGGAATATCCGCCTTGCTTTGCAATTTTATAATATATTGCTTGTTGATCTCACCAAGAACGACTAAGGCATCTACCCGGTGCTCTGTCAGAAAGGCCGGCATCTTTAGGGTATGCATCTCATCGTCTTTTCTCAGCACTTCCACAGCGGTAAAGCATCTTTTTTCCGTGGCGATCATGGCCAGTTCCTGGTACATCTTCCAGTAAAAGGTCTCATACTGGGCCAGATAATTTTCCGCTACCAGGACTCCGATGGTGCGGGAGGTTTCTATAGGATCCTCCTGCTTTTTCTCACTGAGAGCCTGGTAGCCCATCTCCTTGGCCACTTTTTGTATCCGCTGGCGCATCTCGTCGCTGACGCCTTTATTTCCTGCAAGGGCATTATGCACGGTAACCGCACTGACGCCGGTTCTCTCGGCAATATCTGCCAATCTTACTTTTCCCATTTCCCATACCTCATTAAAGCAAATCTTTTAAATTTAACTTAAATTATAGGTTTTTTAATCAGCCTTGTCAACTTTTACAAAGTGATACAATCTGCTGACCGCATCTCCCCAAAAGTCCTTAAAAAGGTAGCCGGCTTTCATGAGAATTTCCCCGCTATAGCGCTCTAAGGTGCCCTCCAATTCATAGGTTGCCTTAGGGTCTAAGCCTTGTAATCTTAATTTTTTACTCTTGCTATTTGGGATTCCACGAACCTGTACATAGGTTACCAGGGCCTCAGACTTGTCCTTGGCCACCTCCATATAGCAATCATAATGTCCATTTTCCGAGAAGGAGGCAAGACGATAATAATCTCCCTCCCTTACCAGGTCATTGTATTTATGATAGGTCCTAGTCTGGTCTTTGATTTGGTCTCTTTCTTCCTCCGGAAGTTTTGTAATATCTAATTCATAGCCAAAGGTTCCGGCCAGGGCTACATGGCCCCTGGTCTCAAAAGGAGTCACCCTTCCCACGGAATGATTGGGGCATACACTGACATGGGCTCCCATGGTAGACAGTGGGTAAATAAGAGCCGTGCCCTCCTGAATTTCCAAGCGCTCCACTGCATCCGTATCATCCGAGCACCAGATCTGGGGACTATAGTAGAGCATGCCCGGGTCAAATCTGGCCCCGCCACCGGAACAATTTTCTAAAAGAAGGTCAGGAAATTCCGTGATCAGGCGCTCCTGCATCTGGTAAACGCCCAATACATAGCGGTGGAACAACTCCTGCTGGGAGTCAGGATCCAGATAGGAACTTCCCAGGTCACTGAGCTGGCGGTTCATATCCCATTTTACATAATCGATGGGGGCGCTTCTAAGAATCTTAGCCACGGACTGGTAGGCATAGTCCACCACCTCGGGATTTGAAAGGTCCAGTACATATTGCTGGCGGCACTGGGTAGCCTTCCGCCCCTCAATATGGATGGCCCAGTCCGGATGAGCCCTGTATAAATCCGAATCCGGGGAAATCATTTCCGGCTCGAACCATATTCCGAATTTCAAGCCGATCTTCTTTACTTCTTCTACTAAATGCTTTAGTCCTCCCTGGATCTTTTCTTCATTTACAATCCAATCCCCCAGGGAACAGTTATCAGAATTGCGCTTACCAAACCAGCCGTCATCCATTACCAGCATCTCAATGCCGTCACGTTTTGCCTCCCTGGCAATGGCAAGAAGCTTTTCTGTATCAAAATCAAAATAGGTAGCCTCCCAGTTGTTGATAAGAATCGGCCGCTTCTTATTCTTGTAAGGGCTGCGGATCATATGCTGACGATAAAAATCATGGTAGGACCTGGTCATTTTTCCAAGGCCCTCTGCCGAGAAGGTCATAACAACCTCCGGGGCCTGGAAGCTTTGGCCGGCCCGCAGATTCCAGGAAAATTCCTCCTGACTGATTCCCATGACCATCCGAACGGCATCAAACTGGGTCTGCTCCACCTGGCCGATAAAGTTTCCGGAATATACAAAATGCATGGCATATACCCGGCCCTGCTCTTGATTAGTTCCCGGGGTCACAAGGGCAATGAAGGGGTGTTCCTGGTGGCCGGATTCTCCTTTCGCAGAGGATACCAACTGCTTTCCATAGCCAACCCTTCTTCTTTGAATGTGGCGCTCCCTGGCCCAGGATCCATGAAGGGTCAAAAGTTCAAAATCTTCATTGTCCATATCCAGGCAGGCACTGTAAACCTTCTCAAGTTTGACTTTCTCATTGCCTTCATTGGTAATCTTGACACTTCTTGTGATCACATCCTCTTTTTCAAAGACAGAATAAGCCAACTCTAATCTTAGCTTTAAGATGGGGTCTAGGCAGCTAAGAATCAGAGTCTCCACTTCCTCCTCCCCGCCAAAGGAGGCAGGAAGACCTTCCAGTTTCGGCTTTCCTTTAAAGATCTCGTGGGACTGGTAGAAAAATTCACTGCCCATGCAGCCTGCTTCATTTCTGATATTGATGCAGCTTTCTCTATAGTCCCCGATTCCTCCCGATGGATATTCCATAGGATAAAAGTCTAAAAATGCTGATTTTTCTCTCTCGTTCTTGCTCGGAGTAAATGGAGGCTCCTCCGTGCGAAGCAGGTAATAGGCATCTGCAGAAGAAAGCTTTTCTCCATAATACACATGTCCTACATAGCCTTCCGGGGAAAGCCCTATAAGATATGTCGTGTTTTTTGTATCTAATTTAAATATTTTTGTTTCTTCATTAAAAACAATTGCCATTTTCTTATCCTCCTCGCCCTTATCTGGATGCTGTGATGGCTTCTTTTAAGGCCTCTAACTTGTCTTTTGCATCCTCCAGAGACTTTCCTTTTACACCAAAGTAGAATTTAATCTTAGGTTCGGTTCCTGACGGCCTTACGCAGCACCATGCATTGTCAGATAATTCATAGTAAAGAACATTGGAAGTCGGAAGGCCTGTAGCTTCCACTTGTCCTGTTGCAAGATCCAATCTGGTATCCGCCTTATAGTCTCGCACTGCCAGGACCTTGTAGCCTGCTAACTCTTTTGGCGGATTCTCCCGAAAGGCCTTCATCATCTCCTGGATCTTGGCCGCTCCGTCAATTCCCTTGAGGGTCACGGTCGCCAGTCCTTCTTTGTAATATCCATATTTCTCATACATGTCGATCATAGCATCCCAGAGGGTTTTGTTTTGCATTTTATAGTAGGAAGCCACCTCACATAACATCATAACTGCCACGCAGGCATCCTTATCTCTTGCATAGGTTCCCGCCAAGCAGCCGTAGCTTTCCTCCAGGCCAAATACATAGCTGTGATCTCCGGTCTCATCAAAAAATTTAATCTGCTCTCCGATATATTTAAAGCCGGTCAGGACCTCGATCAAGGCAGTGTCATATTCTTTGGCAATGGCCTTTGCCATATCTGTGGTGACAATAGTCTCCACCAGGGCCGGATTCTCAGGCATACTTCCGTTCTCCCTACGCTGGCTTAAGATATATTCCGCAATCAACATACCTGACATATTACCGGTAAAGCTTACATAGTCGCCACTGGCCGAATCCTTGGCATAGACGCCCAGCCTGTCCGCATCCGGGTCCGTGGCCAAAATAATATCTGCATCTACCTTTTTTGCCAACTCAAGGGCCAACTTCCAGGCATTTTTATCCTCCGGATTTGGATAGGCCACGGTAGGAAATTTGCCATCCGGCTTCTTCTGCTCTTCCACCACATAGACCTGACTAAAGCCAAGCTCACGAAGGACCCTTCTTACCGGAACATTTCCTGTGCCATGCAAGGGAGTATATACGATCTTCATATCCTTAGCCGCATCCTTAATAATCTCAGGATGAATGCTCTGAGCCTTCAACTGGGCAATATAGAGGTCATCAAAATCACTTCCTATGATTTGGAAGAGACCTGCCACTCTCGCCTCATCCTCTTCCATGCTCTTAACCTGAGAAAAGGAAGTTACCTTTGCTACCTCTGCCAAAATATTCTTATCGTGCGGGGGTGTAATCTGGGCCCCGTCCTCCCAATAGACCTTGTAACCGTTATAGTCTCTGGGATTGTGGCTGGCTGTAATTACAATTCCGGCGATACAATGCAGAGTCCGCACTGCAAATGATAATTCCGGTGTTGGTCTTAAAGACTCAAACAAATAGGTTTTAATTCCGTTGGCATTCAAACACAAAGCCGCCTCTTTTGCAAATTCCGGGGACATGATCCGGGAGTCATAGGCGATGGCAACCCCTTTTTCCTGCCCCTCCTGGGAAATAATATAATTGGCCAAGCCCTGGGTGGCCTGGCGGACGGTATAGATATTCATCCGGTTGGTTCCTGCCCCAATCACGCCTCGAAGACCTCCCGTTCCAAACTCCAGCTTCCGGTAGAAACGATCTTCGATCTCTGCCTCATTTCCCTCAAGGGCTTTTAGCTCCTCCTTGGTCTGATCATCAAAGTAGGCATCTGTGCACCATGCCTCATATTCCTGTCTGTAATCCATTGTGTTACCTCCACTCATTATAATGACTTAAATCTATCTTTTTTTAATCTTTCTGTCAACTTAATTTAAGTGATTAAGCAAAAAGATTTTTATAAAAATCTTCTTGCCGCCTATGCGTGTCAAAGGCTTGACAAGCAATTAAAAAGTTGCTATGATTCCCTTTAGCGAAGAGGCGAAGAAAGACAGGCTTTCTTCGCTTTTTTTATAGGAGGAGGACAAGTATGACAAGTAAACTTTTACTGGAGGCGGCTTCTTACCAGGAAGACCTGGTAAAGACCAGACGCTTCCTACACACCCACCCAGGCACCGGTTTTGATCTTGAAGAAACGGTAGCCTATGTAAAACAGGAGCTGATTTCCATGGGTTATGAGCCCCAGATGTGTGGAAAATCCGGTATCGTAGCCTTAGCCGGCGGCAAAAAAGAAGGCAAGGTCTTTTTGATCCGGGGAGATATGGATGCCCTTCCCATCAAGGAGGAGGCGGACCTTTCCTTTCCTTCCACCAACGGGAAGATGCATGCCTGCGGTCATGACATGCACACCAGTATGATGTTAGGGGCAGCTAAGCTTTTAAAAGCCCATGAGGACGAAATCTGCGGGACTGTTAAGTTAATGTTTCAGCCGGCAGAGGAAATTTTCGAAGGTTCCCACGATATGATCGAGGCCGGAGTCTTAGAAAATCCAAAGGTAGATGCCGCCATGATGATCCATGTAATGGCCGGCCTTCCCCTTCCTGCAGGAACGGTTATTTCCTGTGACGGAGGCGTGAGCGCACCTGCCGCTGATTATTTTGACATCGACATTCAGGGAAAAGGCTGCCACGGTTCCATGCCAAATAATGGCATAGACCCCATTACCGTAGCCGCCCACATTATTACAGGTCTGCAGGAAATTCACGCCAGAGAGCTGGGGCTTTCTGACGAAGCCATCCTGACCATCGGAAGCATCCAGGCCGGAAATGCAGCCAATGTCATTCCTGATACGGCCCATATGAAGGGCACCATCCGGACCTACGACGAATCCACAAGATCCTTTATTAAAGACCGTATCGCCGAAATTTCTTCCGGCATTGCCACAGCTTTTAGAGCCAACGCCAAGGTAACTTACGGCAGCGGTTGCCCCTGTCTTTATAATGACCCGGACCTTGCCCTGTGCACTGCCGACTATTTAAAAGAACTGTTAGGTCCTGCCAAAGCCTTTACAGCATCTGCCTTAAATGCCATGTCCGGTGAGGGTAAGGCCCCAAAAAGCACCGGCAGCGAGGATTTTGCCTATGTAAGCCAGGAAGTCCCATCCATTATGTTTGCCCTGGCTGCCGGCACCCCCAAGGAGGGCTATTGCTATCCCCAGCACCATCCCAAGGTAAAATTTGACGAATCTGTCCTGTCCCAGGGTTGTGCCGTTTATGCTTATACAGCTATGCGCTGGCTGGAAGAACACACCTGCTAATTTTAATTCCCCACCGCTGATGCGGTAGAAAAGAGGTACATATGGCAACTATGAAAGATATTATAAGCAGCCCCCTACTCCTTGCCCTGGTGATCATCGGCCTGCTCTATATTGTAGGCTTTTCCCTGGTCTATTTAAAAAAGGCCTACAACCATTGTTTGGAACTGGGTATTTCCAAGGAAGATTTAAAAAATGTCATCAAATCCAGCCTGGTATTTTCCATTGTACCAAGCCTGTCCATCGTTGTAGGACTCTTTGCCCTGATTTCCGTATTGGGAACTGTTTGGAGCTGGTGGCGCCTTTCTGTAATCGGCTCCCTCTCCTATGAATCCCTGATTTCCAGCTCCGTGGCTTCCGCCATAGGATTTTCCAGCAGTGCGGAAATGCTAGAAAATGCCAGCGGCCAGCAATTTGGCGTGGTTATGATCCTTATGAGCATCGGTATGTTGAGCGGCTTCTTTATTCTATTGCCTTTTGGCAAAAAGCTTTCCATGAGCGTCAGCAAGTCGGAGGAAAACGGAAACGGTTGGAAATATGTTTTAAGTGGCTGTTTTATGCTCTGTCTCTTCGCTGTCTACATCCCGGTTTTATTGATCGGCGATACCGTCCAGGCCGCAGTTATGCTGACAGGCCTTGTCATTGCCGTGGGCCTTGGAATTCTTGCAAAGAAACCCAAGCTTGCCTGGCTCAATGACTTTATCATGGCCTTTTCCATGATCGGCGGCATGATTTCATCCGTATACTGGTGCAAATTATTTCTATAGCAATTTTGCAGATTGGAGAGAATCTTATGAAGAAAAAAGAAGCAAACAAAATTGTAATTACCGACTCCTTTCAGGCGTGGGCCCACAAATGGGGCCGCATAGGTACCCTGATTGCCTTACTTTACATGATTGCCCTTCCCTTCATTGTCCTGGGCTTTTATGACAGTATTCCAAGCCTCGGCCAGGTCATTAATATAAGCACCATCAGTATCTTAATGATCTATATTCCCGTAGGTTTTTCAGAGGCAATCAGCTATACTCCGATTTTAGGGGCCTCTTCCTACCTGACCTTTATTACGGGAAATATCATGAATCTGAAACTCCCCTGTGCCGTAAATGCCATGAAGCTTGCAAAAAAAGAAGCCAACACCCCTGAGGGCGAGGCCATCTCTTCCGTTGCCGTTGCGGTATGTTCTATTATGACCGTTATCATCCTTGCCCTTGCCGCCCTCTTTAGCACATGGATCAGCCCGGTTTTCGAACTTCCGGCTGTAAAGACCGCATCCAACTATTTAATTCCGGCCCTTTTCGGCTCCCTGACCTTAGGCTTATTTGCCAGCACAAGCTCCGGAAAGAAAGTTGTAAAAAATGGGGTTATGGGCGTGGTTCCCGTCATTATCATTATTACCATCCTGGCCTTGGTGGCAAGAATCGCCACAGGATCCTCCCTCTTTGGAATGGTAGGTTTCCTCATTCTCTTTATGCTGCCGGTATCCATTATCTCTTCCAGAATCATGTGGAAGAAAAATATTATCCAGGTCGTGGATAAGGAAGAAGCTGTGGAATCTATCTCCTAAATGCGATACAATATCTTCTAGATCATGCATTGAGAGGAGATTTTTTATGAAAGCACATGAACGTTTTTTAAACTATGTTTCCGTATGGACCACCAGTGATGACAGCAGCGATTCCATTCCTTCTGCATCCAGAGAATTAGACCTTGCAAACAAATTGGTAGAAGAAATGAAGGCCCTTGGCATTGAGGATGCAAGAGTGGACGACAAGGGTTATGTCTATGCCTCCATTCCCGCCACCCCGGGCCTGGAAGACAAGGCAGCCTTAGGTCTTATTGCCCATATGGACACCGCCCCGGATGCCTCCGGCAAGGACATTAAGCCCCAGATTATTGAAAATTATAACGGGGAGGATGTAGTCCTTCCGGGAAATGGCAGCATCTTATCTGTAAGCGAATTTCCGCATTTAAAGGGTTTAAAGGGCCGGACCTTGATTACCACTGATGGCACCACCCTTCTTGGAGCGGATGACAAGGCAGGAATTGCCGAGATCCTTACCGTGGCAGAGGAAGTTCTTACTAAGCAGCTGCCTCACGGAAAGATCTGTATCAGCTTTACACCGGATGAGGAAATCGGAAGAGGCGCAGATTATTTTGATGTAGAAGGCTTCGGCGCTGACTATGCTTATACCTTAGACGGGGATGCAGAAGGCGAGATTCAATATGAAAACTTCAATGCATCCACAGCCTATGTAACCTGCCACGGCGTCAGCGTTCATACAGGTTCCGCCAAGGACATTATGATCAACGCCCAGACCATTGCCACAGAATTCCACCAGATGCTTCCGGTATCCGAACGTCCGGAAACCACCGAAGGATACGAGGGCTTCTATCATTTATATTCTATGAGCGGAAATGTTACCACTGCCGAGCTTAAGTATCTGATTCGAGATTTCGACGGCGCAAACTTCGATAAACGTGCTGAGAAATTAAAAGAATTTGCGGAAGTCCTTAACAAGAAATACGGAGAAGGTAGCGTAGAAGTCAATGTTGTAGAATCCTACCGTAATATGCGGGAGAAGATCGAGCCATGTATGGAACTTGTAGATATGGCTTTAACTGCTATTAAAAATGTGGGATTGGAGCCTGTGGTTGAACCGATCCGGGGTGGCACCGATGGGGCAAGACTTAGTTTCATGGGTCTTCCTTGTCCAAATCTCGGAACCGGCGGTCATGCCTTCCACGGCGTCTATGAGCATATCACTGTAGAAGCCATGGACCTTGGTGTTGAGATTGTAAAAGATATTATCCGCCAGATCGCAGAATAAAATAAAAGCCAAAAAGGAAAGGGGCGTCACATTGCATGACACCCCTTTTTCTTAATTTTATTTTTATGCCCAGAAGGAGAATAAGAAACTTGCTACAATCAGCACAATTCCTCCACCCAAACGGCTGGAAAGCTGTGCATAAGCCATAAGCTCCATACGCTTAGAAGCTCCCAATACTGCAACATCTCCATTTCCTCCTCGGTTTGCCATACAAAGGCCTGCTGTGATAGCTGAATCGATCGGATAGAATCCTACCAGCCATCCTACCAGGGCAGATCCTGCAATGGCTCCAAGAACGATCAAAAGAGCAATGACAACATTGGATACGGTACATGAATTTACCAGCTCTGCAATGTCAAAGTCAAAACCAAGACCGGCCATCATAACAACCGCAAAGGCTGTATTAAAGAATTTCTGTAATTTCTTTGCACCTGCACGAATATTTTTAGGAATCACACCTGTAGCTGCTAAGATTACTACAAATAGGATCATATATGCATATTCATGGATAGGGGCACCTAAAATCTCCGGTAAGATTTTAGAAGAGAATAACTGTCCCAAGGCATAGGCGCCAAAGATTACGATAATAGCTCCACACATATCTGAAAATGTAGGCTCAATCTCCTCCTTATCTGCCACATCAAACTCGCTGCTGCGAAGAAGGGTTTTCTTGTCTCCGGTAAGTCCCGGAACCTTATCTCCAAGCGCATTCAAAAGGGCCGCAGCCACGATAGACATGATATTTGCAATGGTCAGAATAATAATTGCAAAAGCATAGTAAGTAACTGCCGAATCCCCTGTAACCTTTTCATAGATTTCCGACATGGGAACCGCACCGGCTCCATTACCACCACCCATGATAGGAAGTACATACTTGATAACAATGGTCTTAGGATCAATTCCAAAAATCAGACCACCAATGGCACCAAATCCCATGGCTGCCACAAGGCCTCCGATAATTGCCGGAAAATATCCCGCGAAGGACTTTAAGAGGATCTTCTTTTCAAGAGAAAGTACAGATCCGGTAATCAATACGATGATCCAGATGGTCATAAATCCTACGGTATCACCGCTGACAAATTCATTAATAGGATCCAGATACTGGTCCGGAATCAAGGACAACTGACGGATAATAGCTGTTCCGAAAAATGCTGCCAGGACACCGCCACCGATGTAGGAATTCCAAATAGGAACTACCTCACCCAACTCAAAGAATAAAATTCCGTAGGCTATGATCAAAATCATAATACTTGCAAAATCTGTTGCCAGAGCCCCGAAGTATGCTGCCGCAATTACCACTGCACATCCGATAACTGTAATATACCAGGGTGCCCCATAAAGTTTAATGTCCATCAAGGACGTCTTTTTCACCTTGTCACTCATAGTGTCTCATCTCCTCAAATACCTTTTTCATTCCTTTATTCACAAGATTACTAAAATGCCGGCAAGCCATCTGTGAACAAGGATGTGTTTGATGATCATCTGATATGAGCTTTCAATGCTCTGTCTTCTTGGGTCTAGTATACGATATTTTTTTGTCAATATTGCATTTACAAATGGAATGCAAGCTAATTCCAGACTAGAATGAGTTTTTGTATAAATTCACTGATATTTCTCAGAAAAAAAGAAGCCACGAAAGCCGAGAGAGAAACAATCTCGTTTTCATAGCTTCTTTTTTATTAGGTTGATGTTAGAAAGGAACTACACCGATAACTGTTGAAAGTACCAAAGCGATAATACTTAAGGGCCAGATAAATTTCAAACTGTACTTAATGTGTTCACCGATGGTCAGGTCTGTTAAGCCAAGGCCTACGTAAACGGCAGCAACCGACGGACTGATTGGGGTACCAAAGGTAGCTGTCAAGAGGAAGGTAGCTGCAACGCTGGTTGCGCTAACTCCAAATGGTGCAACGACTCCTATGATAATCGGAAGCAATGCATAATAGAAGGCGTCCGTACCCAGAATCATCATAAGAGGCACGCTGAACAAGGCCATGAACCAGTGCATATGTGGTGCCATCGCAGATGGAAGAACATTTACAATGGCCTTTGCCATGGCATCTACCATTCCTGTTCCACTGATAACTCCCATGAAAACACCTACCGCAAACAAGGTGACGGTCATTACCATGGCATCCTGTCCCAGTTCCTTAATCTTCTTATTTTGAACCTTAGATTGTGGAAAGTTCACAAACAAGGCCAGGGAATAAGCGATCATAAATACCGAATAAAGAGGGAGCGGCGTATCCATAAAGAGCAGGACGATCATGATAATGGTCAAAATCAGGTTAAACCAATAGCGCCAATCTCGTTTTTGTTTTTCTCCTTCCTCTCCTTCTTTCCTGGTCTCCTCTACGATCTCCGGATGCAGACCGTAGCGCAGTTCATTTTTTGTAACAAAGAACATATTAACAAAGGCCATCAGGCATACACAAACAACCCCGGGTATAATAAACTTATACAAATCCGCTGTTTCTATTTCTGCCACGCTAGCCGCCCGCATGGTAGGTCCTCCCCAGGGCAAGATATTCATTGCCGCATAGGGGCCACACATGAGACACAAAAGTGCTTGAGGACGCAGGCCCATTCTTTTGAAAATAGGTAAAAATGCAGGAACTACTATAAGGAAGGTTGCTGCACCGGAGCCGTCAATATGGGCCACAAAAGTGGTAAGTACCAGTGCAAGAACGATCATCCAGGGATTATTTCCCGCTTTTTTTGTCAGGAAATTGATGATAGGATCAAAAAGCCCCATCTCGTTCATAAGTGTAAAGTAAGATATAGAAAATACAAACAATACCGCTGTGCCCAGCATGGACTCCATACCGGTTCCGATAAATCCCCCTATATCTTCCAGTGAAAATCCCGCTACAAGGGCTGCCACAAGGGGCAGGCAAATAAAGGCTACAGGCGGGCTTACCCAACTTTTTATAAGCACCAGCATCAAGACCGCCATAAGCAAAAAACCAATCAATGCTAACATATATTATATCCTTTTCCTAAGACACACGCAGATCTACATTTTAGATAACTATTTCTTAGATCTCACATGAAGATTAATTAGAAACTATAGGTTTTCACCTGACGTACCACATCAAGTATTGTACCATCTCTGGCTTCAACAATGGCTACAACATTATCTTCCCACTGAAGTGGATCCGGTTCCCCAACAAGCTCGTAAGCTTTCTCCTGAAGGCTCTCGATGCTTACATGCTTAATGCCTGCAGCGTCCAGGCACTCAATTAAGTCTGTACGGCTTGGATTTACTGCAATACCGTAATCGGTAACCAGAACATCTACGCAGTCTCCCGGAGTGGTAACCGTAACAACATCCTTGCAAACAGTAGCCATGCGGCCTCTTGTAAGTGGGGTAACGATAATACAGCACTTAGAACCTGCAGCTGTATCCGGATGTCCGCCCGGTGCACCTCTTAAGACACCGTCAGAACCGGTGATTACATTTACGTTAAACTTTGTGTCAATCTCAAGGGCAGATAAGACAACATAGTCTAACTTATTTACATAAGCTCCCTTATTTCCTGCATTTGCATATTCACTTAAATCAATCTCGATATGATGCGGGTTAGTGAAAAGGTGGGCTGCTGCTCCCTGGTCAAAGTCCTGGGTATCAAGAATATAATCTACATAGCCCTTGTCCTGAAGTGCACAGATTGCGCTTGAAGTTCCACCAAGAGCAAAACTCATCTTGATGCCAGCCTTCTCCATATGTTCCTCAAGGAAACGGTTTACTGCAAGGGAAGGTCCACCTACACCGGTCTGGAAGGAGAAGCCGTCCTTAAAATACGGAGTAGCCGCAATAACATTGGCTACATTTTCAGCCATCATAAGCTCTCTCGGGTTGTCTGTCATTCTTGCTTCTTTTGTTGCAATCTTCTTAGGATCTCCGATAGCGTCTACCACGCAAACAGCATCCACATCAATACAAGAAATAGAAGATGGCAGATTTGGGAATGGTACCAGGGTATCTGTTACAATAACTGTGTGGTCTGCAAAATGTGCATCATGCATAGCAAATCCCATACTTCCGCAGTTATTTTTTCCACCTTTTCCTTTTGCATTACCACAGCAATCAGAGCTTGCCGCTGCCAGGAAGGCAATGTCAATATGAACCTCTCCCGCTTCAACTGCACGGGGACGGCCACCATGGCTACGAATGGTTACAGGATTTTGTACCTTACCGGCAGAGATCACTTCACCGATTCTACCTCTTACACCGGAGGTCTGGGCCTCAACAATAATACCCTTCTCCATATAATCAGCGAAAATATCCTGGGCGGTTCCGAGGGAAGTTGCCGCTACATGTAGATCCTTAAGTCCCATCTCTTCTACAAGGACCTTGCATACCATAGCTGCAACATAGTCTCCGTCACGGAATTCTGTATGGAAGGAAAAAGTCATGCCATCATGGGCTCCACACTTCTCGCAAGCCTCGCGAATGGACTTGCAAAGCTTATCCTCCTCCGGCTTTTCATGGCGAACGGTAACCGGAGATGCCTTCTTTACTTTTTCGCCGTCCTTATAATTTTTACCTTTATAAACTTCCTTGCCATTTACAAGCAAGTAATCCGGAATATCTCTTCCAACTGCATTAATCATTGTTTCATTCTCCTTTCTTAAAGATCCCCGTGGTAAACTCCGCATGCCTTAGCCAATGCAATAATCCGCTTCGCATCTTCGAAGAAAGGAATGTCTACCATCTTACCGTCTACGGTATAAACACCGATACCTGCATCTGCCTGCGCCTGACAACCTTTTACAAGCTTCTCTGCATAAGCGATTTCCTTTTCTGTCGGAGCAAAGGTCTCGTGAACAAAGGCGATCTGTTTTGGATTTACGATACTCTTACCGTCAAATCCCATCTTGTGGTTCTGAATAACCTCAGCCTTAAATCCTTCCATATCATCAATATTTGGATACATGGTGTCAAAGCACTGAACCCCTGCTGCACGGGCTGCTAAAAGCATCTGGCCTCTTGCAGTGATCATCTCCACACCATCTCTCTGGATCTGAACATGCATGCTCTTTCTGAAATCTCCTCCTGAAATAGCACAGCCAAACATTCTTGGGCTTGCTGTTACAATTTCATAGGCATTCATGATACCAAGAGGGCTCTCTAAGGCTGCCATAAGTAAGGTTCTTCCGATCTCTACTCCAAACTCTTTCTCGGCAGCGGTTACTGCTTCATCTACCTGATGAACCATTTGGGCATTCTCGCATTTTGCGATTCGAATTCCGTCTGCTCCTCCTGCTACACAAACCCTGATATCTTCCTCCCAGTGAGGTGTATCAAGACCATTGATTCTTACGATAACCTCTGTATCACCATAATCGATACTCTTTAATGCATGATATAAACTGAAACGTGCCGCATCCTTCTGGTTCTCTGCTACCGCATCCTCCAGATCGAGAATAATGCTGTCGGAACCGTAAATATAAGCATCCTTAATAAGTCCCGGCTTCTGTGCATTCATAAACATCATGGTACGACGAAGACGTTTTTTATCCGGTGTCGGACGATTAATTACCTTACTCATGAATCATACCTCCCCATGGAATATTTTTTGCTGACTTTGCACAGCTTCTAAATACTGCGCATTCAACGCGTGCTTTCAATGTGCAATCTAAAGCTCCCTTATCAACAACTCTTACTCTTGCACCTGTTACTTCCAAACGCTTCAGTGTCTCCTCCACCGTCTCCTTAATCTGACGACCATACTGATTGAGAACACTACTCTCGATAGAAAGTTCTAAACTCTCTGCCGGCTCTACTGTTACCTGAGCGTCACTTGATTCCAGCGTACCCGCTACGGCACTCTTTTCAATAATCATTGTGCTTCCTCCTGTCTTCTTAAAAATGTTTCATTCTTTTGTCCCTAGAAACCTGTGTTTTTGTTTCTGTGACCACATTGTATTTAAATTTAAACATTTTGTAAAAGGCATAGTTTTTCGCAAGTTCCATTCCATCCAGGAATGTTTTGTGCACAATCATTTAAAAGGCTTATGTTTTCAAAGCTCCGCCAAGCCCAGCCTATATTTTATTTGTGTATAATGTATAATCCATTCCACTTGGGAATGGATTATCAGGAAATAATCTTATCGTAGAAATGGTTTTCTTTGGGGCTAACCTGATGTATTATGAATATACGGACTGATTATCCTTATATACCATAACTAAAAGGGAGGATTACTATGACCGAGAAGGATTTGGCCCTACTAAGAATTTTAGATGAAACCAAAAACATCACCCATGCTGCCGACAAGCTATATATGACCCAATCAGCCCTCTCCAAGCGCATCAAGGCCTTAGAAGAGGAATTGAATGTAAAATTAGTCATCCGGTCGCGCCAGGGCATTCGTTTTACTCCCGAGGGAGAAATTGTTCTATCCCACTGCAGCCGGGCCCAAAAGGAACTTGATGATTTAAGAAAAAGTCTTAATATAAGTAGTGGGGAGGTCTGCGGAACCTTAAGAGCAGGAATTTCTATTAATTATGCGCTCTACCGTCTTCCCAATGTCCTTGCAAGCTATCATAAAAAATATCCCAAGGTTCATCTGGATATTATTACAGGCCACAGCAGGGACCTCTACCGCAAGATGTTAGACGGAAGCCTAGACATCGCCATTCTTCGCGGAGAGTACTCCTGGGATGCGCCTCAGTTTTTATTGTCTCAGGAAAGCATTTGCCTGATCTATCCAAAAGAATTTGAGGGGAAGCCCCTTTCCAATTACTTATATATCAGTCATCAGTCAGACCCCACCCAAGAAGCTTTAAATGCCAGGTGGCTTCGGGAAAATAATCTGAAGTCAGGTGCCCACCGGGTCCAGCTGGACAGCGTAACTGCCTGTGTGGAAATGATAAAAAGGGGAATCGGCTGGGGACTTCTGCCTGAAATTGCCCTGGATAATTTTAAGGGAATGATACGGCCCTGTACCTTTGAAAATGGCGAGCCCTATATGCGCCGGACCCATATCATCTGCCAACGGGATGCCATGGAACTTCCCCAGGTCAAGATGTTTATGGCAGAAGTAAAGAAAAACGGTCATTAAGAACGAAAAATATATACTATACTTATTATAAAGGAGAATTGCTATGGAAAAGATGCAAGCGGTTCAATTACTTGATATGCTTGAAGCCAGAGAACGGCGGGTTTTTAAGCAAAAGGAACTCATTGAAAAATATTATGCCCCCTTAGTATGCTTTACCATGAATATTGCCGGGCCCTATAAAAACAGCCCCCTCATACGCCGGGGTTTTGAACTAGGCTGTAAGGAACTGGAAATGAGCCTTTGTCGGGAAAAAATCAAGATTTTACACAAGGAAGAATATGCAGCCGCCACAGGCAACGAGGCCTTTTATGTCCTGGATGCGGAGGCTATAAAGATCAAGGCCATCAGCTCAGAAATCGAGGACAGCTCCCCTATGGCCCGCCTTTTTGATATGGACGTTCTGGATGTAACCGGGGAGAAACTGGATCGCAGCCTTTTAGCCTTGCCCTCCCGCAAGTGCCTAATCTGCGGAAGAGCGGCAAAGGAATGTTCCAGGAGCCGGACCCATACCGTAGAAGAGCTTCAAGCTCGCACCCATGACCTTTTAGAGGACGAACTAAACAAGCAGGATGCCCTGACCATTGCAAAGCAGGCCACCAGGGCCCTTCTCTATGAAGTGACAACCACACCAAAACCGGGACTGGTAGACAGACGAAATACAGGAAGTCATAAGGATATGGATAGCTTTACTTTTATGAGCAGTGCCGCCAGCCTCTTTCCTTATTTTGAGGCATGTGCTTCTCAGGGAATAAAAGATGCAAAAAAAGGACGGGCTCCAAAAGAAAGCTTCTCTGCTATCCGGCCCCTGGGAAAGCAAGCAGAGAATCATATGCTTTCCGCCACCAAGGGGGTAAACACCCACAAGGGGGCCATCTTCTCTGTGGGCCTCGCCTGTGCCGCCCTTGGAAGACTCGATGATGAAGAAAGAAAAAATCCGGCAAGAGTTTTGGAAGAATGCGCCAAAATGACAGAAGGCTTAACAAAAAGTGATTATTCCAAAATCAAAGAGCCCCTAACTGCAGGCCAGAGATTTTATAGAGATTATGGAGTTTTAGGAGTCAGAGGCCAGGCAGAGGCAGGCTTTCCCGCGGTCTTAAATGCAGGACTGCCCACCCTGGAAAAGGGCCTTGAGCTTGGCCTTGATAATGACCGGATCGGGGCCGCAGCCTTACTTGCTATGCTATGCGCCGACGATGACACCAATATGATTGCAAGAGGTGGCAGGGAGGAACAAATCCGCACAAGCAAGCAGGTGGAAGAGCTTCTGAATGGCAATCCATTTCCAGACAAAGAAACTTTAATAAATCTTGATGATGAATTTATAGGAAAAAATCTCTCGCCGGGAGGAAGCGCCGACTTGCTTGCCTTAAGCTGGCTCTTACATTTTTTCAAAAGGGAGGACATTTAAATGGCAGAATATGGAATCACCCGGGTATATCCCAGTGACAAAAGACTTATGGCAGGTGTAAAGGAACTTTTACTTGCCGAGGGCATTGATCTGGATGCCAATCTTGACTATACCTGTGCAATTTGTGATGAGTTTGGAAATCCCATTGCAACAGGAAGTTGCTTTTGCAACACCCTTCGCTGCTTTGCCGTAAGTAGCGAGCACCAGGGGGAGGGCCTTTTAAATCAAGTGATCACCCACCTCATCGAATATCAATGTGAGAGAGGCAACCTCCATCTTTTCCTATATACAAAGGTAAAGTCAGCCAAGTTTTTTGCCGACCTGGGATTTTACGAAATCGCCCGCGTGGAAGGAACCCTTGTTTTCATGGAAAATCGCAGGGACGGCTTTGCCTCCTACCTGCGAAATCTTGAGAAGACAAAAAAAGAGGGACGGTCTGCCGCCCTGGTTATGAATGCCAACCCCTTTACCCTGGGCCACCAGTTCCTGGTAGAAACCGCTGCCGCAAGCTGCGACCATCTTCATCTTTTCATTGTCAGTGAGGATGCAAGTCTGGTACCCTTCCAGGTAAGAAAAAAGCTGGTACAAGAGGGGGTAGCCCATCTTCCAAATGTAATCTGCCACGACAGCGGCCCTTATATTATTTCTAACGCCACCTTCCCCAGCTATTTTTTAAAGGATGAAGCGGATGTCATAGAAGGCCATGCCAAGCTTGACATTGAAGTTTTCAAAAAAATAGCCGGGGCCCTGGGAGTTACCGCCCGCTATGTCGGGGAAGAGCCAAGCAGCCAGGTAACCGGCGCCTACAACCGGATCATGGCTAAGGCACTTCCGGAGGCCGGTATCGATTGTATCATCGTCCCCAGAAAGGAAGTCGAAGGTCAAGCCATCAGCGCCAGCACCGTTCGGACCTGCTTAAAAAATGATGACTTTGATACTCTTCGCAGCCTGGTTCCCAATACGACTTATGCATTTTTCACGAGCGAGGAAGCAAGGCCTATCATCCAGAAAATCAAGGCCAGTGAAAACGTCATACACTATTAAAAATAAGGCATTTGCGAAACATCCAAGGTTTCACAAATGCCTTATGAGCTTTTAAATCCAGCTATAATCTCCTCCGGTTACCGCCAAAGAAAGCAGGCTATCCATTTTCTCCACTTCCTCGGCCCCACGGATCATCTCTATTAACTTTGCTGTCTCCTGAATGACAGGCATCTCTTCATCCGGACCGATTTCCATATCCGGTTCTTCCCCACAGTAGGGGCACACAATTGTAGGTGCGATTTTCAAATCCAAAAACCTGCTCCCACATTCCTTACATTCATAATATCCACATTGGTCTGTATCATCCGGTAGGTAATACATTCGTTGCCTCCTTAGTGTAAGTTCTATTTTGTACCGAAAATACGGTCTCCGGCATCACCTAATCCCGGGCAAATGTAGGCATCCTTATTAAGCTCTCGGTCTAGAGCCCCTACATAAATCTGCACATCCGGATGGGCCTTATGTAACTTCTCCACGCCCTCCGGGGCAGCGATGATACACATAAATTTAATCTTTTTTCCACCATGCTTTTTGATCTGATCAATGGCATCTACCGCTGATCCACCGGTTGCAAGCATGGGATCCGTAACTACGATGAGGCGCTCCTCAATAGGACTTGGAAGCTTACAATAATACTCTACCGGCTCATGGGTTTCCTCGTCTCTGTACATACCAATGTGTCCAACCTTTGCAGTCGGAACCAGAGAAAGAATACCGGAAACCATGCCAAGTCCGGCCCTTAAAATCGGTACCACTGCCAGTTTACGACCTGAAATCACGGGAGTCATGCACTTTTCAATAGGAGTTTCAATCTCCACTAACTCTGTGGGAAGGTCTGCCAAAGCCTCATAGCCCTCCAACATGGCAATCTCCTCCACCAGCTTACGAAACTCGTTGGTTCCGGTAGCCTTATCTCTCAAACGAGAAATCTTGTGCTGAATCAAAGGATGTTTAAATATAACTACATTCTCTTCCTGTAATAAATCCATATGCTTACTATAACTCCTTTCCTTTCCCCTGGGAATCTTCATAGAACCGGCCCGGTGCCAATTCACACTTAGGGACAGTATAGCACAGATTCAGCAAAAATCACAAGCCGGGTCTTTCCCCTCCGCCCGGCTTGTGATTTTTCTTTATAATTTTAGTATCTTTATTCTCTTTATTAGTTCTTAGGATAGAATCCTGACGGAGCCTCCCCAAGATTGATCATAATATTCTTTGTCTGGCTGTATGCATCCAGGATGGCCTTGTCATTTTCACGGCCGATTCCTGATTGCTTGTATCCTCCAAACGGAGCTCCCTCCGGGATCTGATTGTAGGTATTAACCCAAACACGTCCGGTCTCGATGCTTCTGGATACTCTGAGGGCACGGTTAAGATTCTGGGTCCATACAGCACCACCAAGGCCATAAGCAGAATCATTTGCCATTGCAATGACTTCTTCCTCTGTCTTAAATTTAATTACCACGGCTACCGGTCCAAAGATTTCTTCCTGGGCTACTCTCATATCATTGGTTACGTTGGTGATTAAGGTTGGCTGTACGAAGCTTCCCTTGTCGCATCCATTTTCTGTATAGTAATCGCCACCGCAAGCGACTGTAGCGCCTTCCTCTTGGGCAATCTTTACATAAGAAAGGATCTTCTCTGCCTGGCGCTTGTTTACCTGGGATCCCATCTGAGTCTCCGGATTCAGAGGATCTCCAACCTTAACCTTCTGGAAGGCCTCCACCAGTTCTGCTACAAATTTATCGTAAATGTTCTCGTGAACAAAGACTCTGGATCCTGCGCAGCATACCTGACCCTGGTTAAAGAGGATACCAAGCTGGACGCCGTCCACTGCCATATCCCAGTTGCAGTCATCAAAGATAATATTGGCGCTCTTTCCTCCAAGCTCCAAGGTAGCCGGAATCAATTTATCTGCCGCTGCTCTTGCTATGCTCTTACCGATTTCTGTAGATCCTGTAAATGCTAACTTGCTAAGGTCCGGATGATCTAATAAATACTGGCCGGATTTTGATCCTGCACCGGTAACCAGGTTTAAGACGCCGGCCGGAAGAAGGTCTTCAATTAATTCCATAAATACCAGCATACTTAAGGATGTGGAAGAAGATGGCTTAAATACTACGCAGTCTCCTGCCGCCAAGGCCGGTGCCAATTTCCATGCTGCCATTAAGAAGGGGAAGTTCCAAGGAACAATCTGACCCACAACTCCGATGGGCTCTCTAAGAACCAAACTCATCATACCTCCGTCTAATACAGAAGCCACTCCCTCGTCTGTACGAATCAGACTTGCATAATAGTGAAAATGACGAACAGAATAAGGAACATCAATCGTGGTTGTCTCACGAATCGGTTTTCCGTTATCCATAGTCTCCACAGTTGCCAGCCACTGGGCATTTTCCTCAATACGGTCTGCGATCTGATCCAGGATGTTGGCTCTCTCTTCCTTGGTCGTTTTTTTCCAAGCCGGGTAAGCCCGCCATGCAGCCGCTACTGCCGCATCTACATCTTCCTTGGTTGCCTCCGCACACTGGGCCAGGGCTTGACCGTTGGCTGGGTTTGTGCTGGTAAATACAGCACCGTCCGAAGCCGCTCTCCATGTTCCGTCAATATATAATCCATATGTCTCTTTCAAATTACTCATCACTTGTACCTCCTGCTCTTTTTTTGTATAATCACATTATAATTAAAACTGATACCAAAAAAAGGTCCAGTACATTTAAATAAAAGGGGATCAGATTCTATGCAAATTTATGATTTTACAAAAAGAGACGGCCTATCAAAATATGAATATTTATATCAATGTCTCAAGGCAGATATTCTGGACGGAACCCTTCCGGGAGGCGGAAAACTCCCATCCAAGCGCGAGTTAGCGGCGGCAAATAACATTAGTATCAAGACCGTTATGAATGCTTATGAGCAGCTTCTTATGGAAGGATATATTATTTCCAAGGAGAAAAGTGGTTACTATGTGGTTACCAATTTTACCCCGCAACTTAGGTACCAGAATATTCCTGTCCACCTTCCGGCTCCGGAAACAGAAGAAAATTGGGCCGCGGATTTTACGGCCAATACTGCCGTTTATGAGAAATTTCCCTTTTCCATGTGGACTAAGGTTATGCGAAATGTCCTTGCGGACTATAATGTAGAGCTTATGAAGCGGGGTGAATTTTTAGGAAGCCAGGAGCTTCGCTTAGAGATTGCCAAGCATTTATATCATTCCCGTGGGATGATCGTATCCCCCGATTGCGTGGTGATCGGGACCGGCATCGAATATCTCTATTCCAAGCTGATCGGCCTGCTGCCGGCCACTTCTATTTATGCGGTGGAGAATCCCGGATACCGAAAGATTCCCCATATCTATGAGGAGTACGGGGTCCAGTGGACTTGGAGTGATATGGACAGTGAAGGAATTTTAATGAGCAGTCTAAGGAGCAGTCAGGCCAGCGTGCTCCATGTATCTCCGGAGCACCACTATCCTCTGGGGACCGTCATGACCGCCAAAAGACGGCAGCAATTATTAAAGTGGTTGGAGGAAGACCCGGACCGCTATATTATAGAAGATGATTACGACTGCGAGTTCAGGTACCGGGGCCGGCCTATTTCCGCCCTCTACGGCCTAGACCATACCCACCGGGTGATCTACATGAATACCTTCAGCAAGACCTTAAGCCCGGCCATCCGCATCAGCTATATGGTCCTTCCGGAGAAATTATTAAATGCCTATATAAGCTCGGCGAATTTCTTTTCCAATACCTCCTCCAATTTGGAGCAATTTACCCTGGCCAGATTTATAGGGGAGGGCTACTTTTGCCGCCACCTAAATCGCATGCGAAAATACTACCAGGCCCAGGGTGCAAAATTGGTAAAATGTATAGAAGAATGTAAGGCCATTCCTGTAGAGAGTATCAGTGGTATGGAGAGCGGAACCCATTTGCTCCTTAAGATCAATACCAAACTATCAGACGAGGAAATCAAGTGGAAGGCAAGAAAAAAGAGAATCAATCTGTGCTGCCTGTCGGAATTCTGTATTGGGAATCCCACACGGTACCAGCACATCTTGGTTCTCAATTATCTAAATATGTCAGAAGAAGATATTAAAAAATCGGTAGAACTTTTAGGAGAAATTTTTTATTCTTCGTAAGGAATAACAGCTCCGTCATATTTCTCGTTGATGAAGTCTTTGATCTCATCAGATTTTAAGACATCAACCAGAGCTTTTACTCCCTCATTGTCCTCGTTGCCCGCTTTTACAACAATAACATTTACGTAGGTTTTTGCTGCTTCTGAATCAGATTTCTCATAAGCTAAGGCATCCTGTCCAACTGAGAATCCTGCTTCCAAAGCATAGTTTCCGTTTAAGACTACATAGGCAACCTCATCTACAACTCTTGCTACAGACTCTGCTGCAAGCTCTTCAAACTTCAGGTTATATGGATTTTCTGCAATATCATTTACAGTGGCCTCTAATCCCACGCCATCCTTTAAAGTAAGAAGTCCGTTATCCTGAAGGAGTAAGAGAGCTCTTGCCTCGTTGGTAGTATCATTTGGCAGGGCAACGGTATCTCCGTCTGCCACATCATCCAGGCTGTCCTTGGTTCCCGGATAAATTCCGAATGGCTCATAGTGGATCTTTCCTACTGCTACCAGGTCGGTTCCCTTTTCCTCATTATAACTATCCAAATATGGTACATGCTGGAAATAGTTTGCATCCATCTCCCCACTCTCTACTACCTCATTTGGAATGACATAATCATCGAATTCTGTGATCTCAAGATCCCAGCCTTCTTTTGCTAAAATAGGCTTTGCCGCCTCCAAAATCTCTGCATGAGGGGTTGCTGAAGCAGCCACCTTGATGGTTCCCTTGCTCTCCGAACTTGTTGACTCGGAAGAAGAAGTACTTCCCTCGGATTTACTGCTTCCGCATCCTGTCAAAGCTCCCAAAACTAATACACCTGCAAGAACACTTGCTACAATTCTTTTCTTCATAATATAGATCCTCCTTTTTTTACTTTCTATGATCAAATTTATCAGCTGCTTTCATACCTACAGTCTGAAAAATCTGAAATAGCACAACTAATAATACAACGGTAACGATCATGATATCGGTCTGCCACCTGGTATAGCCATAGCGAATGGCAATGGCTCCAAGGCCGCCGCCTCCCACAGCTCCTGACATGGCAGAATATCCAAGAATGGTTCCAAGGGAAATCGTAGCTCCCACCAAAAGAGAGGTCCTTGCCTCTACTAATAAGACCTTGCTAACGATATCCCAATTAGAAGCTCCCATAGACCTGGCCGCCTCAATGACACCGGCGTCCACCTCCTTTAAGGAAGACTCCACCATCCGCGCAATATAAGGGGCTGCCGCCACCACTAGCGGAACAATCGTCGCTGTAGAACCATAACTTTTTCCCACCAGCAATCTTGTAAATGGGATTAATAGCACCAATAAAATGATAAATGGAATACTTCTGGCAATATTTACAATGACATCTATAATCTTGTAAATCCAGGGATTTGGCTTGATTCCATCTCGGTCTGTAACCGTAAGGAGCACGCCCATAGGAAGACCGATGATATAGCCGATCAAGGTAGAAACCAGGGTCATATAAAGGGTTTCTCCGATCCCTGCAATAATCATTGAAGTCACTTCACTAGTCCACATCTTCCGTCACCTCCTCAACATCCAATCCTCTAGAAATTAAATAAGCTTTTAATTCATTTTGAAGTTCCGCATCATCCGGCAAGCCCAGGATCATCTCTCCCTTGGCAATGCCTCCTATATTTTTGGTATCCGCCCTTAAAATATTTACCGGACTTTTAAATTTCAAGATCATATTGGCGATCACCGGCTCAAAGGCTGAATTCTCAGAAAATACGATCCGGATTTTTTCTCCGCTTTTGATTCGTTCCATCTGGGCCTTTAAAGCCTTGTCTCCGGACACTTCCACATCCGGAAGATCTCTTAGGATCAGCTCCTTGGCCGCCTTAGACTTGGGATGACTAAAAATTTCTTCCACCCGTCCGTGTTCTACCAGATTTCCCTTCTCAACAATGGCCACCCGGTTACAGATTTCCCGGATTACCGACATTTGATGGGTAATAATCACAATGGTAATTCCAAGTTCTTCATTGATCTTCTTTAAAAGGGCCAATATAGAAGCTGTGGTCTGAGGGTCAAGAGCACTGGTAGCCTCGTCACAGAGAAGGATCTTAGGATTGGAAGCCAAGGCCCTTGCAATCGCAACCCTTTGCTTTTGTCCGCCGGATAGCTGGGCCGGAAAAGCCTTTTCCTTATCCTCTAGGCCTACCGTCTTTAGTAAGTCCTTGGCCCTAAGAAGGGCCTCCTTCTTTTTCACTCCCTGGATCAGGAGGGGAAAACAAATATTGTCCACCACATTTTTTTGCATCAATAGATTAAAATGCTGGAAGATCATAGCAATTTGGCTACGCTGTTTTCTCAGCTCCTTTTCATTTAATCTTCCCAGGTTGGTTCCATCGATGAGGACCTCTCCCTCTGTGGGATGCTCCAGAAAATTCAAACATCGCACCAGGGTACTTTTCCCCGCACCGGACATACCGATGATCCCGTAAATATCTCCCTTCTCGATACTTAGGTTGATATCCTTTAATGCATCTACATGCATGCCTTTTTGTTCAAAGGTCTTCGTTAAATGTCTAACCTCAATCTCTGCCATAACAATCCTTTCTAATTTAACAAACAAAAAAAGAAGGGAACCACCGGCAAGATGATTCCCTTCTGATTCATTCTCTATCTAAAAACAAAATCAAACCGAAGCATCCGACCAAACCAGTCTATTCTTTTGCGTAGAAAAACAAGAGTCCATGTTTTCACACATGCACATACATCTCTCCATTTTGCAAATCATCATGGTCTGAGTCTTCATCCCTTCCGTCTCCTTTCTTGGTCACTTGTTATGTCGCCCATTATAGCAAGCATGTTTTGAAAGCGCCAATACGAGAAAGTTATGGTTAGCTATAGGATGAAACTATAACGATTTAATTTTTTATCTATTTGTTTTCGAGACGAAATCCATGATTCATGGGTCCGGACCCTTGTCCCAGATCCAACATGGCTTCCAGTGCTCCGGATATATAATCCTTGGCCCTTTTTACAGACTCGGCCAGGCTATATCCCTTGGCAAGGTTTGAGGCGATGGCGCTGGACAGGGTGCATCCTGTGCCATGGGTATTTGGATTATCAATGCGCTTTCCCTCGAACCAAAGGAATTCTCCCTCTTCATAGAGAAGGTCATTGGCATCATTTATGCTATGGCCTCCTTTTAGGAGAACGGCACAGTGATAGGTTTCTCCAATCTTTTTTGCTGCCTGAACCATATCTTCTTTTGACTGAATGGTCTCCCCTGCCAGGACCTGGGCCTCCGATATATTGGGGGTGATCACAGTTGCCAGGGGAAAAAGTTCCAAAGCCAGGGTCTCTACTGCATCCGTCTTCATTAGGGAAGAACCGGAAGTTGCAACCATAACCGGGTCTACCACCACATTTTTTGCCCCGTAGTAGCGCATCCTCTCTCCTATAACGCGAATCAGTTCGCTGGATGAGACCATGCCGATTTTCACCGCATCCGGATAAATGTCCTCAAATACGGCATCTAGCTGCTGTCTTAGAAAGTCGGGTGTGGATTCTAAAATTCCCCGCACACCGGTAGTATTTTGGGCCGTCAGGGCCGTGATGGCACTCATGGCATAGACCCCATTCATGATCATGGTCTTTATATCTGCCTGAATCCCTGCGCCTCCACTGGAATCACTGCCTGCTATGGTCAGGGCTGTCTTCATCTTCATATCTTTATAATCCTTCTTTCTTTTTACATTTATCAAATTCAAATTGTACTTAGTTTCCAAAAGTCATCGGTATGCTCAAAATCTACCAAATAAGCGTCGGTAAGTTCTCTTACTTCCTCTTGTCTTCTCTCACTGGCATCAAAGACAGCCACCACGCGAAAGCCATCCTCTTTTGCAGTCCTGATGGCATGGATGGCGTCTTCAAAAACCATCGTATTACTTCGGTCTCCTCCCAAAAATTCCATTGCTTTTCGAAAGATCAGGGGCTCATCCTTGCCATGCCCAACTTCTGTGCAGGTAAAGATTTTCTCAAAATAGTGGTCCATGTTGCATCGCTTGAGGGCCGCCTTAATTTGGGCTTGGTCTGAGGCCGTGGCTATACACATGGAAATCCCGGCCCTTTTCATCTGGTCTAGGGAATCTATAACTCCCGGCTTTGGCAGAACCTCATAGAGATAAAAATCCTCCACCACCCGGTTGATTCCTGCCATAATTTCTTCCTCAGACAAGGAGACTTTGTACTCTTTCTTTACATAGCAGGCGGCTTGATAAAGGCTTAAGGCCCTTACATCCTCCCTAAGGGAAGGCTTGGGCTTGATCCCAAGAGATCCCAGATAAATTTCCCCAACCCTGTCCCAAATGGACATGGAATCAAAGAGGGTTCCGTCAAAATCAAAAATTGCATATTTTATTTTCATGAATTCACCATTTCTTCCGATTGCTTACGGAGCCTTCTGCACTCCGCCTCAATATCATCCGCTGAGAAAATGGCGCTCACTAAAGCGACACCATCCACGCCGCTGCCGGAAAGTTCCATGATATTAGACTTATTGATCCCCCCGATAGCTACCACTGGGACATCGACAGCATCACAAATTGCCTTTAAAGTTTCTTTTGCCAGTAAATTCACATCTTTTTTTGTAGAGGTAGAGAACATAGCACCGACTCCCAAGCAGTCAGCCCCATTTTTCACAGCTTCCAGGGCTTCCTCCACAGAATGTACGGAGACCCCGATCATCATATCCGGCCCAACCTTCTCCCGAACCTTGTTTGCTTCCATATCTTCCTGGCCCACATGGATTCCGTCAGCCTGACAGCGGATGGCAATCTCCACATTGTCATTAATAAAGAAGGGGACCTTATAGGCTTTACACAAGGCAGAAATCTCTTTGGCCTCCTTTAAAAATTCCTGATCATCTAAGTCTTTTTCTCGCAGCTGAACACAGCTTACGCCTCCTTTTAAGGCCGCCTCCACCTGCTCATATAAGCTTTGCTTTCCAACCCATGCCCTGTCTGTCACGGCATATAAAAGCATGGTCTTTTCATCGCACTTCATAGTTCGCTCCCTTCTCCAGCATGTCCGGAGTCATATTGTAAATTGCATCAATTATATAATTTCTGTAGCTGGCATTTCCGTCAAGTTCTGTAAGCCTCCTGTAGGCGATCTGGCCGGCATAACCCATGGCCGAGACAGCTGCCGCAGCAGCCTCCAAAACATGGTCCGGATTTGCAGTAATAAAGGCCGCCGTCAGCGCCGAGAGCTGACAGCCGGTTCCGGTGATGGAAGACATCATAGGATTGCCGTTTCGGATGCAATAGGCTTTATTGGCATCTGCTACGATATCAATGGCTCCTGTAACCGCAACTACCGCCCCGGTTTTCTCAGCAAAAGCTTTTACAAAACTTACTACTTCATCAAGATTCTCCTCCGTCACCTGATCGGCCACATCCGCATCCACGCCCTTTGTGGTACCGCTTCCCAGGGCCAGGGTTTTGATCTCGGAAATGTTGCCCCGGATTACAGAAAATTTAATTTCCTCTAATAACTTCACTGCCGTCCCGGTTCGAAGTTTTGATGCACCGGCTCCCACAGGGTCCAAGACCACCGGATGCCCCAATTGATTGGCTTTTTTTCCCGCAATCAGCATGGAAGCAATGGTTCTTTTATTCAGGGTCCCAATATTGATATTCAAACCGGAACAAATACTGGTGATTTCAGAAGCCTCCTCCTCATCATCCGCCATAATGGGAGAAGCCCCACAGGCAAGAAGGATATTTGCACAGTCATTGACCGTTACATAATTGGTAATATTATGGATCAAAGGGCTACTTTTTCGTACATTTTCAAGCATATTTCGAAACATTTTTATTTCTCCTTTAAGGATATATCATTGGCGGCCCGACGTCCCCCTAAAAATAGACCCTCTCACAGTCCGGGTGCTCGCCGCTCCAGCCTGCCTGGGGCATGGTATCAAGTCTCCACAGATCTTCCCCGGAAATTTCAATATCATCCAAAATCATATTTTCCTTCATTCTTTCATAATTAGAAGACTTGGGTAAAATAATGATTCCCTTCTGGTGCAAATAGACCAAACAAAGATGAGGGATACTTACCTGATACTTTTCAGCCATCTCACACAAGATCACGTTTTCCTTTAATCTGCCGCGGCCGATAGGGCTCCAGGCTTCTAAGGCAATTCCATGTTCCTTGCAATACCGGCAGGCCACACTCTGCATATAGCCCGGATGTAACTCCAACTGGTTCACTGCAGGCACCACACTTGCATGAGCAAGCAGGTTGTCCAGATGGTGGGGCAGGAAATTTGAGACTCCTATGGACCTGATCTTTCCCTCTTTTTGCATCTCCTCCAAGGCCCTCCAGCTTTCTAGGTCCAGCTGCTTCCAATCGTCAAAGCCGGCCTTTTTATAGTCTGCTCTTGGCCAGTGCAGCAAATACATATCCAGATAATCTGTACCTAGTCGCTTTAATGTTTTTTCCAGTTCTGCTTTTGCACTGTCATATCCCAAAAGATTTCGATTTAATTTTGAGGTAAGGAAAAATTCTTCTCTCGGAAGGCCACTTTCTTTTACCGCACGACCTACCTCCTCTTCATTGTCATAGAGCTGGGCGGTATCTAAGGACCGGTAGCCTGCCCGAATGGCATTTAAAATCACTTCATATCCGGAATTGTCCGTCGACTTGTAGGTGCCAAATCCCACCTCCGGTATCTTGTTTCCATCATTCAAAATTACTGTCTTCATGGCCATCTTCTCCTCTCCTATTACTGGGCTTTTAAATAGCATAGCATATTTAAGGGCCGGTGGGACCTTTAATTTATAAAACAAATCCGGGGGAGCCGCCGTAACTTGGGCAGCTCCCCCGGAGGAGTCTTCTAAGATATTCAATTCAGAAAGGCTTAATAGGCCGCTTTATAAATTTCCAGCACCTCTTCTTCAGACAGCTTAATATAATTATTTTTCAGCAGTCTCTGCTGGGTCTTTATGACATCACTTGCAAAAATCGGAAGATCACTTTCCTTGACGCCAAAGGTTCTAAGAGGTTCTTTTTTTAGCACACAATCCATTAATTCATATAAAGCCGGAAGGGCATCTTTCGCTCCTGTTTCCAGACAAGTTCCAATAAGATCTTCCAAGTCATTGATCCGGCCTTCCGGCTGAATCTCTTTATATTTCTCCATAACATCTTTAAACATTAACTGATTGGACTGTCCATGAGGAATGTGATAGACCGATCCTAATGGGTAGGCACAGGCATGTACCGCTGCACATCCTGCATAGCCAAATCCGATTCCAGCCCAGTTGGATGCCTTCAAAAAGTCTGCTGCATAAGTTTTCCATGCATCCTGGCCACCGGCCTCCACAGCCTTTTTCCAGCTCTTTATAATCAGCTTCAAGGCCTCTGCAGAGAAAATTCTGGAAATGCTGCATCCGTTAGGACTTAAGAAGGATTCTACGGCATGAACCATGGCATCGATAGAAGAAGTTGCAAAGACTTTATAAGGAAGGGATTCCAGCATGTTGGTAATCATAATGGCCTTGTCCGCCAGCATGGCATCTGAAGCCAGTCCCATCTTTACTCCCTTGCTGATTCGGTTTACAACGGAAATATTTGTCACTTCACTACCTGTTCCACAGGTGGTAGGAATGATCACCAATGGATGGACCTTTTTAAGGTCTGCCACATGATCATAAAGGTCATCAACCTTATCTTCTTTTCCTGCGACTGCCACAATCTTTGCAATATCCACCACGGTACCGCCACCGATGGCAATAATGCGATCAAATTCTTTTTCTCTTAAGGCATCTAAAATTCCGTCTACCATCTCATCGGTAGGCTCCCCTTTTCCGTATTTCTCACGGAAAAGAGTCTGCACATCAAGAGATAAAGGTTCTAAGTACTTATCATAGGTATGCTTGCCGCACAGAACCAGGTCCTTAGGACCAAGCTCTGCCTGGGCTGCATATTCTTCAAATGTATTATATTCTTCGATTTCTGTTTTAATTGCAAATGCTTTCATCTGCACTTAAGCTCCCTTCTCTACATTTTCATCCGTAAGTCCGAAGCGACGTTCAATAATCTCCTCAATAAACCTAGCGGTATCTTCCCATCCAAGGAGGCTGCTGTTTACCAAAATATCACGAGTATGTCTGTCGCCACGTTTCTTGCCGGTAATATACTCATGCCGCGCATGCTGGGATTTTTCCTTGTGCTCCCAGATTTCCTCGGCCTTTTTCTGGTTGACAGCCTTTCGTTTCATAACAGCTGCAATCTCGTCCTTCTTAGGCGCGTAAACAAATACATTTACAACGTCCTGGGTTCCTTTCAAAATATAATCACTGCTTCGTCCGACAATGACGCAGGAATTCTTTGCGAAATCCCTGATGGTCTGGAACTGGGCATCGATAACACGGTTGGAAAGATTTGCATAGCGGACACCGTAAGAGGTATCAAAGGCATATCTGACACCCATTTTTTTATCAGCTTCCTCTACCAGGTCCTTATCGACTCCGATCTCCTGAACGACCTTATCTACCAGATCCCGGTCATAATATTCAATACCGAAATAATCTGCGATCATCTTAGCAATCTCCGGTCCGCCGCTTCCATACTCGCAACCAACCGTAACTACAAAATGTCTGTCCGGATATTTTGCATTCGGAAGAGCCACTGCATCTTCTTCAGAGCTCTTCTCCTCATCCACGATAAAGATATCACGGCCAAATTCTGCCCCGTATTTTTTCTTAGAATAAGCATAGAAAAATGCTCCGAGGCCCAGCCAGATTCCGACTACGATCCACTCCTGCCATACCAAAGCTGCTGAGAAGGATGCCGGAATGATATATAAAAGAGTCATAAATCCAGCCATAGCCACTGCCATGATTCCTACAAAGGTTCCGTTTTTAACCTTGTATGGTCTGTCCATATCCGGTCTCTTTTTTCTTAAGATACAGAAAGAAATAGCAACAAACATGTAGGCAACCACACAGCCAAAGGAAGCTGCATCTACAAGCCATACCAAGACACCTCTTCCGAAGAAAGGTGCTGCTACACATGCAATTCCACAGAGGATAATGGCAGCTTCCGGTGTCTTATTTTTTCCAAGCTTTCCGAAAAACTCCGGAATCATCAAGGACTCACCCATAGAGTAAAGAGCCCGGCTTCCTCCTAATAGGAAGGAGTTCCAGGAAGTAATGATTCCGCACAATCCACCGATAATGAGGACCTTACCCATCATAGGAGAGTTGAAGGCCACTTCAATAGCTTTTGCAGAAACCAAACCGTTCTGAGATGCCATTTCCTGGGCAATGGCGCTCTGAGGCATAATGTAGCATACCGCAAATACAATCAGTAGGTACCATGCAACTGCAAGGAAAATAGAAAGAAGCATAATCTTTCCGATTTTCTTATAAGGAACGTTAATTTCCTCAGCCGCCTGTGGAATAACGTCAAATCCGATAAAGAGGAAAGGGGTCATACAAGCAACCTTAAAGACACTTCCCACGGTATTTCCTGCACCGTTCTCCCACATCTGTCCTGTAATATTCGCGCTGTCACCATTTACCGCAGAGCCGATCACAAGAAGGATTCCTGCAATCGCGATGATGGCTGTCAGCACGGTTTGAAGGGTTGCTGCAGTTTTTGCACCTTTCATATTCACGTAGGTAATCAGGATCGATACACCTACACCCAACAAAATAGTGGTCAGATAAATATCTTTCCCTGCAATAGAATATAGGTAAACCTGATTAAATTTTGGAAATAGATAGGTGATAACGGTAGGTAGGGCCGTTGCCTCAAAAGCTGCCGTTGCCACATATCCAAGAATAATCATCCAGGTACATACAAAGGATCCGGTAGGTCCCATCGCCCTGTAACTAAATATATGTTCTCCACCACACTGGGGCATAGCCGATGTTAGTTCCGCATAGGTAAGACCTACAAAGAATACCATAACGCCACCGATCAGCATGGCCAGCATACTGCCGGCAAATCCGGCAGTCGTGATCCAGTCTCCAGAGTTGATAACCCAGCCCCAACCGATCATTGCTCCAAAGGCAATCACCAGTATGTCCCAGGAACCCATTACTTTATCAAATTTTGATTTTTGCTCCATACGCACGCCCTCCTCTTGGTCGGTCCTTAGGCCTCTATGGCTTCTTTTAATGCCTCTTCAAAGATTTCCAAGCCCTTTGCCATCTGCTCATCAGTCATAGTCAGCGGAGCAAGGAAACGGATGGTATTTCCGGCACTTCCGCAGCTCTCAAGAAGGAGTCCCTTTTGCATTGCAATCTGAACCAGATTTGCTGCAATTTCAGAAGCAGGCTCTTTGGTCTCTTTATCTTTTACAAGCTCAAGACCGATCATAGCTCCAAGACCTCTTACATCTCCGATGACCGGATATTTCTCCTGGAGTTCCTTGTAACGTGCCATTACAACTTCTCCGATATGTCTTGCCTTTCCTGCATAGTCATCTCTCTTCATAATATCGGCAACAGCCAAAGCAGCGGCACAAGCTACCGGGTTTCCACAGTAAGTTCCACCGATGGTTCCTGCCGGAGCTGCGTCCATAACCTCTGCTCTTGCAGTGATCGCGGAAATCGGAAGACCTGCTCCAAGAGATTTTGCTGTTGTGATAATGTCCGGCGCTGCACCGGCCTCTGCCCAGTACTCAGATGCATAATATCTACCGGACCTGCAGTTACCACACTGAACCTCATCTGCAATTAAAAGAATTCCCTTTTCATCACAGATCTTACGAACTGCCTTTACCCACTCGATTGGAGCCGGGATAAATCCGCCTTCACCTTCTACCGGCTCAACGATAATACAAGCAACTTCATTTGCCGGAGATCCCTCGTCAAATACTCTGTTTAGCTCATCGATGTAGTACTGAATTGCCTCTTCCTCAGTATATCCCTTTGGTGCTCTATATACATATGGATAAGGAGCACGATAAATTCCTGCCGGGAAAGGTCCCATTCCAAGGGCGTATGCCTTCTTAGCTGTCAGAGCCATGGTTAAGTTGGTTCTTCCGTGGAAAGCACCTGTAAAGCAGATGACTCCGTTTCTCTTAGTGTAAGCCTTGGCAATTTTAATTGCATTCTCATTACACTCTGCACCGGAGTTTGCAAAATAGGTTTTCTTTACCTCTCCCTTGCATGGCATAAGCTCATTTAATTTTTCTGCCAGTGAAACATATCCATCATGTACATATACATTAAAGATGGTATGGAAATATTTCTCTGCCTGTTCTTTTACTTTCTCGACAACCTCCGGATGAGAGTAGCCAATGTTTAATACACCGACACCTCCAACCCAGTCAAGAATTTTATTTCCGTCCAGATCCTCAAACATGGCTCCTGCTCCCTGTTTGATACAAATTGGATAGGCTTTTCCACAGAGGGCCTTTGGGATGGCTGCGTCTCTTCGATCAAGAAGCTCCTTGGACTTTGGTCCCGGTACCTGGGCTGTAACGATTTCCGGTAATGCTGTTGCTAATTCTGCTGTTGTCATGAAATGATCCTCCTTTTTGAATATCCGGCAGGTATTTCCCACCTTACTGAAACAAGAAAAGACGTCAGACTTATATGTCCGACGTCTTTGCCCTTATTTATGGATTTGTTGTTTTTTGATTTAGCTAGATTATAGCATTCTGTCTCTCAAAATCAATGTGCCAAAAGCCCTATTTTTTTGTGCACGGTGCACAAGGCCCTACCTGTCCCGATATTTCATGATGGAAAATGCCAGCTTAAGATCCAGGCATTGATCCAGGTCTTCAAAGTCTAGATCCAAGATTTCCCCGATCTTTTTCATGCGATAATTTAAGGTATTTCTGTGAATAAACATGTCCTGGGCGGTCCGCTTGGAATTACAGCCATGGGACAGATAATTTTCCAGAGTCTCGCATAAGTTCCCCCCATTGAGCTCATCATAGCGAAGCAGCTTTCCAAGCTTTGCTTTCACATAGGCGTCCAGGATCCGGTCGTCATCCACGTGGGAAATCAAGGTATAGATCCCCTGGTCCTTATAAAAGAAAACCCTCCCCGTCATATGAGTTGTGACAGCTGCCCGAATTGCGGCGGAGGCCTCATTTCTGCTGCGTTTCACTTCATCCAGATAAAGGGCCGGATTTCCCACCCCCACCTTCAGATTGGTATCCAGTTCCCTCTCCACCCGGTCGACCACCCGGTGAAGGATCTCTCGGATCAGCCGGTCGCTAAATCTAGATACAGGAATTAGGACCAAAAAAGACCCGGCCTGGGGCAGGATCAGAAGCGCCTCCCCCATGGAGAAAGAAAATTCCACGTTGATAATTCGGCTGACGCTCTGCTCCAAGGCCTGAAAGTCATCCTTCTCCAAGCCGTCCTTGCTATATTCAAAGGCAAATTCTGCCACGCAAAAGCTCCCCTCTAAGTTGATCTTAAGCCGCCTGGCCTGGGCCATAACCCGGTTCCTGCTGGTATGTTCCGCATCCAGAATAGAAGAAAATAATTGTTCTGCGCCGTTGCGGTCATTCTCCTCTAAGACCAGCCTTCGGCACATAATCTGGGAGAGGTCAATTAGGGGAAAGGACTCCGGAAGCTCAAATAAGGGCAGGTCCTTTTCCTGACAGTATTTAAGGAGTTCCTCCGGAATCTGCCCCTCATTAATCCCTAAAGCTGAAATCCCATACTCCCACATTTGGCGGACCAAGGGCATTAGGACCTGGCTGTCAGCCGTGACTCTTTCATTGGTAAGTACCACAAATTCCCCACCATGGATATAATCCTCCATCCTATATTCCCTTTTCACGCATTGCAGACAATCTGCAAAATAAATCCAGCGCACCTGATTTACCAGTCCGCCTTCTCCCGCCTTAAGTGTCAGGGCCTCCCGAAACTCTGGCATTTCTATGATATCTTTACAATTCATACTTTGGCATTTTCCTTTACTTGTTTAGGCCTTTTTCCTTTCGACTACTTGTCATTATAACAGAAAAAGAGGAGCAAGGGTTTCATAAAAGCCCCGCTCCTCATAATATTCCTAATCTTCCTAATCTTCTTAATATTCTAAATCTTAGAATCTCTGCAACAATTCTCTAAGTTCCTCTGCATCCGGTGCTACAAAGGGCTTGAGCTGGAATTTCTGTTGTATACCATCCCAATAATATACCGTATTGTCCGGCATTTTATCTACTGTCACATCAGGAATCAAGGCCTGGGAATCGGAATCATTCAAGGAAGAAATGATTCGATTTGGAAACTTTTTCAAGATCTCCTTGTCATAATTTCTGCTCGTAACCATAGTCTCCCGGATAGTCTGATAATCCAGTGTGGAAAGGGCAAAGTAGATGCCATAGGCCGAACCTTGATCAAAAAGCTTGATAAGTTCATCTCCCACACTCATTTCCTTGGAGGAGCTTCCCATCCTGTGATTTTCTGTTGGAAGGAAATCAAAAAGATCATCCCCAAATGCTTTTTCCACCTCGGTCAACTCTTCTCTCGGTTTTTCTGCCTCTTCCAGCTCTTCAAGATAATCCGCCCGCTCTACGCTTTCTCCCTTTAACATTTCACTTATGATATCTAAGTACTCTAGATTTTTTAGTACTACTACCACAGCCTTCTCTGTCTTTCCTTTTTTCCGGAGAGAAACATAAGTTTCATAAAGCTCATCGATTATCCGAATGATCTGTCCCCGATCTTCTGCCAAATGGAAGCGATCAGTAGCAGAAGCCATAACCTGATAAATCTCCTTCTCCTGCTCTTCCAATTCCTCCAAAAGAATATTTCCATCCATACAATAGACATCGATCTTTTGATTCATAAGCGCAGAGATCATATAGTCGTTGGCCACCCTGTTTGCCATCCTCGGTTTGCCTCCACAGCATATCAAAAGATTATTTCTCTGCTTTTTTGTCATTTTGACAACGAATTGGGGCGCCACCTTGATGGGACTACCATAATGAATATATAAAGGCATGCTCTCAAATTCAGCGGCATCTCTAGCCTTTAAGCTGTCTATTAATTTTTCTGTTCGATTTCCTTCAAAAACCTTACAGTCAGCTTTATAGGCTGCCAGCTTTTCCTGAATCTTCTGAAGGTAATCCTCCCTTTCTTCGGATTCACAATTAGCTCCCCGAAATCCCGTAAGAGTTCCCTCTGTATAATCACTACTCAAGACTGCCGTTCCGATCGGACCTTTCATCATCTCCAAGGGCTTCTCGAAGTTTTCATCCCCAAAAAGGTAACGGCTGTCCGCATCAGAGCATTTTAATCCGACACGAATACGCATCTGCTCGATAGTTCCTGGATCAAGGGCTAGATTTCCAACAACCTTTGTAGACTGGGTCGCCATCAAAAGATGAATCCCATAAGAACGGCCTTCTGTCACTAAACGTTGGGTAAGCTTTGCACAGTTTCTAGCTACCGCCCGGTTGCTTTCTTCATTGTAGAGGATCTGGAACTCGTCCATCACCACCAAAATCCGCGGCATTTTCTTTCCCGTCTGTCTGACATACTCTTGGATCTTTGTGGGCCCTTCAGCCGCCTTAAAGACATCCGCCCGTCTCTCCATTTCTTTGACTAAACTTTCTAAGATACTCTCTCCAAATTCCTGCATGGCGTCCAGAGCAAGAAGCTTGATGTGAGGTAATCGGAATTTGTCATAAATTGCAAATTCTGTTCCACTCTTAAAGTCCATGAGATAGAGTTTGAGTTCCTCCGGGCTGTAAGTTAACATGCTACTTATAATGATGGAATGCAGCAGCACGGATTTTCCGGATCCTGTAGCACCTGCAATCAGAGCATGATGGGACTGGTTTTCTCCCATAATCAAGTGGGTAATCTGGTCTCCATCTCCGACACCCATAGGGATTTTCAAATGGTCTGCCGTAGTCTTCTGAAACCATTCTTCCTCCGGAGCCAAAATATCAGAAAGGCCAAATCCTTTTTCCTTAATCTCAGTTTCCTTCTCTACATATTCCCGGATAAATTGATCCTGGTCTTCTAGTGGAATTTTTATGGCAGACTTTAGCTCGATATCATAGGAAGCAAAATAGCAACGCTCATTCTTCCATTCCAACTGCATACTGCTATCTTTGATCGTAGCCATAAAGTCATCCAGCCCCCCATATTCCCTGTAAGAGAGATCTGTATTGTGACAAAGCAGGGTATAAATACCACAGGCATTCCCATTATTTAAGATGGCCTTTAGGTCCGCAATCATGCGCGGGTTCATATGGCCCGGGAAATCATAGATAACCAAGAGTACAGCAGATTCGCTCCGTTTGGGAGTATTTGCATTATATTCCAGAAAATCTTTATATTTTCCTCGTTTGTTTTGATTAAAATCTTCAATCTTCTGTTTTAATACATGAAGCTGTGCCTGCATGGCCTCCTCGCTTGTGTAGAAGAGATTTTTTCCAAATACATCTCCCAACCGGTCTTTTAATGGCAGAAATGGAGAAATACTATTTCCCATCTGTTCACTGTCAAAGATAGAGATATTTAATTTTGATACCGGCATGCTATCCAGGAAATTCCACATAATCGCATGGGTAAATGCCTGCATGGCCTCCATGCTTTCCCTAGAGGATTTTAGATATAGATTCCCACGTTCTGCCAGATCCATCTCCCATGGGAAATCAAGAGTAGCTGAGGTATCTTTGTCTTCCGGCATTCCTAAGGATGAAAATTCTTGTGTCATATCTTCGTAGACTTTCATATCCAGGATGCCGGTTGGATCCTTGAAGTAAGACGCTGGATAGCATATTTTTCCAAGGGTCAGCCGACTTGGAAATTGTTCTTTTTTCCATCCTCCCCCTTCTTTTTTAAGTTTATTAAGTTTACCGGCCATGGCTTCGATCTCGCCCTCAAGCTTCTGATTATTATAGTTATCTAACTTAGTTGCCTCATATACGCACTCCCTCATAATATAGGGATATTTTTCCTGCATACTCATAAGGCCATAGTTTTCCACAATCTTTTTTACATCCTCTGGCTTAGAATATTGCAAATAGCAGGAATAATTTCTCCAGAAAGAGGTCTCTTTCCCCTTGATTTGCAGGATCTCCATTTCTTTCTTCACATCGTCTAGGTGCTTTCTCCATTCCTGGAATTTATCCCGGGCCTCCAGGTCAGCTGCCCGGCTTATCAAGACGAAGTAAGTAGGCGAATTTCCTTTCATACATTCCGCCAAAAGCCGCAGACAATCTTCATCAAAATTCCTTGGGAAATTCGTCACACATACCATCTTTGTATCTGAAGTATTCGCAAGAACCTTCCTTAGGACTTCCTTGATCTCCTCAGTTCTCACAGCGGTATCCCCAAGAAAGAGCTCCGGACTATTCTCTCTGATAGATGCAAAGGGCGCAAAATTTTCTCCCCCTTCCACCGAATCGATCCATGCGAATTTCAGATTTCTATCCAAATAGTTCTCAAGGGCATCTGCCATCATAGAATGCATCAACTGAATGGGGGTTTGTATGCCAAGCCCATCTTCATAGAGGAAGATCCATCCACATCCTCGGTCCTTTTCCATCAGGGCTGCCGGGATCTGCAAACACCCATCATGCATGATGTCTTGACAATTTTTTTGCAAAACATCTTTCAAAACATCTGACTTTAAAATCTGATGCAAAGAGATATTGGTAGATAGCTTTGTCCCCCTCCGGGTCTTCTCATATCGGATTTCCTCCAGCCAATTAGCAGGAACTCTCATCGAAAGATCCCGGGTCAGCCCTCCTTCCAGTCCCCTATTTTGTCTCAAGATGGCTTGGTCTAAATCCTGGAGTTTGCTATCAAGCTCCCGCTTGGACGTAGTTAGACTTTGAACAGCCACCACCCTCTGTCTCCCTGCAGACCGCCCGATTATGTCCTCACTGTTGGTCCTTATAAAGTCCATAAGAAACTTCGTTGTTTCAAAAAGATTTAAAAACGGTTCTTTTACCAGGCCCACACCTCGTAAGAGACGGCTATACTCCATTTCCAAATCATCCACAGCTCTTCTACACTCTTCAACCGTATATACTTCGATCCGTCTCGGTCCGGTCCTTTGGTTTTGGGAGAAAGCCCCCTTTACAAGGTTAAAGATTCCCACCGCTGTCGATGTATTCTGTAACTCTTGTTCCGCTTTTTGCCCCAGTTCATGCAACCGATTATACAGCTGATTAATCTCCATTCGATATTTTTTTGCTGCATTTTGATAGAAATCTGCCGAAGCTTTCTCTTGTCTTTCGTATTCTGCCTTCAGATTGGTCTTCCTACCCTCTATAGGCGCATTCTGTTCCCTGAGAAACGCCTCTTCTCTTTTTATATAATCTTCGATATCAGAAATTTTCTGATATAACTTATTGATCTGTGATCCTTCCACTTGCTCTTCCTGCCTCAAAATCTTATTCTAGTATACTCATCCACGCTCTGTGCCAACTTTTCCATCCGGGGGATGGTAGTCTTTAACTGGTCCACAGGTTGTATGGTTAGCCGCCCGATTTTTGCCATTACTTCCCTAAATTCCCTTGACTGCTGGTCCTCCCAGCCCTGGGTTGCATTCAGCACTTTTTTGATTCCTCCGGCAATCTGGTCTAAATCCCGGATGGTTGCCTCAAGATTTTTTTCCATCTCACGGATGCTCTGTGATGATGCCTGCATTCCCATTCTTCTACCTCCTACAGACTTGTCTCCTCATATCGTGTGACAACCTCCAGGATTTTCTCTAATTTATTCAAACATTCCTGAAGCTCCCCTGTGGGCTGTTTCATTGCCACGCAGCACTCCCGGACCAAACTACCTAATTCATTGTATTTTTGATCTTTCCAGCCCTGGGCACCTGCCGCCTCATAATTTTTCACTAATGTTCTGATTGCATTTTCCAGTTCCTGCATGGAAAATTTACAGCATCGAATGCCACCTTCCACAGCCGATCTGGTTACTGCTGCCTCTCCCGCCATATGAGCCTCCCATCCTTTTTCTTATCTATAAACTCTGCTTCATATACTGCTCTACATAATACAAGCATTTCTGAACCGCTCCCATATTATGGGTAGCCATCCTATTTGCTTCGTTGGTAAATGCCTTTGCCGCTTCTTCATATTCCTTCAAATCTCGGTCCATCCGGCGGTAGGCACTTTCCATTCTTGATAATTTACTTTTTAATTTATCCAGTCTCTCCCTTGCCGCATCCAGTTCGTTCTTACACTTATATCCTAAGCTTTCATAGTTGGATCTTTGGCCCTCAAAATAATCCATCTGTTTTTGTTCATGCATGGCTTGACCTTCCAGCCGATTAATCTCACTCTCTAATCCCGCGATCTGATTTTGCAGAGAGGAAATTTGATAGCTTGCATTTGGATCATCGCTATTTTGATAACTTCTGATCTGACTTTCCAGTCCGGCCTTTTGGCTTCTTTTTGCTCCCGCCTGGTTTTTGAACTGGTTCATGCGATTTCTTGCATCGTTCTTTTTATTTTCAAACTCTCTTGTTTTATCTTTATAAAAGACAAGATCCCCTTCCAGTTTCCTAACCTGACCTTCCACATCTTCCTGCTCATTTTTTACCGAGAAAAGTTTTGCCCTTGCCGAGGATAAGCGTCCATCGGTCTGGCCGATAACATAGCCTGCCGCCCCGGACATATCTGCCTGAAACTTTGCCAATGCAAGCTTCACTTCTTTTAATGCCTCTTCCGAAACTTTTGCGACCATTTCTTTTTCTCCTTCCCCTCGTCTAGGCTTATCCTAGTCGCTTTTCTTTTATACCGATTCATTGGCAATGCGATCAAACTCCGCCGCCGACTGTTCATATTGTCTTCCAGCCTCCACCAGTCTTCTTGAAAGATGGGCAACCCCAATGACTGATTCGGAAAGCTGTGTATATTTCTCATCTCTCCACAAACTATTTACAGACCCAATACTTCTTCTCAAATTAAGAACTGCATCATTAATTTTCTGTAATTCATTCGCACTCATAGTCTCACTCCCTCATTCTCGGTCGAATCATAAACCTTCATTTATATGTCTGATAAGCAAGGCTGCCGCAATTACCACAACCAAGACAATGATCCAATGGCTGATTACAAATCCAACAATCACTTTGATCAGCTTAAATGCAATCCAGGCGACCAAGGCAATAGCAAGGACTAAAAGTAGAATTTTCCACCAGGTATCCAAGGCAAAAGGTAGGGCAAATGGCAAGGAAAAATGGTGGCCTAAATTCTTTGCTTCTCCTGTTCCATAATTTAAATTCTGGCTTTGCTCCTTATCCCAGGCCATTTGTTCATGCTGGTTCCCGCCACTCCCCATCTGGGAAATGGTCTGAGCAACAGTTGCCGGACTTCCAAGGGTTTGTAAGACCTCCTGCTCTCTTCTGCCCTTGGCAATCTCTTCATTGATATAAGTCCGATAATTGGCCACATTGTTTTCCACTTCTGCATAACTGATCCGATGCGTCAATTCCACTCTCAATTCATTTATATATTCTTCCTTTGTATATTCTTCCTTCGACATTTATGCCTCCTGCTATTGCTTGATCCTCTTTCTTATTTTCCTAAAATTTCTTGTGCTATTGCATCTTTTGCATCCATGACTACCACCCGGCGATTCTTTCTTCCCTCGGATTCTACAAAGTTGCCGGAAGCATCCCGGTCTGCGCCTCTCTCAAAAGGATCCTCTTCGAATCCAAGTCCCACGGTTTTAAGCTGAGAGGCAGGCACCTTGTAGGCACTTACCAGAAGATTTTTTACTGCCTCTGCCCGGCTGTTAGAAAGGGTAACGGCACTGGCCTGTTGTCCGTCGGTAGCTGTGGTTCCTGCCAATAAGACCGTCGCATCCGGATGCTGTAAAATGGCCTCTGCTACCGGCTTTAAGACTTCCTTTGCCTGGGCTTCATCTACAAATTTGCTGCTGTCTGCCACAAAGGAAACCTGGGTATCGTTGATCTCAAATGGAGTCTCGAAAACCAAGTCAGATTCTTTTGCCTCCACATCCGGCGATTTTATAGTAAGCGAGAAGTCCGCACTATATCCATCCCCGGAATACAGCTTTAGGTAATAGGTAGTATTTGCTTCCAGATCATCGGATGATATGGTCATGGGGGTTCCGTCATTGCTTGCAGAATGTCCTCCGGAAGTCCAGCAAAGCTCCTCTCCATACTCATTGATCAGGGCCCCATTGACAGACTCTGATTTAGGACTGTCGTTGACATAGGTCACATTGTAAGTCGCCCGGGTCTGGTCTGCGGTGGTGAAGGAAAACCATTGCACCTGGTCTCCCTTTACGGTTCCATGTACTCCTGCTCCTAAGGGAATTTCCAGGGATTCATTGATATTAGTTCCTCCGGTTACGGTATCTCCGTCTTCTGCTGTAGCCTTAATAGCATCGGAGACATTTCCGATGGTCTTATATGCGTTAGCATTCGTGGTATCAGAGACATTTTTGATAATTAGTGAGAAATCACAATCATAGCCCCCGTTGCTGTAGAGTTTGAGATAGTAAGTGGTGTCTGTTTCAAGATCATCACTGCTGATGGTGGTCGGATTTCCATCCTTGCCGGCACAGTGGCCGCCGGAGGTCCAACAAAGCTCCTCCCCATACTCATCCAGCAAAACTGCCTGTACGGTCTCGGACTTTTCATTCTCATTTACAAAAGTAATCCGGTATTCATCCTTGGTCTCACTGCCTGTCGTAAAGGAGTACCAGGAATATTCGTCCGCCTTTACACTTCCAAATACCTTTGTATTTAAAGGCAACAGATAAGCGTTGGTCTTACTATTTCCCGGAACGATCTCATCCTCATCTTCCTCTTCCCCATCGGTTTTGTTCTTCGCAGTATCTTTGGTCGTTTTTGTGGTATCCTTTGTAGTATCCTTCGACGTTTCCGCATCTTCTGTTTTTGTCTCTTCTTTTATACTTTCCTCAGCCGCGGAAGAGTCCTCCCCTTCCGCAAATATCTGATCTTTTACTTCCGCCAGCTGCTGGCAACCGGTCATCGTAGTAAGCATGACCACCACAAAAAATGCAGTCACTAGTTTCTTTTTCATCTCATATCTCCTCAGTCTTCACTATTTTTATTCATCTAAACCGGACAGATCAGAAATACTCTTCCACTGTACCCCTGGGTTTGCAGAATAAAAGGCATCATCCGCACCGTCTCCCATTACAAAGGTGACCTCTGTGGAGCCTTGAAGAACCGTATTCTGATCCATGGTTACTCTGGAAATGTCCGTCACCCCGGTTCCCCGACTCACGCTGTCTAGGCTATAAAGTCCATTACCATCTGTAGGAATGTAGAACATAAGGGTGGCAAATTCTCCTCCCAGAGCCTGGGCACTTCCGTTTGAAAGAGTAAATACTCTTACATCATAGGCATAAAATGCACCTTCCGCGAACATGGATCCTACGATCAGCTCTTTTGTTCCGTCTCCATTTAAATCATATAAAAAGTACTCACACTCATCGATGCTGTTTGCAAGGGTAAATTCATAGCCCGGTGTATTGTTTTGGATCGAACTTAAGACCTGCTGGTAGGCATCTTTTACGGAAGTCTGCCCGGAGCCTGAATCCTGGCTGGCACTTGCTTGGTTTCCGGAAGCACTACTTTCCGCCTGGGCCTTTAAGCTTCCACCGGAATCCTCCCCGATCGATACAATCTTAAATTTGCCATCCTCTCCCTTTTTCAAGGTGGCAAGCTCTGTTAAGGTCGTTGTACCGTTCTCATAGGAGTCCTTCACATAGGTATAGTGGATTTCCATGGTATCCTCTAAATAAATACCCTCTGTGACAGAGGCTGACAACTCATAGCCGGGAGTTGCTGCGGTATGCCAAAGAACGTCGCCTTGTACATCAAGCCCGTAGTCTGTGTCACTGTCATTGTCCTCTGTAAATTGATAATCTGTAAATATAGAGAAGAAACGGTTGATAGTTGTCAGATCATATCCATAGCGATAATTTGCATCGGTTCCCACATAGCCAATATAGTTGTGGTTGGGATCTGACTGGGTCAGGTCGTTCATAATGATTTGATACTGGGCATCTGAGAGGGTCTCCCCACTATACTGGGTTGGGATATTTGCAAGTACAAACTCCAATTCAGTCTTTGTCGGACTTCCCTCGATCAAATTTTGATAATCACCGTCCGCCATAGTGGTTGGCCCCTGCTTGGTCTCTTCCTTGGTCTCCTTGGAGTCTTTTGACTCTTTTGAATCTTTTGCTTCCTCCCCCTTGTCTTTTTTAGGTTCGGATTTTTTCTCTGTCTTTTTATCCTGGTCCTCTGCGACAGTTTTTTGATCCTTGGAAGGCTGATTTCCCATAAGCTGGGAGGCTCCGAATATAGCTCCTCCGGCCACGCAGATAGTGACTACAGCCACGGTGATTTTTCCTGCCGTGGTAGCTAAAAATCCTGTCTTAGCAGCAGTGCCAGCGCCCGCTAAGTTTGCAGCAGCTCCTGTGCCGCCTGCACCGCCTGCGCCTGCTGCGGATCCGGCATTTCCTAGGTTTGCCTCGAACCCATTGCCGGCTGTACTCGCTCCGCTTGCGGCATCTCCTGTACCGGTTACACTTCCTACAGATCCGGTGTTTGCTGCGCCAGTTCCGCTTCCGATTTTCTCCAGCTTAGAAAACACAAGCTTTGCAACCTCTTTTCCACCTGTTTGGATGCTTCCCTCTGCCAACATCTGCTCCTTGTCTGTCTGCAGTAATAAAAGAAGCAAGGGCAGCGGAGCAAGGCTGTATAACTTGTAGCCCTTCTTTTGAAGGTCTTCTGCCTTAATCTTTAAATTTTTTCTACCATAATTAAGGCGGGACTTGACGGTATTCTCTGAACAGCCCAAAGCCTTAGCGATATCTTTAATAGGTAGATCCTCAATATGATAGAGGAGGATGCACATTCTTTGTTCCTCTGTTAAGCTATCGATCAATTCATGAACCAGCTCCTTGGTTTCTTCCCTTGTATAGGAAAGTTCCGGCTGTCTCGTCGCATCCTCATCCTCGATCTTTTCTGCAAGGTCCTCCAACTCTCCCTGCTCTTCCACGTCCGTAAATAAGAGGGGATTTTTCTTTACCAATGCATTCTTTGCAGTATTTGCTACGATCCGGCCCAGCCATGCCGGAAAATTTTCCGGATCCTTAAGGGTATCAAGTTTAGAAAATGCCTTGATATAAGCATCCTGCAATACATCCTCTGCAGCCTCCGGATTTTTCATATATTGGAGAGCTAAATAATATTTTGTTTTGTAGGTATTTTCATATAAATATCCAAATCCCTGCTCCTCTCCTGCCTTAGCTAGGGAAACTGCCTCTGTATAATCAATTTTCATTTCACTTTTCCTCATGATTCTTCCTCTTTACTTTTTCTTTTAATCTTTCCGTATAATATCTTCTTTTTTCTTGGATCCTCCTGATAATCTTTTATGTCCCTCCGGATCAATGCCGTGAACCATTCCATAAAATTTTGACGCATTCTATCACCACCTTTCACTACTTAGACAGGGCAAGTAGCGAAAAGGTTTTAAAATTTAGAAGAATTTTCAAAAAAATTATAAAATTTATTTTTTTCAGTATACCCCCCCCCGAAAAAAAAGACAACCCGCATCTTGGCGGATTGTCTTTCCTCTTCATCAATCTTCTTTTCTTAGTTTTATAGCTTCAATACTATCTACGATAGCTTTCTTATTTCGTTCGTGCAAATACACCGGATTCAGCTTGCTCTTCCGGTATTTATAAATAGTCCCTTCTGTTTTCAATCACTCCCGAGCTTAAAATAATCCACTCAAAGGATTCCGGAAGATATAACTTTATATTTCTATACATCTGTGATAATTTATGAAGCTTTTCCATTTCGGCACCAATCGCTGCCCCATCGGCAATTACACAAGTTTCATCTTTCATGCCACACAGTAAAGAATATAATTTAGACTTTCCTCCCGCAGACTCACATTCTATATCACTTTCCCGAGTAATATCTTCAAAAAATTCATATCCTGAATTCGAATCCTCGACTACAATATGTTTCGGTTCAATCGGAAAATGTTCTGCTTCCGAATATATTTTATACAATTGCTGATATATCTGTTTCGTATTTTGATACTTTCCGGAAGAATGTATGCCGTAAATTTCCTCCACACTATATGGAAGATTATAGAGACTTTCTCTTGTAATAATAACAAAATAATTATCTGAATCCCTTACCGCCGCAGCAAACTGCTCCGTACGAATAAAGGCATTTTCTTCATCTGTAAACAAAATATAGCCTGAAACATTTCGAAGAACTAATTGCCAGTCAGGACCTTCAAGGATTCTGCATGGAACATCACATACCACATCAACCCCACTGGAAACTCCCAAATTAGCATACTGTCGAATCATATTTATCAATGTAGTTTTTCCTGTAGCACTATCCCCTTTGATAATTGTAATATTTCTTTTTATCTCAAACTCATAATGCAATTTATTATTTTTTACAACTACTTTATGTTTCCCTTTCATTCACGATCCCCTAGACATATTCTCCGGCAGCTTCCAAAAATTCCAGCATATTATGAACCATCTGACCTGTATTTAATATTCAATGTCATTTAGTTAAGCTTATTTCAGCTGATTTTGTGGCGGTTCTGACATTA
>CAVHCX010000018.1:0-63029 GCA_963634745.1 Clostridium sp. CAG:343
CATCCAATCATGGGCTCCCTCCTATGGTTAAGCGACAACGTTACTATGAGACCATGGAGACCATGGCTGCATAGATTCGTTTATATACGAGTTTATGTTGTAAAGTAATATTGACAATATCAAACACATACACACATGTGAAATTTGAGGATGCTGAGGCAGAAATGAAGAGAGTAGCAGTAATCTGATTGCGATGATTTCTGTCAGACTTCTGAAATAGTACAGGGGTACGATTGGGTATTTGTACCCCTATTTTCTCAAAAATATGAGTTTCTATGAGAGATTATGAGATGATACATGATTTTGGAAAAGTCTCGCAAACTCAGTAAAATCAAGGCTTGAGACGATATGAGAGGATATAAAAGATTATGATAAAAATACTATTTATTTGCCACGGCAAAAAGGACCGGACTCCAAAATGCGGTGGAAAACGGAGAAATACCGTGAAAAGGAAGGAGTTTTGCCACCTTCTTGCCACCTGAAAAGATGAAAATGAGGGCACAGCACATACAGATTACAAAAAAAGAATGAAATACAGCAAAAGGCAGTGAGAAGCACATAGGTAGGATTTACTGCGTAGAAAGCTGAATGAGAAAGGAATCTGTTATGGCGAGAAATATGACAATACCGAAAAAAGATAAAACCCTGGCATTTTATGATAGATATATGCTGACAGTGGATGAGGCGGCCTCTTACTTCCATATCGGGGCCAAGAAAATGTATGAAATCATTGAGAACCATGAGGAAGCTAAGTGGTATCTCTACAGTGGGAGACGGGTTATGATCAAGAAGGAACTATTTGTCAAGTGGCTGGATCAGCAGACGGTGATTTGAAGCGTTTTTCAATTTTGTAATTCTGAACAGAAACATTAGTTTATTAAAAATATGTAAGAAACAAAAAAGGGCATGACGAATGAGCGTTGTGTCCTTTTGTTATTATGCAACCTCCGGGAGCGGCTGTTTGGCGGGTCTTGCAGGTTGCGTGAGTGCTTGATTTTGTTATGGAAAAAAATTAAGATTTATAGTAGTATAAACTTATGTAATTCGTATAACATAATTATAGAATATTAAAGAGGTTCTGATATGGTAAAAAATGATATTGAAGTTGATGTAAAAGTTAAATGCATAGAAGAACATATTACGCAAGCGCAACTGGCGGAGAGGGTCGGTACAACAGCTCCATATGTGAATAAACTGATTCGAAGAGACACGGGAGTGGTGAATAATACTTTCGTGAGCATGATGGAGAAACTTGGATATGATATTCAATTGACATATGTAAAGCGAGATGAGGAATAAGCTTTTCAGGGACAGTTGATGTGGAAGACGAAAAGAGGGCGATAATATGGCAGAGTTATTTGATTTGAAAAATTTTGACAAATACAAAGAAGATAACTGCCGTGAGGTGAAAAAAGCAGAGGGAGGTTTGCCAATTGCCTTATGGGAGACCTATTCTTCCTTTGCAAATTCTAACGGAGGAATTATTATTCTTGGCGTCGGAGAACGCCAGGATGGGAGCTGGTATACCACCGGATTAAAGAATACAGAAAAATTGAAGAAGAATTTCTGGAATACAATTCATGATACCAAGAAGGTAAGTATAAATCTGCTATCGGATAGAAATGTGGAATCCTATGAGTTGAATGGAGATACGGTTCTTGTTATCCATGTGCCAAGGGCAAAAAGAGATCAGAAGCCGAGGTAAAGGCAATGCTCAGAGATGCGGTTGAGGACAGCTCAGACATGAAAGTCGTTGAGCAGTTTGATTTGTCTGCTATCAATCATGAATCCTTGCAGGGATATCGTAATTATCATAGAACATATAAACCAGAGCATGTTTTTCACAGATTGTCGGATGAGGAATATTTGCTGAAAATTGGTGCCGCGGCAAAAGGTGAAGATGGAAAATTACATCCTACTGCAGCGGGACTTTTGATGTTTGGCGAGGAGTATAATATTGTCCGGGAATTTCCAGAATACTTTTTGGACTATCGAGAGATGCTGGATCCTACAACAAGATGGACGGATCGAGTTCAGTCAAGTGCAGGTGATTGGACTGGTAATGTACAGGATTTTTTCTTTCGGGTTAATAGCAAAATTTCCCAGTCCATAAAGACTCCGTTCAAATTAGATGGGATTACGCGAGTGGAGGATACGCCGGTGCATAAAGCGATTCGGGAAGCTCTGGTTAACTGCCTGGTAAATGCCGACTATTATATGCCACAGGGAGTGGTCGTGAAGAAAGATGCGACATCCCTTATTATCGAAAATCCAGGGAGTATTCGTACCGGAAAGAAGCAAATGATCAAGGGAGGAATCTCCGATCCCAGAAATAAAAATCTGATGAAAATGTTTAATCTTCTGGGAATTGGTGAAAGAGCCGGAAGTGGTATCCCGGATATCTATCAAGTATGGGAAGATCAGGGCTGGGAAATGCCGACTGTAGAAGAATCTTATAATCCTGATCGAACAAGATTGTCACTTTGTTTTAAAGAGAGAACAAGCGAACAAAGCAAGCGAACAGAACAAGCGAACAAAGCAAGCGAACAAAACAAGCGAACAAAACAAGCGAATAAAACAAACGAAGTAAATGGCCGGGGTAAAAGAAGAAAAAAGGAAGAAAATTATTCCCTGATAAGAGAGTATCTTATTCAAAATGGGCTGTCGAAAACAAATGATATCGCAAATTATTTGGGATTGAGTCCTGCACGCACACGGGCAATTCTTGGTGAGATGACAGGAATTGAATATGAAGGAACAACGAATAATCGCAAATATAAATTGATAGATGAGCAATAAATGTATTGTTTGCTTGGAAATAATGCATTAGTACCCTTTGCTTGGAAGAAGCCATTGGTGGAACCTGAGGTGGATGGAAAATCCGGCTTTTATTTTCTGGATAAGGCTGGAAGACCTGTACTGGCTTTGCATTGGGAACATTATTTTAAACGTATCGTGGATAAATATAATAATCACTACACGGAGAAATTGCCTCGCATCACGCCGCATGTCTGCCGGCATACCTTTTGTTCCAAGATGGCAAGAAGAGGTATGAATGCTAAGAATCTGCAGTATATTATGGGCCATTCAGAGATTGGAATCACCTTGAATACGTATACACATCTGGAATTTACTGATGCAAAAAGTGACTTCGAAAGATGCATGAAAGGTGCCTGATAAGTACATCGGGTTAAAGCATGAGACAGCTGATAAATGCCTGAGATAGGAAGAAAATCCCTAAAATAAGGATTTTAAGCTTTTAGGTGGAACGGGTGGCAAAAGAGGGACTTCTGCCACCTTGGCTGCCACCTAAAACGGAAAAAAATAGGTGGCAAAAGTCGGGAAAATGCGGAGATTTGCCCAAATTCAAGGCTATTTAAACTCACCGTATTTTCAAAGATAATGAGGCAAACCGGCGCATTTCGCCGCAAATCAAGGAGTTAAAAATAAGATGATAAAAGTACTATTCGTCTGCCACGGCAATATCTGCCGTTCCCCTATGGCAGAATTTGTTATGAAGGATTTAGTGAAAAAAGCAGGAATGGAAGATCAGTTTTATATTGCTTCGGCAGCTACCAGTTCCGAGGAAATCTGGCGTGGGGTGGGGAATCCGGTATATCCGCCTGCCAGAGCAGAGATGGAGAAGCATGGGATCCGCTGCGATGGAAAGCGGGCAGTCCAGATGACTAGGGAGGATTATGATAATTACGATCTTTTGATCGGTATGGACAGCAATAATATCCGGAATATGAAGAGAATTGTTGGGGGAGACCCGGAGGGGAAGATCCACAAGATGACGGAATATATCGGAGAGAGCTACGATGTGGCAGATCCTTGGTATAGCGGAGACTTTAAGGCCACCTGGAGAGATGTCTCTAAAAGTTGTCAGGGCCTTTTGGATTATCTAGTCAGTGATTTTGTGAACTTTGAAAAAATAAGGCCGGAATCATAGCCAATCCCCGGGAAGTGTGGTTAAATAACTAACGTAGTCACTTGCAAATGTTAGAAAAACAATAAGGGGAGATGATACGAGAAAATGAGAAATTTAAAAAAATGGAAGGTTTCTAAGAAGATTCTGACGGCTATTCTTACCGCCAGTATGATTCTTGGAAGTGCATCCATGGCTTACGGAGAAGAGGAGGGCTCATCCTCCTACCAGGCTGGAGCCCAGACGGAGGGCCGGGCTGATGCGGGAGGACAGGACCAGACCGGAGAGGAAACCGGAGGGGACGAGGCAGCTGCAGACTCTTCGACAGAAGCAGACAGCAGCCGGTCCGGGGAGTCTTCTTCCACAGAAGATACATCAGATTCTTCGAAAGGAACTGAAACAGAATCGGCAACGGAATCTGCAGGAGAGTCGGTATCGGAGGCAGATACAGAATCTTCGGAAGACCCATCCACCACAGGAACGGTAGCTACAGAGACCACCAGCTCCATGGATGGAGACCATGTGACGGACACCATATATGCTATGGACGCAGACGGAAATTTAAAAGAAGTAACCCTAGAGGGAGACGGAGTGATCCGGGAGGATCAGGGAGGTCAGGAGGAGTCTGAGGAGGATGATTCTCTGGCCAGAGCTTCGGTATCCAATCCTAAGATTGTAAATTTCCGTGCTACGAAATCCGGAACGGCGGTGACCGGTGTCACTACTTACAAGGAATATCAAACCAACGCAGATGGATATACCTACGGCGGTGTGGGTGCAGATGCTGCCTACCTTGGAACCTCAGGGGGCAAGGTGAAATTTATGCAGGCAGGCGTTGTAGGTCTGGTGGATGAATCCAAAGTTCAGGTAGTAAGCCTGTCTTCTGTAAAAGGATATAGCTATTATGAAACAGACGGTTCCAATCTATACCACTGTATCAGCAACAATCTGGCATCTTCCAATCCCTATTCAGAATTAAATGTGGGGCAAAAGCCCAGTTATTTAAGTGCCAATGCTACTTATTACAGCTACGACGGACATTATTTTTATACCAATTATGCGACCATGCTCTATGATTATGAGCGTGATACCAGGAGCCAATCGGTCAATGCAGGCCAGCCCTACTATAATTATTTTCAGTATCTTTCTATGAGAAGTACTTCCAATTATAGTGCCGGTGAGCTTACCAACATGATCAATACGCTTTTGAATAAATATGGTTATGGAAGCAGTTCTGTATTGTATGGAACAGGTTCATCTTTTGTAAAATATCAGAATGCCTATGGGGTAAATGCCCTTCTGACGGCAGCGGCAGCTATTAATGAGAGCGGCTGGGGTACCAGTAATTATGCCAAAAACCGCTACAACCTCTTTGGTATTAATGCGATAGATTCCGATCCGGACCAGGCTACTTATTTTTCCAGTGCGGATGCCTGCATCAAAGATTTTACAGAGACTTATATGTCAAAGCGATATATGAGACCGGGCTATACTTATTATCACGGAAGCTGTGTGGGAGATAAAGCTTCCGGTGTCAATGTAAGCTGGGGATCCAGTCCTTACTGGGGAGAGGTTGTTGCGTCCATTGCAAGAAGCCTAGATGCGACCGGGGGCAATAAGGATTACGGAAATTACACCATCGGAATTAAGGATACGATTAGCAGTTCTCATAATAATGTGAATGTAAGAAAAGATGCATCGACTTCCTCTACGGTACTTTATACTACCGGCAGTCATTCCAACTATCCGGTGATCATTCGGAAGAGCTCCGGTGATTTCTATGAGATCCAGAGTGACGGCGTCTTAAATAGCGGACGCACCGGGGTGGTGGACTCCACAGGTAATTACAATGTGAATAATATGTACGCTTACATTGCTAAGAGCTATGTCACTACAGTGTTTACAGGAAGTAAGTCGACAGAGGCTAGTGTGGGTGTGGACTATAGTGTCCATGCCCAGACCTATGGTTGGATGGATACCGTGAGTGACGGAGCTTCGGCAGGAACCAGTGGTGAAAGCAAACGCTTAGAGGCCATTGCCATTAGTCTTCGAAATTCTTCTATTTCAGGAAGTATCCAGTATCGGGTGCATAGACAGACCTATGGCTGGGAGGATGACTGGAAGAGTGACGGAGCTGTTTCAGGGACCACCGGAGAAGGAAAACGACTGGAGGCTATCCAAATTAAGCTTACCGGTCAAATGGCCCAGAAGTATGATGTCTACTACCGAGTCCATGCCCAAAGCTATGGCTGGCTTGGCTGGGCAAAGAACGGAGAGAGTGCAGGAACTTCCGGTATGGCCAAGCGTTTGGAAGCCATTGAGATCCGTTTGGTTGCTAAGGGAGGAGGGGCTCCCGGAGATACAAGCAATTCTTTTGTAAAAGCCTCTATTAAGTACCAGACCCATGTGCAAAGCTACGGATGGAGGGGGTGGTCCTTTAACAACCTGCAATCCGGAACTACAGGACTTGGAAAGCGCTTAGAAGCGATTCAGATTCAGTTGGTCGATCCGGAGGTATCGGGATCTGTTCAGTATCGAACCCATGTCCAGACCTATGGCTGGCAGGACTGGGTATCTGACGGAGCGGTTTCCGGAACCAGTGGACAGGCAAAAAGACTGGAAGCCATTCAAATCCAACTGACCGGAGAGATGGCAGACAAATATGATATCTATTACCGGGTTCACAGCCAGACCTACGGTTGGCTTGATTGGGCCAAGAATGGAGAATATGCGGGAACCTCAGGACTGGCAAAACGTTTGGAATCTATTGAGATTCGTTTGGTGGAAAAAGGTGCATCGGCACCGGGAAGTACCGACAGACCTTACGTGGGAAATTGATCCTTACTGGCCGCAAATGTCGTAAAAACAACACAAAGTTGGAATTGTGTACAAAAACCTTTTTGTGCAACATTCTAGAAAAGAAGTTCTGTAAATCAGAACTTCTTTTTTTGCCCCTTTTTTTAATAGACACAATGTTCAGATTTTGTTAAAAAACTTCAAAATTATTTAATTTTATCTGGGTATAAATATTGCTTTTTTGGTAAAAATGACGATTGATTCTCTCGCCGAAAAGTTTCATAATAACCAAGAAATAAAGTACTTATTTAAGTACAAATAAAAAACTTATAAGAGGTAACGACGAGAACCATGAAAACCTGGCAAAGATGCTATACGAATGCTGAAGCAGGTTTTTTTGTATGTAAGCATATTTTATAAGGCCGGGCGAGAAAGCTAAAACCCGCGCAAACCACCTCGTGGGTGGGGAAGGTTCCGGGTTGTTGCCAAGAGATTTTAAGTAGAAATGGAGGTGCCCTATGGATTCTGTATTTCAGAAAATAGAAGAAATAGAGAGAACCGCAGAAAGCATCGTGAAACGTGCGGAAGATGAGAAGTCTATGACGGACCAGCAGCTTCAGGACGAACGTGATAAATTCGATGCGGATCTGGCTGATAAGACAGAAAAAAAATTGAATGAAATCCGACAGGCTTCGGATGCAAAGATGAAGCAGATCATGGATGATGAGAAAGAACGTCATCATTTCGTTATCGACAATCTTGAAGAGGATTTCAAGGAGAATCACGAAGCATATGCAAAGGAGATTCTAGAGAATATTATTAAGGTATAAGGCAGAGGTGAATTATGGGAAATGTAATGTCATACAGCGGCCTGACGACAAAAGTAAAGGCCATGCAGGCAAAGCTTCTGACCGATCAAGATTTTGAAAACATTGCCAATCTACACAGTGTTCCGGAGGCGGTGGAATACCTGAAAGGAAAACCCGCTTACGCCGAAGCCTTAGGAAAGATGGATGATACCCTGTATCACCGTGGAAATGTAGAGAAGGTCTTAGGTCAATCCCTCTACGCAGACTATACCAGATTGTATCGATTTGCCGGCATGAGACAAAAGAAGTTCATGCGAGGGTTTTGGAAGCGATATGAGATCGATCTTATCAATTACTGCTTGAGAATCGTTTTTAATCATTACGATGTTCCTTTTGATATCAACTATAAAAAGGAATATTTTGATAAATACTCTCAGCTGGATGTAGATAAGATGATTGCATCTAGAAACATTCAGGAACTTGTAGAAAGCTTGAAGGATACAGAGTATTATGAACCGCTAACTCCTGTCAAGGATAAGCAGGATGCTACTTTGTATGATTACGAAATCTTATTGGAACAGCATTTCTTTAAAAATGCCTGGACCAAGCAGCGTAAGGCCCTTGATAAGCAAGAACAGGAAATCTTCAAGCGAGATTGTGGAATGAAGATCGATCTTTTGAATTTGAACTGGATCTATCGAGCCAAGAAGTATTACAACATGCTGGCGCCGGATATTTACCTTATGGTAATTCCAATCCAGTATAGAATTAAACCGGATGAGTTTAAAGCCATGGTAGAAGCTCCCAGCTTTGAACAATTTCTTCAGCTGTTGAGCAATTCATATTATGAAAAAAGATTCCATGCAATGGCCCAGTCGGAAAACATGGAAGAGTTCTATCGGGCATGTATACATAATCTGTATATGTCCGATCGCCGGAAGAATCCTTACTCTCTGGCAACGGTTAATACCTACTTGTTCTTAAAAGAGGAAGAGATTGATCGGTTAATTACAGCCCTTGAGTGTATCCGCTACGGTCTGACACCTAGGGAGACACTGGGATACATAGGAGGTAAGAAAGAATGATAGTAAAGATGAAATTCTTGCAGATCAGCGGACCTCAGACAGATTTGGACAGAATGTGCAGAACCTATCTCACCAAGCATGAGATGCAGCTGGAAAGTGCCCTGTCTGAACTTAAGACTACCGATAATCTGCAACCTTTCATTGAAGTGAATCCGTACCGGGATCCACTGGCAAAGGCAGAACAGTTCTGCGAGCTTTTGGATAAGAATTTACAGGTAAGTCCGGATACTTCCATGGAAGAAGAGGAAATGAGAACACTTCTTCGGGACATCAACCACGATTATGTGGAGATGGATGAGAAGAAGGAATTCTTGAAAAAGAGGGCTGGTGAGCAGAAGGAAACAGCCAATGCCTTAGAGCCTTTCAGAGCCTTAGATGTGGATCTTGGACATATATCCAATTACAGATTCTTGAAGGTTCGATTCGGACGAATCGGTCTGGATTACTACGATAGAATGCAGAAGTATCTGATGCAGGATGTAAATGCCGTATTCTTAGAGGGTATGCGAAATGACAGCTATGTTTATGGTGGATATATCGTAGCAAATAAAGATAAGGGAATGGTAGATGCCCTTTTTAGTTCTCTTCATTTTGAGAGAATTCATTTGACAGATGCTTATGACGGAACTCCGGATGAGATCTGGAACAAGGTAAACCAGGAAATGGAAGCTACCATGAAGGAAGCGGATGACCTGGAGAGCAAGCAGACAGCTCTTATGAGCAGTAATGCTGCGAAACTCTTAGGTGCAAAGCTTAAACTTTCCGAATTGGCAGATTACTTTGATATTCGTAAGAAGGCAGCAATTACAGAACATGATGAGAACCAGGATGGACATTATGTAATCTGTGGTTGGATGAGTGAAGCAGATGTAGAAAGCTTCATGGAAGAGATCAAGGATGACGACAAGGTTATGGCAGTCGTTGAGGAGGATAAAGAAAAATTCTTCGGCGAGCCTCCTACAAAGCTTAAGAACCCTAAGATCTTTAAACCTTTTGAGTTATTTATTGAGATGTATGGTCTTCCGGCATCTGACGAGATAGATCCTACGATTTTCGTAGCTCTTACCTACACCATTATCTTCGGAGCCATGTTCGGAGATTTGGGACAGGGAGCAGTTTTATTTATCGGAGGAGGTCTTCTTTACTTATTTAAGAAGATGAACTTGGCAGGAATCGTTTCTGTAGCAGGTATTTTCTCCATGATTTTCGGTGTCTTGTACGGAAGTGTCTTCGGATTTGAAGATGTGATCCCGGCCCTTTGGCTCAAACCAATGGATGCCATGACTACCCTTCCTTTTGTTGGACAGCTTAATACCGTATTTATCATTGCGGTAGCAGTTGGTATGGGACTGAACCTTTTGGTTATGGTTTTCCAGATGATCAACGCAGCCAAGAGTGGAGATAAAGAAGACTTGTTCTTCTCCCACAACGGATTAGCAGGATTTGTATTCTACGCATTTATCGTAATTACTATTGTCCTTTATATGACAGGACATAAAACACCGGGTAATATTTTGATGATTATCTTCCTTGGAATTCCGATTCTTATGTTCTTTTTCAAAGAGCCTCTTGGAAATATCATTGAGAAGAGACATCAGAAACTTGAAGGCGGCAAGGGAATGTTCTTTGTACAGGGCTTTTTCGAATTATTTGAGACTATGTTGAGTTATTTCTCAAATACAATTTCCTATGTACGTATCGGAGCTTTCGCAGTGAGCCATGCAGCTATCATGGAAGTTGTTCTTATGCTTTCAGGTGCTGAAGAGGGAACTCCAAATATACTTGGAGTAATCGTAGGTAACCTCATCGTTATGCTTCTTGAGGGATTGGTTGTTGGTATCCAGGTACTTCGTCTTGAGTACTATGAGATGTTCAGCCGTTTCTACAAAGGTAGTGGACGTGAGTTTAAGCCATTTAATAAAGTTAACAATAAGTAACAGAACTTAAGATTTAAGGAGGACAATTAAAATGACACTAGCAGTTAAATTATTACTTATCGCAGCATTGGTGCTTGGAATCATCGTTCCATTCGGAACATTCCTTTTAGGAGAGCAGTCTAAGAAGCGTTACAAACGTGCCCTTGGAGCAAATGTTTTCTTCGTATTTGGTGCTTTCGTAATCGCCGGAATCATGCTTTTTGCAGGAACTCCTGTACAGGCAGCAGAGGCAGCAGGCGCAGCAGCAAGTAACGCAACAGGATTTGGATATTTAGCAGCAGCACTTTCAACCGGTTTAGCTTGTGTAGGTGGTGGTATCGCCGTAGCAAGTGCAGCAAGTGCAGCGCTTGGAGCAATCAGTGAGGATTCTAGTGTACTTGGTAAGTCACTGATCTTCGTAGGTCTTGCAGAAGGTGTTTGTTTGTATGGACTTATCATCTCCTTCATGATCATCGGTAAATTGTAAGATGAAGATGTATCTGATCAGTGATAATGTCGATACTCTGACAGGTATGAGACTGGCAGGTGTAGATGGTGTGGTAGTTCACGAGAGAGAAGAATTACGAAAAGCCATTGAGACTGCTATGGATGACCCAGATGTAGGAATCGTTCTTCTTACAGAGCGGTTTGGACGGGAGTTCCCGGATTTGATCGATGAGATCAAGCTCCAGAGAACACAACCCCTTCTGGTTGAGATTCCTGACAGACACGGAACCGGACGTAAGAAAGACTTTATCACTTCTTATGTTAATGAAGCCATTGGGCTGAAACTGTAGAAATGTTAAGGGACTATTAGAATCTGAAAATTCATCCTCTGAAGATCTTGGGTCCGGAGGATGAATTTTAGAATGGTTCATAAAAAATAGTCCGTAAAATCAGAGAGAAGAAGGTGAGAAGCTTGACCATAGAAGAAAGAATTGACCATCTGCAGGAAGCTGCGATGGAAGAGGCGAGAGCCGTGGCAAATGAGATCCGCACCCAGCACAAGCGTACGCTTACAGGTGTTTTGGATCAACACAAGGGAGAAGCCAACAGACAGTATGATGTTCGAGTGAAGGCAGAGACAGTGAGTGCCAGACAGCAGCAGAATATGGCAGTTTCTAAGGCACAGCTGGAGCTGAAACGTGAGTACGGCAAGCGCCAGAAACAGTTAAAGAAGGAGCTGTTTAAGGAAGTTCAGGATATGATTTATGACTTCATGAAAACAGACAAGTATAAAGAACTCTTGGTAGAATATATCAACAATGCAGCAGGATTTGCTAAGGGTGAGCAGCTTACAATCTATATCAACCCTAGCGATGCTGACAAGAAGGATTACTTGGAGGAGCGTACCGGTATGGTGCTGACTGTAAGTAAAGAGGACTTTATCGGAGGCGTCAGAAGTGTTGTAAGAGAGAAAAACATTTTGATCGATCATGCTTACAAGGGCGCTATGGAGAAGGCCTACCATGAGTTTATGTTTAGAGGAGGTACAGGCATTGGATAAGAAAAAAACAGGTGTTATTTATGGCATCAACGGTCCTGTTATCTACCTGCAAGGAAAAAGCGATTTTAAAATGTCTGAGATGGTATATGTCGGTGAGGAACGTCTGGTAGGCGAGGTTATCGCCCTGGACAAGGAGCGCACCACCATCCAGGTTTATGAGGAGACTTCAGGGCTTCGTCCGGGAGAAATCGTAGAAGCCAGTGGAGCACCGGTATCCGTTACATTGGCACCGGGTATCCTGAACAATATTTTTGATGGTATTGAGCGTCCCCTGGAGCGTATCGCAGAAGCAGGAGGAGCGTTTATTACCAGAGGTGTTGCAGTAGATTCTCTGGATGTAGAGAAAAAATGGGACACCCATATTACAGTAGCTGTAGGTGATGAGGTGCACGGAGGAAATGTGATTGCAGAGGTTCCTGAGACAAGAGCCATCGTTCACAAGTGTATGGTTCCGCCGGATGTAGAAATCGCCAAGGTCGTTGAGGTAGTGGCTGACGGACAGTATACTATCAATGATGTCATTGTTAAGATCCAAAGATCCAATGGAGATATTCAGGAACTGACCATGACTCAGAAGTGGCCGATCCGTGTTGCCAGACCGGTACACAAAAGATATCCGGCCAGTGTTCCATTGGTTACCGGCCAGAGAATTTTGGATACCATGTTCCCGATTGCAAAGGGTGGTACAGCAGCTATCCCCGGAGGATTCGGAACCGGTAAGACTATGACCCAGCACCAGATCGCAAAATGGTCCGATGCAGATATCATTATTTATATCGGATGCGGTGAGCGTGGAAATGAGATGACTCAGGTATTGGAAGAGTTTGGTGAGTTGGTGGATCCAAAGAGTGGAAATCCTTTGATGGATCGTACAACCTTGATCGCCAATACTTCTAACATGCCGGTTGCAGCCCGTGAGGCTTCCCTGTATTCAGGACTTACACTGGCTGAGTATTATAGAGATATGGGATATGACGTAGCCATCATGGCCGATTCTACATCCCGTTGGGCAGAGGCTCTTCGTGAGTTGTCCGGACGTTTGGAGGAGATGCCTGCAGAGGAAGGTTTCCCGGCATACTTAGCTTCCAGACTGTCAGCCTTCTACGAGAGAGCAGGTATGATGCAGACTTTAGGAGGAACTACAGGATCCGTTTCTATTATCGGTGCTGTTTCTCCACAGGGAGGAGATTTCTCCGAGCCTGTAACTCAGAATACCAAGCGTTTCGTTCGTTGCTTCTGGGGATTGGATAAGTCCTTAGCTTATGCAAGACATTTCCCGGCCATTCATTGGCTGACCAGTTACAGTGAGTATTTAACTGATTTAAGTGGCTGGTATACAGATAATGTATCTCCAAAGTTTGTTGATTACCGTAATCGTCTCATGTCTATCTTAGGACAGGAGAACAGCTTGAACGAGATCGTTAAGTTGATCGGTGCAGACGTACTTCCGGATGATCAGAAACTGATCCTTGAGATCGCAAAGGTTATTCGTCTTGGATTCCTTCAGCAGAATGCCTTCCATAAAGACGATACCTGCGTATCCTTGGAGAAGCAGTTTAAGATGATGGACACCATTCTTTATTTATACAAGAAGTGTCGTAAGCTCATTGCCATGGGACAGCCTATGTCAGTGTTAAAAGAAGAGGGTATCTTCGAGAAGGTCATTGCTATTAAGTACGATGTGCCGAATGACAATCTTCAGCTCTTAGATACATACAAAAAGAAAATTGATGATTTCTATGACAATGTATTAGCAAAGAACGCATAAAGGAGGAGAGGACATGGCAATAGAATATCTAGGCTTAAGTAATATCAACGGACCTCTCGTTGTTCTGGAAGGACTTCAGGATGCGTTTTATGATGAGATCGTTGATTTTGTGGTTGACGGCAACACAAGAAAAATGGGCCGTATTATTGAATTAAATGAGGATAAGGCAGTTATCCAGGTATTTGAGGGAACAGAAAATATGTCCCTTACCAATACCCATACAAGACTTACCGGACATCCTATGGAGGTAAAAGTATCTCCAGATATGTTGGGAAGAACCTTCAATGGTGTAGGAAAGCCCATCGACGGATTGGGAGCCTTGGTTTCTGATGATAAGCGAGATGTAAACGGACTTCCTTTAAATCCGGTACGTCGTGAGTATCCTCGTAACTATATTCGTACAGGTATTTCCGCTATTGACGGACTTACCACTTTGATTCGTGGACAGAAGCTTCCTATTTTCTCCGGAAACGGACTTCCACACGATCAGTTGGCAGCACAGATTGTAAAGCAGGCATCTTTGGGAGATGATTCTGATGAAGAATTCGCTATCGTATTCGCAGCCATGGGTGTTAAGCATGACGTAGCTGATTTCTTCCGCAAGACCTTCGAGGAGAGCGGTGTTTCAGACCACGTTTGTATGTTCCTTAACCTGGCAAATGACCCGGTCGTAGAACGTTTGATTACTCCAAAGGTTGCCCTTACAGTGGCAGAGTATTTAGCATTTGAGTGCAACAAGCATATCTTGGTTATTTTGACTGATATGACTTCCTTTGCAGAGGCTCTTCGTGAGGTATCTTCTTCTAAGGGAGAGATTCCTTCCCGTAAAGGTTATCCGGGATACCTTTACAGTGAGCTGGCTACCCTCTACGAACGCGCAGGTATCGTAGAAGGTGTAAATGGATCTGTAACCCAGCTTCCGATCCTTACAATGCCAAATGATGATATTACCCATCCAATCCCTGACCTTACAGGATACATTACTGAGGGACAGATCGTATTGGATCGTAACCTCCATGGCCAGGGTGTTTACCCACCGATCAGCGTACTTCCTTCTCTGTCACGTTTGATGAAGGATGGTATCGGTGAAGGATTCACCAGAGAGGACCATCAGGATCTGGCCAACCAGTTGTTCTCAGCCTACGCAAAAGTAGGAGAGGCCAGAAACTTAGCATCTGTAATCGGTGAGGATGAGCTTTCTCCAATCGATAAGAAATATATGGCCTTCGGTAAAGAATTTGAGAAGCGCTATGTAGGACAGGGACCGACAGAAAACAGAACCATCCAGGATACCTTGGATTTGGGCTGGGATCTATTGAGTCTTCTTCCCAAGGGAGAGTTGGATCGAATCGACACCAAGATTATTGATAAATACTATCCGGGAGAGAAAACTGTGGAGGAAGAGGCCTAGGCATTTTAAATGTCTGCAGCTAAAGCAGCAGTTTCTCGATGATTTAGATAGTAAGAAAGGAGTCGATCTATGGATCCAAGAGAATTTCCTACCAAAGGTAATCTGATCGCGGCTAAGAATTCTCTGGCTCTGGCTAAACAGGGATATGACCTGATGGACAAGAAGAGAAATGTGCTCTTAAAGGAGCTCATGACCCTGATTGATGAGGCCAAGGAGATCCAGGAAGAAATCGACAGCACATTTACAAAGGCATATGCCTGCCTGCAAAGTGCCAATATTGAGCATGGTATCAGTAGGGTCGAGCAGCTGGCATTCACCGTGCCTATCGAGGATTCTATCCGTATTCAGACAAGAAGTATCATGGGAACTGAGATTCCCCATGTAAAATACGATTCCAAGGAGAATAATCTGACATATTCCTTTGGAACCACAAGAGAGTCCATTGATATTGCCAGAGAGGCCTTTCGTGAGGTGAAGGATTTGACCATAAAGCTATCCATGGTGGAAAATTCCGCCTACCGACTGGCAACCAATATTAAGAAGACACAAAAGAGAGCAAATGCCTTGAAGAATATTACGATTCCTATGTACACAGAACTTGTGCGTAATATTAATAATGCACTGGAAGAGAAGGAACGTGAAGAATTCACAAGACTGAAAGTTATTAAGAGCATGAAGACTAAGAGTGCTTAATAGGAGCCTTTTATAGGCTTGCTTTCAGAATTTTAAATGAGGCAGAAATAAAAAATTCTCAGAACAAAAGCCGGTAAGGGCCGCCTGTTCTGAGAATTTTTTTGTTTTGGAAAAGTTCGTCCTAAGAAAGAGGAAGAATATCGCAGACCATCAAGACATTCTCCTCCACCCGGAATTTGATTTGCATGCCTGCAAAGTCCATGCCATAGATCCTATTAGGATCTTCCTGGTAGGAAGGCCTTGGATCCTGGGATAGGATCTGCCGTAAAACCTTCTGCTTGTCCTTAGGGATCCCATCTTCCAGGGACCTGCCTGTAGTTTCATCGGTTTGAAAAATAACCTGCAGATGATCTTCTTTATGAAGGTCAGAAAAGCTTCCCCTAGCGTCAGGCTTGGCATCCACATAGGGAAGGTAAGGCTTGATGTCATAAATAGGGGTGCCATCCATCATATCGATGCCGGAGACCAAAAGGACCTTCCCGGTGGCGTCGGTATCCTCCACAGAAAGAAGCTTTACGCAGGATAATCCCAGAGGATTGGGGCGAAAGGGAGACCTGGTGGCAAAGACTCCCACCCTTTGATTTCCCCCGAGTCTGGGAGGTCTTACCGTGGCATGCCAAGAATCTTGCCGGACCTTAGAAAATCCCCAAAGCAGCCAGAGGTGGGAATAGTCTTCAATGCCTCTTAGGGCCTCGGGATTTCGAAATTCCGGTTCAAAGATAATGCGCCCCACGGTATCAGCCAGGCCGCTTTGCCTGGGAAGGCCGAATTTTTCCGGGAAATCCGTATAGATAGTTGCGATCTTTTTTAAAGTTAAATCCTGTGACATTTTACTTATCCTTTTTTATGTTTTTGATTATATGCATATTGGCTATTATTATATAGCATAATTATATTATACAATAATAGCTAAAGTCGGTATGCTGAAATTGTTACAGAAAATAATTAATAATATTAAGAAGGAAATATAAGACTATGAGAAAATTTAAAACTGTATTTATGCGTGGAGGCACTAGTAAAGGCTGTTTCTTTTTGAAAGAAGACCTTCCGGAAAATCGGGAAGAATGGGACAGCATTTTTTTGCAGGCTATGGGAAGCCCGGACCCTAAGCAGATCGATGGACTGGGAGGAACGGTTTCTTCCAATAATAAGATCGTTGTCGTGTGGAAAAGCGAGGAGCCGGGTGTAGATGTTGAGTACCTGGTGGGCCAGGTCATTGTTGGAAAGGAGCAGGTAGACTATAAGTCCAACTGCGGAAATATGACAGCGGCGGTAGGCCCCTATGCGGTGGAAGAGGGCCTGGTAGATATCCAGGAGCCGGTGACTACGGTACATCTCTTAAATCGCAATACCGACAAATATATCGATGTCACCGTTCCCTGCGAGAACGGAGCCTATGCAGAGACGGGAGATTGTCATATCGCAGGGGTGGACGGAACCGGGCCGGAATTAAAGGTAAAATTTTTAAATCCTGTTGGAGCCAAGACAGGAAAGCTCTTTCCCACAGGAAAAGCCCTGGATCTTTTAGATGTTCCGGGCTTTGGGGAGATTGAAGCGACGATTATCGATGTGTCAAATCCTATGGTTTTGGTGCGGGCAGAGGATGTGGGTGCTAAGGGGACAGAACTTCCCCAGGAAGTAAATGCCAATGAAAAGTTATCAGACCTTCTGGAAAAGATCCGAGGACTTGCAGCCTGCAAGATGGGATTTGCAAAAGACCTAAGAGACGCCTCAGAAAATAGCCCGGCCGTTCCTAAGGTGGGCTTTGTTACCGGTCCAAAGTCTTACATAGAAATCGGAGGCAGCAATGTGGAGGCTAAGGATATGGACCTGTGTGTCCGGGTCATCTCTGTATTTAAGTGTCACAAGGCTTGCCCACTTACCTCGGCCAGCGCCATTGCAGTGGCGGCAGCCCTTGACGGAACTCTTGTTCAAAAAGTCGTAAGTGATAATATGGATCCAAATAATGTACGGATCGGTCACCCCAGTGGCATTATGACCATGTGTCCGGAAATTGAAAAAAAAGAAGAAATAGAGGTGCCGTCTGTGGCAGTGCAGCGAACAGCAAGGCGAATTATGGATGGAACTTTGTATATTCAAAGATAAGGGATAAAAAGGGAGCTGGTGGTCAGATCAAAATTGATCTGGTCATCAGCTCCCTTGATTTAGGCTTATGTGTTATTAGGCATTAGAAGCCTGGCATTTTAGGTTATAGTGCCATTTATAAACTGCACTGCCGATAATAATCAGATATCCAACGATACTTAAGACATCCGGAATTTGTCCCAGGAAGACAAAACCTAGGAGGGCTGCAAAGAGCACCTGGGTATAGTCAAAGACTGAAATTTCCTTGGCCGGAGCCTTGGTGTAGGCCTTGGTGATGGAAAGCTGGCCTCCTGCCGCAGAAGCTCCTGCTAAGAGTAACATTAACATTTGGTGAGGAGTCATAGGCTTTGCACCTACGATCAGGAAGGGTCCGGTAACAATGCAGGAGAATACGGAGAAGAACATAACGATCACCGGTCCCCGCTCCCCATTGGTTCCAAGCTTTCTTACAAATGTATAGGCAATTCCCGCACCTAAGCCTCCGATGACACCTGCCATGGCGTAGAAAAATTGCATATTCATAGAAGGCTTCACTACAAAGATGGCACCGATAAAAGCCACAATGACACAGCCCCACTCGATTTTATTTGCCTTCTCCTTCAAAATAAAGTAGGACATAATAATAGCAAAGAAGGGAGATAGTTTATTTAAAATATTAGCGTCCGCAATGTTTAATTTATCGATAGCATAGAAGTTACAGATCAGACCCGAAGTTCCGAAAAAGCTACGGAAGAAAAGATCCTTCCAACTCTCTCTTTTAATCTTAAATCCACCCTCGCTTCTCGCTAGAAGAAAGATGGCAACCACGGCTGCCACCGCATTTCTAAAAAAAGCTTTCTGCATGGTGGGAAGGTCTCCGGACAGTCGCACGAAGAAGGTCATGAGAGCGAAGAAAAATCCCGCCATAATAATATACATAATTCCTTGTTTCTTATCATTCATGAAAAATACCCCTTTTCTTTTTTATATTTAAGGCTAGTTAGCTGTGGGAATAATCCCCTTAGCTTTTAGCCATTTATAAGCAATAAGACATACAATTACAGATAAAAGTGAGCCACAGGCGGTTGCAATTCCCATAGGGAATAAAGTTTCCGGGAACCACATAGAGGTAAGATAAACTCCCGGAATTCGCATGCAGCAAATAGCGATGATATTGTGGAGGAAGGAAATCTCCGACCTTCCATAGGCACAGAAATAACCGCTGAAACTAAAGTGGATTCCCGCGAAAATACAGTCAAAAATATATCCGTGGATATATTGCTCTCCAAGAAGGATGACCGAGCGATCAGAAGTAAACAAGCCTACGAGCGCACCTCCGACAAATTGTACCCCAATAGAGATTATAAGGCCATAGATAATAGTAATGCAAATCGCATAGCGAAGGGTCTTGGAGGCCCTGCCATGCTGGCCGGCCCCCACATTTTGTGCTCCCAGGGCTGATACAGTAGACAGCATGGAGGAGGGAACCAAAAAAACAAAGCTAATGATTTTCTCCACAATACCAACAGCGGCTGCCGCGCTTAGGCCCCTGCGGTTGGCAATCACTGTAATAATCAAAAAGGCAATCTGAATAAATCCATCCTGCAAGGCAATGGGAATGCCGATACGCACAATCTGGGTCATAACAGAAGGCGTGGGTTTTAAATCCTTAGTTTTCATAGAAATCCCAAGATTCTTTTTCCGAAGGATGGTAAACAGTGCCAGGATCACACTGATGGTCTGGGACAGGGTGGTTCCAAGAGCAGCCCCGGAAGGGCCCATGCCCATAGCTCCCATAAAAAGATAATCCAGCCCGATATTACACAGGCAGGCAATGGCAATAAAATACATAGGAGTTTTAGAATCTCCCAGCCCCCGAAAGATGGAACTGATCACATTGTAGGCGGTAATAAAAGGAATCCCCACAAAACAGATCGTCAAATATTGGATGGTTCCATCAAAAGCCTCTGTAGGAGTGGACATAAGGGAGACAATGGGCCTTGCAAACAAGAGAAGAATCCCGGCCAGCACAAGGGAGGATACAATAAAAAGAGTTACTGTATTTCCAACCACAGAGGAAGCCCGGTCCTTGTCCTTGGCACCGACGGCCTGTCCGATACATACAGTAGTCCCCATAGCCAGTCCCACGATCACCACCGTGATCATGTGCATGATCTGACTGCCCACAGAAACAGCGGTGGTACTGGCAGCCCCCTCAAACTGACCAATAATAAAAAGGTCCGCCATTCCATATAAGGTTTGTAAAAAATAGGATAATAAATAGGGAAGTGAGAAGTAGGCAATATTCCTAAGAACACTTCCGGAAGTTAAATCGCGTTTCACTAAAGCAAAACCTCCAAAAAAATCATAGAATCATTGTGACTTCTTGCTTTAAAATCTCAAAAAAGTCAACAAGTTTTATTATACGCTTATTTTAGGGAGATGTAAGGGGGAAATATTTCTTATATTTGCCTATAAATCTTGGATTTAGATGATATAATTGTTATGATTATACAATAAAGCTGGCCTGCTATTGGCATATATGTGCAAAATCTATAAAATACAATAGCGAAATAGAATGCTAGTAAGCATAGTTTGTAAAGGAATTGAAAATGAAAATTTTGTTGGTGGATGATGAGAGAGAAGAGCGCGAGGGAATCGAATGGCTGATTCATAAGTATGAATTGCCTTTGGAGGTGGCGCAGGCAAATAATGGAAAGGCTGCCCTGGAATACATAGAAAAAAATCCCATTGACATCTTATTTACAGATGTAAAGATGCCTATTATGAACGGACTGGAATTGGCAAAAAAAGTTTATAGGCAATGGCCGGAGATTAAGATTATTATTTACAGCGCTTACGGAGAATTTGAATTTGCAAGAGCAGCCATGGAGGCCAATGCCATAAGGTATTTGTTAAAACCTATTGATTTAGAACAATTTAAGAATTTGATGGAATCCGTGATTGCTTCTGTCAGTAAAGAGCAAAAAGATCAGGAGGAAAAGGATTTTCATCGCGTGGAGAGTGAGAAAAATCTTTTATTTAAAGTCTTTAGCACCGGAAGTGGCTCCAAGCGTGAAATTGAGGATATATCTAATCTATTGTTTCAGAATCTGAATTTCCAAAGTAGATTATTGAATGTTCAATTTACGGACAATTTTTTTGATAAGTATGAGGACGAATTTTGTGAAATATTAAAAAAATATTTTCCGAGGAATCCATGGTATCTGAATATGTATCCAAATGAGGCTTATATAATGGTCACTGAGGAGAAAGAAAAAGATTTGAAACATAGCGGAGATCAGATGCTTAGGACCATGGAAAACCGCTTTGACAGTAATGGAGTGATCCTTGCAAGTGATAATTTTTCTAATCTAGAGGAAGTGCTGGAGGGGGTACAAGCCATCCATAAAATACAGAAGGATCTTTTTTCTTATGACAATCAAACCATCCTTATAAGAGAATACCTTGACAACAAGTCCTACTATGAATCCGATGCAGAAAAAATATGTAAGAAATTGAAGGCGGCTATTGAAGGTCATGAGGAAGAGTTTATTAAAAAGTATAATGATCAATTGGTAGAGTGCATTAAATCTATGGAACGGGTCAGCAAGCTGTATTTGCAGAACATGTTATATTCCATTGTGAAAACCATGTACGATTATTATCCGGGCATAGAATCTAAGGAGCTTTTAGTATCTGCAGAGGCTCTCTTTTCCGCCGGAAATTCAAAAGAACTCTTGAAAATCTATAAGGACGCCATGGACAAGATATTTTTGTTAATGCAAAAGGAAGGAATCGATGAGACAAGAGTGATCGGAAAAATCAAAAATGTTGTAGGAAAAGAATATTCTAAGGATATAAGCTTGAACGATATGGCAGAGGCGGTAAATCTGACGCCTTCCTATGTGAGTTATATTTTTAAAAAAGAAACAGGACAGTCTTTGGTCAAATATATAACGGACGTTCGTATGTCAAAAGCCAAGAAATTATTAGAAGAAAGCGATCTTAAGATTTTACAAATTGCCAAGCGATGTGGATATGAAAACCAATCCTATTTTAATCGTTTGTTTAAAAATTATTATGGAATTACGCCAAAACAGTTGAGAGAAAAGCTATGAGAAAAATTTGGAATTGGTACTATGGGAAAGCATCCATACATAAAAAAATCATGATCAGTTGTCAGATTCTGGTATTTATTCCGATTATGATCTTGGGAATCTACTCTTATCAGGTGTCCAGAAATAACCTGCTTTCTCAAACGCGTCAGACCATGGAAAGCAATATAGAGTCCATGTGCTACAACATGGATAATGATATTAGTAGGGAAAATGATAATATCAAGTTTTGGTCCTATAATTCAAAACTTAGAGAACGGCTGGCAAATGGTTTGGAAGAAGCCAATGACCTGGCCCTAGAATTAAATGAAAACATAGAACCCACTTTTTGGTATTTTATTGCAAGCGATAATAATCTAAAAGGAATCGAAATTTATTCCCCCTATATTCGCCAGGAAATTGGAAAATTTCTAAAACCTATGAATTCAGAAGAGGAAAAGGAATGGTTTGCAGCGAATTATCATAACTTCAAGACCCAGTGGAGGGTGGAAGAAGATGGCATTTATGCCAGCCGAATGATTTTGGATGCTGCTACATCTTCCACGGCAATTGGCTATATTCAAATCGAAGTCTTTGCGGATCGTTTTGTGGAGAAGATTTTTCAGACAAGATATTTGAATAATGGAGTCTTGTTGTTAGATCAAGAAGGGAATGAAATTGATGGTCGAAGCATTGCAGACCAGAAGCTAGACAAAAGCATTCGAGAGACATTTGATGTAAATGAAGAGGAACAAAATTTGGAGACCGGAAGCTTTTTGATGACTTCAAAAACCTTAGAAAATCAGTGGAAGTTATATTATTACATTGATAAAAAAGAGATTTCTGAGCAAAATAAAGAAATTTTAGTAACGACTCTGTTGGTAATGGCAGCAGGATTTGCAGTGGCAGCCCTCTTCATGCGGATGATTGCAGAAATTCTTAGCAAGAGAATTTTGAGATTGAAATCCGGGGCGGAAGAAGTCAGTAAGGGGAATTTTGATGTTCAAATTGAGCAAGGTTATACGGACGAAATCGGAGTTGTGGCGGAAAGCTTCGAAAACATGTGTGTGAGAATCCAACAAATGATGGATGAAATGTATTTGCTGGGTATGGAGAAGCGAAAAGAGGAACTTAAGGCCTTGCAGGCCATGATGAATCCTCACTTTTTATATAATTGTCTTTCCAGTATTAAGTGGAAGGCCATAAGGTCAGAACAGGATGATATTGCAGAGATTACGAGTCTGCTGGCAACCTTTTATCGAACCGCTCTCAATGGGGGAAAACAAATCACGACGGTACAGAATGAGCTGGATAATATAAAAGCTTATGTCAAAATACAATTAATATCCCACGAAAACAGTTTTGAAGTGCAATATGACCTGTCCGATCAGGGAATGGATTGCACTATGCCGAATTTCCTTGTGCAGCCTATTGTGGAGAATGCGATTTGCCATGGAGCAGATGCCTGTGAAGAAGAAAAAGGAGTTGTTCAGATTCAGTATAGGTGTGAGGAAGAAGAATTAATATTTGCAGTCTATAATAATGGACCTAAAATCAGCAAAGAGGAGCTTCAAAGGATTCTTAATACTCCGGGCAAAGGCTACGGACTTTACAATATTCGAGAGAGAATTCGTATGTATTATGGAGAGGGTTATGGAATCGAAAGCAGTGTAACGCAAGATGGAAGAGTCTGTTTTGTGATTCGCATCAAAAAAAATCTGCAGCTGACAGAGTAAATGCAGCACAAAACTACGAATTGTAAAAATGTATTATAAATCGAAAAAAAGTTCAATTTAAATCAAAATGTCCTCCTTTTATAATTGAGTTAACAGTTATAGAAGGAGGACAAATCTATGAGAAAGAAAATTGTAAGCGTGCTGATTTGTACCACAATGGTAGCAGGATTGGCAGTAGGATGTGGAAAGGGATCAAGCAGTTCATCGGATGCATCTAGCACAGCTGATTCCGGAAAAACCAAGATCCGAATGACTTACTGGAACAGTGAGGACACGGTACAGACTTTGTTGGATTATTTGGCTGAGGAGGTTCCGGATGTAGAGGTGGAATTCCAGTTTATTGATAATTCCAATTATGATACCGTAGTTGATACACAGTTATCTGCAGGTGAAGGACCGGACATTATTTGTGAGTCACCTGCGTCTTCTTTAAAGCATGCAAAATTAGGATATTTAGTAGAACTTAATGATTTAGGAGAGAAGTATTCCAGCGCAGGTACGAGCGTATACAGCTATGACGAAGATGTATATGCACTTCCCGGAATCAGCTGGTTTGAAGGAATTTATTTCAATAAACAGATGTTCGAGGAGAACAATATTGAACTGCCGACAACCTTTGATGAGTATATTGATGTTTGCAAGCAATTTAAGGAGTTAGGAATTACACCTTTGGCAGCAGGACTTAAGTCATGGGAGCCAATGCTTAAAAATTCTATGGCATTTGTAACTGCTGAGTATCTTTCAACAGATGAAGGAAAAGATTTTGGAGAGAAATACAGAAACGGAGAGACAACTCTTGACGGAACATGGAATAAGTATCTCGAGAAATGGTCAGAGATGATTGACGAAGGTATCTATACAACAGATATGACAGGTATTGATCATGATCAGGCTCTTGAGGAATTTGCAACAGGAAAGGCAGCAATGTTCTGTTCAGGCCCATGGGATTTGGATACTATTAAAGAGAAAAATCCGGATCTTCAGATTGATATGATGCCATTCTATGGAACAGAAACCAGCGAGGGATGGTTGATTGGTGGACCTGGATGTGGATTTGCAATTAATGCGGCTTCTGAGAATCAGGAAGCAGCTAAGAAGGTTCTGGAAGCAATCTCAACTGTAGAGGGTCAGGAAGCTTTTTGGCAGGATAACCAGGGTGGATCTTCTTACCTTGAGGGAGCATCCTTTGAACTTCCGGAAGAGTATAGCAGTGCATCTTCGGCTCTTGAAGCAGGTAATGTATATTGCCCATGGAATGAATGGGGAGATGCAGCAAGTGCTCATGAGAATTATGGAACAGAGATGCAGTCTTATCTTCTTGGAGAGCAGGATCTTAGCACTACCCTTAAAAATGTAGATGCAACTGTAAAAGAACTCCTGGAGAAATAATAACAAATAGTTTTGATTATGAAGGTGCTTCTGGCGTCCCACAGCGGCGCGGAGCACCTTTTAAGTTAAGAGGAGAATCGCATGTTAAAAAAGAAGAAATTACGGGCGGGAGAATTGGGAAGATATTTCTATCTATTTATTTTGCCGGCCCTGCTGATCTATCTTGTTTTCTGTATCACTCCGTTTTTGTATACGATCTATTTCAGTTTCACGGATTATACAGATATGAATCCTATTCACTTACATTTTGTGGGATTGAAAAATTATCTTAAGGTATTTCAAACCCCGTTAATGTTAACGGCTATTAAAAATTCGGTTATCTATGCCATTTTATTAACCGGATTTCAGGTGCTTTTGGGACTCCCATTAGCCGTAGTTCTTAATAAACAATTAAAAACCAGAAATATTTTAAGAGCTATCTTTTTCTTCCCGGCCGTATTCAGTTCATTAATTATCGGATATTTGTGGAATTTTATTATGTCCTCTTCTGATTTTGGATTAATCAATAATCTTATGCATCATTTGGGATTTGAGACCTTTAACTTTTTTACAAGTAAGGCAGCTCTTTATTCGGTAATTATAACCCAGGTATGGCAGTGGACCGGCTGGGCAATGGTTATCTTCCTGGCAAATTTGCAGAGTATTTCGCAGGATCTTTATGAGGCAGCCCAGATTGATGGTGCAAATGGAGTGAAAAAGTTCTTTTATGTGACTTTGCCATTAATGTGTCCTTCGGTAAAGATTGTCGTGGTTACAGGACTCATTGGTGGTATGAAGGTATTTGATATCATCTATTCTATGACATCCGGCGGACCGGGAGATGCAACCCAGACTGTTATGACAGTAATGATGAAGAAGGGTATTTCGGAAGGCTTCTACAGTACAGGCGCTGCCTTTGGTGTATGTTTCTTTATTATCGTACTCCTGATCAGTACAGTAGTAACTAAATTAATGGGAAAATGGAGTGAGGCAATAGAATGAAAAAACAAAAAAGAGATCTTGTTATTACCGAGATATTTATGATATTAATAGCGCTTCTTTGGTTTGTGCCGATTTATTACCTGATTGTCACAACCCTTAAAAGTTCTCAGGAAGCAACTGCTAATCCTTTGGGGCTTCCGCATACGGTACGTATAGACAATTATATTAATGCCTGGGTCAATATGGAATTTCCAAGAGCCTTTGGAAATACCTTGTTTATTACGGTGACAGCAGTGCTTTTAATCGTTATTTTTGGATCTATGGCAGGCTATGCTTTGGCAAGAACGAAGTCAAAAATGGGAACCAGAATTTTCCTTTTATTTTTAGCAGGACTTATAGTTCCGTTTCAGATGAACATTGTCAGCTTATATAAGATCGTAAAAGGATTCGGATTAATGAATACCCTGTGGTCTGTTATTTTAGTTGACGTGGCAATTAATACGCCGCAAGCAATCTTCTTGTTCAAGGAATTTATTGAATCAACAATTCCAAAAGAATTGGAAGAAGCAGCGGCAATTGATGGATGTTCTGTATTCCGAAGATTCTTTACAGTTGTTCTGCCACTTTTGAAACCGGTAATTTCTACGGTGGTAATTATTGTAACTTTAAATGTATGGAATGAATTTATGACCCCGCTTCTGTTTTTGCAAAGTAGGGAGAATGATGTTATTTTGCAGGAAGTAACTAGAAATATCGGACAGTTCTCAACAGACTGGACGGCCCTATTCCCGATGTTAATGCTTGGAGTAGCACCGCTTATGATTTTCTATGTATTTATGCAAAAGTATATTATAGCAGGAGTGGCAGCAGGAGCAGTGAAAGGTTAGAAGGAATGAAAATGAAAATAGATAATTCCTGGGAAAGTGTCATGATTATCGTTCCACACCAGGATGACGAAATTCTTATGTCTGCCGGCATTATCAGGGAATGTGTAAAAGCCGACATTCCCTGTACAGTGGTGATGGCGACAAACGGAGATTACGAATGTGAAGATTTTTCTAAAGGATATGCAAGACTTAGGGAGAGCATAGAAGGGCTTGGAGTACTAGGACTTTCTGTAGAGGATTATGTAATCATGGGTTATGCAGATACAGGAATGCCGGAGGAAGAGAGCTTTCTTACCCATTTATACCGGGAGAAGGATTTAAGAAAGGTTTATCCTTCTTCTTGCACAGAAACTACCTACGGGCTTCCGGAAAAGAAGGAGCATTGCTTTGAAAAAAACGAAATTCATCGATTGTACAATCGAGAGAGTTTTCTCACAGACTTAAAAGAGATCCTTCTAGAAAAGCGACCGGAGAAAATCTTTACCACATCAGAGTTTGATACACATGGAGATCATTCGGGACTTTATCAGTTTGTCCTTGAGGCCTTAAATTTGTTAGAAGAAGAGGAAAATTATAGGCCGGAACTTTACTGTGGCTTGATTCATTCTTGTGCCGGAGACGATGTATGGCCAAAGAGAAGTGAAAAGGCCCTTACATGTCCGGAGGACCTGGAGGAGAAGACATCATATCTATGGCAGGAGAGATATGTTCTTGAGATGCCGGAGGAAATGTGCCAGGAACAAGGAGAAAGGAACTTGAAACTACAGGCGTTGAAAAAACATATTACTGCATTAGAACCTGATGCATATGAATTTTTAATGGCCTTTATCAAGAATGAGGAAATATTCTGGAAGCTACGATAGATTTTGGCTTTCGGTGGAGGAAATATCAATGGATTTAACAAAGCAGCCGATTTATCCCATTCAGGTATGGGATGTTACGGAAGAAGAATTTAAGATAGAAAATAACTATCGCAATGAGACAACTTTCGCCCTATCCAATGGATACATAGGAACCAGGGGAACCATGGAAGAGGCCTATGATTTTAATATCGATGAGGGTTTGGAAGGCAACTTCATCAATGGATTTTATGAGAGGGAGCACATCCGCTATGGTGAGGCCAATTTTGGATCACCAGAGCTTAGCCAGTCTCTTTTAAATCTTCCCAATTTGAAGGAAACCCATGTGATTTTAGATGGGGAAGAATTCTCTATGACAGAAGGCAAGATCGAGGAGTACAAAAGGGTCTTACATATGAAGGAAGCGGTTCTGGAAAGAACGCTCTTGTGGACTTCGCCTGCAGGTAAACAGACGAAAATTAGCATTAAGAGACTGGTCTCTTTTGCAAGAAAAAATATTATGACCATCCATTACGAGCTAGTGCCGGTGAATTATTCCGGAGATATTTGTTTTGTTTCAAGGCTTGAGGCAAATGTGGAAAATCATACCAGAAAGACCAACCCCATTGTGGATTATGGTCCTTTTGGAAGGAAACTGGATCCGGAAAAAATAGAAGCAAAGGGAACCTATATTTATTATGAAGGCAGCACGCAGTTAAGTCATTTGACAGTGGCATGTGGTAGCGATCATAGAATTTATATAGACGGAGTTCCTTGTTCGGAAAGTAAGAATCAGGCAGAAGAAGGTCAGTTAGATGCCAAGCTTTCGTTCAAAATTTCGGCAAAGGAAGGACAGACGGTTGCTTTAGAAAAAATGATCTGTTATACAAGCAGCCTGGATATGCCAAAAGAAGAGCTGGAGCAGTTTGCAAAGCAAGAGTTAAAGGAAGCCTTGGACCTGGGATATGCTAATTTTGAAACAGCCCAAAAAGAGTATATGGGTAATTTTTGGAAGAATGCTCATGTAGAGATTAAGGGAAATGATGAACTTCAGCAGGGCCTACATTTTAATCTCTTTCATATTATCCAGTCTGCAGGACGAGATGGAAAGACCGGAATGGGGGCAAAAGGTCTGTCGGGAGAGGGATACGAAGGACATTATTTCTGGGATACAGAGATGTATATGTTTCCGGTTTTTGTATATACAGAACCTGATGTAGCAAAAAAGTTATTGGATTATCGTTACCAGACCTTAGATCAAGCCAGGGATAGAGCGAGAATTTTGGGCCACATGAAGGGAGCTCTTTATCCATGGAGAACGATTAATGGGGAGGAAGCATCCACCTACTATCCGCTGGGAACGGCACAGTATCATATAAATGCGGACATTTCCTATGCCCTGTCTTTGTATGTGCAGGCTACTAATGATATGGATTACCTGATAGAAAAAGGTGCGGAAATTCTGATCGAAACTGCTAGAGTATGGGCAGATGTCGGAAGTTTTGCAGAGTGCAAGGGTGGCAAGTACTGTATTTGTTCTGTCACTGGTCCGGATGAGTATAACGTTTTGGTTGATAACAATTTTTATACAAACCTGATGGCCAGGGAAAATCTTCGGGATGCAGTGAAGGCAGTGGTATATGTAAAAGAACATGCCCCGGAAAAGTACCGGGCGCTAGTGGAAGAATTAGAGTTTGAAGAAGAGGAAGTAGATCTTTGGGAAAAAATTATTGAGAATATGTACTTTCCTTATGATGAGAGCAGGCAGGTATATCCGATGGATGATGGATTCATGATGAGAAAACCATGGGATGAATCAAAAATTCCACCGGAGAAGAGAGCTTGGCTTTATGAGAACTACCACCCTCTCTTTATTATGAGACATCGTATGTCCAAGCAGGCAGATGCCATTCTGGGTATGTATCTTCACAGCAATTATTTTACAGAGGAAGAGATTCGAAGAAACTATGATTTCTATCAGGAAGTAACCTTGCATCATTCTTCTCTTTCTACTTGTATTTTTGGTATTGTGGCGTGTGATATCGGTTATTTGGATGAAGCTTATACCTATTTTTCTCAGTCGGCAAGAATGGATCTTGACGATTATCATAACAATTTTTATGCAGGTATCCATGCGGCTAATATGGCAGGGACCTGGCAGGCCATTGTTAATGGATTTGCAGGCATGCGATGTCAGCGCGGAGAATTAAAATTTAAGCCGAGAATTCCAAAGGAATGGGAAGAATATAGCTTCCGCATAAAATATCAGGATGCTCTGCTGGAGGTTAAGGTATCAAAACAAGGCGCTGAATTTGCCTTAATAGAGGGGGATGAGATTCCATTTATTATTTCCGGAGAAAAAATCCATCTGACGGCCGAGAATAAAACTTATACGTGTGCATTGGCATAAAAAGTCCTATGAGGTGAAGAAGATATGGAAAAGAAATACAAAGCAATATTTTTTGACTGGGATGGAACAGCGGTTTTATCCAGAAAAGCACCGGTAGATGATGCGGTGACAGCAATGAAACCCTTACTGCAAAAGGGAATCAAGCTTGCAATTATCAGCGGAACTACAATAGAAAATATAGCCGGTGGGAAAATTGAAAGCTATTTTACGGAAAAGGAGCTTGAAAATTTATATTTAGGCCTGGGAAGAGGGGCCTATAATTACGCATTTGAGAATGGGAAGCCCTATATTTTTGAAAATGCAATACCTGAGAAAAAAGACCTTTTAAAAATTCACAGCATTTGCTTTGAGATCCATCAAAAGCTGAAGGAAGACTTTGATCTAGATACGGATATTGTATTTAGCAGACCCAATTACTGTAAAATTGATCTTATGGTAGATAACAACCGAGGGGACAACCTTTTTATGCAGGCGGATGAAGTGGAGCAACTGAAGTCCTGTCTGAAGGAACATGGAATTTCAGGGGGATTGCAGGGACTGATTGACTTGGCAGAGAAGGTAGGAAGAGAACATGGAATAGAAGTAAAGCCTACCTGTGATGCAAAATACCTGGAAGTAGGAATTACAAGTAAGAGCGATAATGCCAATTGCATTTTTGCGAAGGCTTGTGCCGGGCATGCTATTATGCCGGAGGAGTGTAGCTTTTGGGGAGATGAGTATGTAGGTATTGAAAGCGGTGTCTACGGAAGTGACAGTTTTATGTTGACCGAGGTGACGAAGGAGGGAGATTTCTTCGACGTGTCAGAAGTAGAGGGAAAAAGACCGGAAGGAGTAACTCAATTAGGTGGAGGAGTGGATCGATTCCTTGGATTCTTGAAAGAACAGGCATAGGAGGGATGACGATTGAAAAAAATAGGCAAACTAATTGTAGTTTTGGCTATCTGCATATTGGGAGTTATGATGACAAAGAAGGTAGAGGCTGGGGATATGCCGGCAAATCCGGTAGATAAACCGGGATATACATTGGACTATGCGGATGAATTTAATGGAGATTCCTTGGATAAGACCAAGTGGACGGATTACTACCTGCCGCATTGGACCAGTAACCCGGAAAATGCAAAGGGAAATTATCGATTTGAAAATGGATGTCTGGTGGAATATATTACCGAGGATCAAACAGCCTGGAGCCCGGAACATGATGGAACAGTAAAATCATCAGCGATTATGTCTTTTGATAAAAGTTGGATTCATAATTTTAGTGGAACTACAGACAATCAAGATCGAGATACCTGGTATGGCTATAAAACCAAATATGGATATTTTGAAATCCGAGCAAAGCTGGCAGATTGTGGCGGCGGTGGCCACCAGGCATGGTGGATGGTTGGAATGCAGCAGGATACCGATGATTGGTTTCATTCAAAAGAAACGGCTGAAATTGATATTTTAGAGACTTTCTTTAGTACGCCCACTGCATGGAGGACCGCTGCTTATGGATGGAATGACAGTAATTTCCTTACAAGCTGGTGGATTGATGATAGTGCAGTCCCTAGTGGAAATCCTACGGAAGAATTTCATATTTATGCTATGGACTGGACACCCAGCAGTTTAAAGTTTTATTACGATAATCAGTTGGTAAAGGTCATCTATGGATCCCCGGATTATGAGATGGGAACAATTTTGAACATTTACACAGATGCGGGATCAGGAAGCCATAATGATGTATGGCCCAAGGAATGGTATGTGGATTACTTCCGAGTTTGGAAGTCTGATGATGGTTATGATAATACTTCGGACAAATATCTTCTTAAAAATCATCAAACAGGACAGTATGCATATATTGATCCGGAACAAAGTGCGGTCCAATATGGAGAACTACCTTCTAATATTGACTATGCAACCTGGGAATTAGAGCAGGTAGATGGTTATGTGAGATTAAAAAACCTAGCAACCGGTGAGAGAATGCATATAGAGAATCTTACGGGAACTGTGGAGCATGGAAGTGTTCCGGATACCTGGTGGAGTGCGCAATGGTCTGTGACACAGGTTGGAAATTATATGAAATTTACCAACCGATGGAAGTCGGATCAGGCTATTCATACAGAGGACTACCAAAATGTCCTACAGTATGGCACATGTCCCGACACTTGGTGGACCAGCCAGTGGCAGTTAATTAATATGTAGAATAAGAGATGGACGAAAATGAGAATATTTAAAGCAAAAGATTATAAAGATATGAGCAGAAAGGCCGCAAATATTATATCTGCTCAGATTATTATGAAGCCGGATTGTGTGCTGGGGCTTGCAACAGGATCTACCCCCATTGGTATGTATGATCAACTGGTAGAGTGGTATAAGAAAGGGGATTTGGATTTTTCGGAGGTTCGATCTGTGAACTTAGATGAATATAAGGGCTTGTCAAAAGAAAATGATCAAAGCTACTATTATTTTATGCACAAGCATTTATTTGACAGGGTCAATATTCCTTTGGATCATACGAATCTTCCCAATGGTTTGGAGGCTGATACAAAAAAAGAATGCCAGCGATATGAAGAGTTGATTCATTCTTTGGGAGGCGTGGATCTTCAGCTTCTGGGAATGGGACACAATGGTCATATTGGATTTAATGAACCGGGAGCGGCTTTTGAAAAGGAAACCCACTGTGTGAAATTAGCACAGAGAACCATTGAGGCCAATAAAAGATTCTTTGCCTCCGCAGAGGATGTGCCAAAGGAGGCCTACACGATGGGGATTAAGACCATTATGCAGGCAAAGAAAATTCTTGTGGTGGTTAGTGGAAAAGATAAGGCTTCTATGGTGAAGAAGGCTTTTTTCGGCCCGGTTACACCGGATGTTCCGGCATCTATTTTGCAGATGCATAATGATGTAAGTTTGGTGGCAGACGAAGAAGCTCTTTCGGAAATAGAATAAGACATAAGAAAGGATGCAGTAAAGGGGCAGGCCCTTGCTGCATCTTTTTGATATAACTCTATCAGATCTCCCACCCCAGATTCATTCGCAGTCTTGCGTTCTTCCTCCATTTGGATTAGAATAACCTTATCTTAAATGTGGGGGAGTCTAGGCTTCTCCGACAGATTCTATGAATGAGAAGGAGACGATTATGAACAAACCAGTTTTGGTGATTATGGCGGCGGGTATGGGAAGCCGTTATGGGGGACTCAAGCAGATTGATCCTGTGGATGAGGATGGCCATATCATCATGGATTTCTCGATGTACGATGCAAGGAGAGCGGGATTTGAGAAAGTGATCTTTATTATAAAGAAGGAGAATGAGGATAGCTTTAGAGAAGCCGTGGGAGATCGTATTGCCCAGTATATGGAAGTTTCTTATGCTTTCCAGGAGCTTTCCAATCTTCCGGAGGCTTATCAGGTGCCGGAGGGCAGAAAGAAACCTTGGGGAACGGCTCACGCAGTCTATAGTTGTATTGACCAGGTGGAGGGCCCCTTCGCTGTTATTAATGCAGACGATTACTATGGCCCGGAGAGTTTTCAGCTGATCTATGATTATCTGTCCACCCACCAGGATGACGAGAAGTATCGCTATACTATGGTGGGATATCTTCTTGGAAATACGGTGACAGACAATGGTCACGTTGCCAGAGGCGTCTGCAGTATGAATGACAAGCATGAGCTTGTAGATATTAAGGAGCGCACCCATATAGAGAAGCGGCCGGATGGCATTGCTTATACAGAGGATGAGGGCGAAAGCTGGACCTATCTTCCGGCAGATACCGTAGTTTCCATGAATATGTGGGGATTTACCAGAAGTATCTTGGATGAGATCCGAGACGGGTTTCCGGCCTTTCTTGACAAGGGCTTGAAGGAGAATCCGGAAAAGTGTGAATATTTCCTTCCGTCTGTAGTAAATGATCTCTTGGAAAGTGAGCAGGCCACGGTTAGGGTTCTTACTTCCAAGGATAAATGGTACGGAGTAACTTATAAAGAGGACAAGCCAGTGGTGGTAAGTGCCATCCAGAGCATGAAAGATCAAGGCAGATACCCACAGCATGTGTGGGAGAATTAGGAGGCGTTATTATGCAGAAGATTTTAATTACCGGAGGAGCAGGATATATTGGAAGCCACACAGCAGTGGAACTTTTGAAGGAAGGTTACGAAGTAGTTGTTTATGATAATCTTTGTAATTCTTCAAAGGAGTCTTTAAGAAGAGTCGAGGAGCTGACAGGAAAGAAGATCGCTTTTTATGAGGGCGATGTTCTGGATGAGGCAGCCTTAGAGGCTATGCTTCAGGCAGAAAAGCCGGATGCAGTTATCCACTGTGCAGCCCTTAAGGCAGTAGGAGAGTCTGTAGAGAAGCCATTGCTTTACTATCACAATAATATTACCGGAACCCTGACTCTTCTTCGGGTGATGGACCGCTGTGGCGTTAAGAATATTGTATTTAGTTCTTCTGCCACTGTATATGGAGATCCGAAAGAGATGCCAATTACAGAGTCATGCCCTAAGGGACAGTGTACCAATCCTTATGGTTGGACCAAGTCTATGATGGAGCAGATTATGACAGATTTCCAGAAGGCAAATCTGAAGTGGAATGTAGTTTTACTTCGCTATTTTAACCCGGTAGGAGCTCATGAGAGCGGACGGATCGGAGAGGATCCTAAGGGAATCCCGAATAATCTTATGCCTTATATCACCCAGGTGGCTGTAGGAAAGAGAGAGAAACTTGGAGTATTTGGAAATGACTATGATACCCCGGATGGTACCGGTGTTCGTGACTATATCCATGTGGTAGATTTAGCTATCGGTCATGTGAAGGCAGTTGGATATATCTTCAGCAATCCCGGAATTGATGTAATCAATTTAGGAACCGGCGTGGGATATTCTGTATTGGATATGGTAAAGGCATTTTCTAAGGCATGCGGCAAGGAACTTCCTTATGAGATCAAGCCTAGACGAGCAGGAGACGTGGCTATGTGCTATGCAGATCCTACCAAGGCCTATAAGGTATTAGGCTGGAAGGCTGAGAGAGGTTTGGATCAGATGTGTGAAGATTCCTGGAGATGGCAGTCTCAGAACCCTGATGGATACAGGAGCTAGTTATGAATGATGATATAGAGCTTAGGGGACAACTAAAGATTTATATGAAGTGGCCCATCCTCCTGTCGGTGGTCATGGTGGCTATTAATCTGTGCGCCATGGTTATGGACCGGGAGGGGCGGCTCATTCTTCTTGTATTTGCCACGCTTTTTATTGGAGGTTCTGTGCTCTTATATTTGCGGTGTAAGGCAGTCCTTATGCAGGAATTGGTTACCTTTGCGCTACAGTACGGTGTGGTCCAGAATACCCTTTTAAAAGAGATTGACATCCCCTACGCCATGCTTTTGGACAATGGAACTCTTGTCTGGATGAACAATGAATTTGAGCGCATTTTAGATGTAGACGATTATGAGGAGATCCATATTTCCAGGTATATGCCGGAGATTAACTCTACCATTTTTCCAAAGGATGATACACAGACTGTAGAGATGCAGGTGTTTTATAATAAACGGGAATACAAGGCCATGTTAAACAGGCTGCCGGTTAAAGGTTTTAAAGGCAGCCAGGACTTTGTTAAGATCCCGGAGGAATCCCGGCATTTTGTGGCAGTTTACTTAGAAGATGTAACGGAATTAAATCGCTATATCAGAGAAAGTGAAGAACAGCGCCTGATTGCAGGTCTCATTTATATTGATAATTATGATGAGGTCAATGACCGGGTGGAGGAAGCCAGACAGTCTCTTTTGTGGGCCTTGGTGGACCGCCGCATTAATCAGTATATTAGCAAGGTAGATGGTATTGCAAAGCGGCTGGAAAATGATAAATACTTTGTAGTCATCCAGAAGCATTTCTATGAGAGCTTAAAGGAAGACAGATTCTCTCTTATGGAAGATGTAAAGGCAGTAAATCTTGGAAATGATATTCCGGTAACCCTAAGTATTGGCCTGGGACTTAGCGAGGAGTCCTATGGTCAAAGTTACGGCTATGCCCGTGTAGCTATTGATCTTGCCCTGGCAAGAGGTGGAGATCAGGCAGTTATAAAGGATGCCCACGGTATCACTTATTTTGGCGGAAAGAGCGAGCAGACTTCGAAAAATACCAGGGTCAAGGCCAGAGTTAAGGCTGAGGCTCTGAAAGAGTTTATTACCGTTAAGGACGACATTTTCGTTATGGGGCATAAGCTTACAGATGTGGATGCCCTGGGAGCCGGTATTGGTATTTACCGGGCGGCGGCAGCCCTTGGTAAGAGAGCTTATATTGTCATCAATGAAGTATCTGCTTCCCTTCGCCCCCTCTATGAAACCTTTGTAGCCAATGAAAATTATCCGGAAGATTTATTCTTAAAATCTTCAGAGGCAATTTCCAAGGCAGACGCAAACTCTATGGTGGTGGTTGTGGATACCAACCGGCCCCAGATGACAGAGTGCGAGGAGCTTCTTAAGAAGACCAAGACTATTGTGGTATTAGACCACCACAGACAGAGCAGTGACCATATTGAGAATGCCCTGCTTGCTTATATTGAACCGAATGCTTCCTCTGCTTGCGAGATGGTAGCAGAGGTCTTGCAATATATTGTAGATGATATTAAAATACCAAAATTAGAGGCCAGCAGTCTCTATGCCGGTATTATGATCGATACCAATAATTTTGTGAACCGCACAGGAGTGCGCACCTTTGAGGCGGCCGCATTCTTAAGAAGATGCGGTGCAGATCTTACCCTGGTGCGTAAGATGTTTAGAGATGATATGGCTTCCTACAGGGCCAAGGCAGAGATCATCAGCAGTGCTGAGGTTTATCGGGAGATTTTTGCCATTGCTGTGGGAGAACATTTGCCTATTGAGAGTCCTACTATTGTGGGAGCTCAGGCGGCCAACGAGCTTTTGGATATTAATGCCATTAAGGCATCCTTTGTACTGACGGATTACAATGGCAAGATTTATGTAAGTGCCAGATCCATTGATGAGGTAAATGTTCAGGTAATCATGGAACATTTAGGAGGAGGGGGACATTTGAACGCCTCCGGAGCCCAGTTTGGCCATACAGATATGAAGGAAGCAGTTGCAGCCCTTAAGGCTGTAATTGATGAAATGATAAGAGAAGGAGAAATTTAAGATGAAAGTTATCTTAACAGAAGATGTGAAATCCCTGGGAAAGAAGGGAGAGATCGTAGAAGTAAGTGACGGATATGCAAGAAACTTTATCCTGAAAAAGAAGAAAGGCCTGGAGGCCAACAGTGCCAACATGAATGATTTAAAGCTTAAGAAGGCAAATGATGATAAAATTGCCCAGGAGCAGTATGAGGCAGCCTTAGAGCTTAAAAAGCAGGTGGAGGCCGGACAGATCACAGTTGGCATCAAGACAGGAGAAGGCGGAAGAACCTTCGGTTCTGTTTCTTCCAAGGAAATTGCGGCAGAGGTGAAGAGTCAGCTGGGCTTAACAATCGATAAGAAGAAAATTCAGATGAAGGAGCCTATTAAATCTCTCGGAACCTTCAATGTGCCGGTGAAACTTCATGTGAAAGTAACTGCAGAACTTAAGGTTGTAGTAACTGAAGAAGCGTAAGGATAAATTTACATGGAAGAATACATGGAAGAAGCCGTTATAAAGCGGACAATGCCCAATGACTACGTGGCAGAGCAGGCAGTTGTGGGAGCCATGCTGATGGATCAGGATGCCATAACCAAGGCGTCGGAGATTGTAAGCGGTGAGGATTTCTACAACAAGGCCTACGGCATTGTCTTTGATGCCATGGTTGAGCTTTACAACCAGAGAACCCCGGTGGATTTGGTTACCCTGCAGTCTAAATTAAAGGAAAAGAATGTCCCTCCGGAGGTATCCGGATTGGAATTTGCCAAGGATTTATTAGATGCAGTGCCAACCTCGGTAAATGTAGAATCCTATGCGAGAATTGTGGCGGACAAGGCCACCATGCGAAAGCTCATTAGGATTAATGAAGAAATTGAAAATATGTGCTATATGGGAAATGAGTCCCTGGAAGAAATCCTGGATAAGACAGAAAAAACCATTTTCAACCTGCTGCAAAGCAGAGATAGTGGGGAATTTGTGCCGATTCAGGATATTGTTGTTAATGCCCTTACTAAGATCGAGAAGGCTTCCAAAAGCGCGGGAACGGTTACAGGTATTCCGACAGGATTTATGGATCTTGACTATAAGCTTTCCGGATTTCAGCCTTCGGATTTAATTCTAGTGGCGGCAAGACCTTCTATGGGAAAGACAGCCTTTGTCCTAAATATCGCACAGTATATGGCCTTCCGTAAGGATCGCTGTGTAGCTATCTTTAGTTTGGAGATGTCCAAGGAACAGTTGGTTAACCGTCTCTTTTCTTTGGAATCTCAGGTAGATGCCCAGGCCCTAAGGACCGGTAAGATGAAGGATTCCGATTGGGACAAGTTGATCGAGGGTGCCGGTATCGTAGGAAAGTCAAGGATGATCATTGACGATACTCCAAGTATTTCTATTTCGGAACTCCGTTCCAAGTGTAGAAAGTATAAGCTGGAGTTTGGCCTAGACTGTGTCATGATCGATTACTTGCAGTTGATGTCCGGTGGTGTCGGACGGAAAAATGAATCCAGACAGCAGGAGATTTCCGATATTTCCCGTTCATTAAAAGCCCTGGCCCGTGAGTTAAATGTGCCTGTGGTGGCCCTTTCTCAGTTGAGCCGTGCGGTGGAATCAAGACCGGACAAGCGGCCTATGCTCTCGGATCTTCGTGAATCCGGAGCTATCGAGCAGGATGCCGATGTAGTTATGTTTATCTACCGAGATGAGTACTATAATAAGGACTCCGAATATAAGAATCAGGCGGAGATTATTATCGCTAAGCAGAGAAACGGTCCGGTAGGAACTGTAAATCTGGCATGGCTGGGTCAGTATACCAAGTTTGCAAACTTATCAAGGGAAGAGTAATCTTTAGGAATTTTTTTGGATGAGAGAGTTTCAGGGGTGTAAAGGATACAGGAGTTTGAAAAGATGAATTTACGAAAAAATATAGCCCTAGCAGTGGCCCTAGCCATGACCACAGGTCTTTTGGCAGGCTGTGGGGGCAGTAGTAGTTCCGATACACAGGAAGAGTCTGCAAGAGCTAAGGTTCAGGAGCCGGAATATCAGGAAAAATTGGATCTTATTGATCCTACTGCCTATAATAATGTTTATGGATTAAAGCTTGAGAAGGGCACCTACCTGTCCATTATCGGAAAAAGAAGCGATGATGCTTATTGGAAGGAAATTCAAAAGGGTGTCAAGCAGGCAGTGGCAGATCTTAATAAGGAGTTAGGATACGAAGGAAGCGATAAGGTAAAAGCTACCTTCAATGCACCGGCTACTCCCGATGATGTAGATCAACAGGTAAATATTTTGGATGAGGAACTGTCCAGATACCCGGAAGCGGTGGCAATTTCAGTGGCAGATATCAAGGCCTGCGAGGTCCAGTTCGACCTGGCTACAGAAAACGATATTCCGGTGGTAGCCTTTGATTCCGGAACCGATTATGACGGGGTTATGGCTACGGTAGCTACAGATAATCAGGCCACAGGTAAGGAAGTAGCAGATAAGATGGGAGAGGCCATGGAAAAGACGGGAGAGATTTTAGTATTCTCCCATGATTCCAAGTCTCAGGCGGCCATTGACCGAACCTTGTCATTTGCAGATGAGATCAAGGCTGCTTATCCGGAAGTATCTATCGTAGAGACCTATGCTATGGACCGCCTAGACCTTTATAAAGAGAAGGTTGCAGCGGAGGTTAATGCAGGAACCTATGACTTAGAAAGCAAGACCTATACAGGAGATGGAAGCATCACAGATGCCTGGACAAATGGTACATCCGATACTTCTAAGACAGGGGCAGACAGCACGGATAGTACAGCGGCAGCAAGTACTAGCAGTAATGAAGGCAGTGCGGTGACCACAAGTGCTACAGCAGGAAGCACAGAAGCCGGTACAGACCAGGCTAGTGGGCAGAGTACGGAAGCGGGCGCTGCACAGACCAGTGAAGAGACGACGCCTCAAGTTCAGGCCAGTGATATTACAGAGGAGAATGTAATCGATTATATTTTCGCAAAACATCCAAATGCCAAGGGAGTTTATGCCACAAACTCAGAGGTTATGAAGTTGGTATTGTCAGGATTAGAGAGAAATAAGATTGATACAGACAGTCTTACTATCATGGGATTTGATGTAAATGATTCTGTAAAAGCTGCTTTGGAAGATGGGATCATAGACGGTGTGATCCTGCAGAATCCTTTCGGAATGGGCTATGCATCGGTTATAGCGACTGCCAGAGCGGCGCTTGATATGGCCAATGAAGCAGTGGTTAATACCGGATATACCTGGGTTACTAAGGACAATTATAAAGAAGACGCGATACAGGCAGTGATCTACTAGATGGTCTTGCCTGGTAAGAAAGCGCTCCTAGCTATGAAAATTGGGGAGCCAAGTAGACACATCAAAAAAGCCATGACACCAACTATAGGTGCCATGGCTTTTTTATTTTAAGAAGATTTGTTTTGAGAAGATTTTGGAAGAGAAAAGATAAATTCTGTTCCCACTCCCTCGGTGCTAACCACCGTAATATTTTCATCGTGAGTCTGGATGGCCTCTTTTACAATGGCAAGCCCCAGGCCGGTCCCCTTCTTGTCCTTGCCGCGAGAGAGGTCGGACTTGTAGAAGCGTTCCCAGATTTTATTCAGGGAATTTCTGGGGATTCCGATGCCTTCGTCCTTGACGGAAGTATAGACCTTGTCTCCCCGCTGGGTGGTTTCTATGGTGATAGTAGATTCCGCCGGGCTAAATTTAATGGCATTGTCTAAGAGGTTATAGAGGACTTGCTGGATTTTTCTTTGATCGGCATAGACCGACAGATTTTTTGTGGCAAAAATCAATTCCACAGAGATCTTCTTTTCCTTGCAGGTTCCCTCGAAACTAAAGACGACATGTTTGATCATTTCATGAAGGTCAAAGTCCTCTCGGTTTAAGAGTAAATGCTTGGTGTCAAACTCATTGAGAGTAAGAAGGTCTCGGGTCAGGTCGGTTAAGCGTTCCGTTTCAAAAAGAATAATATCCAAATATTTGGGATATAATTCCGGCGGGATGGTCCCGTCTACCATGGCCTTTACATAACCGTTGATAGAGGTAAGGGGAGACCTAAAATCATGGGATACATTTGCAACAAAGGACTTCTGGTATTCCTCCATGTCTCGAAGCTGGGCGGACATATAATTTAGGGAGGCGGACAAATATCCGATTTCATCCTGGGAATTTACCGGGATCTCATAGTCCAGATTTCCGGAAGCGTACTGGGTGGCAGCCTCCGTGATCTTCCTTAAGGGGCGATAAATCAGAAAATGAATTCCTAAAAGTACGACAAAAGACAGTAGATAAATAAGGCCTAGGCTTATATAGGCAATCGTCATATAGGAATCCAAGCTGTCTGCCAGGTCTGCGGTATATTTGTGGATGATCAGATAACCCTTGGGGGTATAATCCACAACCACCGGTGTGATAATAGAGATGACCTCCTGCTTAAAATAGCCATGATAGTCTCCGACCAAATATAAATCCCCGCTGGCCTCTGTAGGATCAAAATCCTCAATGGCAGCGGGAGAAGCCGGATAGGTATCGGCGTGGGAGGAAGTGATCATATCTCCTTCATTATCTACAAACCAAATAGCCGCATGAAACTGATCTTTCATGGCAGATAGCTGAAAATGTACGGAGGATAGGGAAAGCTCTTCCTTAAAATACTCCGGCAGGTAATTGTTGGCCACCAGGGTGGCGTCCTGGTACATGGAAGCGGCCGTACTGCTTTCCAAATAATTAGAAGTCAGGCCAGAGGTCAGGGTGGCCACCGCAAAAATACTGATAAAGCCGAAGATGATATAAATGAGAATGAATTTTAGGTAGAGTGCACTTTTCATAAATAAAATTCCTCCTCTATCTAGCGGCTTACCTCAAATTTGTAGCCAATGCCCCATACAGTGGCAAGGCTCCAGCCGTCATGGTCAGACAGCTTTTCTCGGATTCTTTTAATATGAACATCTACCGTTCTGGTATCGCCTACGTACTCATAACCCCAGATCTGGTCCAGAAGCTGTTCCCTGGTAAAAACCTGGTTGGGAGAGGAGGCAAGAAAATATAAAAGCTCCAATTCCTTGGGAGGCATTTCTACTTTCTCCCCATCTAGGGTTACAGAATAATTGGTAAGATTAATGACAATTCCCGGATATTCTACATATTTTCCCGAAGGTTCTATGGAAGTTACCGGATCCGGAATGGTCTGGTAGCGGCGCAGGACCGCTTTTACTCTGGCTACCATTTCCTTGGAGTCAAAGGGTTTCATAATATAGTCATCGGCGCCAAGCTCCAAGCCCAATACCTTGTCAAAGACTTCTCCTTTTGCAGAGAGCATAATAATGGGGACGTTAGACCGCATTCGAAGCTCCCTACAGACCTGATAGCCGTCAATGCCGGGCAGCATCAGGTCCAAAAGGATCAGGTTGGGCTTGTAGCTATCAAATGCAAGGAGCGCAGACTCCCCGTCGTAGACCATTTTCGTATCAAAACATTCCTTGGTAAGATAAAGGGAAAGAAGTTCTGCAATATTGCTATCATCATCTACAATTAAAATTTTTTGTTTGTTCATGAGATTACTTCCTTTTGTTTTTTTGTTTTTACTTAAGTTCTACAATCGTAACACCGGCGTCTCCCTCGCCGAAGGCTCCTAGGCGGTAGGATTTTACATGCTTTTTCTGGCGCCGCAGGTATTCGTGAATGCCGGCTCTTAAGGCACCGGTTCCCTTGCCATGAACCACACGAACTGTAGTTAAATGTGCCAGGATGGCGTCGTCTAAATACTTATCCAGCTCGGCCACTGCCTCGTCTACGGTTTTTCCTAAGAGGTTGATCTCGGAACTTACAGATAGGGACTTGTTCATCTTTACCTTGCCCTTTCCGCTGCCGGTTTTCTTTGCCTGGGCGGCAGCGTAGGAAGGCTGTTCTTCTATAATCTGCAGGTCTGACATAGGAACCTGGGAACGAAGGATTCCCATTTGCACCGTAACATTTCCTCTGGAATCCGGGAGAGAATTTACAATACCGGTAAGGTTCATGCTAAGAACCTTGACGGAATCTCCCAAATGGAAATCCGAAGCCTTGTGTTCTTTCGTAGGCTTTTCTACCTTCCGTTGCATGCCCTTTTCGGTTTTCTTCATTTTTTGACGGAGGCGTTCTCTTTCTCTTTCCATGGCAGCAGCATCGATTCCATTTTTTCCAAACTTGTGAAAGTTACGCATGGTTTCGTCGGCTTCCTTCTTAGCTTCCGCCAAAATAGAATGGGCCTCCTCATTCGCTTCTCTTAAAATCCGTTCTTTTTGCTTCTCTAATTGCTCGTGTTTTTTCTTTGTCTGAGATTTAAGAGCCTCCAATTCCCGCTTGTAGGCGGCGATTTCTGCCTGCTCTTTTTCTACCGTGCGCTTGCTGGTCTCTAAGTCGGTCAGGAGGTCTTCGAAGGACTCCTCCTGCTCTGTCAGGCGGCCCTTAGCTTCCTCGATAATATAATCAGGAATTCCAAGCTTTCCGGCAATGGCAAAGGCATTACTCTTTCCCGGGATACCGATCAAAAGTCGGTAGGTAGGCCTGAGCGTTTCTACATCAAATTCGCAGCAGGCATTTTCAACGCCCGGTGTGGACAGGGCATAGACCTTTAATTCACTGTAATGGGTGGTAGCCATGGTGCGGATGCCTTGCTCGTGTAAATGGTGCAAGATAGAGGTGGCCAGGGCAGCACCTTCGGTAGGGTCGGTTCCTGCTCCCAACTCGTCAAATAAAACCAGGGAATCCTTATCCACATCCTTTAAGAAGGATACAATGTTGGTCATGTGAGAGGAGAAGGTACTAAGGCTTTGCTCGATGCTCTGCTCATCTCCGATATCTGCAAAAACATTTTTAAAAACTGCAAGTTCTGACCGGTCTAGGGCCGGAATGTGAAGACCGGCCTGGCCCATAAGGGTAAATAGGCCTACTGTTTTTAGGGAAACGGTTTTACCACCGGTGTTGGGTCCGGTAATGATCAAAAGATCAAAGCCATCGCCCAGGGTAATGGTGATAGGGACCACTTTTTTGGGATCGATCAGGGGGTGGCGGCCCTCCCGGATGTGGATCCTTCCTTCTGTATTAAAAATAGGTTTGGACCCGTTCATTTTCAGGGCAAGATTTCCCCTAGCAAAAATAAAATCCAAATTCGACAGGAGAGTATAGTCTGTGCGGATGGTATTTACATAATCTGCCACATCGGAACTTAAGCGGGCCAAAATAACCTGGATCTCCTCCTGCTCCTTGGCATAAAGCTCCTTTAATTCGTTATTTAGCTTTACAATCGCCATAGGCTCGATAAAAAGGGTGGATCCGGTGGAGGACTGGTCGTGGATCAATCCCTGGACCTGGCTTCGATATTCTGCCTTTACGGGAATGCAATACCGGTCCCCTCGCATGGTAATAATGGCATCCTGCAAATAAGAACGAAGAGACCCATTTACCAAACCGGACAGGGTAGTGTGGACCTTGTCATTGATCTGGCCCATGGACCTGCGGATCCGCTTAAGCTCCGGGCTCGCATCGTCGCTGATTTCATCCTCGGCCAGAATACAGCGGTTGATTTCTGTGGACAGCAGGCTAAGGGGATCCAGCTCCTCAAAAAAAGGATCCAGGCAGTCGCTTTCTGTATCGTTATTGTCTCGCCTTCCATAGCTTTTGGCATGGCCTGCAGTCTCAAGAAGCTTGCAGATTCGAAGAAGCTCGCCGCTTCCTAAGGTGGAGCCGATCTCCAGGCGCCTTAGGGATTCATTTACCGGATTGCAATTACTAAGGGACAAATGCCCCTTTTTAACAATGCGTGTAAAAGCGGCCGCAGTCTCCTCCTGCATGCGATTAATTTCATAGATATCTGTCTTAGGCTTCAGCTTTCGGCACTTTTCCTTACCGCTAAAGGAAGAGGCCTGGTCCATCAATAAATTGATGATTTTATCATATTCTAATTTTGTTAAAGTTTTCTTATTCATATTTCATCTTCTTTCATTTTCCAAACTTTGGCATCAGTATCATATCATGATTTCAACTTTTTATAAATGATGTAAGGGGAGAAAACTGTAAGATCTTGGTTGACGCTAACAAGTTGAATTATAGGTTGATGCAATGAATTAATAGAAAAAATCTATTTGAGCATTGACAGACGAGGGCAAGCCAAAGTATAATGAGGACAAATAATTGAGTATTTAATTGAGAGTTACTCTTCGAGGCTTCACCAATGATACAAGATTACACTAGTAGTTTATTGTAGATGTGGATGATGCAGCGAAGAGTTTTTTGTGTCATCCGAAAGTCAGATTAGGAGGACAAGATGTTAAATTTTTTCAAAAGTAAACCGAAAAATGTGGAATTTGTGGCACCTGTCGATGGAAAACAGATTTTGTTAAGCGATATTCCGGACGAGGTATTTTCAACAGGTATGCTGGGGGATGGGATTGCTTTCTTGCCGGATGGTAAATATGTATGTGCCCCTTGTGACGGAGAGATTACAATGATCGCCGATACCTTGCACGCATTTGGAATGACCGGAGAGAATGGCATTGAAATACTGGTGCATATCGGACTGGATACGGTTGCCTTAGAAGGAAAGGGATTCTGTAAACTGGCGGGAGTTGGAGATAATGTAAAAAAAGGAAGCCCGGTTATCAAAATTGAAAGAGAAAAACTGGAAGAAGAGGGAGTGAATCTCTGTACACCCATGATTCTATTAAATGGTTCGGAATATGATATCAGCAAGAAAGAAAATACGAATGTAAAAGCAGGAGAAACAATTATTTGTACTTGTACGGCCAAGTGATACTTTTTCTGGGGGTTGGCATATATGGAAGTGATAAAAAAAATAAATAACAATTCAGCAGTGTGTATTGATAGTGCAGGGAATGAATTGGTCGCAATCGGAACGGGGATCGGATTTCCAAAAGTTCCATATAGGCTGGATGATCTGGATAAAATTCAAAAAACATATTATGATGTCAATCCGCATTATCTTGAAATATTGAATGAGATACCGGAAAATGTTTTTTTAGTATCGTCAAAGATTGTTGATCTTTATAGAAACAGGATCAAAGATGCAATAAGTTCCAACCTTGTATTTACCCTGGCAGATCATTTATATTTCGCCATAGAACGTGAAAAAAATAATATGGTGATAGAAAACCCCTTGTATTATGATGTGCAGCATTTGTATGAAACAGAGTATGAAACAGGGAAAGAGGCATTAAAGATCATCTATAAGGATTTGGGAATCCGAATGTCAAAAACAGAGATTACCAATATAGCATTACATTTGATCAATGCAAGAACGGTTGCAAAAGCAGCCGTTAAGCAACAAAGTTGTCAGGAAGTGGTAGACGATATTGTTGATATTGTGGGAGCTTATTTCCATGTATATGTTGATAGAAACAATATGAATTATTCAAGGTTTGTATCACATGTTCAATATCTCTTAAAGAGAGAAAAAGATGCAGAATTGCTATCGAGCTCAAATGGAACCTTGTTTGAGGAGGTTATTGAGGAGTATCCGGAAACATATGAATGTGTAAAACGGATCAATAGGTATTTAAAAGAAGAATTGGATCTTGATATGACGGATGAAGAATCCTTGTATATGATCCTGCATATTAATCGACTTTGTAGCAGAGAGGATTGTTACCGAAAGGGCATCACCCCAGCAAAGAAATAATATCAGTCAGAGCTGATGTTTTTTCAGGCTGGGGTTTTATTTTACAAAAAGAAAAGTTATAGAGAAAGGTGAAAAAATATTATGGCGAAAAAAAGTAAATTTTCGGAATTGGCAAATAATATTGTTGAACTCATGGGCGGAGAAAGTAATATTGGATTTTTTGCCTATTGCGTAACTAGATTACGTTTTACTGTTAAGGATAGAGGGCGCGTAGATGAAGAGAAAATAAAGAAAATTCCGGGAGTTGTAGGTACTGCCTGGAGCGGCGATCAGTTTCAGATCATTATCGGTCAGTCGGTAGGAGATGCCTATAAGGAAATTTGCAAGGTTACAGGACTTGGAAATGCAAAGGAGGAAGAAACAGAAGAGAGCAAGAAAAAAGGATTAAGCATCAATGCCATATTAGATGCGTTCTCAGGATGCCTTGTACCTTTAATGCCTCTTTTGATCGGAGCCGGCCTGATCAAGATCCTTATGCTGGTCTTACAGTTGGCAAAGGTGATCGACAGCCAGGATGCAAGCTATATCGTTTTAAATTTTGTCAGTGATTCCGCCTTTTATTTCCTGCCGGTATTTGTCGGCGCAACCGCTGCTAAGAAATTCGGAGCAAATATGGCCCTGGGAATGTTCATTGGTGGAATCTTGATCCATCCGACCTTTGTTTCCAGCGTCTCAGAGGGGACAGCATTGTCTATTTTTAAATTACCAATTTATGCAGGGACATATTCCTATACGGTCTTTCCGGTCATTTTTGCAGTATATATTATGGCCCATGTTGAACGCTTCTTTGCAAAAAAATCGCCGGACATCCTTCGTTCTATCATTGAACCTTTCATGACCTTGCTTATTATGGTGCCATTAACCTTGTGTTTGATCGCACCGATTGGCGGCTTTTTAGGTAATTATCTGACCACAGGAATTATCTGGCTCTATGATACAAGCGGATTTATTGGAGTTGCAGTATTTTCGTCCCTCCTGCCATTTATCATTATGACAGGAATGCATTATGGATTTGGACCTTATATTTATACCTCTTTAGCAACTTTGAAATATGAGCCGATTTATATTACATCAAATTTTATTTATAACTTTAACCAGGGAGCAGCTGCCTTGGCTGTAGGAGTTAAGACAAAAGATGTGGATTTAAAGTCAACCGCTATGTCATGTGGAGTGACGGCTGTTCTGGCAGGAGTCACAGAACCTTGTCTATATGGAGTCAATGTCAAATTAAAGACGCCTTTGTGGTGCTCCATCATAGGAAGTTTCATTGGCGGAGCAATTGCAGGTTTGTTCAAAGTATATGCTTTTGCGGTGCCGGGAACAGCAGGTGTTTTCGGAATTCCTACATTTATTAATACCAATATTTCTAATTTGGTGCATGCAGTAATTGCAATTGTTTTAGGATTTATCATTACGTTTGTATTGACACTCATCGTTTATAAAGATCAGGAAAATTAGGAGGTAGCAAGATGAACACAGAAATCAAAAAAGAATTTCCGGACAACTTTCTATGGGGCGGAGCCTTGGCGGCAAACCAGTGTGAGGGTGCCTATGATGTAGATGGAAAAGGAATGAGTATCGCAGATATTCATGTCTATAATAAGAAAATCGACCGCTTAAAAAGTGAGACAAAAAATCATGAGTTTACTCTGAAAGAAATAAAGAAAAGAATGCAGGATAAGGATCAGAATATTTATCCGAAAAGAACAGGGATTGATTTTTATCATACCTATAAAGAAGATCTGGCCTTACTTGGAGAACTTGGCTTAAATACTTTAAGAATTTCCATTGGCTGGACAAGAATTTTCCCGACAGGAGAGGAAGATAGCCCAAATGAAAAGGGTCTAAAGTTTTATGATGACCTGTTAGATGAGATCATTAAAAATGGCATGGTTCCCATGGTTACAATCTCGCATTATGAAATGCCGGTAAATCTTTCTGTGAAATATGGAGGATGGGCCGGAAAAGAAACTTTAGAAGCCTTTAAGAAGTTTGTAGATGTGATTATGGAAAGATATAAAAACAAGGTGAAATACTGGATTGCATTTAACCAGATTAACTCCCTTTTCGGAGAAGGATATAACAGTTTGTCCATCCCCTATGATTATGCAGAGGATTTTCAGTCTGTTAGTTTCCAGGCCCTGCACCATCAGTTCGTAGCAAGTGCATATGCAAAGAAAAAGATGGATGAAATGAATACCGGCATGAAAATGGGAGCCATGGTATGCAATGGGATCTGTTATCCGGAAAACTGTGATCCTGTAGAGGCAATGTCCACATACAAGGCAAACCAGATGCAGTTTATGTTCCTGGACGTTTTATGCCGTGGATACTATCCAAGATTTGTGAAAAGATTTTTTGATGAAAATAAGATCAAACCAATTCAGATTACTGAAGAAGAGGAAAAGCTGCTAAGAGATTATACATGTGATTTCCTTACATTTTCATATTATGGTTCCGGTGTATGCTCCAGTGATATTAAACCGGGTCAGAGAAAAAAGAATCCTTATTTAACGGCAAATGAATGGGGCTGGGTGAATGATCCTATCGGTTTAAGATATGCATTAAATCAGTATTATGACCGTTATCAGCTTCCGATTATGATCACGGAAAATGGTTCCGGATTTGATGAGAAACCGGATGAAGAGGAGAAAATTCATGATCCCTATAGGGTTGAATACTACCGGGAACATCTAGAACAGATGAAAGAAGCCATTTATGATGGGGTTGAATTGTTGGGATATTATCCTTGGGCACCAATTGATATTGTAAGCTGTACATCCAGTGAGATGAGTAAGCGCTATGGATTTATATATGTAGACATTGACGATTTTGGAAAGGGGACAGGAAAAAGACTGAAAAAAGACTCCTTCTATTGGTATCAAAAGATGATCAAAGATCATGGACATGATTTGACCTAAATTTCTAAAATAAGCCGAACGAAAAAATGACAAGGGCCTGTATTTTGTGCAGAATTTCTGCAAGAATACAGGCCCTTGTGCATAAATAATGTAAGGGGAGAAATCTGCAAGATTAGCGGTTGGAATGTTTTTGCTTGTAGAGTATAATGAAGAAGATAGTGAGTAACTCCTTTTTGAAAAAGAGACAATAGGTATTCTAAGGAGAGGCCGCCTATGGAAGATCAGAATGAAAAATATTCTTTTGTTCAGGAAACCATCAAGGATCAGGATAAGAAGAAAAAAGGGAAAAAGGACCTTGCCAGAGTTGTGATCTTAGGGCTTGTTTTCGGTATTGTGGCAAGCACTACTTTTTGTGTCACAAAAAGCTGGCTGGACGGCCGCGTAAAGGATGGAACCGTGGTTGTAGAGATTCAAAAAGAAGAGTCGGAAGATGATGACCAAGATTCTTCTGCAAAAGAAGAAGGGACCGATACAGATGAACAAAATTCCGAGGCTTCCCAGGAAAAACAGGAAGAACTTACGGTAGATAGTTACAGACAGCTGCAGACATCCTTGACAGAGGTGGGAAATAAAGCTTCAAAGTCTGTGGTAGATATTTTATGCATGGAAGAGGGCGAGGATTTAACCAGCCAAAGCTATGATGCTAAAAATGATACAGCGGGATTAATCGTGGCAGACAATGGAAAGGAATTTTTGATTTTCGGAAAGACCGACCTGGTAAAAGAGTCCGGCCCCATTAGGGTAAGCTTCTGTGACGGAAGCCTGGCAGAGGCCACTTTGAAAAAACAGGACGGATCCCTGGGATTTGGAATTTATGCGGTGAAACAAGAAAATATTTCCGACAGTACCATGGACCGGATCCAGGTTGCTAGCCTTGGCACTACTTCGGGGGCTATAAAGGGAGATGCCATTATTGTATTGGGCAATCCCTTTGGATATGCAGGCGCCATGGGCTTTGGCACCGTATCCAGCAATAAGAATACAGTCACCAAGGCAGACGGGGTTTACCGACTGATTTGCACCGATATAGGAGCTGCCACCAACGGAAGTGGCATTATGGTAAATGCAGACGGGGAAGTGGTAGGCATGATCGATCAGAGTGTATCCGACCAGTCTAGCATGAATCTGGTTACGGGATATGGGATCTCAGACCTGAAAAAAATCATAGAAACCCTATCAAACGGCCAGAGTATTCCTTATATTGGGATTTGCGGAATTACGGTAACCGAGGAGATTGAGGCCAGAGGCGTTCCCAAAGGTGTCTATGTGCAGGAGACTGTTGCAGACGGACCGGCTATGGAAGCAGGAATTCGAAGCGGCGATGTGATCACGGCTGTCGGAGATACAGAAGTAAAGTCGATCGAAGCTTATCAAAGAGCCCTTTTAAAGCTTTCCGTAGGAGAGAAGGTCAAGATCTCAGGGAAGTGCAAGGGAACCAATGGCTACGTGGATGTAAAGTTTACTGTGACTGTTGGGGAAAAATAAAATACAAGCATGGAAAAACAAGAAAGACGAGGATTTAAATAATCATGAGATATATCGATACATTAAGAGACGGAGAGACTATCCGAAATATATATATGTGCAAGACCAAGCGCTCGGCGGAAACCAGAAATGGAAAGCCTTATGACAACCTGGTGCTTCAGGATAAGACAGGTACCTTGGACGGTAAGGTGTGGGATCCGAATTCCGGAGGGATCGCAGACTATGATGAGAAGGATTTTATCGAGGTTTACGGTGAGGTGATCACCTACAACAATAACCTTCAGCTTAATATCAAACAGATTCGAAAAGCTTCCGAAGAAGAGTATGTAGTTTCTGATTATATGCCGGCTACAGAGAAGGATCCGGAGCTTATGTGGCAGCAGCTTTTGGCCTATGTGAAACAGATTGAAAATCCATATTTAAAGCAAGCGGTAGAATACTATTTTGTGAAAAACGAAGATTTTATAAAGACATTTAGAGGCCACTCAGCAGCAAAAACAGTACACCATGGATTTGTGGGAGGCCTTTTGGAGCACACCCTAAGTGTAGTGAAATTCTGTGAATACATGGCAGGGGCCTATAGCATTTTGAATAAAGACCTTTTGTATGCGGCAGCCATTTGCCACGATATCGGAAAGACAAAAGAACTATCTGCATTTCCGGCCAATGACTATACCGATGACGGACAGCTTTTAGGCCATATCGTTATTGGGGTAGAAATGATGGATGAGGCTATTAGAAGCATTCCGGATTTCCCTCCAAGACTTGCCAGCGAGCTAAAGCACTGCATTGTGGCCCACCACGGAGAACTTGAATTCGGTTCCCCTAAAAAGCCGGCCCTGGCAGAGGCATTTGCCTTAAATTTTGCAGATTGTGCCGATGCAAGATTGCAGACCATCACGGAATTATTTAAAGAAAAGAAGAGCAACGACTGGTTGGGATTCAATCGTCTGTTAGATTCAAACATTAGAAAGACAAGTATCTAAGTATGTTTAAGAAAAATGATATGGTAACCGTGGACATCACAGATATCGGTGTAGGCGGTGAAGGAATTGGAAAAGTAGAGGGCTATACCCTCTTTATAAAGGATGCCATCATAGGAGACCGGGTGGAGGCTAAGGTGATCAAGCCCAAGAAAAATTATGGCTATGGCAGGCTGATGAAGATTCTGACTCCATCCAAGGACCGGGTGGAGGCAGTCTGTCCGCATGCCAGAAGATGTGGGGGCTGTCAGATCCAGGAAATGTCCTATGAGAGGCAGTTGGTCTTTAAGGACCAAAAGGTGCGAGGAAATCTGGAACGAATCGGCGGTTTCTCACCGGATTTTTTGGACAAGGTCATGGAACCGGTGGTGGGAATGGAAGAGCCCTTCCATTATAGAAATAAGGCCCAGTTCCCCTTTGGGACAGACAAGACCGGGGAACCGGTGACAGGATTTTACGCAGGCCGGACCCACGATATAATCCCTAATACTGACTGTGCTCTGGGAGTTCCGGTGAATAAAGAAATCTTAGAGATCACGCTGGATTTTATGAAGAAAAATTCTATCCCGGCCTATGATGAGGCTACAGGAGAGGGACTCATCCGTCATGCTCTGATCCGTTACGGATTTACCAGCAAGGAGGTCATGGTCTGCTATGTGATCAACGGAAGCAGCCTGCCAAATGCTAAAGACTTGGTGGAAGCCTTAAGGAAAATCCCGGGCATGACCAGCATCAGCATCAGCCCCAATACCAGGCGCAACAATGTTATTATGGGTGATAGCTACAAGCTATTATGGGGACAAGGCTATATTACAGACTATATAGGGAATGTAAAATATCAGATTTCTCCACTTTCTTTTTATCAGGTAAATCCCATACAGACAAAGAAGTTATACAATCTGGCTTTAGAATATGCGGATTTAAAGGGGGATGAAACGGTTTGGGACCTCTACTGTGGCATAGGAACCATTTCCCTATTTCTGGCCCAGAAAGCAAAACAAGTTTACGGGGTAGAGATTATTCCACAGGCCATAGAGGATGCCAAGACAAATGCCCGGATCAATGGCTTTACCAATGCAGAGTTTTACGTGGGAAAATCCGAGGAAATTCTGCCGGCTTATTACGAAGAGTATGAGAAAAAGCAGCGAGGAGAAAAGGCCCATGCAGATGTAATTGTGGTAGATCCTCCAAGAAAAGGCTGTGAGGAAGCCCTTTTACATACCATGGCAGATATGGAGCCAGACCGGATTGTCTATGTCAGCTGTGATTCAGCCACCCTGGCCAGGGATTTAAAGATTCTAAGAGAGAGAGGATATGAACTAAAGAGGGGAAGGGCGGTGGACCAGTTCCCGATGAGTGTACATACGGAAGTCGTATGTTGTCTACATCGGGTGAATCCGTAGAAGGCCTTAATTTCAGACACTTCCTTGGCGTGATAAATAGGAAAGATGATGGTTGGGAAGTAGGTGACAATGATGGATATGCTAGAACTGAAAAAGATGATTTATAAAGGCGAAAAAGTTGATGTGGAATGCAAAAAAGCAGAAAATTCTGTGCCAAAATCTGCATATGAATCCTATTCTGCTTTTGCAAATACCAAAGGTGGGTATATCATTCTTGGAGTGGATGAAGATAAAAAGAAAAAATCGCCTGAAGAGAGATTTATCATACAGGGAATAACAAATCCAGGGAAGCAATTGGAAGATTTCTGGAATACAATTAACGGAAGCAAGGTAAACGTCAATATTTTGAAAGACGAAGATGTGTTTATAGTGGAGGAAGATAACATAAAGCTGATTGTGATCCATGTGCCAAGAGCTGATTATAAACTTCGTCCTGTTTATGTTGGTGAGAATCCATATAAGGGAACATACAAAAGAAATCATGAGGGCGATTATCATGCGACAGAGCATGAAATCCGTGCAATGATTCGTGACCAGAATCCAGATGGTAATGACGGGGTGATCTTAGAATATTACACCATGAATGATATTGATAAAGGAACTTTGCGTAAATATCGTCAGATTTTTGAGATACGAAATGACGGACATGTGTGGAATGCACTGGATAATAAATCTTTTCTTGAAAAACTTGGTGGATACCGCAGAGACAGAAGAGAGGGAAGAGAAGGACTGACGCTGGCAGGACTTTTAATGTTTGGAGATGGTCTGGCAATTCGGGATGAATTTGACAATATCTTTATGGATTACCGGAATGAAAGCCAAGTAACGGCTGATATCCGATGGAATGACAGGATTACTTATGATGGTACATGGGAAAATAACCTGTTTAATTTCTTTACAAAAGTAACACCAAAGTTGACAGAGGATTTGAAGAAGCCGTTTAAATTGGAAGGGATACAACGTATTGATGAAACGCCTGTCCATAAAGCTGTGAGAGAAGCTTTTGTGAATCAGATCATACATGCAGATTATCTGTCTGATGCGGGAACGTTAAAAGTGATTAAGCGTTCGAACGAATTTGAATTTACAAATCCGGGAATCTTAAAACTTCCGGTGGAAGATATTTATCGTGGTGGAAACTCAAAATCAAGGAATCCTCGTATGCAGACGATGTTGAGAATGGTAGGTTTTGGAGATAATGCTGGTTCTGGATTTCCAGCGATTCTTGCTACATGGAAAAACGCAGGGTGGGTAGAACCTGTGTTGGAAGAGGATAGCAGATTAAATCAGGTAACTTTAACATTGAAAATGATTCCTAAGTCGCAGGAAGTACAAGAAAACTCTGATTTAGAAGCAATACAATCGTCAGAAAAATCGGCAGAATCGGCAGAAAAATCGTCAGATAAAACCGCAGGATCGGAAGTGGATTTGTCAGATCGTCATAAACAAATCCTGTCTCTCTTGGATGCAAATGTAGAGTACAGAGCGGAGGAAATTGCAGAGCTTATTGGTCTGAAAGGCTCAAGAACGAGACAATTGCTAAAAGAACTAGCTGATAAAGGAAAGATAAGCTTTACAGCAGCAACAAAAAATCGAAAATATAAAAAAATATAGAAAAGTGAGAAATTCATAAAAAATACAGGCTCATAATCGCCACCAATAGGGGGGATTGTGAGTCTGTTTTGCTATTGAGATGGATTTTTTTACAACCTGAAAAGCAATGCAAATACAACCTTATAATGGTAAAATGCAAGCAATGGCTCAGACCATCGCATTTATCGAAAAATAAAGGAAGGATAGTCGAAATGAATTTAAAAGAGGTTTATGAGATTTTTTATCCTGGCAAATGCGAAAAAAGTCCATCTATTTGGAAGGTTCCTCCAAAATACCGTTCGAAAAAAGATTTTTTTGAAGAACTGCTTCCAATAGAAATACGATGGATCAATTGTAAAATCTGGAATGATAAAGCGCGAAGAAGTAGATTCCTTTCGGACTGTAAAAGAGAATCGCGATATATTGCAGCATTGCGCACATATTTGTTCGAACAACCAAGGACGATCTCGAGGATAGAAGGAAAAGCAAAGGATCTTTTATATGGGCAGATCTCTGAAAAGGTTATGAATGAAAGCTTTTTGCAAATTATAGATAAAGAGGGAATCGAGATTTCCAGAAAGCTCAGGGTGTATTTATTTGATGCGGAGACGAATCAATTAAAACCAAAATGGGGAAATGTACTGACCTTTTATGTTCTTTTGGCAATTTTTCCGGAAGAAATCAATCAGATTTATACACATTATATATACAATCAAGAACAAAATATGCATCTAAAGGAAGAAGAGGACGACAATAGTGCAACAAGAAAAGATTGTGCATTATTTCAATATGAATATCCACCGGATATGAGCATTGTATCGCCAGGAGAAAAAATTAATCATACGTGGATAGTCAAAAATGTAGGGGATACTCTATGGGAGAACCGTTATTATGAATGCAACCGGTCTACGGTAAATTTGGATGAAAAAAACAGAATCCTTCGGATTCCCAAATATGTTTATCCGGGGGATAAGGTGGCTCCGAGTGTATCATTTTATGCACCGGACAAACCGGGAACTTATGTCATGAACTGGAAAATGAAGGATCTTAATGGTAATGATATTTATCCGGATAGATTGGGACTAGGACTACATTTCATAGTAATAGATTTTGAAGAGGGGAAAACGGTTCAGGATGAAAACAGTGGAAATTATAATGTTATAGAAGAAATACCTCAGATTCCGGCTACAACTGTTGCCGGAAATTTATATTCTCATACCTGGATCATTCAAAATACAGGAACAACTATATGGAATGAATATTATTTGGAGTGCATCAACGGGGATATCTTTTCATACGCAAAAAGGGAATTGCGCGTAGCCTTCAAAGAACGTGTTGCGCCCGGTGAAAAGATTTTTGTCAAAGTAGAATTTGCAACTCCACCGATCGAAGGTATTTATTCCATGGTTTGGCAAATCATGAAAAAAGATGGGACACCGGCATTTTCAAAGAACAGGAGGCTGGAAGTTCTCTTAAATTTGATATAGAAGATGTCTAAAAATAAGCAGGGAACAATATGAGCTATGTAGTTATCATCTTAACTGAAAAATACTTGTATCGAGTAAATATTGAAAGTGGAACAAAATACACCCTTGGATCTGGCAAAAAAGATGTATTTTCGATGTCTGAGCTTGGCTTGGATGGGCAGTTGGGAATTTGCTATAACGAGAAAAAACAAATTTTGAAGTTAAATGCAAAGAAAATTCCTTTGTTAGTGAAAGAAATTAACGAAGAAGCCAAGTTCGTTAATATTTGTAACTTTCCGAAGATAAACGTAAGTTTTACCAAGGATACCGGAGAATATAAGGAATCATATCCGATTCCTTATGAATGCCAGATTCATATTGGAAGATCTAAAAAGAATGACATTGTTCTGAAGGAGTCCTATGTAAGTAGAAATCATCTGCTCGTCACATCTGAAAGAGGAAAAATTCGAATAGAGGATTTGGGGAGTACATATGGCACCTATCTGAATGGAAGCCCCATTAAAAAAGCAATGTTAAAATCCGGTGATGAAATTGATATTTGCGATTTGCGCATTATTTGCAAGGAGAACACTTTATATTTTTATAATCTTCATGAAATGCCGGAATTCAAATATCAAAAAGAGACAAATCATCCGGGGATGGCGACAGATATTGTCTCTACGAAGAAAGGATATCCGATCTATCATCGTTCGCCGAGAATCAGAGAATCCTTGCCTGTGGATGAGGTCAGATTGTCACATTTACCTAATAAAGCACAGAAATTTTCTATCAGGAAGGCCAACTTTTTACCACTTTTAAGCAGTGGCGCCATGGTGGGAGCTTCGCTTGCAATGTCGAGTTTTTCTCCTGCTATGCTTGCTATGCGGGCAGCAATGATGATTTCTCCTGTTGGAAGCCTGATTGGAAACAGTAATAAAAAAGCACGTAAGATGCTTATGGTTGAAGAGGAAGAACGTTTTCAGAAATATGCGGACTATATTGCCGGAGAAAAGGCGCATATTCGTGCCATCGGTGAAAAACAAAAAGAAATCATAAACCAGGAGAATCCTGCACCGGAAATATGTGAAACCATTCTAAATAAGATGTCGACTTCTTTGTGGGAGAGAACAGCGACAGACTCTGACTTTTTGCAGGTTAGGATGGGGGCCGGCTATGCTCCTCTGTGCGTAGATGTAAAGCCGCCTACAGATGTCAATGATTTCCATATGGAAAGGGATGAACTGGAGGAGCTAACAGACCGCATTATACAGGAGACGCATTTGGTAGATGATGTTCCCGCCAGACTGGACCTTTTAAAGTATAGTTCTGTTGGTGTGATCGGAAGCCGGAGTAAGCTCATAGACCTGTTCAAGAATATGTTGGTTTCGCTTTCTACACTGCACTTTTTCAGAGATGTTCGTATTGTAGGTATTTTTGATCCGGAAGAGGAGGAAGAATGGAAATCTTTGCGCTGGCTTCCTCATGTCTGGGACGATGAATTGCAGACCAGGTACTTGAATTTTGATCCGCTTACGGCAGAATCTTTTGAAAGTCTCCTGGTGAATAGCGAAAAAGGACATGTGGATTCTTATGCGAAATTCCGTGAGAAAGTAAACAGCATCATTGCGGAACGAAAGGATCCTGATTTTCAGGCCAAGTGGAAAAATGGGATGAGCCCCATTCCGCATTATATTTTTCTTTTCGCTTCCAGAAAAAAAACGGAGTGCTTTTTACCCATGCTTTCCGAAAATAATCCTGCTATGGGGATATCAACAATCTTTTTATATGATGAACAGTATTATCTGCCGAATTTTTGTCAGTATATCGTAAATGTAGATGATCCATATGATGACAGGACAGCCTCTGCTTTTTATAAATACAGAGCAGATGAAAAAATATGGTTTACCATGGATCCGCCGATTCCACAGAGGAGATTTGATGTATTTTGCAGACGGATGTCGGCGATCGAGGTTGAAGATGCTGCCTCTAAGGGCCAGATTCCGGTTTCGCTTACCTTCCTGCAATGCATGGATATAAATAAGGTAGGGGACTTGAAGGTACTGGAGAGATGGAAAAAGAATGACAGCGCCGTGAATATCACGGCACCTTTAGGGCAAGGGGAAGGCGGCAAGCTGTTTTCCTTATCTCTTCACAGACACTGTTCGCATGGCCTTGTCGCAGGTATGACTGGATCGGGAAAGAGTGAACTGCTTATTTCATGGCTTTTGTCGATTGCCTGCAATTATCATCCGGAGGATGTCTCTTTTGTAGTGATCGACTATAAAGGCGGAAGTACGGCAAAATCTCTGGAAGAGCTTCCGCATACTTGTGGAATTATTACGGATGTTGGCAGTGGGATTGACAGATGTTTTCAATCTCTGGAGCATGAGCTGAGGCGAAGAGAAGCTATTTTTGCTTCGGTAGGTGCAAAGGATATCAAGGAGTACATAAAAGGATATCACAAGGGCGAGTTTAAAGAAGCTGTGCCAAGGCTTCTGATTGTATTTGATGAATTTAAAGAGCTGATCAAGGAAAGACCGGTTGTTAAAAAAATGGTTGACTCCATAGCTGCAAAAGGAAGCTCTCTGGGTGTGCATCTGATTCTGGCCACCCAGAGTCCGGCAGATGCAGTAGATGAAGGGACCTGGAATAATACCCAATATCAGATTTGTATGAAGGTGCAGAATGCTGCTGCCAGCAAGGTGATGATTCATGAACCGGATGCGGCGATGATTACACAGGCAGGAAGAGCTTATGTAAGAGTAGGAACATCCGAAAAGGCAGAAATTTTCGCCTTGATTCAATCAGCATGGTCCGGATCTCCTTATCAGGAAAATAAGGAACAGGGCGCTTTGGAAGTACGCTATGTAGACGTGGATGGATCGCGTATCAAAACCGTAGAAGAAAACCAAACCCGATTTGTTTCGGATAAGAAAGAAATTGAGGCGGTGATAGCTTATATAGCAAGAACGGCAGTAGCGGCAGGTATAGAAAAGCAGCCATCGCCGTGGAAAACAGAACTGCCGGACCTCTTTAGCTGGAAGAAGCTGCCGCTTGAGGGTGGCTTTGACGGAGAAAAATGGGAGATGACAGATGCTCCTTGGCTATCAGTGCCAATCGGTATTTTTGACAGACCGGAGCTTCAGATACAGGGAATACAGTATATGGACTTTCTGAAGGAAGGAAATTTTGGTGTATTCGGAAGCTCGCAGACAGGAAAAACATCCCTGCTTCGGACAATTGCAACATCTTTATGCCGCATGTATTCTCCGCAGGATATGCATCTTTATATCATTGCAGATATGGCAGGTATGGAGGCCTTCCCGCAGGTAGGAGGCGTTGTAGGATCCGGACAGGAAGAGAAGCTGGGAAAGCTTATAAGTATGCTGATTAGTTTCCTGAACGAGAGAAGAAAAATTTTCAATCAGGAGAGAGTGGATTCTCTGAAAGCTTACCGGGAACTGGTTAGTGAAGAAATGCCGGCTGTCTTTGTTTTGATTGATCGTTTCAGTGGCATTCTGGAATCGAACCAGGATTATAAAGACATATTTGTCCGTCTCTTTAGTGAGGGACCATCAAAAGGAATCTACTTTGTTTATACAGGTGTAAATAATACAGGTGTGCCTTATAAGCTGACGGCAAATGTTTCCGGGGCGATTTCTTTCATGCAGTCTGACCGAAGTGAATATAGTACTTTGATCGGACAGGTGAGAGAAGCAAGCTTACCGGACAGAGTGGGGAATGCTCTGATCAAAGTAAATCAGGAATTGATCAATTTCCAGAAGGCCATGTATGAACCCGGAGAAAATGATAAAGAGCGGGAACTGGCTCTGAAAGCAGAAGCAGAGAGCATGACAAGAGCATGGAAAGGAAAGCCTGCATTGAGAATACCGGTTCTTCCGGAAAGCATTTCTGTAAAAAACATGTCAGACCTTAGCAGCAGTGAGCAGGGAATTGCCCTTGGACTGGATGCAGAAAGCATCGAAGCGGTTTATGTAAAACCGGGAGAAACGACGGCAATGGCTGTTACCGGAAGAGTTGGGTGTGGAAAGAGCGCAATGCTTCGCAAAATCGGACAGATGGTACTGGAAGTGAATGACAATACACTTTTATATTGTCTGGACTCAGAGAGAGAATCTCTGGCGGACTTGCAGGAGAAGGGAACTGCTTATGCGAGGCTGTCAGAAGCAGAGAAAGTACAGGATTTATTCTCGCAGATTTTCAAAGAACTGACAGATCGTATGCGAAAAAGAAAAGAAGCTGTGGTCGAAATCGAGCAGGAGCCTTGGATCATTCTGCTTATCGATGACATAAAAGAATGCAGCAAGTTACCGGATGATATACAGCTGCAGCTGCACAGGATTATGACAAAGACGAAAGGCTATGGCGTGCTGGTTCTTAGCGGAATCCGTCAGGGTGATCTGTTTAATTTCTACACGCAGGATCAGCTTGGCGTGGATCTTAAATCTTCCGGATTTGCCTTGGCCTTGTCGGATACGGCAGTGCATTATGAGGGATTTTATAAAAATAATTTTGCGCAAAGCCAAAGAAATGAAGAGCTTCAGAAAGGCTTTGGAATCTTTTTTGCAGGCAATGGCAGCAGGAAAATCAAGTGCATAGATAGTTAGGAGGACGGGAAGATGAATCGAATCATAGTCACCGTGAGGGTAAAACAGAAAAAAGAATATGATTTGGAACTTCCTGTAAATCAGAAAATCAAAGACTTGATGCAGGATATTTCAGATTCGCTGGATGGACTGGATCCGCTGACATGGTTTGATCCGGAAGAGGCCGGCATTGTGGACATGAGGACAGGAAGAAGATTAAATTCAGAAAATTCTTTATTGGAAGAGTGTGTGTGGAATGGAGATATCCTGGAGATACAAGGATATAAATAGGACAAGACAGCCAGAATAAGACTTAAAAAACCTTGCAGGATTTTTAAGAATAAAAACTCAGAAATGACGTATCAAAGAAAGGTGGAAATCAAATGAAAATTATTGTAACCCCAGAGGAAATGAGAAGCAACGCAACAAATATTCGCACTGAAAAAGCTAATTTTGAACAATGTATCAGCAGCATGCGCACAATCGTAAATAGCATGAGCGGCGTATTCGAAGGTGAAGCTGCAACAGCTTTTGTAGAAAATTTCGAAAGCTACAATTCCCAGTTTACATCTTTTGGAGAACTTCTGGAAAGCTTTGCACAAAAGCTGGATACAGCTGCCAATACTATGGAAGAAACTGACGGAGGACTTGCTGCATCTATGGGACAGTAAGAAACTGTACTTTGTGCGGGGATTTATCCTCGCACAAAGATGTGCTGAGGCGGAAATGAGTGATGAAAAGAATGAAGGAATTAATACTATCCCCGGAAGAAATCTATTATATCGGAAAAGTAAGTGGCGGGAAATATTTGGATTATGATTATATTGCCGCTATGCAGGATATTGGAAAACGGGGGAAAATAAAAGCGCAGGAAATTCTGGATGGCCTTGAAAGAAAGGGATATGCCGAGGAGGATTTCTTAGGAAATCTGGAAGTAGAGCCGGCATGTATAGAAATACTAGAGCCACTTTATCAGGGAATGTATGAATCTGAGCTGATTTTGCGGGAAGCGCAAGGGGCATCTGTACATTATAAATTTCATCATATGGAAAAGCAGATCACGTCGGTAGAGTGCCGTGCACAGGACTACCGTGTCAGGGCGCAGGATAAAGAAGGAATCGAAAAGATGCTTGATTTTCTTTTGGAGGCAGATGTGCAGACAGAGGAAAGAGAAGCACACATTGCACTTGATCAGGCGGAAAGGAGCATCATCCTGAAAGGGACTCATATCGGAAAGGATAGCTGTCTTTATTTCTATGCAGAAAAAGCCGGTTCTTTCTATGAGATAGATTCGGAAGAGTCAGAAGAAACGATACTTGGCCTGACCGAAAAAAATGTCGTTTGTGAGCAGGCAAAAAAGATTCTGATGGGAGACTGAGAAAATGGCATACAAAGATGAAAATGGAAAAATAACGATTGATGATGTCGCGGCCGGAGAGGATATTAGAAAAATCGAGCGGGCACAGTCTATCCTGCAAAATGCATTGCGGAGTCTGAGAGCA
>CAVHCX010000019.1:0-60034 GCA_963634745.1 Clostridium sp. CAG:343
TAAGCTGTTCCTCTTGATTTCACGCTTTAAAAGCCGGCTTGGTTTCTTTATTTCGAGCCTATTATAATGCGTAAAAGAGAAAAATTGCAAGAAAATTTTTGTTTGACTTTCCTCCAAAAAAAATATATATAATACATTTAAACAGAGAAATCATAGAAAGGAAGACACATATGCTTGAAATTGCGATCGTGGAAGATGAGGAAAGCTATAGAAATGTATTATGTGAATATCTGAAAAAATATGAGCAGGAAACAGAGGAAGAAATTCATGTGTCCATTTTTACAGACGGGGATGAAATTGTAGAAAATTATACGGCAAAGTACGACATTATTCTGATGGATATTGAAATGCAGTTTATGAATGGAATGGATGCTGCTCATAAAATCCGTGAGGTGGACAAGGAGGTCATCATTATTTTCATTACCAATATGGCACAGTATGCAATTCAGGGATATGCCGTAGATGCATTGGACTATGTGTTAAAGCCTATTTCCTATTTTGCATTTTCGCAGAGAATACAGAGGGCAGTGGGAAGAATGAAAAAAAGAGAGGAACGCTATATCAATATCGTCTCGAAAAATGGTGTGAACAAAGTCGCAGTGTCGGAAATCGGATGGATTGAGAGCGAGGGCCACCGGCTGATTTATCATGCAAAAGATCAGGTGTATGAGTCTACACTTAACTCTATGAAAAAGATTGAAAATGAATTAAAAGACTGCAATTTTTTCCGCTGTAATAAAGGTTATCTGGTAAATCTTGCACATGTCAAAGCAATCAGGGATGGCTGGGCAATCCTGACGAATGGACAGGTGATGATCAGCAGAGCCAAAAAGACAGAATTTCAGAAGGCACTGATAACATATGCAGGGGAGACCGTAAAATAATGAGTAAAATAGAATTGATTCGAGATATACCAAAAATTTATACCGCATTGGCAGAGTGGATTTCCTGTGTGATTTATATTTTCATTCTGCGGGAAAAAATCAAATTTTCCGGAAAAGAGATTTTGACACTGGGAGGTACGCTTCTGCTGCTGATCGGGATACAGGAAGTGATTGGAGTAGTACCAGTGGCCTTGTGGATACCGGGAATGCTTGTTGCAGTCGCTGTAATGTATGGACTGCTTTTCTACTGTGGAAGAGTAAAGTATATCACAGCAGGATATTGGCTTGTACGGGCATTTGTGCTTGCAGAGATGACAGCATCGCTGGAATGGCAGATTTCTTATTTTGTGGCAGAAAATTTTAAGATTAATTCCAAGGGATTTGAACATATATTTATGATTGTAGTTTACATAATTGTATTTGCAGTGATCTATCTGATCGAGAGCAGGCAGGAGCATATTCTTATGGATGTAAGGGTGAAAGAGCTTTTGACTACAGCTGCAATCGGAATTGTCTGTTTTTGCCTGAGCAATTTGAGCTATGTTTACTCGAATACACCATTTAGCAGTCCATTTGCCAGAGAGGCGTTTAACATTCGTACGCTTATCGATATGGGAGGATATGCATTTTTGCTTGCATATCATTTCCAACGCTGTGAGGATCATGTCAAAACAGAATTAGACGCAATCCAGAATATTTTGCGGACACAGTATTCGCAATACAGGCAGTCTCAGGAGAGTATTGATATCATCAATCATAAATACCATGATCTGAAACATCAGATTGCTATTTTGCGGCAGGAGAAAAATCCGGATAAAAAAGAAGAATATCTCGATGAAATGGAGCGTGGAATCAAAGACTACGAGTCTATGTTTAAAACGGGAAACGGTGTATTGGATACATTGTTTACCGGTGTTAGCATGAAATGCGCAAGAAGAAATATTACATTTACCTGTGTGGCAGATGGAACACTGCTAAATCAGATTTATGTGATGGATTTATGCACGATATTTGGTAATGCACTGGATAATGCAATGGAGCATGTCGTCAGGATTGAGGATGAGGAAAAGCGGCTGATCCATGTGACAGTATCAAGGATGGCGGAGTTTGTACTGATCAGAATAGAGAACTATCTTCAGGATGAGGTGCGGTTTGACGGAGAACTCCCTTCTACGACCAAGAGAGATAAAGCTTATCATGGATTTGGCTTAAAGAGTATCAAATATTCTGTGGAAAAATATCATGGCATGATGGAAGTAAAGACAGAAAACCATTGGTTTATGATCAATATTCTGATTCCGTTGCAGACAGAGGAGAAAAGATAGGAGAATAGCAGAAAACTGTTGTATCATCAGATACAGCAGTTTTTGCATTTGGTGAAATAAAAAATCGGTTTATGAAATGAATGCGCATATGGTGAAAGGGCGTGTTAGGATGCTTCTATCAAAGAGAAAGGGGGATTATGTTTGAGTCATCTTTCAGAAAAATGGAAGCATTTTGCAGAGAAAAATCCCAAACTGTCAAAATGGGTTCGGGAGGGTGGATTATTTGTCATTGTGTGTAACCTAATCACGGTGTTCAAATATTTGCTGCTCCAATTCCTGCCTTATGCATTTTCCGGGCTTCCGGTGATCGATTTTGGTTTCCCGGGAAAAGAAATCACACTTTTGGGTGAGACATTCAAGTGGAATATCATAGGTTATGATGCATCGCATGGAGGACTGCCATATTTCTGTGCCTACATGATTGCAATGTTTGTGGGGGAATGTCTGAATTTTCCGATACAGCGTAATTTTGTATTCCGGAGTAAAGGCAATGTTTGGTATCAGGGCTTATGGTATCTCGCAGCATTCTGTGTGGTGACCTGTATCGTAAATTCCATTAATTGTGTATGGGTTGCAGTCGCAGGAAAATTTGTTCCAAGTTTTATTTACAACATTGGTACAACTGTGTTAAACGGTGGAGTTTCCATGGTTATCTTTTTCGTGGTGAATAAGATTATTTTCAGTGATGCGAAAGAACATTAATAGAAAATGTAACATTATGGAGAAAAAGCAGGAACGATTCCGTTGGTGAAATAAAATTGCGGAATATGAAATGCATGAAACAAAAAGAAAAGCATGTGTTAAAGTGTGGATAACAAACGAGGAGGGAGGAAAAAAGGTGAAAAAACAGGCGCTGAATCCGTATCTGCCACAGTACGAATATATACCAGATGGAGAACCGTATGTATTTGGAGACAGAGTGTATGTGTATGGATCTCACGACAGATTCAATTTTCCAATATTCTGTGCGAACGACTATGTCTGTTATTCTGCTCCGGTAAATGACCTTTCTGACTGGCGGTATGAGGGCGTGATCTACCGGAAAAACCAGGATCCGAGAAATAAGCTTGGTTTAAGACTGCTTTTTGCACCGGATGTTGCAGTTGGGGGTGACGGAAGATACTATCTCTATTATGCATTTGATTTCATGGGAATCATGGGAGTTGCAGTGAGTGATGCTCCGGCTGGTCCATATGAGTTCTACGGACATGTGCATTACAAAGATGGTAGGGTCTGGGGAAGAAAAAAAGGAGATTCGTTTCCATTTGATCCTGGTGTGCTTGTAGATGATGACGGAAGCGTGTATCTGTATTCCGGGTTTTACACACCGGTTCCGGCGATCGCGACCGGATTTCGCAAGCTGAAAAATGAGGGCGGTTATGTGTTGGAGCTGGAACAGGATATGATCACGATCAAAACACCGGAAAAGCTTCTGTTTCCCAAAGAAGGAGCCGGGGCTTTCAAAGACCATGAGTTTTTCGAGGCAAGTTCCATCCGCAAATACGATGGAAAATATTACTTTGTCTATTCTTCCAGACATAATCATGAGCTTTGTTACGCGGTGAGTGATTTCCCAACGAAAGATTTTGTATATAAGGGAACCTTAGTCAGCAACGCAGATATTTTTATGGGAAAAGGCATGTCAGAAAAAGAGGCAAAAAATTACATCGGAAATACACATGGTGGAATGCTTCGGATCAGAGACCAGTACTATATTTTTTACCATAGGCAGACGAACCGGAATTCTTATTCCAGACAGGCATGTGCAGAAAAGCTGGTGCGTGATGAAAATGGGGATTTTCTTCAAGCGGAGATGACAAGCTGTGGATTAAATGATGGACCGCTAAACGGAGAAGGCATTTATGAAGCGCGGATTGCTTGCAACCTCTGGTCGAAGAATGGAACTGGAAGATACGATGTCGGGAATCCCAAAAAGCTTTTGAAAGAGCATCCTTATATCACACAGGATAAAAAAGATGGGGATGAGACGGCAAAACAGTACATTGCGAATATGAGAGACGGGGCAGTAGCCGGGTTTAAGTATTTCGAGATTACGGAGCCAACTTGTATTGCAGTCTGGTTAAGTGGAATCGGAAAAGGTGAGATGCTGGTGTCCGATACACCGGATTTCAGAAAATGCGTACATCTTTCGGTCGAAGTGGAGGCACAGAGGACAGAGTGTTTTCGCGGAGAGTTACCGGAGATGTATGGATGTACGGCACTTTATTTTAAGTATAAGGGTGAAGGAAGTGTGGACTTCTTTCAGTTTGAGTTGAAGAAGGCGGGGGATGAAAATGAAAAATAAAAATAAAAAGTTTGTGAAGCCGCTGGTGATCATCCTGATCATTGTGGCTGTGATTGTGGCAGCAGTTGCAGGAGTCAGCAGTTATCTGGGAAGCAGGGGCGTGCTTCCGACGATGGATGATATTGTTACGACACTGAAATTATTATCTAATTATCTGATTGTACTTGGAGTGATCCTCGGAATATGTCTGGTCGTTGCGATTGCATCTTTCCGGATGAAGAAAGAGATCAGACCGGTTGTGAGAACTCAGTCCGGTGTGGCTGCGGTATTGGCAATTGTAATCATTGTAAATATGGTATGCATGGGACCGGAATATTCGATCCTGAACAATGTTCTTGGCGACAAGTATACACTCAGTGATGAGACAATTAAAAAGTCAGAACAGCTTGTGCAGGATATCGCAGATGAAGGAATTGTGCTGTTGAAAAATGAGGGGAATGCACTGCCGTTAGACGGAATTTCGAAGTTAAATGTGTTCGGATGGTCATCAACCAATCCGATTTATGGTGGAACAGGCTCCGGTTCTGTTGATACAGCAACCTGTGTCACACTTTTGCAGGGATTAGAGGATGCGGGATATGAACTGAATACAGAGATTTCTGATTTCTATGTAGATTTCCTGGCAGACAGACCTGTCGTTGGAATGGGTGGTCAGGACTGGACGATTCCGGAGCCGTCTATCAAAGAGTATGAGGATGCCGGCATTTTTGAAAATGCAAAAGAATTTTCAGATACCGCACTTGTTGTGATAGCACGTACCGGTGGCGAAAATGCAGATCTTCCAACCAGTATTACGGATGAAGACAGCTTCGAATATACCGGAGGCTGGTCAGGATATTCAGGGGTAAGATACACTTCTTATGCAGATGATGTGAATCCATCGAAATCTTATCTGGAATTAAGCAATCGGGAAGAGGCGATGGTAGAACGCGTCTGTGAAGAATTTGACAATGTTGTGGTTGTAGTGAACTCTGCCAATGCAATGGAGTTGGGATGGCTGGACGAATACGATTCCATCAAGGGGGCACTCTGGATGGCAGGTCCGGGACAGACTGGGTTCGAGTCTCTCGGAAGAGTGTTGAATGGAACGATGAATCCATCCGCAAAATTAGTGGATACTTATGTCTATGATTTACATACAATACCGGCTTTTGCCTATGTTGGCAATTATGCTTATGACTATAAGACATCCAATGAATTGATGGCAACTGATACCGCAGGATGGCTGTCCGCATCGTTTACCAATTATGTAGAGGGCATTTATGTCGGATACAAATATTTTGAGACAGCAGCGGCAGAGGGAGTTCTCGACTATGATGCGGTTGTGCAGTATCCGTTTGGATATGGATTGAGTTATACAGATTTTGAGCAGAAAATCACAGATGTGAAACAGGATGGAACGAGTGTAACATTAAAGGTAGCCGTAACTAATACCGGAGATACCGCAGGAAAAGACGTGGTAGAAGTATACTATAATCCACCTTATACCAATGGCGGAATTGAAAAGGCAAGTGCCAACCTTTTAGCATTTGAGAAAACAGAGTTATTAGAACCGGGACAGACAGCAGAGGTTACCATTTCCTTTGATGTGGAGGAAATGGCATCCTACGATGATCAGGGAATCAAGGCAAAGGGCGGTGCTTATGTATTAGAGCAAGGAGATTATGTGGTATCGATCAATAAAGATTCCCACAATGTGATAGACAGCGCTGTTATCACCGTGGACTCCGATGTGATCTATAATGATGAAAATGATGGAAAACGTCAGTCGGATGAAATCACAGCGGTAAATCAGTTTGATTTTGCAAATGGCGATGTGACATATTTAAGCCGTGCAGACGGATTTGAAAATTATGAAATTGCGACAGCAGCACCGACAGATTTCTCTCTGACGGATACCGTTTTAGATGGATTCTATTGCCAGAATACTTATGATTCCAGCGAATATGATGCGCAGTACACAGAGATGCCGACAACTGGCAAAGACAGTGGACTGAACATACGTGACATGACAGGAGTTGCCTATGAGGATGAAAAATGGGATCAGCTTTTAGATGAACTCTCCATAGACGAGATGAACAAGCTGATCGCTCTTGGAGGATATCAGAATGTTAAGATAGATTCTATTGACCTTCCTGCAACGATCGAATGCGATGGACCGGCTGCAATCAAAAATAATTACAGCGGTGAGTCAGGAACTGCATATCCGGCAGCAACGATGATCGCAGCAACATGGAACAAAGAGCTTGCAACAGAGCGGGGTGAGTCTATGGGACAGCAGTGCCAGGATATGAATGTATGCGGATGGTATGGACCGGCTATGAACATTCACAGAACTCCATTTTCCGGACGTAACTTCGAGTATTACTCAGAGGATGGTGTCCTTTCCGGATATATGGGAGCGGCAGAGGTCGCCGGTGCCAAGGAATATGGAATCCAGTGTTATATCAAGCATTTTGCATTGAATGATTCAGAAGGATACCGTAAGAATGCACTCTGCACCTGGACAAATGAGCAGGCAATGAGAGAGATTTACCTGAAACCGTTTGAACTTTCTGTGAAAGTGGGAGGTGCCTCTAATGTGATGACAGCTTTTAACTATGTTGGAAACGTATGGGCAGGTTCCTGTGCTGAGCTGCTTCAGACCGTATTGCGTGATGAGTGGGGATTTGTAGGATCTACAGTTTCCGACTGGTTCAATGGAACCACAGACGGTATTATGTATGCAAATGCAGCAATTCGAACCGGCGGAGATAAGATGTTAAGTTCAGCCGGAGATGCGAAAGCGTATGCAACCGATACCGATAAAGCGGGTACGGTTGTGGCAATGCGGGAAGCGTCCCATAACATCCTTTACAGTCTTGCAAATTCCAATGCAATGGATGAGCGGAATTTCAAGACACCGGGATGGGTGAAAGGAGTTATTGCAGCAGATGTTGTGATTGTTTTATTACTGGGATTCTGGGAGACAATGACAATTCGGGCTTATCGAAAGAAGAAAACAAAGGCAGAGTAAAGGGTAATAAGATTGATGAGGATGGAAATACAAGACTTGCATTTACGCATGCTTCGGATTTGGCGCATTGTGCTCGGAACAACACTACATGTTTTAGGAATCAGGATAATGCTGATTCTGAAAAAGAAAAAAGAAACTTCCGATTGACAAAACCTGCACAAATGCATATATTGTAGTTAGTAGGTGTATCTCAGCCTTTCCGAAAGGACGCCAAGGCGTAAGTGAGAATGTAACAGAAGGGCGGACAGTAGGTCTCGCCCTTTGTTTGTATAAAACATTAAGTCTTGGTTAATGTAATGCATGTGAAAACTCGCACCACTGGTAAGGAAAATCACCACATGAAATACAAGGAGAGATGTACTTGGAACTGGAATTGAATTTGGAAGATTTACTTAACAAAAGAAGAATCGAATCAGACCGCATAGAATTTAAAGCAGGCTGGAATCCAGACGATATCTATCGCAGCATATGTGCTTTTGCCAATGATTACAATAATGATGGCGGTGGCTACATTCTTGTGGGTGTAGAAGAAAAGAATGGTGTGGCGGTAAGGCCTGTTAAAGGTCTGGATGAGGAAGCATTAGATAAGATTCAGAAAGATATGCTGGGGTATAACAACCTTATTTCCCCTCCATATTTTCCACAGATGGTACCGCTGAAAGTTGATGGTAAGATGATCTTGGTTATAGTAGCCAGAACAGGCACACAGAGGCCATATAAATCACCTGATTATGTGACGGGGAAAAAGGATAAAAAGTATTTTTATCACATTAGGTACCTTACCAGTTCGGTGCGGGCAAATGCAGAGCAGGAACGTGAACTTATCAGCATGTCAGATAATACACCATTTGATTGCCGGGCAAACCATAAGGCTACATTTGCAGACATATCGCCGGTTCTGCTTGAAGACCATCTCAGAAAGACTGGCAGTAAGCTTGCTAAATTTGTAAGCGAAAAAGGTGTTGAGGAAATATTGGAGGATATGCAGCTTCTGCTTGGACCGCCTGAGATGAGATACATTCAGAACGTTGCACTTATGATGTTTTGCGAACATCCGGAAAAGTTCTTTGGATATACGTATGTACAGATGACTCAGTTCCCAGAGGGAAGCATCAACAATCCGAGTTTGAGTGAAGATTTTCCTAATATCACAGGTTCTGTTCCTCAGATGATTGAGGCAACTATGGAACGATTCAGAAATCTTATCATCAGGGAAAAGGTGATCAAGGTTCCTGGTCAGATGGAGGCTGTTAGAATTTTTAATTATCCGTTTCTGGCGATTGAGGAAGCTGTAGTTAACGCATTTTATCACCGAGATTATTTATCCTATGAGCCCGTAACGATAGAAATAGAACCAGATTGTATTAATATCATGAATTTCCCTGGTATTGACAGATCCATTTCAGATAAAACCATTGCTGAAGGTGCGAGATTTGTCACGAGACGTTACAGGAATCGCCGCTTGGGAGAGTTCTTGAAAGAGCTTGATTTATCAGAGGGACATTCATCCGGGATTCCGACTATTCAGGATGAATTGAAGCGTAATGGTTCTCCAAGAGCTGAATTTTTTACCGATGAAGACAGGCGTGCAATGCGCATCAGAATTCCAATCCACCCGGCTTTCCTACAGGAAAGTGGCAACATCGCTCAGAATAAAGATAAAAATGAGCGAAGTTTGAGCGAAGTTTTGAGCGAAGTTTTAAAACAATCGGAATTTAAAAATATGCAATCGATTATTGAAATTTTGCAGGCAGAAGGGAAAATCACTCCGCAGAAGGCTATTGCTGTATGTGGAAAATCAGCTGCGACAATCAGAAGATATTTTAAGCTTTTGCAAAAAACGGGATATGTTGTCAGCGAAGGAAGTACTAATAAGGTCATCTATAAATTGAAGGATAATTAGGTTTGTCATGTCTCTAAAATGTCTGCCAAAAACCTAAAAGAATCGTAGAATACGTGGAATGTCTGGAAAAATCATGCCAGATATATTGTTTCCTTGCCTTTGGACTTAGAGATGCAATTACACCCATTATTGCCTTTGCATATGGAATGCGTAACAAAAAGAGGATTCAGGATGGAATATGAACACATAACCCACTCTTTCGAGCCTGTCTATGATGAAAACAGCCGCATCCTTATCTTAGGTACACTGCCGTCTGTTGCATCGAGGGAAAATAATTTCTACTACGGACACAGGCAGAACCGTTTTTGGAAGCTTATGGCGCAGCTTTTGGATGCGCCGCTGCCGGAGACTATAGATGAGAAAAAACAGATGCTGCTGAAAAATCACATAGCCCTATGGGATGTCATACAAAGCTGTGACATCAGAGGTTCGAGTGACAGCAGTATAAAAAACGTAGAGCCGACGGATATAAGGAAAATTCTGGCAACAGCTGATATAAAACAGATATATGCCAATGGAAATAAAGCAGGACAGCTTTATAAAAAATATCAGCTCCCTATGACAGGGAAGGAAGCTCTTGTGCTGCCGTCCACCAGTCCGGCAAATGCGGCATGGACATTTGATAAATTGTGTGCAGCATGGGAACCGATCATTCACTTGCTTGCGGCGTGCGCTTCAGGACATGGAAGCTATGTAGAGATGTTGAGACAATAAAATTAAGGCTTTCCGAGTACTCTCGGAAAGCCCTTTTTATATTCAAACAAACTAGAGTTATAGTCTCCGCTTCATCATTTCCGGATTTGATGCGTAGGTTAAAGCAACCTCCTTTGTAATCTGACCTTTCTGGTAGAGGCTTAGGAGGCTGGAATCCATAGATACCAGTTCTCCGCCTGAGGAGGAGTAGATGACTCCATCAATCTGTGGAATCTTGTTGTCCCGGATCATATTGCGAATGGCCGGTGTGACTGTCATAATCTCAAAAGCCGGAACCATGCGGCCATCTACGGTCGGTACCAGCTGCTGGGATACTACTGCCTGAAGGACCATGGATAGTTGAACAGCAATCTGCTGCTGCTGGTTTGGTGGGAACACATCGATGATTCGATCGATCGTATTGGCAGCCCCTATAGTATGGAGAGTGGAGAAAATCAAGTGTCCCGTTTCCGCAGCAGTCATGGCTACCTGCATGGTCTCGTAATCCCGCATTTCCCCCAATAGAATAACATCGGGACTTTGTCTTAAGGATGCTCTAAGGGCAGTGACATAACTTTCCGTATCTACATTAATTTCTCGCTGACTTACAATACTCTTATTATGCCTGTGAAGGAATTCCAAAGGATCTTCCAAGGTAATAATATGCTTGTTGTAGCTTTGGTTAATATGATCGATCATGCAGGCTAGGGTGGTTGATTTTCCGCTACCGGCCGGCCCTGTAACTAAAACCAGACCCTTGGTATAATCCGCAAAATTAATGATGCTCTCCGGAATGCCAAGCTCCTTAAAATCAGGAAGATCAAAGGCAATGATTCGAATAACGGCAGACAGAGAACCTCTCTGTTTATAGGTATTAACACGAAATCTGGAAAGCTTGGGTACAGCAAAGGAGAAATCGTCATCTCCTGTAGTTTCCAGTACACTTATATCTCGGTGGCCCGCCATCTCATAAATTTGTTCAATGATACTCCTTGAATCATCAGGCATGAGCCGTTCGTCATTTTGCATGGTAATGGCACCATTCAAACGCAGGGATACGGGACGTCCTGCTACGATAAAAATGTCGGAAGCTTGAGAAGCTACGGCATCTTTCAATAGATCCAGCGTGTTGATATTTAACATGTTACATTTACTCCTTATTAAAAAATTTACTGCCCTATAAGCTTGATGGAATTATCTCCCTCCCACTGTGTGGTGGATGTGGTCTGCCAGCAAGTGATCGGATACAGATCTTCCCCAGAGAGATTCTCACTGTAGGGACAGGCAAGCTCCACATGAAGGGCCTGTTTTTGGTTGATCGTGCAGTCATAGGAGATGCTTGCGCTTAAAGCGCCCCCTTCATCTGCTTCGTTCAGTATAAAAGAAAGGCCTTCCATAGCCTGGATCTTTTCTTCTAAATTTTTGTAGTAGCTAGCCGGACTATCAGAAGCTGCATAGGTCTCTGATAACACTTGCCCCAGACTGGCTAATTTTTCTTCCGCATCGTTGGAGGCCTTATAATAATCTGTTACGTGGTCCGCAGATTTTTTTGCGGTATTATAATCTGTTGCCGCTGTGGAAAGAGATAGGGCGGCGAAGGATACCATACAGACTACTATAAAAATCATCATTAAGGTGACAGAGCCTATATTGGTAATAGGAAAATAAATCTTATTTTTCTTTTGATCTGACATTCGTCCATAATTTGACATAATAAACCTCTGATCTTTTCCTGAAGCTAGGAATTTCTTAGGAAGTGTGAAGCTTCAAGGTGACTTCTTCGATGGGCTCCTCCTTAGAAGGATCCGTTACTTTAATCGTATAGGTGCAAAGGGAGTCTGAAGCTTCAGGATCCTCCTGCTGCAATTCTATATAATAGACCGCATCATAGTCTCTGCAGGCCTGCCAATCATTGTTAAAACAGATCTGCCAGGATGCCTTTCTTTCTGTATCGGCATCCACGGACTTTCCATAGTAGCTTGTTAGGACCTCGGTAACAGCGCCCGCATCAGATGCCTTGTCTGCGTCTATGGATTTTAGAAGTTCAGCTACGTTTTCTAACTGAGAGATTCCCTGGTTTAGATTGTAGGTTTCTACACTTAGGTTGTGGGCTTTGGCAAAGACCTTGAGACAGGAGGCACTTACCAAGGCAAAGAATAAAATGGAAATCATAATTTCCAGTAAAAATAAGGATGAATGCCTGTGGGAGCGTTTCATTGGCTGCTCCTTTCTGTCAGAACGCGGGTTTTAGAATCCCCATCCCGATCGGTAACGGTAATTTTATAAGTGTGGGAAGAAAACTCTTGCGCCTCCAGCTTAGATGCCTCAATGATGTTGCTGCCGGCCTCTAAGGAAGCGGATATATCGTCCCGTATGGTAAGCTCCTTTAACCATCCCTCATAGACATAGAGGTAGGTGGAATAGCTGATATCGGAGGCGTTGCTATGGAGCACCAGGCTGGTGACTCCGTCAAGTTCTTCGATCGAAAGGCTCCCATGGCTGTCATTCTGCCTGACCTTCTCTGTAATGTAGGAGAGAGGGGTAGAGCTTTCGTAATTTTTCAGCGTTTTATCCGTCTGGTCCCCGTAGATATGAACCGATAAAAGCAAGACCAAAAGTGCAGAGGCTGCAAATACAAAGAGAATGGCCAGAGGAAATATAAGGTCGATAACGTGTTTTTTTTCTTGATGAAACCTCATAAGAAATCTCCTTTCTCTTTTCGCTTATCTTTGAATGATGGTCACATCCGGAAGAATATTGGATCCTAAGGGCTGGTAGTCGACAAAGTATTTATCCTCGTCATAGGTCAGGCCGTAATGCTCCTTTAAGTAGCTGAGGCTTTCCGGATAGGAGCCTTCCTCCGCATAGCACCTGGTAATATCCCTGGTAACCGCATCCTGTAGAATTTGCAGCTGCTCTTCCTGAAGCCTGGTATTCATGGAAGTAAAGCCAATGAGGCAGGCGATGAAGATTACAGCAAATAATAAAAGTGAAATCAGGAGGTTCCTGCCATATGAAATTTCTTTTTTTGAAACAAATCGTTTGCTCATTTATTTGTCCTTTTTCATAATTACAATCCAGCCATAATACTGATCAATGGAAGCATAACGGATAATAGGATAACGCCTACAATCAGAGACAGGATGATTACCAGGGTTGGCTCGATGGACGCCACAACTTTGGCAAGACCTTCATTGATCTCATCCTCATACTGGTCGGAAATTTTTCCCATAACCTCGTCCATAACGCCGGTCTTTGCTCCGATGGACGCCATTTTCGCATACAAGCCCGTGAAGATTTTTTGGGAGAGTAGGCTTTCACACAAGTCCCCTCCGGCGGAAACTTCTTCCTCACAGCGGTCTAGGCGCCCACGGAAATCGGCATCTGTTACCAAAGGAATAGAAAGGCGAAGGCACTCCAAAGGAGTCAGGCCACTGCTCAGACTTAAAGCCATACCGTTGGCAAAACGTCTGGCCCCCATAAGGGTCTGTAAACTGCGAAAGGATGGGATTTTTTCAAGCATCTTTCGAAGAAGCGATTGTCCTTTTGGAGCCTTGAAAAGATATACCAGGAAAACTGCCAGCAAAAGAAGGATGATTCCAAAAATCAGGGCGTGCTTATTTAAGAATTGTCCGAAATTCAATAAGGCTAAGGAAGCCCCGGTCATTTCTGTACCCAATTGATTGAAGACCTGATGGAAGACCGGCATAACCTTGGTGATCAATACCAAGATAACGACAATCATCATAAGGATCATAAGAAATGGATAGCTGATGGCATTTCTCAGAGACTGGCTCAAGGAATGTTCTTTTTCATAATAGTCTGCCAGAGCCTCCATAACATTGTCTAGTTTACCGGTTTGTTCCCCTAGCTGAACCATCTGGACCATGTAATCGGGGAAAACATTGGCGTCCTTTACAGCCAGATAAAAAGACCCGCTCGCAAGCAGGGTATCGTTCATAATAGCAAGCAGTTCCTTCTCTTTTTCATTGGTGGAATCCTCTAAAAGAATGGAAATTCCTTCCAAGCTGGAAATTCCCGATGTCAGGATCATGGACATCTGGGAGCAGAAAGCAGCAGTTTCTGCATTGGTTAAGGGTTTGTTTTGTGTTGCCATGGAATCTCTCCTTTGCTAATTGTGGTTTAAAGCAAGTTTAGTAGGAATACTTTACGATATAATTGCTTCCGTCTCCTACGTATTCTTTTACGGAATCTGCGTCGTTGCTGGCGGCCAGGGTTGGATCCATAAGCTGCCAATTTTTTCCGTCAAATTCAATAATATTATCTACCCATCCGGCCTCGTCCACATAGGTGCTGATCCATGCATGGTAGGCATCTCCGGAATAGCCGACCTGCAGTTTGGTTGGAATCCTTTGTACTCGAAGCATTGCACTCATAAGGGCTGCATAATCAAAGCAAATTCCTTTGCCGGAGGCTAGGGTTTCATCCACCGAAGGTAAATAACCATAAGATACCGACTGGGCTTTCTCTGTGTCGTAGCTGACATTTTTAATAATATAATTATAAATATTTTCCACCACTTCTAGGTCGGTCCAGGTGTCGGTTGCCAGTTCCTTGCTTTTATCTACAATGGCGGAATCTGCATCAAAATTCACGTATTGATTGGGGTAGAGAAAGGGATCAAATTCGCTTTCCAGGGCCACATCAATGCTTGCATCCAAACAAATGATGTAGGAATCTCCGGAAACATTTTCCAAGACCTGCAAAGAGTAGGTCCCATCCCCCGCACTTAGAGGAAATACATTATAATTCCCCCGATCGGAAATAAGATAGGTATAGCAGTCTCCGTCGGGACCGGTAATTTGAAGCTTTACCTTCTCGTTTGTGCCGGAGTAGCTTGCCATAATATAACCCTTGGAGCTATTGGAAGCATCAATCGAGGACACATCATTTTGAAAGGTAACGGACCCATCAGCGGAGGGGACTAAAACCTGAGGGGTAGGATCTCTGGGATCCCCCTCGTGTTTGGTCTCCTGACTCTTGCTGCCGGAAGCTGAAGAGTCGGAGCATCCGCCGGAAAATAGGAGGGCGCAGGCCGTGCATATTGCAATCAAGAAGCGTATTCGATTTATATTCACGGTCTGCCCTCCTTTCTAAACATACGATGTATGATAATCAATGCATTTAGTATAACATAAAACTTCTTATTTTTTCTCATATAAATAGGAGATTCATGTTATGATATTTGAGACGGTTAGATCTGAATGAATGAACCATAGAAAGCAGGAGCAAAAAATGACTCTTACACAGTTAAATTATATTATTACAATCGCAGAGACAAAATCTATGAATAAGGCGGCGGAGCTTCTTTATGTATCCCAGCCCTCCCTTACCAGTGCGGTAAAGGAGCTAGAAAAGGAACTGGGAGTTACCTTGCTTCATCGGAGCGGAAGGGGAGTGACCTTGACCAATGATGGCATGGAATTTCTTATGTATGCCAAGCAAATTTACGGACAATATGAAGCAGTTTTAGAAAAATATGGCCAGGGGGGAAATTACAAGAAAAAATTTGGTGTCTCCACCCAGCATTATTCCTTTGCAGTCAAGGCCTTTGTAGACATGGCTAAGGCCTTTGACATGTCTCAATATGAATTTGCCATTCGAGAGACCAGAACGGCGGAGGTTATTAAGGACGTCAGCACCATGCGAAGCGAGATCGGAGTCCTCTATCTTTGCGACTTTAACCGAAAGGCTCTAGAGAAGCTTATGAAAGGGTCGGGCCTAAAGTTCCACCACCTGATTGAGTGCCAGGCTTATGTATATATTTGGAAAAATCATCCTCTATCAAAGAAGGAGTCCATCAGCTTCAAAGAATTGGAAGGCTACCCCTGCCTGGCTTTTGAGCAGGGAGATAACAGCTCCTTTTATTTTGCAGAGGAGATTTTGTCTACCAATGAGTATCCCCAGGTGATTAAGGCCAACGACCGGGCTACCATGCTGAATCTTATGATTGGACTAAACGGCTATACCCTCTGTTCCGGCATTATCTGTGAGGAACTTAATGGCGATGACTATATTGCTGTTCCCTATAAGGATGATGAGCAGAATCCCAACAGTGTTATGGAGATCGGCTATGTGGTAAGGAAGGACATGGTCCTAAGCGATATGGGAGAGCGCTACATAGAATGCATTAAGAAATATCTAAAGATATAGACAAATCAAAATTGCTAAAAGAAGAGACACAAAGAAGAAATACCGAGTTATAAATTCAAGCTATAACTCGGTATTTTTTTTACATATTAGACAGGGAAAAGCCCCGGTGCTACTATAAGGTCACAAGATAAACAAAGGCAAAACTTAAATAAAGCTTCAACAACGAAGTAAAGTAAGTTGCCGAAATAAACAAATAAGCATAATCAAAAAAAATTTAGAAAAACGGAGGAAGTAAAAATGGCAGATATTAAAGATTCAAAAAACTGGGGATTTGAGACAAAGCAGTTACACATCGGACAGGAGCAGGCTGATCCGGTTACAGACGCAAGAGCTGTACCGATCTATGCAACTTCATCCTATGTATTCCATAACTCACAGCATGCAGCTGACAGATTTGGCCTTCGCGATGCAGGAAATATTTACGGAAGACTTACCAATCCTACAGAGAGCGTATTTGAAGAAAGAATCGCAGCCTTAGAGGGCGGATCCGCAGCCTTGGCAGTAGCTTCCGGAGCAGCAGCGATCGCTTATACCTTCCAGGCACTTACAAAGGCCGGCGATCACATCGTAGCAGCAAAGACCATCTACGGTGGAACTTACAACTATTTAGCACATACCTTCCCATTAAATAACAACGTAACAACTACATTTGTAGATCCTGAAGTAGAAGGTTCCTTCGAGGCAGCCATCCAGGAAAATACAAAGGCAATCTTTGTAGAGACCTTGGGAAATCCAAATTCCAATGTAATTGATATTGAAAAGATCGCAGAAATCGCTCACAAGCATGGACTTCCATTGGTTGTAGATTCTACTTTCGCAACTCCTTACCTGGTACGCCCGATTGAGTACGGTGCTGACATCGTTGTTCACTCTGCTACCAAGTTTATCGGCGGACACGGAACAGCTATCGGTGGTGTCATCGTTGACGGCGGCCACTTCGACTGGAAGGCATCCGGAAACTATCCATGGATCGCAGATCCAAACCCAAGCTACCACGGTGTAAGCTTTGCAGAGGCAGCAGGTCCTGCAGCATTTGTAACCTACATCCGTGCAATTATCTTAAGAGATACAGGAGCAACCCTTTCACCCTTCCATGCATTTATTTTCCTGCAGGGATTGGAGACCCTTTCTCTTAGAGTAGAGCGCCACGTAAGCAATGCATTAAAGATTGTGGACTACCTTGCAAATCATCCACAGGTTGAGGCAGTACACCATCCATCCATCGCTACAGAGCCAACTCATGAGATTTACAAGAAATATCTTCCAAACGGTGGTGGTTCTATCTTTACCTTTGAGATCAAGGGAGATGCCAAGACTGCCCAGGAATTTATTGACAACCTGTCTATCTTCTCACTGCTTGCAAACGTTGCCGATGTAAAATCATTAGTCATCCATCCGGCAACAACTACCCACAGCCAGTGCACAGAAGAAGAGCTTCTTGAACAGGGAATTAAACCAAATACCATTCGTCTTTCTATCGGTATTGAAAAAGTGGAAGACTTGATCGCAGCTTTAGATGCAGCTTTCGAGGCAGTAAAATAGACGCTTCCTCCAATTTAGATAGATTATGCAAGAGGATAGCGACTTCGTAAAGAGGTCGCTATCCTTATTTCTTTGAATCTGTGAACATTATGCGAAATCTTTACAGATTAGCCTGAGATTAGGCCTTGTGACTTGTCCGAAAATGAAAAATGTTGTATCATGTTTAATATTTGGAAGACAGGAAGGACCTCTTTTTCCTGTTATTAAAGAGTATAAAAAGGACGTTTTGGGGTATGATCAAAGAGAATCAAAGATTGTTAAATAGGATCCAGGTAGTGTTGGATGGCTTAGTCATGCTACTTTGCTATGCCGTGGCCTGGTTTATCCGTTTTAAGACAGGGATCTTCCCACAGGACTTGTGGGTCTTATCCCTGAGAGGCTATATGAAGCTTCTGGTTTATATTTTGCCGGGCTTTTTGCTTCTATATTATATGTACAAGCTCTATGAACCCAAGCGGGTGCTGGGAAGACGCTTGGAGGCCTGGCGAATTTTGCAAGCCAACGGAATCGGAGTTATGGTTCTTATCGTGGTTTTGTATGTGACCAAGCAGATCGACGTTTCCCGAAGAATGCTGGCGGTTTTTGCTGTGTTAAATGTCTGCCTAACCATTATTGAGCGAAATCTAATCCGCCTCTTCCTTCGCAACATTCGAAAAAAGGGCTATAATTTAAAGCAGATCCTTCTGGTGGGCTATAGCAATGCAACGGAAGGCTATATAGACCGTATTTTGCAAAATCCGGAATGGGGTTATGAGATCCGAGGGATCTTAGACGATCACAAGGAGATCGGCTACCAGTACAGGGGCATTAAGGTGATCGGCTGGCTGGCAGATTTGGATATTATCTTGCCACAAAGCCATTTGGATGAGATTGTAATTACCTTAGGCCTCAATGAATATACAAAGCTTGGCATGCTGGTAAATAAGTGCGAGAAGTCCGGGGTCCATACTAAATTTATCCCGGATTATAATAATATTATTCCAACCAAGCCTTATACAGAGGATATTTTAGGCCTTCCGGTTATTAATATCCGCCATGTACCTTTGACCAACTGGCTCAACCGTTTTGTGAAGCGAACGGTAGATATTTTTGGCGCCCTGGTGGCCATCATCCTATTTTCGCCGATCATGATCATCGTATCTATTATTATTAAGATGACAGATTCCGGCCCCTTAATCTACAAGCAGGAGCGGGTAGGCTTAAAGAATGAGCCCTTTTATATGTATAAATTCCGGTCTATGGTGGTCCAAAAGGAAGCCGATGAGAAGACCAAGTGGACCGTGAAGGATGATCCGAGGGTGACACCGATCGGAAGATTTATGCGAAGCACCTCCATCGATGAGTTGCCCCAACTCTTTAATATTTTAAAGGGAGATATGAGTCTGGTGGGACCAAGACCCGAGCGGCCCCAGTTTGTGGAGAAATTTAAGGAAGAGATTCCCCGCTATATGATCAAGCACCAGGTACGGCCGGGCCTTACCGGTTGGGCCCAGGTCAATGGCTTCAGGGGAGATACTTCTATACGAAAGCGGATTGAATACGATCTTTACTATATTGAAAATTGGACCCTGGGATTTGACTTTAAGATCATATTACTGACCTTCTTTAAGGGCTTTATCAACAAAAATGCCTATTAGGAATACATAACTGGAGCGATTTTAATCTGAATCAAAAAATAAGACTTGATGAAATGTAAGGTTTTCTCTGATATTAGGAGAGAACCTTGCATTTTTTTTAGTACTGTGCTAGTATGTGAACCGTTGAAATGTTAAGAGAATCTTAATTTTCTCTTTAATAATGCTAAAATAATTAGCAATGTTGTTTGTTATGAGTGGGGGATAGGTTGATCTGTATAGACAGAAGATACGTGTCCAAGGCAGCCGCCGGAGTTACGTCCTTGACGGAACCCGGCGGCTTGACTTTGCAAAAAATAGCATTTCGTATAAAAACAGAAAGGCAGGATTTGATGAATAGAGCAGATGCGATGGAGCAGGCAGTTCGTGCCTATGAAGCCTACTATGATGTAAATAGAGAGACCTCGGAAGAGCCGTTCTTTGCGGAGGCCAGCTTCCATTCCCATGAGGATGCTTTCTTTCTGGTACACGGGGCCGTTATAGGAGAATCCGAATCCAACGAATATGTATTTTTTGCCTCGGAGGAAAGTTTGGACCTGGAGGGTCTGAAAAATTTAGATGCCCTGGCCTGGGACAAGGGAACCGCAAGGGTCAAGCCCCACGGACACCACCGGAATACAGATATTTCTCTGATCATTCTTGCAGACCAGGTTACTGAGGAAGCAAGGAAGGCAGTGAGAGGTCTAAAGCATTATAAGAGTTATCGGTTTAGCCTTCAGGGCTTTAGCCATTATCGTCTACTGGTAGTAGACCTTACAGAAAAGAAGATGTTCTGGAACCGGCAGGGGTCAGAACTTAGAAAAAGTTTTCATAAGATCCTAAAATAAGAGGGAATCTAAAATAAAAAAGCATATAGAGACAGAAAAGCCAGCTTTTCTATCTTTATATATAGAGGGAAAAATCCCAATGCAATATAGAGGATTAAAAAGATTTAAAAATCCCTATATGAGAATAGTTGAAAAGGAGAGAGGAAAAATGACAGCTATTTTAATCATTGTAGTGGCCGTTGCCCTGTTGGTGATTGGTTATGTTGGCTATGGTTCCTGGCTTGCAAAGCAGTGGGGCGTGGATCCGACCAAAAAAACACCGGCAATTGAGATGGAAGACGGCGTAGACTATGTTGCAGCAAAACCTGCTGTTTTGATGGGACATCATTTCTCATCTATCGCAGGTGCAGGCCCGATTAACGGACCGATCCAGGCAGCAGTCTTTGGATGGGTACCGGTATTTTTGTGGTGTATCATCGGAGGTATTTTCTTTGGAGGACTTCAGGACTTTGGTTCCCTGTTTGCGTCTATCCGTCATGAAGGAAAATCCGTAGGAGAGATCATCCACGATTCTATGGGAAAGAAGGCCCAGAAATTATTTACAGTTTTTGCCCTTCTGGTTTTGATCCTTGTAATCGCTTCCTTCGTAAATGTCGTAGCAGGAACCTTTATGAGTGATTCCGGAATTGGCATTTCCACCAATCCGACAGGAAATCAGACCACAGCTATGATTTCTGTATTATTTATCGTATTGGCTATTATTTATGGATATGCCACCAACCGCTTGGGAGTGAAGACTCTTCCGGCTACCATTGCAGGTATCATCGGTATTGTAATTATCGTTGCCATCGGACTCAATGTTGGTCTGGTATTGTCACGTATTGCATGGATTGTTTTGATCGGTATCTACATTGCAGTGGCTTCTCTGGTTCCGGTATGGATCCTCTTACAGCCACGTGACTACCTTTCAAGTTTCTTGCTCTATGCAATGATGGCCCTTGCTTTTGTAGGTATTTTCTTTGCAGGATTTACCGGAAGATCTGCCTTCCAGATTCCTGCCTTTACCGGATGGACTTCTTCTATCGGAGGTCTCTTCCCGGCCCTCTTTATCACCGTTGCCTGCGGTGCTTGTTCCGGATTCCACAGCTTGATCGCTACGGGAACTTCATCTAAGCAGCTTGATAATGAGGCGCATGCAAAGCCGATCGCTTATGGTTCTATGTTAATTGAGTCAGCCCTTGGTATTGTAGCCCTTATTGCGGTAGGTATGGTATTTGATAAATATACCGGCGGTGAGTTCGGTGGACCTCCGGCAGCATTTGCAGCTGGTATCGGACTTATGTTTGCAGATGCAAATTCCGCTACCTACAATACGATTTATGCCTTGCTTACCTTGGCAGTTTCCGTATTTGCTTTGACTTCTCTTGATACAGGGACACGTCTTGCACGTTTCTTGTTCTCAGAGCTCTTCCTTCACGAAGGAGAAAACAGCTGGAAGGATGCAAAGGGAAGCCGTAAGTTCCTGGCACATCCTGCAGTGGGAACCACCATCATGGTTGTCATCGGATGTATCCTTGGAGGATTATCATTAAGCCAGATCTGGGGACTTTTCGGAGCAGCAAACCAGCTGCTTGCAGGTATCGCTCTTATGGCAGTTGCCGCTTGGCTTGGACAGGCAGGAAAGAACAACAAAATGTTCTACGTTCCAATGGTATTTATGCTTGCAGCAACCCTTACCAGCCTGATCATAACTGTAAAGAACAAGATCGTCATGATCGGTGCCGGAGAGGCTCTGTGGGGAGACTGGTTCCAGTTGTTCTTCGCAGCAGCTATGGCAATCTTAGCTATCATCCTGGTAGTAGAAGGTGTTCAGACCTTTAAAAAGCAGAAGGATGCTAAGAAAACAGCGTAAGATTTAAATAAGAAGAAATAAAATTAGATGGCCGCACCCACCCGGGTGCGGCTGTTTTTATTTTTAAACAGGCCCTCTTTTGGGCGAAAACCTTGTATAATAGCTGGGTTTGTGCTATCATCCATGATGTATATGGTTTTAAAAATTGCCCTATGGGCTTGGATTTTGACCTGAATTTATGTCAACGGTTTAAAGCTAAGCCAAATTGCGTGGGCTGTGAAATGAGAAGGGAAAGTATGATATGAGCAGAAGTGATAGGGAATACTCGGGAAGCTCCTCATCAAGAGGCAAGTCTTCTAAGAGTCGTTCGGGAAGAAAGCCTTCCTCAGGAAGAAAGTCTTCCGGAAGATCTTCAAAGAAAAGGGGAAGAGATAATCGGATTTCAAGAAATATAGGCTTGGTATTGGTAGCCATTCAGGCAGTGGCCAGCATTGTATTTATGGCGACTGTATTTATGCTGAATATGTTGCCGGGTAGATACCTGGCTGTGATCGGAGCCATACTTTTGCTTCTTTGCAGTGCCATTTTGGTATCTCAATATTATTCCAAGAAGAAGGCAATTATCGGAAAAGTGATCAGTGTCCTGATCTCCATTTGCCTGATCGCAGGAAGCTATTATATTGCAAAGGGTAACAGTACCCTGGATGATATTACCGGCAGTGAGTATAAGTTAGATAAGGTCGTAGTTGCTGTAAAGGCGGATGATAAGGCGGAAAGCATTAATGATGCGGCAAGCTATAACTTCGGTGTCCAGTATGCCATGAACGGGAACCAGATTAAGGATGCGGTATCCCAGATCAATACAGAACTTGGAAGTGACATCGCAACGGTAGAATATAAGAGCTTGGCAGAGCAGGCCCAGGCCTTACAGGATGGAAAGACCGACGCTATTATTTATAACGAAGGTTATACCAGTATTTTAGATGAAGCTGTGGAAGGATATTCCGACAGCGTGAAGATCATTTATACTTATGAGATTAAGACCGCTGTGGAGAATACAGCAGAAGATGTAGAAGTAGATAAGAGCTTCTGTGTATATATCAGTGGTATTGACGTATATGGAGCCATTGAGACCAACAGCCGAAGCGATGTAAATATTATCGCAGAGGTAAATCCGGAAACCCATCAGATTCTTTTGGTAACCACCCCTCGTGATTATTATGTAGAGATCCCAAATATTTCCGGAGGACAGAAGGATAAATTGACCCATGCGGGAATTTACGGTGTGGATGCTTCCATGGCAACCTTGGAGCAGCTCTATGATACCAACATTGACTTCTATGCAAGAGTAAACTTTACCTCCCTTGTAGATATTGTAGATGCCTTGGGCGGCGTAGATGTAGATTCCGAGATTGCATTTACCACCAGTGAGGATTCCGGTCTTGTTATGAATGTTGTCCAGGGAACCAACCACTTTAACGGACAGCAGGCCCTGGCCTTCTCCCGTGAACGTTACAACTTAGACGGAGGAGACAACCAGAGAGGAAAGAACCAGCAGGCAGTGATCGTAGCCATGATCAAGAAGATGGTTTCACCTGCAATCCTTATGGGAGCCAATGACATCTTAAATAGTGTCAGTGGAAATGTAGATACCAACATGTCTACCACTCAGATCCAAGACCTGATTAAGACCCAGTTAGATGAGGCGCCTAAGTGGAGTATTAAGTCCATGTCGGCAACCGGTACCGGGGATGAACAGATCTGCTACTCTTACCAGGGATCTGCCCTCTACGTTATGCAGCCGGATCAGGCATCTGTAGATGCTATTAAGGCGGCTATCACATCTCTGAAGAATGGTGAAACATTGGACGATGTTGTGGTAACAGAGTAAAAAATAATTGATAGGGAAAAGTGAGGGGGGGTAGAGCAATACCCCAATCCTCGCTTTTTTGAGGTTTTATGAAGAAGAAAATGAGAGCAATAAAAGCACTAAAAGAAAAATGGGATTTGTCAGCAACCTACAAGATTATGCTGGTAATCCTGGATATTATTTTTATTAACCTTAGTTCCTTTTTGGCCTTGTGGGTTCGTTTCAATATGAGCATTTCCGAGATCCCTCTGGAGTATGGAGCTTGGGCAGAGGATATGGTTATCTTTAATACCATCTTCACGGTCCTGGTATTTTTTGCCATGCACCTATATTCCAGCCTTTGGCGCTTTGCCAGTGTCAAGGAGTTGGTTTCCATCATCCAGGCTTGTCTGATTTCGGTGGTAGCGAATGTAATTGCCTATACCTTTATGTTCTATCCTATGTACCGCAGCTACTTTGTACTCTACCCCACCTTCCTATTTATCCTAACCTGCTTTAGCAGATTTTCTTATCGGGTGGTTCGCTATTGGTACCGGTCCAGCATCCATGGCGGCCATATGCGCCGGACCATGATCATCGGTGCCGGTGAGGCCTGCAATGTGGCAATGAAGGAGTTGGAGCTTAGCAGGGAGTTGGATGCAAAGATTTGCTGTATTATTGATGACAATCCAAGAAAGCATGGAACCTATATCCACGGCGTGAAGGTAGTGGGAGACCGCAATACCATTTTAGATTATGCCAAAAGATATGGAATTACAGAAATTATTATTGCCATTCCAAGTGCAGATAAGAAGGACCAAAGAGAGATCCTTGAAATCTGCAGACAGGTTCCCAACTGTGAATTAAAGACCCTCCCGGGCCTCTACCAGTTGGTAAATGGGGAAGTGACCGTAGAAAAACTTCGCCATGTAGAGATTGAGGACCTCCTAGGAAGAGACCCCATCCGTATTCAGACAGAAGTCATCGGCCATTATGTGGCTGACAAGGTAGTTCTTGTTACCGGTGGCGGCGGAAGTATCGGTAGTGAGCTTTGCCGGCAGATCGCAGCCAACGGGGTCAGACAGCTGATCATCTTTGATATTTATGAAAATAATGCCTACGATATCCAGCAGGAGCTTAGGGGCAAGTATCCCAACCTGGACCTGGTCGTCCTGATCGGTTCTGTAAGAAACGGACGCAAGGTCAACAGTGTCTTTGCGAAATATAGGCCGGACCTTGTCTTCCATGCAGCGGCCCATAAGCATGTACCTCTTATGGAGGACAGCCCTAATGAGGCCATTAAAAATAACGTATTCGGAACCTACAAGGTGGCCCTGGCGGCAGACCGCTTCCGGGCATCTAAGTTTGTCTTGATCTCCACAGACAAGGCGGTCAATCCTACCAATATCATGGGAGCCTCCAAGCGTATGTGTGAGATGGTGGTTCAGATGTTTAGCCGCCATTCCAAGACAGAATTTGTGGCCGTCCGTTTCGGAAATGTTTTGGGAAGCAACGGAAGTGTCATTCCACTATTTAGAAAACAGATCTTAGAGGGTGGCCCGGTGACCGTAACCCACCCGGATATCATCCGTTATTTCATGACCATCCCGGAGGCAGTCTCCTTGGTTCTTCAGGCAGGAGCCAGTGCCAAGGGTGGAGAGATTTTCGTACTGGATATGGGACAGCCGGTGAAGATTGCAGACCTTGCAAAGAACCTCATTGAACTGTCCGGCTATACCGTAGGAAAAGATATCGAGATAAAATATACAGGCCTGCGCCCGGGAGAGAAGCTTTATGAGGAGCTCCTTATGGACGAGGAGGGCTTGCAGTCAACTGACAACGAACTCATTCATATCGGAAGGCCTATTGAATTTGATGAGAAATTATTCCAGAAACAGCTGGCTGATCTTTATCAGAAGGCCTATAGCGAGAATGAAGATATGAAGCACCTGGTAAGTGAGATCGTTCCCACCTACCACATCCGGGAGGCAGATGTGATCAGAGATGAGAAAATCATGGAAAGCCTCCACGATGAGTATCCTGATACAGGATCAGCCCTTCCAAGCGCATTTTTGGAACAGGGAATTGCAGATAAAAACGCATAAAAAGACGGAAACAAGTAGAAATATATAGAACGATAGATAGTTGTTATAGAAAGGCAGGATTGTCATGAACGTACCATTTTCACCTCCGGATATTACAGAAGCGGAAATTAATGAAGTAGCAGAGGCCCTTCGCAGTGGCTGGATCACTACAGGCCCCCGTACCAAGGAATTTGAAAAGCAGATTGCAAATAGATGTGGGACCTCCAAGGCTGTGGCCCTTAATTCTGCCACCGCCTGTATGGAAATGACCCTGAGAGCTATGGGAATCGGAGAGGAAGATGAGATTATCACCACCGCCTACACCTATACCGCCAGCTGCAGCGTCATCTGTCACGTAGGTGCAACCCCGGTTCTTATAGATACCCTCCCGGGAAGCTATATTATGGATCCAAAGAAGGTGGAGGCAGCAATTACAGAAAAGACCAAGGCCATTATCTGTGTAGACCTAGCTGGTCTTATGTATCCTTACTATGATGAGATCTTTCGAATCGTAGAGGAGAAGAAGAACCTATTTCATCCTTCCGGTGACCGTCAAGAGAAGCTTGGACGAATCCTTGTTATGGCAGATGCAGCCCACGCCTTTGGAGCGAAGGCTAAGGGAAAGCATTGCGGCCAAGTAGCAGATTTTACCTGCTTTTCCTTCCATGCGGTAAAGAATCTTACGACCGCAGAAGGCGGCGGGGCAACCTGGTCTCAGGCGGTTACAGATGCAGGTATCGATGAGGAAGCCTTATATAAAGACTATATGCTCCTCTCCCTTCACGGTCAGTCCAAGGATGCCCTGGCAAAAACCAAGGCCGGTGCCTGGGAGTATGATATTGTAGCCCCTCTTTATAAGTGCAACATGACAGATATTCAGGCCGCCATAGGCTTGGCCCAGATGAAGCGCTACGATGGAATTTTAGCAAGACGCAAGGAATTAATCCAAAGATACGACGCAGCCCTAAAGCCTTTAGGGGTAGATGTCCTAGACCACTATACAGAGGATAGCACTTCCAGCGGCCACTTGTACCTTACCAGACTTCCGGGAAAAAGCCGGGAAGACTGTAATGCAATCATTACAAAGATGGCAGAGGCAGGAATTGCAACAAATGTGCACTACAAGCCCTTGCCTATGCTAACTGCATATAAGAATCTTGGATTTGATATCAAGGATTATCCAAATGCCTATGGACAATTTGAATGTGAGATTACCTTGCCCTTACATACCTGCCTGACCGACGACCAGCAGGAATATGTAATCGAAACCTTCAAAACTTGTCTCTAGGAACTTGTCTATTAAAGAAAAAAATAAAAAGACGGCGGGAGTAAAAGCCCCCACCGATGGAGTTTAGTTATGGAAAAGACACGCCCCTTATTTAGCGTGGTAATGCCATCCTACGGGGTGGAAAAATATTTGGCTAAGGCAGTCGACTGTATAAAAAAGCAGACCTTCTCTGACTGGGAGCTTGTGATCGTGGAGGACGGGTCTCCGGATGGGACCGGCCGGATAGCAGATGAGTTAGCTCTTACAGATGAGCGGATCTTAGTGGTCCATCACGAGAAAAACAAGGGTCTTAGCCAGGCTAGAAATACAGGAATCGATGCGGCCCATGGACGCTACATTTGGTTTATGGATCCCGATGATACGGTGGATACAGATCTCTTAAAAAAAGTGGCAGACTCCTTAAAAAAGAATCCGGCCAAGTTGGCTGTCTTCGGCCATATCGAGGAGTACTACGGAGATGACGGAAGCTTTTCTTATGGCCATGAGGTCTGTCCCGAGGCCAAAAGTTTTGCAAATAAAAAGGCCCTGCGGGAATATGTCTTAAAGCTGGAGCAGGAGACCATCTACGGTTATGCCTGGAATAAGGTCTATGACCTAGACTATATCAGGGAAAAGGGCTTTCGCTATGAGACCGTCCGCCTTATAGAAGACATCGTATTTAACATTCAATATTGCAATGATATCGAGTCCATGAATCTTTTGGATTTCGTGCCTTATCATTATGCCAAACGAATGACAGGAAGCCTTACAACCAAATTTGTCCCGGACTATTATCCTTTGCATAGGCGGAGGATCCAGATGCTCTACGACCAGCAAAAATATTGGGGGACAGATAGCAAGGAGGCAAGAAGCCTTTTGGGAGGCCTATACGGCCGCTATATCCTATCGGCCCTTGAGAGAAACTGTGATCCTAGGTCCGGCATGAAGGGAAGAGACCGGAGAAAATTTGCAAGGAAGGTTTTTAAAGACCCCCTCTTTAAGGACCTGGTCATGAAGGCAGAGGCCAAGGACAGCCGCATGCTAAAGCTGGCACTTAAAGTCTTAAAAACAAAGTCTGTACTCCTCAGTACAGCCTTCGGAAGATGTATACATATTGTAAGAAGCAGCCTCCCTATGATCTATTCCAAGACCAAATCCGGACGCTAATAGGTGGGCATATTTTAGATTAGATGATTGGAAGGAATAAAATTTATGACTTTGAAAAAGTGGGAAGAACTTCCAAAAGAGATGCAAAATGCCAAGGTAAGGCCCTACTATAAGAGATTAAGAAAAAGGGGCTTAAGCCTAAAGATCAAGCGGGGCATTGACCTGGTCGGATCTACGATTTTGATTGTAATCCTGTCTCCGGTTATGCTGGGACTTTCCGTGGCCATCAAACTGGACAGCAAGGGGCCGGTATTTTTCAGGCAGGAGCGCATTACCCAGTATGGAAGGAAGTATCGGATCTTTAAGTTCCGTACCATGGTGGCGGATGCAGACAAGAAGGGCCCGGCGGTTACCACCAGTGGGGACAGCCGGATTACCCGCATGGGAAATCTTTTAAGAAAATGCAGACTGGATGAATTGCCCCAGCTCTTTAACGTATTTGTAGGAGATATGAGCTTTGTAGGGACCAGGCCGGAAGTAGGAAAATATGTGGATGCCTATACAGAGGAAATGTGGGCAACCCTTCTTTTGCCGGCAGGAATTACCTCAAAGACCAGCATTGTCTACAAGGACGAAGATGAGATTATGGAAAAGTATATTTCCCAGGGAGAGGCTGTGGATGATGTTTATATCCAGAGGATTCTTCCGGATAAGATGAAGCATAATTTGGCTTATCTTAAGCATTTCAGTGCCTTGGGAGATATTGGAATTATGATAGAGACCGTGTTTGCTGTACTTAGGTAAAAGGACGCGGTGACTTTTGAAAAAATGTAAAATAGAGGTAGCATATGTATAAAGTAGCGGTTATTACCATGGGCGTCCGCCTGAATGATGAGAAAGGTTATACGAGATTCCGTTCGGTCTGTGAATTTTTAGCAGACGCAGGTTACCAGGTGGATCTCATTACCACAACTTTTCAGCACTGGGAAAAGGCCCAGAGAGATTTAGACAAGATTAAGAAAGAAGATTATAAGTTCGGTATCAAATTTATCTATGAACCGGGTTATAAGAAAAATATAGACTTAAGGCGGGTAAGAAGCCATAAGATCGCGGCAAAAAATCTGACAAAGCTTTTGGAGGAAGAGGGAGATTACGACCTTCTCTACGCAGAGATTCCACCAAATGATGTAGCACTGGCGGCAGCAGAATATGCCAAGAAAAAAGGTATTCCTTTTGTGGCAGATGTCAACGACCTTTGGCCGGAAGCCATGCGGATGGTCGTGGATATTCCGGTGGTAAGTGACATCGCATTTTACCCCCTCCTAAGAGACGCAGAGAAGGTTTACAGCCTAGTCTCCGGTGTCATCGGAACCTCAGATGAGTACAGAGACCGCCCCTTTAAGAAAAAAGATCGCAAGATTCCAAGAGAGACGGTTTATGTAGGAAATGAGCTGGCGGTCTTTGACGAGGGAGCAAAAGACCAGGCAAAGAATATCGAAAAGCCGGGCAATGAATTTTGGGTATCCTATGCAGGAACCATCGGAACCAGCTACGATATCCGCACCATGGTCCTGGCAGGCGAGGAATTAAAGCGAAGAGGCCGCAGCAATATTAAGATTAAAATTTTGGGAGACGGCCCCTTAAAGCCGGAGTTAGAAGCCCTGGCTCAGGAAATCCAGGCAGACAATGTAGAATTTTTGGGATATACCCCCTATGATCTTATGGCAGCCTACTTAACAGAGTCTGATATCTTGGTCAACTCCTTTGTAAAGAAGGCGCCGCAGAGTATCGTAACCAAGATCGGAGATTATCTGGCAGCAGGAAAGGCTATGATCAATACCTGCATGAGTAAGGAATTCCGTGCAAAAGTTAAAAATGATGGATTCGGAATTAATATCATGCCGGAGGATCCGGAAATCTTAGCCAACGCCATTGAGAAACTCTACGATCATGAGGAGGTCCGCCTGAAAATGGGAGAGAGGGCAAGGCAGATTGCAGAGGAAGAATTTGACCGGCCAAAATCTTACCAAAAAATTGAAAGGCTGATTCGCGGCTTGATTGAAAAGAATGAGAAATAATTGAGGAATGATAGAGGAATGACGAAAAGGAGTTTGATTTATGGATAGAAATAGCCTCAGGGAGAAATTTGCCTGGCAGGAATATTTAGAAGCCTTATTTAAGATTAGCTATGTACTTTTAGCCTTCTCCACCTATGTGACGGTGCTCTATATATCACCGGTCCAGTCCTACCTGGTAAAGATTTGCCTAGTCCTAGGGGCGGTGGTGATTCTGACAAGACTCCTTAAGTGGAAGGATTATATAAAGACACCGGGACTTATCCTGATGGCCCTCATGTGTGCAAGCTTTCTCCTTAGTAGTTTTATGAACCGCCAATATGGTTTGACAGACAATTTAAAGTGGCTGATTTGGATGGGCATCCAGTTTTTCGCCCTCTATGCCATCCCCTTAAAGCGTGAAAAAAGCCATGTGATCCTTGAATATAAGATCATAAGCAGTTTGGTCCTGATTGGTTCCGTGCTTGCATCTATTGCCAGCCTTAAAATGCTGCCGGAGGGCTATTCTGAGATTATAGAGACCGCCGATGGGGAAGCTATTATTACAGGCTTTACCTGGGACCGTCTCTGGGGTGTCTATACAGACCCTAATTATGGAGCGGTAGTCAGTGTCATCGCAATCTTTATCGCCTTGGGATGGATCTTCATCAGCAAAAGAATTGCAGTGAAAATCCTATCTGGCCTGGCCATGGCAGTTGATTATGCCTATATCATATTCGCAGATTCTAGGACCGGACTTTTAGCCTTAAGCATAGGTTTAGTATTTTTCCTGGGGATTGTCTTTTTTGAGAAGATTAAAAAAGAAAAAACAGGACCAGGGGAAGAAAGACATACCGGAAGAATTTTTCTTGGCGCCCTAGTGGCTGTGCTTCTTATTGTTGTTTGCTACGGGGGAGGATATGTTTGGAAGGAAAATAATATCCAGTACCAGGAGCAGGTGGCTAAGGAGGCTGCCCAGGAAGCAGCTAAAGAAGCAGCTAAAGAAGCGGCAAAAAAAGCCGCTCAGACCACGGCTCAAAATACGAATAAGACCCCTGCATCCAGTAGCCAGAAGAAAGAGAATGCAAATACAAAGATCGTAACCGAGCGAGAAAAGCAATTAACAGAGGATGCCAGCAACGGCCGCTTGAGCCTTTGGAAGAGTGCCATTGAAGTATGGGAGACCAGTCCCATTTACGGAACCGGCTACAGTACATTTTCAAAATATGCTGAGGAACATGTGCCAAACACCTATGCGGTGAATAATGACCTGGGCGTCTATACCAGCCTCCACAATGAGTTCTTTAATGTGCTGGCCTACCAGGGAGGACTGGGAGCTATCCTTTTTGTACTAATCATCCTTAGGCTTGTCATCTATATATTAAAAAGAATATTTAGTCCGATCAGACAGGGAGACCTATATCCCCTACCGATCTTATGCTGCCTGGGTACTGTGGCAGTATCCATGGCCTTCCTCTTAGACGGACTCTATACGAATTCCGTCAGTGCGGCCGTCTTGTGGATCTTTAGCGGATACCTGGTTAATCTGGCGGGATGCAAGGAAGAAGAAAAAAGTCAGAAAGAGGCTTAAGATATTTACGTAACAGAGGTGTATATGAAAGTTCTTACAGGATTCATCATGGATGGAAAGTCCGGTGGAATCGATAAATATTTATTAACTGTGCTGGAGCAGGTTGCCTGCGATCAGCAATCAAAAATCCAGGGATCAATTACCCTGGATTTTCTCACCAACGAGATAGACCCGGAGCTTGAGAAAAAATTAGCAGGCTATGGGTCCAAAATCTATGCCATTCCAAACCTAAAACACCCCAAGGGGCAATATGATCGGGTGAAAAAAATACTGGAAGAAGGTCACTATGATGCTGTATATTTTAATATATCAACAGCTATCGACCTGATAGCTGCAAAAGCAGCCAGGGATGCGGGGGTAGGACGTCGCATGATCCACAGCCATTCCAGCGGAAATGATTGTGAAAGTAAGATAAAACGTTTTGTGTTTAATAGCATTCATGCCAGCTGCAAGCATTTCCTCTACCGCTATGGAACGGAATTTTACAGCTGCTCCATAAAGGCCGGAGACTGGCTCTTCCCAAGAAAAATCGTAGCGTCAGACAAGTTTCAGGTCATCCACAATGCGGTGGACCGGAAAAAATTCTCCTACGACCCGGAAAGAAGAAAAAAGATTCGAGAAGAATTAGGCTGCAGTCAGGAGGCTTACGTTTACGGCCATGTGGGGAACTTTTGCTATCAAAAGAACCATTATTTCTTATTAGAAATCTTTAAAGAAATTGTAAAATTGCAGCCGGAAGCTAAGCTGTGGCTGGTGGGAGACGGTCCCCGTTTTGAAGAAGTAAACAGACGGGTAAAGGAGATGGGCTTAGAAGACCAGGTGCAGATCCTGGGACGAAGAAGCGATGCGGATGCCCTCTACCAGGGCATGGATGCCTTCCTACTGCCCTCCAACTTTGAAGGTCTCCCCATCGCAGGTATAGAGGCTCAGTCATCAGGCCTGCCCTGCTTTATGAGCGATAGCATAACAAAAGAATCCAAAATTACCAGAGACTGTTATTTCCTGCCCTTAAAGAAGGCCCCGGCCGAGTGGGCAAAGAAGATCGTAGGCAAAAAGAAAGAAAGAAGTTGCCCTAAGTTCCTGGAAAGTGCCTATTACTATGATTTAGAGCGACAAAGCCAGGAAATCCTGGACCTGTTTGATAGGTCATGAAATAGATTGTGAACTAGATCGTGAAACAGCTACTGGACCCGACATATGTAAAAAGGAAGAAGATATGAGCCAATTAAAGAAAGTAAGCATCGTAGTTCCCATCTACAATGTGGAAGCTTATTTAAAACGCTGCGTTGACAGCCTAAGACAGCAAAGCTACCAGGACCTAGAGATCATCCTGGTGGATGATGAGTCCCCGGATGGGTGTCCTGCCATGTGCGATGCCTTTGCCAAAGAAGATTCTAGGATTAAAGTGGTCCACAAGAAAAACGGAGGCCTGGGAAATGCCAGAAATGAGGGGGCTAAAGTAGCTACGGGAGACTACCTGTTATTCGTAGACAGCGATGACTACATCTCTCGTTACCTGGTAGAAAAATGCGTCGCATCCGGAGAAAAATATAGCAGTGATATGATTCTCTTTGACTACCAGCGCCTAGAGCCGGACGGCTCCATAGAAGTATGCACGATGGATGCCATTCCGGAGGATCGAGCCTTTACTTTAAAAGAATATCCCATGGTTCTCTTTGAATCCATCTCCGCCTGGAATCGTATGTTTCGCAGAGATTTCTTTGAAAAAAGCGGGGTAAGATATCCGGAAGGTTATTATTACGAGGATCTGGGAAGCTCACCCAAGTTCTTCCTGGAGGCAGGGACTATTTCCTACGTAAAAGAAGCCTTTTATAACTATGTCATAAGGGAAGGTTCCATCATGACCACGGCCAAGGAAGAAAAGAATTTTAAGGACCGCTGTGCCATGATAAGGACCGTAAAGAAATTTTACGAAGACCAGGGGGCCTTCTTTAAGTACCGCAGCGAGTTGGAATATATGGCCCTTTTTCATGCCTACTTTATTCCGGCCAAGGAAATCCTATACCGCAAGGGAGACAGGGACTATATCCGGAAATTCCATAATTTCGTAGCCAAGCAATATCCGGATTATAGGAAAAATATCTACCTGGCTACCATGAGCGGGAAAGAAAAATTGCAATTTCGCATGATTGATCAGAAGAAATATTGGGTGGTAAATTTACTGTCCTGGCTTAGAAGTAAGCTGCATAGATAAGAAATATTTTCGGAGGGCCTATGGTATTTGATTCCTTTTCTTTTATTTATATATGTCTAGTACCGGCCCTTTTCTTGGTGCTCGTCATCCATAAAATCGCTAGAAAACATAAGATTCTGCTGGAAAATATAGTACTGCTTTTCTTTTCAGGTCTCTTTTATTACTGGAATGGAAGTCAGTATCTTATGATCTTGAGTCTCTTGATCCTCACAAACTATGTCTTGGGACTTATAGGTGGGACTGGCAAGCGATTCCGTTTCCTATTAATTTGCGGAGTCGCGGTTGACGCAGGAATCCTTGTCTATTACAAGTATTTTGCGAAGATCTATGACCTCTTTACCAGCCTCCTTCACGGAGAAAATAATTTGTGGGATATTATAGCCCCTCTGGGAATTTCCTTTATTATATTTGAATGTATTTCCTATCTCATGGATATTTATCAGGGGCAGACAAGGCCTAATAAAAATCTCCTGGAATTTGCCCTGTATTTGGCCTTTTTTCCAAAAATCACCCAGGGGCCAATTGTCCTCTACCGGGACATGGAGAAAGAATTAGGAGACAGGAAGATCATCTACGGAGAATTTGTGCAAGGGGTGGAGCGCTTTATCATAGGAATGACCAAAAAAGTTCTTCTTGGAGATATTCTAAGTCAGACCTACAGCAGTCGCTTTTATAATTTGGGAGAGGGAATGGATGCGGGAACTGCCTGGATTTTGGTTCTTTCCTATAGTTTGGGCCTCTATATGGATTTTTCAGGCTATTCGGATATGGCCATAGGAATGGGAAAAATGTTTGGTTTTCATTTTAAAGAAAACTTTAATTTCCCCTATCTTAGTACATCCATCACAGAATTTTGGAGAAGATGGCACATATCCTTAGGGACCTGGTTTAAGAATTATCTCTATATCCCATTAGGAGGAAGCCGTAAGGGAAATGTCTACCTGAATTTATTTATTGTATTTTTGGTAACAGGAATCTGGCACGGTTCAGGATGGGTATATCTTATCTGGGGATGCTTGCACGGGGCCTGTGTAGTCGCCGAGCGCTTCCTTATGAAGAAAAACTGGTATGAAAAGATCCCAAAAGCCCTAAGATGGGCAGGAACCTTCTTAATTGTAAGCCTGGGCTGGATTGCTTTTAACGTAGCAGACCTGGCAGACTTAAAGACCTTCCTTGGATATTTAGTGGGAATCGGCCAGAAGTCATCCTTCTCGGCCATTTACTATCTGACACCGAGGCTCCTAACCATATGGGCTCTGATTATCTTAGGAACTGCAATCTTTAGCAGGAACAAGGTCCAGGCACTTTATAGAAGGCTCGACCGGGAAAGCCTGGCCTTCCAAGTGATCAAGTATGCCTTCCTTTTGGGATGCCTATTCTTGTGTTACCTAACCGTCGTGTCGGAGGGATATTCCCCCTTCCTTTATTACCAATTTTAGAAGGCAGGGAGGATTGTTATGAGTAAAATGAAATATAAGCCGGTCATTCAGGGAATCTTCCTAGGCCTAATAGCCCTGGGCTTGGGAAGCCTCATGTATAAATTAAATAGAGAACCTGAGGCTATATCTGAAATTGACAATCGGATGCTGACAGAGTGGGGGACTACAGAGGAAGACTCCTTTACCGCCATGGTGGACGACTATCTCAGTGACCGTATTGGCTTTCGGACGGAGGCCATCGACCTTTATACAGAATTAAACAATGATATATTTGGTATAATGGTTCATCCCCAGTATACCTGGGGGAAAGAGGGCTATGTCTTTTCCAAACTGGGAACCGAGACCTGCAATGAAGAATTTGAAGATCTATTTTGTAATTATTTAAAGCGGGTACAAGAATATTGCGAGGCCAGAGGCGTGCCCTTTATCTATTGCCTCAATCCCAGTAAGACAACGGTATATCAGGAATATTTGCCGGAAGGATATACCTATCAGAACCTTGTAAATAAATCCATGAAAAAAAAGCTTGAGGAATATGGGATCAATTACATCTCCAATGAAAACCTGCTTATAGAAAAACACAAAACAGAGCAAGTTTATAATAAGCAATATGACGCAGGCCATTGGAATGATCTGGGGGCCTTCTATGGAACCAATCACCTTCTGGAGAAAGTAGCAGAATACTATCCGTCGGTGAAGCAGATAGAAAAATCTGATTTTAAAATCAAAGATATAGAAGAGCGTAGCCTTCCGGTATCCAAGTTTAATATTGATGAGATAGTTCCTTATTTTTGGAATCTAAAAGAAGAAGACTTAGAAGATCGCACTGAGGAATATGATGCCCTTAAGCTGGATCAGAATTATAATGAGAAAGTAGTCAAGCGAAATCCATCCGAAGACGCTGAGGACCTTCCCAGGGTTCTTATGTTCCAGGGAAGCTATTATAATGCCAATGAACGCTATCGTTTGATTGAAAATTCTTTTAAAGAATATGATGCCATCCATAATTATGAAAATTTCATAGATATTGATTATTACTTTAATATCTTTCAGCCGGATGTGGTAATCTTAGAGACAGCGGAATATACCCTGAATGGAAATTATTTCTCCTGGGATGGTTTGAGGTATAAAATACTAAACCCTGTGCTGGATCTTTCGGAACATGAGGGAGATTTGATGAACCTATCGGACGCTTCCTATGAGTTGGAGGAGGAAGGATGCCTGGTAAAAGTTCATGTGTCCAGAGAAAATATGGGGATCGGAGATGGATGGCCCGTCAGAGGCTACCTGATTATAGATGGAAGGCAGTTTGATTTTGCTTTGGAGGAAGATGGAAGCGCAAGCTGTACCATAGATAAGAAATATTTTAAAGAAGAAGGTGCCAAGCTTTACTTTGAAGCCTGGGTAGATGGGGAGATTTATTGGTAAAAGATGATAGATAAGAGAATAGGGGAGCGAAATGAATGGTCAAGAAAAAAATGATAGAGGCTGGTATGGCTTGTATGGCAATAAGCCTTTTGCTTAGCGGATGTGGGAACCTGGGAAGCACTGAAAGCAAGGAGGGAAGTAGCGGGGCTGCGAAAGCAAAGACACAAACAGAAGCAGACGCTAGCGTCACGGAATCCAAGACCCAGGTGAGCAGGACTACTGAGGGAGACCAGCTGGCAACTAAGGAATTATTTGCCATGGATACCTACATGACCCTGACAGCCTATGGGGACCAGGCGGAAGAAGCCGTGGACCAGGCAGCGGAAGAAATCAAGCGTTTGGACAGTGCCCTGTCCACAGGAAATGAAGATAGTCAGGTATCCAAGCTAAATGCCAATGGCGGCGGAAACCTGACAGAAGATACCAAATACCTTTTTGAAAAATCTATGGACTTATATAAGTCTACCGATGGCCTTTTTGATATTGCTATCTATCCTGTTATGGAAGCCTGGGGCTTCCCGACCCAGGACTATAAGGTTCCGGACAAGACCGAACTTCAGAACTTGTTGGCTTTGACAGACGCTTCGAAGATCCGGTATAAGGAAGAAGAAAATAGCCTAAGCTTTGAAGAGGAAGGCATGAAGATCGACTTTGGAGGCATCGCCAAGGGCTATACATCCTCCAGGATCATGAAGATCTATAAGGACTTGGGAGTCACCAGTGGCCTGGTGAACCTGGGAGGAAATGTCCAGTCCCTAGGTGCCAAGCCGGATGGCAGCAAGTGGAAGGTGGGCATCCAGGACCCGGAAGGGAAGGAAGACTATTTGGGAACCTTGTCTATTAAGGATCAGGCTGTTATAACCTCCGGGGGCTATGAAAGATATTTTGAAGAAGACGGAAAAACCTACCACCATATCATAGACCCAAGAACCGGCTATCCGGCAGATTCAGGACTCATCTCCGTGACCATCGTAAGTTCCGACGGAACCCTGGCAGATGGCTTGTCGACGTCCTTATTTATTATGGGGAAGGATAAGGCCATTGCATATTGGAGAGACCATAGCCAGGAATTTGATGGAATCTTGGAGACAGAAGATGGGACCCTTTATGTGACGGAAGGGATTGAGGATGAATTTGAGGCCAAGGGGCATGAAGTGGAAGTGGTAGAAAAGTAAATCGACAGGAGGACCGGAAGATGGAATTAGTCAGTATTATTGTTCCAATCTATAATGTGGAAAAGTATTTAGATAAATGTATCAAGAGTATTATAAATCAAACATATTCAAACATAGAAATTATCTTAGTAGACGATGGATCGCCGGACAGGTGCGGTCAGATCTGCGATGCCTATGCCAAGAAGGATTCTAGAATCCGAGTCCTCCATAAAAAAAACGGAGGCTTAAGTGACGCGAGAAATGAGGGTGTCAAGCTAGCCACAGGAAAATACTTAGCATTCGTAGACAGCGATGATTATATAGCCAGGGACCTGGTAGAAAAGACCCTTTCCAAGGCAGAAGAAAATCAATGCGACATGGTCCTGTATGATTATTATTATATAGAACCGGATGGCAGGGAGATACGAAGTACCGTGGTTCCGGCTAATAAGGTGCTTTCCCTTGAAACCGAACCTCTACTATTGCTGGCAGCTACCTCAGCCTGTGCCAAACTATTTCGCAGGGACTTCTACATAAATGCAAACTGTCCCTTCCCCAAGGGGATTTACTTTGAAGACCTGGCAACCACCTCTATCTTCTTTATGAAGGCCCAGAGGGTTTATTATATAAAAGAACCCCTCTATTATTATATAAATCGAGAAAATTCTATTATGACAGGAAAAAATTATGAAAAGAGCAGTCATGATAAAATCCTAGCTCTTGATTACATTTTAAAGGCCTATAAGGCCCAGGGAATGTACGAGAAATACAGGGAAGAGTTAGAATATCTTGTATTTGCAAATGAATATTTTGAACCCTCCAAGGTCCTGGCTCTTGCGGGAGAGGACGGAGAATACCTGGAGAGATATCGAAAGTATTTATACAAGAAGATACCAGATATACATAAGAATAAATATGTAAAGCAGATGGGAAAGAAGGATAAATTACATTTGTGGATCCTGGACCATAAGCAATATTGGATGATGCGCCTGCTTTCTAAGGCAAGGCAGCTTGTATTGGGATAACACATGGGGATAATGGGGAAAATCGTATTAGGAAAGGACTATAAAAGTGGAAAAGATATTAACAATCACGGTTCCGTCATATAATGTGGAGGCAACCCTGGAACATACCTTAGATTCATTTGTAGATGAGAGAGTCCTGGATGCCATAGAGGTCTTGATCGTAGACGATGGATCCAAGGACAAGACCGCCGAGATCGGAAAGAAATTTGAAGAAAAATATCCGGATAGCTTTCGTCTGATCTCAAAGGAAAACGGGGGCCATGGTTCTACCATCAACCGAGGAATCAAAGAAGCCAGAGGAAAATATTTCAAGGTAGTAGACGGGGATGACTGGGTAGACAGGGAGGGTTTCGCAAAACTGATCCGGCGCCTGTCTGACTGTGAGATTGATTATGTATTTACAAATTATTATGAAGTAAATGACGGGACAGGGGCCCTATCTCCGGTGACCTTTTCATGGATAGAAAAAGACAGAGAACTCTCTTTTGAAAAAATCGCAAATGAAACAAGGATTTCTATGCATGCCCTGATCATAAAGACATCCATCCTAAGAGACAATCAGATCCGGCTGGATGAGCATTGTTTTTATGTAGATGTGGAATATATTCTCTATCCCATTCCCTATGTAAAGAGCGTGATTTACTTTGACCTATATGTCTATATGTATCGCCTGGCCCAGGCAAACCAGAGCGTAAGTATCCTAGGCTACCAGAAGCATTTGCAAAATCATATAGATGTCATCCTCCATGTCTTAGACTATATCCATGCATATAAGAAGAGTTCGGACTATGATAAATTAAAGGCCAGGTACATGTCCAGAAGAATCGCCGAGATGGTTCAGACCCAGGTGGATATTTTTATGAGTTTCCCGGCAAATGATAAAGAAATCGCTGAGAAATTTAAGGCCTTCGACCGTGAATTAAAGAAGAAAAATACTTATGTATATGAGAAATCCGGCCAGTTTAGCGGCATGCTTCGACTTCTCAGAAAAACAAATTTTAAATTTTATGGCTTGATTTTGGCTATCAGTAAAGCAAGAAATCATTAGAGGAAGGGCAGTGGTATGAAGATCCATTCTGTAAAATTCAATTTCATTATGAATTTCATCATGTCAGCGTCGTCCATCGTATTTCCGCTGATCACATTCCCCTATATTTCCCGTGTCCTCATGGCGACTGGAAATGGAAAGGTGGCAACAGCCAGCGCGGTGATCACCTATTTTAATATGTTCGCTTCTCTGGGAATTCCGACCTATGGAATACGTGCATGTGCAAAAGTAAGAGACGATAGGGAAAAATTGTCGAAAACCGTCCAGGAGCTTTTGATCATCAATTCCGTTACCATGCTCCTTACCCTGCTAGCCTTTATCGGAACGGTGATCTTAGTTCCGGAGTTTGCGGCAGAGAAGGAATTATATATCATCAACGGAATCGGAATGGTTCTTAATATGTTTGCCATGACCTGGCTCTATAATGCGTTGGAACAATATGCATATATCACAGCCGTCAATATGGTCGTAAAAGTGGTTTCCCTGGTGCTTATGTTCCTCCTGGTAAAGAAGCCGGAAGATTATATTATGTACGGGGCAATCACAGTATTCGCAAGCTCGGCTTCCTATGCCTTTAACTTTTTCTATGCGACAAAATTTGTCACATGGAAAAAATCAGGCCCCTATGATTTTCGGGTCCATATGAAACCCATCCTTCGTTTCTTTGCAATGTCAGCGGCCACCAGCGTCTATACCAACTTAGACGTTGTTATGCTCCGTTTCATGCAGGGAGATACAGAAGTAGGCTACTATAATGCGGCCATCAAAGTAAAAACCATCCTGGTAACCCTCATTACATCCTTGGGAACCGTCCTCTTGCCGAGACTTTCCTACTATGTCAAGAAGGATAAGATCGATGACTTTTACAGGATGATCGGAAAAGCCGTGAATTTTGTAGTAGTGGCGGGCCTACCCATGACCATCTATTTTATGTTATATGCAGGAGAATCCATACAATTTCTGGCAGGAAAAGGCTATGAGGGGGCAGTCTTGCCTATGATTATCCTGATGCCTACGGTCCTGCTGATTGGTCTGTCCAATATCACAGGCATCCAGATTCTGACCCCTCAGAATCTGGAACAGCAGGTTTTAAATTCGATCGTATGCGGAGCAGTGGTAGACTTCCTGCTAAATTTAGTACTGATCCCGGGCATGGCATCCTCAGGAGCAGCCTTGGCTACGACCATCGCGGAGTTGGTGGTTCTTGTTGTTCAGTGTATTTATCTGAGAGGGATTATAAAGGATATCATGAAGGCTGTCAGTGGAAAGAAAATTGCAGTTGCCATGATCTTGGGGACGGCAGCAGGAATCGCTGTCAAGCTACTGTTAGATTTAAGCGGGACAGGTTGGAGCCTGGAAGTGCAGTCCTTTATTATGTTGGCGGTCAGTGCATGCATGTTCTTTGGCGTCTATGGACTGGTTTTGCTGATTATGAGAGAAGAATTTGTGTGGGGCTTATTAGAATCAGTGCTTAGAAGAAAATAAATATAGGGAGATAGGACGGGAAGTATTGCTTATTTTGTCGAAATCCTATACACTAGTCTAGTATAAGTATGAGAAAATATGGTAAAAGGGAATAAACTCATGAATATTATGAGGATACAAAGTTAGAGTGAAAGAGAAACTGTTAAAAAATAAATACATATGGATCGCTTTTTTAGTGGCCTTAATCCCAAGACTTCTTTTCCTGATAAAGACATACCCGCTTTCCATTAGCGGCGATGAATTATTTGCCATGTGGCCGGCAGCGAAATTTTTGGGACGAGATTGGTCCGGAGTGATGGGGGATTACCGATATTACGGTTATGGTTTTTCTGTATTATGGATTCCTCTGATGGCCTTGATAAAAGACCCGGTTATTCTTTATCGCAGCATGGTGACTTTAATGATCCTCTTCCAGGCAGCAGTCGCCCCGATCAGCTATCATTTGATGAGAAAGTACCTGCAGGTGGAAAATGAAAAGCAAGCTTGTCTGTTGGCTATCGTCTCTTCTTACCTTCTGACGGTGCGGGCAACCTACACCTATCCGGAGTTTATCTACGATCTTATGGTCTGGGTCATCGCTTGGATTCTCTTAAAGCTTATCACAGAGGAAGTGCAGACAAGAAAAAGTGTCAAGGCGATCTATACCGTGGCCCTCTTCTTGGCCTTAGCCTATGCATATAGCGTCCACTCCAGAGCGGTAGCCCTGTGGGGCGCATTGATTGTGACACTTATCCTTTGTGCCTGGATTTATAGACAAGCCTTTGTATCTATACCGGCAGCTATTCTGACAGGAATTCCTGCTTTTCTCCTGGTTCGGATGGGGATTGGTAAGCTTGTAGCCTTCCTTGAAAAAGGCCAGGACGCAGCCGTTAGCAATACCTCCACAGGAGCCTCTCTGCAACTCTTGGATTGGTTTAAAGATCCAAAAAGCTGGACCGCCTGGGCCGATATTATCATTGGAGAGCTGAATGAGTCCGTGGTTTTAACCGGGGGCATTGCAGTAGCGATTGTAGTAGCAATCTGTATCCTGATTTGGCGAGGCCTTTGCAGACAAGCGGAGATTGTCGAGAGTGAGAGAAAGCAATATCTGCCCTATATAGTCATAGGAATCTTTTGTATCCTTGCCATAGGATGTACCATAGGAGGCCAGTCCATCACCTGGCTGGGGGGAGTTACCCTTCTTATGGAGCAGAACGAGAGCGGAGACGCATTCCGGGCCATTACTTATCTCAGATACTATGGCGCTTATATTGGGCCCTTGTTTATGGTGGGGGCGGTATACCTGATAAAACATGCCGATCTTTTGGAAAAGATGAAGGGAAAAGTACTGCTGATTACAAGCTTGTTACAAGGCTACTGGGTCTTGGTCATTCTCCCAATTTTATGTTATGAGTTGGGCTGTGTATGGGGCTATGCACCATTTTCCTTTACCAAGGGATTTGCGGCAGACTCTGTGGGCTTGCGGTCTTACCTGCCGGCGACTTTTTTTGTATTTGTTTTTTCCATCCTGTCCTATGAACTTTTTAAACGAAAAAAAGTTCAGCTAGTGGTGGGCCTTTTGTGTGCAGTGCTAATGTATACCTATGCATTTAATGGTTTCTATCATGAACGTTATCGAGGAGAAAACAATTATCGTTCTTGCCAAGACCTTGTAGATTGGGTGGAAGACCAGGAAGAAAGCGGCAGGCAGATTACTAAGATCTATGTAGATGAAGGAGCCCTTGATGCATATGAACTACAGTATCTTTTGGCAGATAAAATCATAGTAAAAGGAAGGCCGGAGCAAGCAGACGGAGCCTACCTGTGTAAAGAAAAGAATAGTATAGAAAAGCGATTAAGAGACAACGCCACAGAATATAAGATCAATGACGAGACCTATATTTATCTGTGGGATGAGGAATAGTTATAAATTAAGAAAGAAGTTAAGGAGAAGAAGGAAGCAATGAAACTGATTATACAGATTCCCTGTTACAACGAGGCAGAAACATTAAGAATAGCCTTGGATGACTTGCCCAAGCATATCGATGGCGTAGATGAGATCGAATATCTGATCATTAACGATGGAAGTAAAGATGATACGGTCCAGGTGGCTAGAGACTGGGGCGTAAACTACGTAGTAAGCTTCCGAAATAACAAGGGACTGGCCAGAGGCTTTATGGCAGGGCTGGATGCCTGCTTAAGAAACGGAGCGGACATTATTGTAAATACAGATGCGGATAATCAGTACTGCGGAGCAGACATCGAGAAGCTGATTCAGCCTATCCTAAGAAGAGAAGCCGGAATGGTAGTAGGAGAGCGCCCCATCGATGATACAGAGCATTTCTCTCCTTTGAAGAAGAAATTACAGCATTTAGGAAGCTGGGTCGTAAGAAAGGCATCCCATACCGAAGTGCCGGATGCTCCCAGTGGATTCCGGGCTTATAGCCGTCATACAGCTATGCGCCTGAATGTAATTAACGAGTATACCTATACTTTAGAGACCATCGTCCAGGCAGGCCGCCAGAAGATGGCAGTTACATCCGTGCCGATTAGAACCAATGCGGAACTTCGCCCATCCAGACTCTTTAGCAGCATGTTTGGATACGTGAAGAAGTCCATGCTGACCATAGGCAGGGCTTTGATGATGTACAAGCCCCTGTATTGCTTTACATGGTTGGCAGGCGTTTTTGGAATCTTTGGCGTGGGAATCGGAATTCGATTTTTGATCTACTACTTTAATGGTGCCGGTAGTGGACATATACAGTCTTTAATCTTGGCTTCCATGTTTATCATTATTGCTGTCTTGTGCGAGTTGATTGGCCTTATGGGAGATGTGATTGCGGCCAATAGGAAGTTGTTGGAAGAGATCCAGTTTGAGTTGAGGAAGATGGACTATGGACCGGGGCATGAAGAGAAGAAGACTAATGAGCCGGAAGAGGAGTAGATAATGGCTAGAGTAGAAGCGGTCGTTGTTACATACAACAGAAAAGAATTGTTACAAGAATGTGTTGATGCTATACTGGCTCAATCAACACCAGTTCAAAAATTAATTATAGTAGATAACCACAGCACTGATGGAACTAAAGAATTTTTAGAAACAAAAGGATATTTGAATAATCCAATTATCAGCTATAACTGTCTTGAAAAAAATATAGGTGGGGCAGGAGGTTTTTACGAAGGAATGAAGATTGCCCGTGATAATAATCCTGATTGGGTATGGATTATGGATGACGATACGATTCCAACAGAAACCTGCCTGCAGGAATTATTAAACGCAAAAGAAAAAATTAAAGGCAAGGTGAGTTTCCTTGCCAGCAGTGTACGAGGAATGAACGGAGAGGCAATGAATGTTCCTAAAATTGCACGAAATCAATTTAGTGTTTATTCTGATTGGTATCAATATCTCGATGAAGGAATTGCTGAAATTGTAAAAGCGACTTTTGTGTCATTACTAATTAATATTGATGCGGTAAAAAAATGTGGATTGCCTTGGAAGGAGTTTTTTATTTGGGGGGACGATTCGGAATATACCCAACGTGTGATTCGAGACTATGGACCAGCTTACATGGTTGGGAAAAGTCTGACAATTCATAAACGCTTTAGTGCTGAAGCGCTGTCACTCGTAAAAGAAGAAAATAAGAATCGGATTCCGATGTATTTCTATTATTATCGAAATAATTTGATTGGATTTTGGGAATATGAGAGCGCATTATACAAATTTCTGTGTATGGGGAAGTTGGGATATGACTTTTTAGGAGTTCTATTCAAAGGAAAATACAAATTGAAAAAAATGGGAGTTATCGTAAAGGCTTTCTTTGCATTTGTATTTGGGACATACGATAGAAATGCTTTTAAAAACAGAGCAAAATTATAAAAGGAACCAGAAGTATGAATAATGAGGTTATTAGTATAATTATACCTGTGTATAATGTAGAAAAATATTTAGAAAAATCTTTAAAAAGTGTATTATGTCAGTCTTATGAAAATTTAGATGTAATCTTGGTTGATGATGGATCGACGGATGAAAGTGGAGCTATATGTGACCAGTATAAAAGATTGGATAAACGGGTAACGGTGCTACATAAAACAAATGGGGGGCTATCTGATGCTAGAAATAAAGGGCTGAAATTAGCTAGGGGGAGATATGTTATATTTGTAGATTCGGATGATTATGTATCAGAAGATTATGTTCAGCATTTATACCAGTTAACGCAGAATAATTCTATCGATATAGGAATAACCTCTGTAGTAAAAATTAAGGAAGGAGTTGCTTATACAATCCCTTCAAATGAATTCAGAGGTGAAGAAACTGTTATTTATGACAGACAGGAAGCGCTAGCTAATATGTTGTATAGAGAAGGTATACCTATTTATGCATATGCCAAAATTTATAAAAGAAGTTTATTTGAAAAAAATAATTTTGCTGTTGGAGAATTATTTGAAGATCTAAGTATACAATATAAATTGTTTCATGAGGCAAAAAAAATAGCGTTTAATCCAGTTCAAGATTACTATTATTTACAGCGAGAAAATAGTATTATTAATTCAAAATATAGTAGTAGAAAAATGATACAGGTATATACGTGCGAAAGAATAATATGTTTTGTACATAAACATTATTCTGACATTACGAAGGCGGCAATATCTAAGTGTTTTATTACGTCGCTGAACCATTATTTTACGATTCCAAAAGGAAAAATGTATAGAGAAGATCGAAATTATACAAAAAAAATAATAAAAAAATGTCGCGAAACTGTTTTGCATGATGAAAGAAATAAAATAGTTGTAAGAATGCTGGCAGGATTCTCTTTTATAAGCATTGAATTGTTATATGGAATTGCATATTTTTATAATTATTTAATCGAAAAGAATATAATTAAAATTCGTAAACCTATTTAAGGAGCAAATAGCTTGTGAGAATCTTAATATTGAAAAGTGATAAAGGGGATTTTGAAAAATTTTATATTTCTCATATGAAAGCTGCTAATGTAGATGTATGTCCGGTTTTTAAAAAAATGGGAAAGTATAAAAGATACATTTCATTAATACATGTTCAAAAATTGAAATTACCAAAAATGGATTTTTGGTATGGAGAGTGGAAAAAAAGATTGAAAATTTATAGTACAGTTATAGTATTTGATCGTAATTATAATTGGGATATTGTTAACTTTATTCATAGCATAAATAGAAAATGTCGTATTATTGTTTGGTATTGGAATCCTATTGAAAAGATAGAAAGATTACCATTGAAATATAGGTCGTTTTGTGAGGAGTGGTCATTTGATAAGGATGATTGTAAAAAATATATATTAAATTATAACAATCAATTTTCTTTTAAGAAGATATTTAATGCAGGTGAAAATGTGAAAGGGGATGTATCCGATTTCTATTTTGTTGGAATGGATAAAAATAGAGCAGAGCTATTGATGAAAATAAAGTCACGTTCAGAAAGAATAGGAAAGAAAGTTAACTTTATTATAGTAAAAGATAAAACCAGTTTAAAAAATGGATGTATATACAGCCAACCCATTGATTATTTGAGTAATATAAATAATCTTTTTAATACAAAAACAATAGTCGAATTGGTGCAGAATGGGCAGAGTGGATTGACTGTTCGATGTGTAGAGGCATTGTTTGCAAAAAAAAAGATTATTACAAATAATGAATGCATAAAAGAGTATGATTTCTATCATCCAAATAATATATTTATATTAGAAGATGATAATTTGTATAGTAAAGGATTTGAAATGTTTTTAGAAGCACCTTATTATGAGTTGAGTAATGAGGTTACTCAAAAGTATGATTTTGAACAGTGGATAAATGGATTTGAATCGGGAAATATAGGTATATAGTATGAAAAAAGTAGAGGAACATAATGGTCACATAAATGCTGAATTGGAAGCTAAAAACATTATTGACCATCTTCATACGAAAAATTCCACCTGGGGAGCCAGATAAATGTCTTTTCAGTTGAAGTAGCGAGGTTACCGGATCAGTAACAAGAAGGCTAGACGCTACATGACCGAAATGGCAATAGATCCCATCTATCCAAAGATTATTCTTTCTAAGTGCCAGAAAAAAGCTACCGTAGTTTTCTGGCTCTAGTAAGAACCACAGTGAGGACTGCTCTCCCTTTTTTTAAAACCATTAGGATGATTTAAGATTTAAATTATATTGACAAAGAAGGAATGATATGAAACCCGTGACAGACAGACAGACAGATGTTGAAAAAATAATAATAGATAGAAGTAATTATTTGAGAGGACTATTTGCTCTCTTAATTGTACTAGGGCATTGTAGCATGGCCTTTGAGAAAGAAATACTTCCTCTATTGATCATCCATAAATTTAATATGGTATCTGTTTGTTTTTTCTTTATTGTTTCAGGGTGGAGTCTTAGTTATAATTTTTCCAATAAAGAAAACTATCTAAAAGGGTTTTTGTGGAAGAAAGTAATAAAATTATTCATATATGCGTTGCTATGTGAATTAATAACTCGGATCATTGAGTGTATTTTTTTGAATAAACCTATAGTTCTAAACCTTAAAATTTTAACAAGCTTTAACTGGTATGTATATGAATTAATCGTTTTTTACATCGCTTTCTATTGTATATATTCGGCAATCTCTTTACCGAGAAAACGTATCTGTTTTTTGTTTTTGGTGTCTTGCTTGGTTAGTATTTTTACTTGGTACATGTCAAATAAAGGGTACCCCTATTTTTGGACCCATGCTTTTCATTTTTCATCTTTATGTTTTGTGTATGGAGCTTTTTTGCACGAGTGCAAATGTTTTTTGATTAAATTAATGGACAGTCGCATTGTGACTACAGTGGTTTGTTTCGTTTTTGCGGCAATCGGATGTATATCGATAAAAATGCCCCAAGGTAGTTTTGTCGGAGGGGTCCTTCTACATAATTTGATTGGTATTTGCATTATGACAATCGTGATCATCTGGGCAGAAATTTTCGATTATAGAAGAATACCACTGATTGGTTTGTTAACCAAATACTCCACTGAAATATATTTGTATCAATTTGTTGTATTATCAGTAGTGAGTGAACTCTATAATAAATCTGGATATGAGATAAACCTTGGGTATGTGGGGATTGTTGTTTGCATTACGATTGGAATTGCGATAGTGATGCATAAGGTGGATAATATGATATTTGATTTAATGAAAAAATCCTTAAGGAAGAAATAATTTAGCGAGAAGTTGAAGAAAGAAATGTATAGGTGGGAACGACCTAGCTTTTTTAAATGCATCAGAACGGCAATATACTTTTTAAAGTAGTTGGTGTTGGACTACAAGAAAAAATGAAAAGTCCACAACATCTGAATATATTATGTGCACAATCTTAAAAAGAAAGGAAAGTATAATTTTTGGCTTACTAAATATCATACAAGATAAGAATGCTAGTAAGTATAACATTAGTTCAGAATTAGAAATCTATCATAATCATAAAAAATAAGACAGAATAGGGGATGAAGAATGCGACATCAGCGTAATAAAGTCATGAAATATTCAAAGAGGAAACTGCTAGGATATGTCATTCCGATTTTAATACTGTTTTTGTTATCTTTGTATTTTATTAAGGATAACACAATTATAAAAATTACAGGGGATGAATATGGATATTGGTCCTCTGGGGCATTTTTTGCCGGAAAAGATTGGAGTGAAGTAACTAGTTACAATGCGTATTATAGTTATGGATATGGACTGATATTATCATTGATTTTGCGTTTGAATTTATCAGCATCTGTCAGTTACCAATTAGCAATTGCGTTAAATGGTATTTTTTTGTGCGGGATTTACATTATTGTAAGAAGAGTCATAAATAAAATTTCCCCTTATATTCAAACTTCGGAAACCGAGCAGATTTTTTTGGCTTTAGCAGCAACTACATATACCGGAATTTTATATTATACACAATATACATTGACAGAAGTATTATTGTCTTTGCTTTATTGGGGATTATTATTACTGGCACTCTTGTTATTAGAGAATATTACATTCTTAAGAAGTGCTTTGTATCTGTTAATTTTAATGTACATGTTTTCAGTGCATCAAAGAACAATAGGTGTTTGCTTTGTGGGTGGATTGTTTTGGCTCTATCTGTTGTTTAAAAATAAGATTGATATTCGTTTTTTGCTCAAGTCAATACTTGTTATACTTGTTATAGTTACAGTTATTTTTGGAATTAAATATATATATCAATCTAATTTTTTCTTCAATACTAGTGATGACCTTGCTGCGAATGATTTTTCAGGACAAGTGAGTAAACTGAACTTCTTATTTTCAGTGTCTGGCATATGGATGTTTATAAAAGCATTTGTTGGAAAAATCTTTTATGCATTATCAGCCACCTATCTTATGGCAGGAATTACACTATTTGTGTGTGGATGTTCTATTTATAATTTGATTAGAGAAAAAAAATGGCCAGACAATTTCATGATCTTAAATATATTTTTAATCTTAAACACAGCGGCTATGATGGCAGTTGGCAGTATTTTTATGATTAATTATTATGAACGAATGGATTTGCTTATTTATGGAAGGTATTTTGAATTTACATTAAGTCCATTGTTCTTTATTGGAATTATAAATATAAAGAGAAATGTTGATGAAAAAAAGACATTATTGTGGGCGGGGATAATTGTAAGTGGAATTTATTTTGTAATCGCAATGTTGATTCATTATATTATAGATTACAATGCTACAACAACGAACTTTTTTATGAACTGTTCAGGCGTTGCTAGGATATTTTATGAAAATAGTTTTGACTATGGAAGTGTATTAATCTGTGCTTTAATAAAAATAGCACTTTTTGCTGTATTAATTGGAGTATTAAGTATAAATAATTCCAAGCTAGTCATTTGTGCTCTGACAGGTATAATAATTCTGTTTTGTGACAATAGTAGATATATTTACGAAACACGTTGCTTAAACTGGGCAAATAAACATAATGAGGATATAAGATCTATAGAGCAACTAGTCTGTAATGAAGGTCAGCCAGACAATGTATACTATTATATGCCGGATGGATTGTTTTATGCAGATCTGGTTCAATTTATTTTCGGAGAACAGACAGTGCATATATTTAATGATATACAAGACCTAGAAGACGTATCGGGAGATACTTTGATCATCACTGGCAAGGAGTCAGAAGTATCATATTCCTTGGAAGAAAATAATTATTCTGTATTAGAAACCACAGAGTCTTTTGCAATATGGGAAAGATAAACAGAATTTAAAAGAAAGGTATAATTTTATAATGGGAAAAACAATAGTCTTATGGGTGTCACCTTATGTACCTTATGATAATGTTCCTCATGCAGGCGGAAAAGTACATAATTTTTATCTAAAACTTTTATCAGAAAATCATGTGCCGGTTTATTTGATATCTGTATGTAGATATAACGAAAAAACTAAACTTGATTTAGATGCTTATCACATTGAAAATAATTTGGTGATTTTTTCTAACAGACTCGATAAAAAAATATTGCGAAGATTGGAAGTTATAAATGGAAAATACAATATCTTCCATCCTTATGGTGGTAAATTATATAGATATGTTGCCAAACCACTAAAATCTAAATTAGAACAATTAAAAAAGGAGAAGTACAATCCTAGGATAATTATACTTCAATGGACCGAGGCTGTATTGCTCTTGCCATTTGTAAAAGAACTTTTTCCTGAAAGCAAAATAATTGTGATTGAGGAAGATGTGAGTTATTTGTATTATTACAGAGAATGGAAAAAATCCAGTAATTTATTGCTCAAATGGATAAATAAAAAAAGATATACGCGTTTAAAGTCATTAGAATTAAATGCTCTGAATCGCGCGGACAAAATTATATTAAATAATAACAAAGACAAGCAACTGGTTTTAAAAGATCAGGTTAATGAAGAAAAGATATTTACCTGGTGTCCTTATTTCCAAAATATGACAAATTTAAACCGTAAACCACAAAAGAAGAACATTATATTTTACGGAGCTATGAATAGACCTGAAAATCATCTGAGTGTGATCTGGTTTATTGAAAAGGTAATGCCTAAAATTAAGGATTTGGATCTTAAATTTACAGTAATTGGAGCTAATCCACTTCAGGATTTGTTGAAATATGCGAATGAAAAGATAGAAATTTTAGGCTTTGTAGAAAGCGTTGAACCGTATTTTAGTGAAGGCATGTGTTTAGTTGCTCCTTTAGTCATGGGAGCGGGAATTAAGATTAAAGTGCTGGAAGCTTTATCGGCAGGTATCCCAGTTTTGACAAATACCATAGGGATTGAAGGCGTTGGAGCAACCCATGGACAAGAATACTTTCACTGTGAAAGTCCTGAAGATTATGTAGAGGTTATACGAGCTATATTTGAAGAAAAAATTGATGTAAACATAATAGCAGAAAATGGAAAATGCTTGATCAGCGACAATTTCAATATTGAGAAATCAGCAGAGAATTTTCTAAAATTAATTGAAAAAGAGTTCTAGGAGAAGTGTATGATTATTACAAAAACCCCGTTTAGAATGTCATTTTTTGGCGGAGGAACAGATATGGAGGAGTATTTCCGAGAAAATGGAGGAGCAGTATTGTCCACAACCTTTGATAAGTACTGTTATGTTAATGTTCGACATTTGCCAAGATTTTTTGATTACTCAACTGAATTATCCTATTCCAAAACAGAACGAGTAACAAATACAGAAGAAATTCAGCATCCGGCGATTCGTAATGCAATGAAAATGCTGGATATGCATGAGATCCGTCTTACTTATGAGGCGGATTTGCCAGCCCGTTCTGGATTGGGAACTTCCAGTTCCTTTGCAGTTGGTATGCTAAATGCATTTTATGCGTTAAAGGGGAAATATGCAGATAAGAAAACTTTAGCGGATGAAGCAATCTATTTGGAAAGAAAATTGTGCCAAGAAATGGGAGGATGGCAAGATCAAATAGCAGCTTCCTTTGGAGGTTTTAATCGCATTAATTTCAATGCCGACGGTTATGAAGTGTTGCCTGTAATTATAAGTCCTAAAAGAAAAAAGTTATTAAATGATAATCTCTTAATGTTTTTTACAGGATTTACCCGTTTTTCCTCGGATGTACAGAGAACAAATCAAATAAGCGGAATGGATGATAAGAAGCTGAGATTACAGAAGATGTATGAGCTTGTAAATGAAGCAGAAGTAATTTTAACAGATAAGAATAAAGATTTAGATGATTTTGGACGCTTGTTAGATACGACATGGAGATTGAAGAAGGGCACAGGAAGTGCTGTAAGTACAGGAAGTATTGATGAGCTGTACGAAAAAGGAATAAAAGCTGGAGCCCTTGGAGGTAAACTGCTAGGTGCCGGTGGCGGAGGCTTTCTTGTTTTTTATGTACAGCCAGAAAAACAGGAAGCTGTAAGAGAAGCAATGAAGGGACTTATGCACATACCATTTAAATTTGAAAATAATGGTACTCAGGTCATTTATTATGGACCTGAAGAGTATGAGATGAAGGAATAAAGATGTTAGAACTCAAAATAAAAAGACATATTGACCTTTTGATTGACAGATATTCAAATCTTGAGGAATGTAGAGAAGATATAGAAAAAGCTTTTCTTATTCTTGAGGAATGCTATGAAACAGATCACAAACTGTTAATAGCAGGAAATGGGGGATCGGCTGCTGATTCGGAACATATTGCCGGAGAATTGATGAAGAGATTTAAAATTTTTCGTCCTGTTCCGGAGGAGTTTGCTAAAAAGCTAAGAAAAATAGACTCGGTAAGAGGAGAAAATTTGGCAAAAAACTTGGAGCGAGGTCTTATGGCAATTCCTTTAGTGGCGCATGAGGCGCTCACTACGGCTTATATTAATGATGTGGAAGGTCTTGGAGTATTTGCTCAACAGTTATATGGTTTTGGCCGTCCAGGAGATGTCTTTCTTGGAATTTCAACAAGTGGTAATAGCAAAAACGTAATGTCGGCTACCGTTGTAGCGAGAGCCTTGGGTATAAAGGTTATCGGGCTTACTGGATCTTCTGGAGGAGAACTTGCAGAAGTATCAGATGTAACAATTAAAGTACCAGAAACTGAAACATATATGATTCAAGAATTGCATCTTCCGGTATATCATTGCTTATGTCTGATGTTGGAAGATAGATTTTTTGGTGAATGATGAATAACTGAAGATTTAAGATTGGTTAAGAAAGAAAAGGATGGTAATTAATGCAGGTTGTACTAATGGCGGGAGGAAAAGGAAGCAGAATATCTCAATTATTCCCTGATATACCAAAACCGTTAATTCCAATAGAGGGGCGGCCGGTGCTAGAAAGGGAAATCTGTTCTCTTAGGGATCAAGGATTTACCGACATTATTCTTACAGTTGCATATAAGGCAAAAAAAATACAAGATTATTTTGGTGATGGTACTGACCTTGGTGTTAACATTAAATATTTTATAGAGGACGAACCACTCGGCAATGCAGGTGCGTTATTTAAACTAAATCTTGCAGAAGATTTTTTGCTCCTTAATGCAGATGCTGTATTTGATGTGGACTTTAATCGAATGGTGGAGTTTCACAAACGGCAGGGAGGCCTGGTTACTTTATTTACACATCCAAACTCCCATCCGTATGACAGTGGATTGATTATTGCTGATGAGAATAACGAAGTTCAGGCATGGCTAACAAAGGAGGACGAAAGACCAGAGTATTACAAGAATCGAGTGAATGCAGGTCTTCATGTGATCAGTCCGAAAGCATTAGAAATCTCTGGAGTAAATAAAGAGAGTGTTGGTAAAGAAGTGGAAGGTAAAGTCATCAAAGTTGATCTGGACCGTCAAATCCTAAAGCCTTTGTGTGGTACACATACGATGTTCTGCTATGACTCGCCGGAGTATGTAAAAGATATGGGAACGCCTGAGAGATACCATTCGGTATGTAGCGATTTTGAAAAGGGCGTTGTTCAGGCGAAAAACCTAAAGAATAAGCAGAAAGCGATTTTTTTGGATCGAGATGGAACAATTAATAAATATGTAGGGTTCCTGAGAAAACCAGCAGAGCTTGAACTGGAAGATGGCGCCGCAGAGGCAATTAAATTGATTAATAAATCTAGATATCTTGCTGTTTTAGTTACAAACCAACCTGTGATTGCAAGGGGAGAAGTGTCCTGGGATGGGCTACAGGAAATACATAATAAGCTGGAAACCTTATTAGGATACGAAGGAGCATATTTAGACGCTATTTATTTTTGCCCGCATCATCCACACAAGGGTTATGAAGGAGAAATAGCTGAGTTAAAAATCGATTGTAATTGTAGAAAACCAAAGCCGGGGATGCTATTAAAGGCGGCAGAGGATTTAAATATTTCCTTGGAGGATAGTTATATGATTGGTGACTCCGACAATGATGTGAAAGCTGGTGAAGCAGCTGGATGCAAGACCTCTATAAAAATAGGGGGAGGAAGTTTGTTGGCGACTATTAAGAGCATATTATACAAGCTGGTGTGATACATATGAGTGATATGAATGTGATTTCTCGGGGGGGGGCGGCAAAGAGTCTATAGTCAACTGGATGTTTTGAAATTCAGTTTAGCAATATTAGTCTCATTAAGACATTGTGGCCAAATTTTATTTCCCTCTTCATCATTATTTATGGGGATTATGAATGTCCTATCTCCGATAGCAGTACCGACATTTTTTGCAGTTTCGGGATTTTTATTTTTCATAAAGAAACGTAACGTATCAGACTTATGGAAGTATGTATGGAGAGTTGCAAAGCTCTATTTGATATGGACATTGATTTATCTGCCATTCATTGCACGTGAGTACTACTCAAGGAATATGGTTAATATAAGTGGAATTATTGATTTTCTAAAAAACTTCTTCTTTAGTGGTTCGTACTTTCATTTATGGTTTCTTCCGGCATTATTTGTAGCCATTATCCTAGTATTCTGTGGTTCAAAGAGATTGAACGATAGGAGCATGATTATATTGTCGATTGTGCTTTTTGTGATAGGGACGTTGGTTGATACCTATTCTTCCCTTTCTTCAATGCTGACATGGTCAGAATATAAAGCAATTTTTATAACCACCAGAAATGGAGTTTTCTTTGGGCTTCCTTTTGTAGTAATTGGGAAATTGGTGGCAGAAAGACGATATGAGCCAAAAGTTAGCGCACTTATTGTTAGTCTTATTTTACTCTTGATCGAAGGTGTTTATTTAACAACTGTTTTAAATAAAGATGTAGTTAATATGAGTTTGTCATCCATTATTGTAGTGCCTACAATTTTAATATTTGTTCTAAATAGACCTAGTCCTCAAATTGATAGTAAAGAATATAGAAAGATGAGCACATTGATTTTTTGCTCACATCCTATAGCTATATTTTTTGTTGGGCATTTTCTTAAAGGATATGTTGGAACGGCTGGGGTGCTAATAATAACATTGTTTGCAGACTATGTACTAGTTAAGATGGCAAAGAAATTTAAATTGTTGGAAAATTTATGGTGACCCTTGGTAGAGTTATTTGCAGCATGATGTACTGGGAAAGGATTAAAATGAAAAAGAAATTTTTAAAAGCAATTTGCGGTTTTATGTGTGTATGTCTGCTTTTGCCTGTCCAAGCTCAGGCTGCATCCGGTACTGCCAGGGTGCCAAATGATGCTATAGACATTTCTACTACGAAATTAGCGTACAATTTAAGAAATGTAAAAAATAGCACGATATATCCTGACAATAATACTATTAAATATACAGGATCAGATATACAGATAAGCGCTTATCCAGAAATAGATAACTGCGTACTTCCGAGAGAAAGCTATTCTTTATCAATAGAAGGCAGTAATGTAAAAAAAACATTAGTCAAAGAAGGCTATACGGAACAGAAAAATATTTATAATGATCGTGCATATGGTTTTCAGGATACGATGGATGATAATACTATCTTGGCATGCTCATTATTGCCGGTTTATCAGACTGGAAAAAGACTTGGTTTTAAATCACAGCATGTATGGCCTTTCTATTGGACGTTTATGGATATTACAGATGAATATACACTGGATGAATTAAGACAATATAGTTCAATGACTGACTTTGTAAATAAGACAGGATACATGCAGTCTGATGACATTATGGAAGACGTCAGTCCGGGATATATAACGGAATTTGAAAATACAATGCTAGACAAGGCGAAACAGTGGGGATTTAATGATATTGACTCATATATATCTTATTTATGTGAGGAAAATGAATATGCAAGCTGTGCGGCGGTAGAAGAAACAAGATATCCGATATATTATATCGTGTCAAAAAATTTGGTTTCACTGGAGCAGGTTGAGTCTATAGTGGAAGAACATAATTATGGATTGTTTGAAAAAGAAGACAGTTATTATTTGTATGGCGGATATTCTCGTACATATGCGGATTATATGGATTACAATACTAGAGTGAACGCTCCGAAGATTGCCAATGAATTGAATTTGAATAGCGACCAGGTCGAATATTCATATGAACCTGAAACCATAGAGGTATATCATACATATTATAATTTTACATGTAGGCAGCTGATTAATGCAATCGCAACCGAAATGGATACATGGTCTGGCCGGTGGGATTATTTTTTGTACGGCGACGAGCATTTTAACTATTGGTATGAATCTGAAGATGTCAGAGAACCAGGATATTATTTTGGCAATTACGGTTACGGTTTTGGGGCGATTCAGGATCAGATTACTGTTAATTATGAACCTCAATATAAATATACAATTACTGGGCCGGGACGTGTTACTATAACGATAACAGGCAGAGAAGATCAAAATGGACATGGAAGCGTAAATCTTAAAGGAACAGGTACGATATATCTGGATGTACTTTCAGATACAGATTCTATTGTTCCTGTAGGTAATAATAAAACAGGCATATTACAGGCTACTAACGGGGAATGGTATTATTTCAGGAATGGCAAGGTAGATACTGCATGTAATGATGTGCTTAACAACAAAAACGGCTGGTGGGTTGTCCGCAATGGAAAAGTTGATTTCGGCTTTAATGGAATTGCCAGCAATAGCTATGGCTCCTGGTACTGTACAGGTGGAAAGGTTAACTTTAATACGAATGGTGTAATGCATTCGGCTGTTGAAAAATTTAACGGCTGGTATTATATCAAAGGTGGACGTGTACAAACAGGTTGTGAAACTGTTCAGCATAACAGTAATGGCTGGTGGTATATAGGAACAGACGGAAAGGTTAATTTCAGTATAAATACCGTTGCCAAAAACCAGTATGGCTGGTGGTTTATCCGCAATGGAAAAGTTGATTTCAGTATAAACACGGTTGCTAAAAATCAGTACGGCTGGTGGGTTATCCGTAAAGGAAAAGTTGATTTCGGCTTCAAAGGAATAGCAAGTAACAGCTATGGATCCTGGTATTGCAAGGGGGGAAAAGTAGATTTCAGTTATAGTGGGGAATACAGAGCTTCAAACGGAATCGTTTATAAGATAAAGAATGGAAAGGTTGTAGCATAATATGCATTTGGTGCTAGACTAGGTCGATGTTTAGTTGTTGGTGATGCAGAGTTGATAAAGCTTCGGTGCTGAGAGATGGAAAGGAAAAACCGGATTAAGAGGAAAGGAATATGTGCTATGAGAGAAGATATTTTTATAGGTGATTGCAATGAATAGCCGCACAGCGAAATCCATATTGGTGATGGGATTGTCCGCTGTTGTTGGATATATAATCAACATGTTTCTAACATCCTATATTACAGAAGGCATTGGGATTGAGGCGTATGGTTTCGTTTCAATAGCTAGGACATTTGTTAGTTATGGAAGTGTTATTACAATTGCGTTAACATCATTTGTTGTACGTTACATCACATTGAATTTCCATACGGGAAAAATCAATGAAGCTAAATCATATTATGTATCATCTGTTAATGCTTCGATTATTCTTTCTGGTGCCTTAGCACTAGTATTTTTTGTCATTGTAGCAAAGCTTGAAGTAATTATTAATATACCAGATGAATTGATACACGCTGTAAAAATTTTATTTTTACTCATGTTTGGGGCATTTGTCTCAAATACAATTTCAACATCATTTAGTATAGGATTCTATATAAAAAACCGGCTTGACATCTCGGGATTAATTAAATGCGCATCCTATATAGTAGAAGCAGTTACATTAGTTGCGTTGTTTCATGTTTTTTCGCCGTTTCTTGGATTTGTGGGTGTCGGATCTTTGTTTGCAGCTTTGACGATTTTGATATGCTCCATAATAGTTAACATAAAACTGGTACCTGAATTAAGGTATGACAGAAAGCTGTATTCAAGACAGAAAGTAAAAATCTTACTGAAAAATGGGATTTGGAATGCTATTAATCAATTAGGAAATATCTTAAATAGTGGACTTGATTTATTGGTATCGAATGCATTGTTAACGGGTGTGCAAACGGGTCAAATAGCAGTTGCGAAAAGCATCGGAGCAATATTTAGTACATTATCTGGGATTATATTTCAACCGTTGCAACCTGAACTTTTGAAAGCTTATTCGGATGGAATTACAGAAAAATTTCTTGATCAACTAAAAAAATCAATGAAGATATGTGGTTTGTTCGGAAGTATGGCCTTTGCAGGGTTTTATGCAATTGGTCTTGAGTTTTATAAGCTTTGGATGCCAACTCAGAATTCAAATTTACTCCATATGTTAACAGTATTAACGGTTTTCACTTATATAATGGATATTTTCTTGCAACCAATATATTATGTTAATACCTTAACCGTTAAAAACAAGATTCCTTGTTTTATCACAATACTAGGTGGACTGATCAATGTAATAGGGATGTATTATTTAATTAAATATACTTCCTTGGGAATATATTCAGTGCCAATTACTACAGCTATTATTATGTTTGCAATTAATTTCTTTTTTAATCCAGTCTATGCTAGTTGGTGTTTGGGGATTAATAAATTATATTTTTATCCATTAGTTTTAAAGCATTTAGTTGCTACGGGAGCTTTGTGTCTTGTATTTAAGGGCTGTTCGTTAATTTTAAATGCAAGAAGCTGGATTAGCTTGATTATTAGTGCGATTTTAATGGTAATTGTAGGTGCAGTCTTATATTGTCTGATAATGTTTAACAGAACTGAAAGGAATAACTTTTTAGACACAGTAAAAGGGAAAACGACAATGTTTACCAATAGGAATTAAGACCCCATTAGAAGACCCCATTAGAAAAGAA
>CAVHCX010000020.1:0-57204 GCA_963634745.1 Clostridium sp. CAG:343
TTTCTAATATCACACTCATGTGTTGCCTCCTTTTCAATTCTGTAAAGCGTACCTTCTGTCTGCGGCGGAAATGTGCTTCTATTTTCAAAAGAAGCACCGAAAGACTAAACGGCTTTGTAATATAATCATATGCCCCTGCTTCATATCCCATGACCTGATCCATCTCCTAATCTAGTGCTGTAAGACAAATAATGTATGTATTATAATTGCATCTCATCCACCTTACAAATTCCAGTCCATTCCCATCCGGAAGATTCACATCACAAATGGTAACATCCACATTATTATCACTTGCAATTCTTTTCGCTTTTTTCACTGATTCTGCTGAAAAAACCTCATATCCGGATTTTTTCAGTGAAAATGTAATTCCACGATTTAAATTTTCATCATCTTCAACCACAAGTATCCCCGGCTTGTTCTTCGGCATATAAAATTCTTTGTATTCTTTCTTAAAATCGAACGCTATAATTACCTCCTGCAAATTACGATTTGCACTTCAAATCGTTTTCTTTATTCTATCATAGCATCCATTATTCCGCCATCAGTCTTTCGAACCAGGTATCCATGACAATGATAAACTGGCCTGCTACTGGCTTCTGATACAATGTCAGCTATGGTTTTGCGCATAAGTTCTTCAAATTCAGCAATTTCTTTTTCCGCCTTTTCTCTGATTTACATCCCCAAATAAGGGGTGACAACAGGGCGGAACCCAAATGTTAGCTGGAAATTGATCATTTTGAGTGGAATTTTATGTCACGAACGTGATTAGAAAATAACAAAAGCGTTCGCTGTCAGCTAATCCAGCTAACATTTTCGAACGCTTTGAAGCCCGTCGCCAAGAGGATTTGAACCTCCGACCCCTCGCTTAGGAGGCGAGTGCTCTATCCAGCTGAGCTATGACGACACATGTATTCAACTAAAGTTTCAAATACCTACTTATTCTACCATCCCATCCCACATAAATCAAGAAGGGAATCAAATCCACAGATTTAAAAATTCACTCTTCCCTGCAACCAGATATTTCCCTTAAATCTACGTCCTACTTCCGGTTCTCCCATCACTGACTCTACCGGCACGCATACGTCGAATTGCAGTTCATTTACATCTAATCTCATTAGATATATGCTTTTGTCTGTCAGTTCATTTTTTATGATTTGAAGATCAATAATTTCTCCCAAAATTGAATACCTGTCGCATTCAATCCCATAAGGCATCAAGGATGTATCTACTATTGTAAATAAATCCTCGTTTACTATTCTTTGCGCCACCTTTGAGTAGGTGTCAAAGTCTTCTAAAGTCAGGCTTTCCAATGCCATCTGATCTCCGGTTTTTGCTGCGCTTTGAAGGATCATGCGATTTCTGGATTTTTCCTTCTGTCGCTTTGCCTGCTCCTCATTCTTGCTGATAGGAAGCAGGATGGTCCCTTCATTTGCTAATCCTGATAAAGTAACGGAGCGAAATTTTACGGAAGATTCTGAAAGCTGTCTTTCCTTCATATATTCTAAAGTATTTTGTAAGGTAAATATCAAGCTGATCCCTATCTTGGTATCCTCGCACACGCCTACGTAAGCTTCCCTGTCTATGCGTCGTTGGATAAATACATCCGCATAGCTTGTAACTCCTCTGCCCAGGAGATATGGCATATAATAAGATCTTTCGAATTCTTCTGTTTCGTCCATATCTCCATAGGCTAGAAGTCCTATATTTTCGCCCAATTCTTTTCGATACATTCCAAAGTCCATATTCTGAGTAACTTTGATCAGTTTATGTTCCGAAAAAGAGATTTCCATCCATTGCAGAATGCTATTGATTATTCTTTTGTCCGGTATATTCGTAAATCCTATGGCCTTTAGATATTGATGCATCTTAATTTCCTTTATCTTTGATTCTAATTGCTCTTGAATCTTAGCTAATCTTAAATCTTACTTATTCTTTGGTACTAAGGCTTCCTTACCACCCATATATGGTCTTAATACCTCCGGAATCTTAACTGTTCCGTCTGCCTGAAGGTTGTTCTCTAAGAATGCGATCAACATTCTCGGAGGAGCTACTACGGTATTATTTAAAGTATGTGCAAAATATTTTCCATCCTGTCCCTTTACACGGATACCAAGTCTTCTTGCCTGTGCATCTCCAAGATTTGAACAGCTACCGACCTCAAAATATTTTTTCTGTCTTGGTGACCATGCTTCTACGTCACATGATTTTACTTTCAGGTCTGCCAAATCTCCTGAACAGCACTCTAAGGTACGAACAGGGATATCCAAAGAACGGAATAAATCTACGGTGTTTTTCCACAATACGTCATACCATTTCTTGCTTTCTTCCGGCTTACAAACTACGATCATTTCCTGTTTTTCAAACTGATGGATACGGTATACGCCACGTTCCTCAATACCGTGAGCACCCTTCTCCTTACGGAAACATGGAGAATAACTTGTTAATGTTTGAGGAAGCTGGTCCTCTGTCAACATAGTGTCGATAAATTTACCGATCATTGAATGTTCGCTGGTTCCGATGAGGTAAAGGTCCTCTCCTTCGATCTTGTACATCATGGCATCCATCTCTGCGAAGCTCATTACACCTGTTACTACGTTACTTCGAATCATAAATGGAGGTACACAGTAAGTAAATCCTCGATCGATCATAAAATCTCTTGCATAAGAGATGACTGCTGAATGTAATCTTGCAATATCTCCCATCAGATAATAGAAACCATTTCCGGCTACCTTTCCGGCACTCTCAAGATCAATGCCATCAAAAGTTTCCATAATATCGGTATGATATGGAATTTCAAAATCCGGTACGAACGGCTCTCCGAATTTTTCAATTTCTACATTCTCACTATCATCTTTACCGATCGGAACGGATGGGTCGATGATATTTGGAATGATCATCATATTTTTCTTAAGTTCTGCTTCTACTTCTTTTTCTTCCTTTGAAAGTTCTTCCATACGATCAGCAGATTCCTGTACTTTCTTCTTTAACTCCTCTGCTTCCTCTTTCTTTCCCTGGGCCATACATGCACCAATCTGTTTAGAGGTTTTATTTTTTTCTGCACGAAGTGCCTCAACTTCCTGCTTAATGTCACGGTTTCTCTGATCAAGCTCAATTACCTTATCTACCAAAGGAAGCTTTTCATCCTGAAATTTATTTTTAATATTCTCCTTAACCACATCCGGGTTATTTCTTACAAATTTAATGTCTAACATTGTTCATCCTCCTGTTTATTAACATTCTTTAGTTAACCACATATTTTTTTAAACATCAATCAGTTCATCTGAGAAAATTGCCTTATCCAGTGCTTCTGCTTCTTCATCAGAAAGCTCTACAAAACTTTCTCCCTTAATAATCTCCTTTACGTAAGTGTAGCAGCCTTCGCGACTGTGCATTGCATTTAAAATCCATCCATTATTGTTGTGATCTAACATTGTAATAGCGAAACTTAATTTTCCACCCATCTCATTAAAGGCATCGTACTTTACAATTCCTACTTTTTGGAAATTATGACCGAACTTGCGATTCAGTTCCTTAATATCTGCACGATTTTGTTTTACTACCTTGATCAGGGTATCTACTTCTCCTAATCGATCTTTAAATGCATCTTCCAGGGTTTTTCCATCTTTTCCCTTCATAAAGAAATTATAACTATTCTTCAAACGAACATATTTCATATTTATATTAATACAAAATACAAACAAAGCAATTATCAGTATCAGCAAGATCAAAAGCAAAATCGCCGGATCTATGCCGATGGCCTTAAGTATCTTACTTTCCATTGGCTACTCTCCCTTCCTTAAGCTCATAATCATGTCGAACACTCGTTCTAACTCTTCATCTGAGTAATATTCAATTTCTATTTTTCCTTTACCCTTACCTTTGGAAGAAATGTTAACCTTAGTGCCAATTACGTCCTTCATCTTCTCTTCCAGATCTGTGTAAATGAATTGGTTTTTAACTTCTTTTTTCTTTTTTTCTTTTTTCGGGTTCTTGATGGTTTTCACCATTTTTTCCACATCACGAACGCTAAGCTTTTCATCGAAGATCTTTGTTGCCAATTCATATTGTAAATCTTTATCCTCGATTGCAAGTAATGCTCTTGCATGTCCTGTCGTAATCATATCGTCTATGATCATTTGCTGGACCCGATCATCTAGCTTTAGCAATCGCATGGAGTTTGTTACTGCTGTTCGGCTTTTTGACACTCGCTCTGCTATTTCATCTTGCTTTAATCCAAATTCTTCCATGAGTCTTTTGTAGGCCATGGACTCTTCAATAGGATTTAAATTTTCTCTCTGGATATTTTCAATAAGACCAATCTCAACGATTTCCTGCTCTGAAAACTCTTTTACTATCACAGGAACTTCCTTTATTCCTGCCAGTTTTGCAGCACGCCATCTTCGCTCTCCGGCAATAATTTCATAGTAATCCTTCTGTTTTCTGACCAATATTGGCTGTAAAACTCCGAATTGTTTGATGGAATCTGCCAATTCTAGCAAGGCATCCTCCTCGAAATGCTTTCGTGGCTGCTCTCGATTTGGTTCCATCATATTGATTTTCATTAGCTGCTCATGAATTTCAGGGTCTTCATCTTTTCTCAATTCCGACTTTTCCTTAGAGATAGTTTCTATATTCTTGTTAGGAATGATCAGACTGTCCAATCCTTTTCCTAGGCCTTTTTTCTTAACCGCCATTCTAACCTCCTTTTTATATTTCCCCTCCTATTTTCTTTTTTTCAATGTTTCACGTGAAACATTTAGAATAATACTATCGATTCTTAATAACTTCCTTCGCTAATTTTGCATAGCTTTCCGCTCCCATAGATCTAGGATCGTACAGATTAACCGGCAATCCATAACTTGGAGCCTCTGCCAAACGAATATTCCTGGGAATTAATGTCTTAAATATTTTTATCGGCAGATTTTCCTTTACATTAGCAACAACCTGATTTGCAAGATTTGTTCTGGAATCATACATGGTAAATACCACTCCCTCAATCTTCAAATCCGGGTTTAATCGCTCTTTCACCAAATCCACAGTACGGATTAACTGGCTAAGTCCCTCCAATGCGTAATATTCGCACTGAATTGGTACAATAATAGAGTCTGCAGTTGTCATAGCATTAATGGTTAACATACTAAGGGACGGAGGGCAGTCAATAATTATAAAATCATAATTATCTGCAATACTCTTCACGTTATTTCTTACGATATATTCCTTATTTTCTATACCCACCAATTCGATTTCAGCAGCTGACAAATCCACATTAGCCGGGATTACATCTATTCTCTCTTGTGCATCTTTTACCAGAACATCTTGAACTGTCGCATCTCCGATAATCATATCGTAAATTGTATATTCCTGACCATCCTTATCGACGCCCAATCCGCTGGTCATATTTCCTTGCGGATCCATATCAATAGCAAGGACCTTTTTCTTTCTCGCAGCCAAGCAGGCTGCCAGATTAATAGCAGTGGTAGTCTTACCGACACCGCCTTTTTGATTAGCAATCGCTATAATTCTCCCCATAATTCAACTGCCTTTCCAAGTAAACTGTGGATTTTTTTTACAAATCACACGAAATAAATGTAGTTTTATCGCATTTCAAGCCTAAAAAAAGAATCCTAAAGTGTAATTTCAGATTCATTCTACGCTCACTTTACATGCATTTCCATGATATTCCTATGGAAACACACTACTTTTTTTCTAAAATGCATTCTCATTATAACACTTTTACTAGGTCATATCTATAAAATGTTTCACGTGAAACATAAATTCAACGATATGCTAAAAATGCCCATTTTATAAGGTTTTTTGTTGTTCAACTATACATAAGTAGAGATTTTTTCTCATAAGTCGAGCAAAATTTCTTAACTTAGGGCATCTTTTTTCTTATCAGCGAATTTAAACCATATAATTAGCCATATAATCAACCCTCAAGATTTCATACGAGAAACCAATGTTTGAATTTTGTTTTCAACCCTCGATCTAAATTCACTCAATCTTTCGATATCCAAACCATATCATCCTTAAAGTGGAATATTTATTCTTATCTTCTATAACTTTTTTATCCACATTAATCTGAGTGTATATACAGATTTCTTACATATTTTACTTCCCTTTTTCAAGATAAGTCTTCTACATAATTTTCTTCTTCGCATCTTCTCTAGATATCCTATTTTATATAGTTTTTTCTGCATGCATTTTTAATGTTCTACGTGACATTTTCCCATATAACTCCTTGCGCACCTATTTCGCCAAGTTTTTAATCCAAGTTTTTCAATCTCTCGTTTTTTAATTTTTTTTACACCTCTTTCGGTTTTTCTCTCTCCAACCATATATATAGCATGTTATGTTTTTACGTTTTCATTACAAAATTATCAATATTTTTTCATCTCAAATCACTTTATGTTCCTTCAAAAATTCTTTCCAATTCATTTCATTTTCCCTTTATACAACAAAGAAGAGGGATAATGTTTCACGTGAAACATTATCCCTCTTCTTTCTAAAATTTAATCAATAACCACTATTTTATCGGCTCTTTTGCAGGTAATCCAGCCTTCCGCGGAAATTTCTTTCCTGTATTTTTCACTTTCTGGATTTCTACAAATGACCTTCCTATATCGGTTCCAAGAAGCTGAAACTTCTCGATTTTCTTAAGTTTCCCACCTAAAACCTTAATGGCTGTCTTGCTATTTTCTACTTCCTCATCGATTTCACCGGATTTATATGAAACAAATCTGCCTCCAAGTTTCACATAAGGCAGACAGTATTCGCTTAAAGTAGCAAGATTAGCTACTGCTCTGGAAACACACAGATCAAACTGTTCTCTGTAGTTTTCCTGTTTTGCAAAGTCTTCTGCTCTTCCATGAATCGTAGTAATTTTCTCAAGACCAATACTTTCTATTACTTCATTTAAGAATTTTATTCTCTTATTTAAAGAATCTAAGAGGGTAAAGTTCAAATGTGGAAATGCTATTTTTAAAGGAATTCCAGGAAATCCTGCGCCGGTTCCCACATCGATCACGCTATCAACCTGGCTTATATCAATCACTTTTACAAGAGATAAACTATCAATAAAATGCTTCTCCACAACCTCTTCGTACTCAGTAATTCCGGTAAGATTCATTACCTTATTCCATTCCACCATCAGCCGATAGAATTCATTAAACTGATCAATTTGAAGATCTGTAAGTTCAATACCGATTTCTTTTGCCTTATCTCTTAACAAATTATCATTCATCTTTCACTTTCCTATTCATCACTTATTGTAATACTGCATATTAGTTCTCATCAGTTTCTTTATCCACCAATGACTATTTTTTTCTATTTATTGTCAACATTTTGATACTCATAAATCATATATAGCAAGCTATACAATCAGGATGCAAACCTTTATTTTTTACTATTCAGGACTTCTGCTCAGAATTATTTTAAATTATTCTGAATTATTCTGAATTGTTCTGAGTCGTTCTGAGTTACTTTAGTCTACTCTGAATTATTCCGAGTTGTACTGAGTTATCCACATCCCATCCATGATTTGGTGATATTTTCACCAAATTACTCAAAGAATGTGGATAATCATTTTTACAGCTCATTGCTCTATTTTCTAGAACTCAAATATACCAACAAGACAGAGATGTCCGCCGGTGACACTCCTGATATTCTGGATGCCTGTCCAATTGATTCCGGACGATATTCTTTCAGCTTCTGAATCGCTTCTAATCGCAGACTACTTACCTGGTCGTAATCAAGATCCTCAGGGATCTTCTTCTTTTCCAGCTTTTTAAATTGTTGCACCTGTCGCATCTGTCTGGAAATATATCCCTCATATTTTATAGAGATATCCACCTGCTCTATAACTTCATCTTTTAAATCTTCCGGAAGTTCCGGCCGGCTTTTATCCACATCCTTTAAAATTTCATAGCCAAGTTCCGGTCTACGAATAAGTTCTGCCAGCGTGGTTCCTGATGTCAGCAAGGTGCTACCATGTTCCTCCAAAAGTTTTTGAACAGCTTCGCTGGTTCCCACATGGACACTCTTTAGTCTCTCGATTTCTGAGGCAATCAGTTCTTCCTTCTTTTTGAGTCTCTCATATCTTTCATCAGAAATAAGTCCTATTTGGTGTCCCAATTCTGTCAGTCTCTGATCTGCATTATCCTGTCTTAAAAGCAAACGATACTCTGCTCTGGAGGTCATCATTCGGTAAGGCTCATGACTTTCTTTTGTAACCAAATCATCGATAAGCACTCCAATATATCCCTGAGACCGATCTATGACAACCGCTTCCTTACCCTGTAATTTTCTCGCTGCATTGATTCCTGCCAGCAAGCCCTGGGCCGCCGCTTCTTCGTAACCGGAGCTTCCATTAAACTGTCCGCCGCTAAACATTCCCTCAATATTTTTAAATTCTAATGAAGGTTTCAACTGTCTCGCATCAATGCAATCGTATTCTATGGCATATGCATTTCTTACGATTTTTGCATTTTCAAGTCCCGCTACGCTTCTATACATTTCATACTGGACATCCTCCGGAAGAGAACTGGACATTCCTCCGATATACATTTCATTGGTATTCAGACCCTCCGGTTCGATGAAAACTTGATGTCTGTCTTTATCGGAAAACTTTACAACCTTATCTTCTATAGAAGGGCAATATCTGGGACCGGTACCTTCAATCATTCCTGAGTAGAGGGGCGACCGATCCAAATTATTTTTTATAATCTCATGGGTCCTAGAATTGGTATAAGTTAACCAACAAGATACCTGGTCTTTCTGAACACTGTTTGGATCTGTGGTAAATGAAAATGGCACCACTCTCTCATCTCCAAACTGCTCTTCCATCTTACTAAAATCGATGGATTTTTTATCAATACGAGCCGGGGTTCCTGTCTTAAATCGGTTCATTTTTAACCCCAATTCTTTCAGGCAATCTGTCAAATAATTTGCTGCCTGTAATCCATTCGGCCCTGTATGATTACTTACATCTCCGTAAATGCATCTGGCACGAAGATAAGTTCCGGTACAAAGTACCACAGCCTTACACCTGTAAATGGCACCGGAATAAGTTTGTACTCCTGTAATCTTATGATCTTCTGTCAGGATATTTACAACCTCTGCCTGTCTCACTTCCAGGTTATCCTGGTTTTCTAAAACCTGTCGCATGGTCCTGCTGTAGCTTGCCTTATCGGCCTGGGCTCTTAGCGAATGAACGGCAGGTCCCTTAGACTTATTTAACATCTTAGACTGGATAAATGTCCGGTCAATCACCTTACCCATCTCTCCGCCTAAGGCATCCAACTCTCTTACCAAATGCCCCTTAGAGCTTCCTCCTACATTTGGATTGCAGGGCATCAAGGCAATGCTATCCACACTCACTGTAAAGACTATAGTCTTACATCCAAGTCTTGCACAAGCCAAGGCTGCCTCACATCCTGCATGTCCGGCTCCTATCACAACAACATCATATGTATCTTTATTTTCCCATACAGAATTTGCTGAATATCTCATTTACCAAATCTTCTCCTATCGTTTCACCTGTAATACTTCCTAGCAATTCATATGCATCCATCAGATCTATGGAATAAAAATCCTCCGGCATTCCAATCTCTATACTTTCCAAGACTTTCTCAAGAGCTTTTTTTGTATCTTTCAAAGCTGTCTTGTGTCTTACATTGGTAATATAGATTTCGTTATTAAATGCAAGATTTCCTTCAAAAAACATATTTTTGATAGTCTCTTCTAATTCTTCAAGGCCACTTTGCTGCTTTGCTGAAAACTCTATTATTTTAATATCTTTTGAAAGTTTTTCATTTCTCTCTAGTTCTGTTCGATCGATCACTGTCTCCAAGTCAGTCTTATTTAATAGTAAGATAGTTTTCTTATTCTTTATCAACTTAAATATTTCTTTATCGTTTTGATCCAAGGGAATGGAAGCATCGATCACATAAAGAATCAAATCGGCTTGCTCCGCCTCTTCTCTGGCCTTGTCCACTCCTATTTGTTCCACCAGATCCCCGGTTTCCCTGATACCTGCGGTATCTATAATATTAAGAGAAATCCCCTGTAGATTGATATGTTCCTCCAGAGTATCTCTGGTAGTTCCTGCAATATCCGTTACAATCGCACGATCTTCCTTTACAAGTAAATTCAAAAGTGACGATTTTCCTGCATTTGGCTTTCCTAAAATGACCGTCTTAAGGCCTTCTTTGATAATTCTTCCATCCTCACAGGTATCAAGAAGTGCCTGGATCTGCTGCAGCAATTCTTCCACCACTACTTTTAAAGTTTCTCCATATCCGTCCACACTAATGTGTTCCGGATCATCAAGAGCCGTCTCTATAAAAGCCGTGTGGTAAATGATTTTACTTCTTATATCTGTTATTTTATTTCTAACATTTCCCTTTAACTGTTCAATAGAACTTTGAAGCGCATACTCATTTTGAGACACGATCAAGTCTCCCACCGCCTCAGCCTGGGAAAGATCCATCTTACCATTTAAAAAGGCTCTTTTGGTAAATTCACCCGGCTCGGCAGGCCTTGCTCCATTCTTTATCAGGACCTCCAAAATCCGCTTCATAACGAAGACACCGCCGTGGCAGTTAATCTCCACGGTATCCTCTCCCGTGTAGGTATGAGGGCCTCTCATAAGCATGACTAGGACTTCATCGATGGTCTCCCCTTCATCGGCTATATAGCCATAATGAATGGTATGCGTCTTCTGTTTACTAAGCTCTTTATTTGATTTGCTCACATAAACTCGGTCTGCAATCTCCACTGCTTCACTGCCGCTCATCCTCACAATTCCTATACCGGAATTACTCATAGCGGTGGAAATAGCTGCAATGGTTGTATCTATATTCTTTAGCATCTAGGCCCTCCTTTTATCCATTTATGAAGTCCTGGTCAAACTTCTATCCTTAATGTCTCATAGGCATTCTACAATGCCATATAAACTCATATAAACATAAAGGGAGCTTTTGACGGCTCCCCTTACAAATTCATTTATTTATCTCTGTTGCGTACATAGGTAACAACTACTTTTCTGTAAGGCTCTTCACCTTCGCTATGTGTTGCTACTGCAGGATCTGCCTGCAAAGTAGAATGGATAATTCTTCTCTCATAAGGGTTCATAGGCTCAAGAGAAACAGTTCTTCTTGTCTTCTTTACCTTACTTGCAATATTTCTTGCAAGATTCTCAAGAGTATCTTTTCTTCTACTTCTATAATTTTCAGTATCTAACTTTACTCGAACGTATCCGCTCTGGTTCTTGTTAGCTACACGATTTGCTAGGTACTGAAGAGAATCTAAGGTCTGTCCTCTCTTACCAATGAGGATTCCCATATTCTCACCCTCGACATTAATTGCAAGGGCTCCCTCTTCATCTACCTTAGAAGTTACCTTAACATCTCCCATATCCATTGCGTTTAATACATCGTAAATGAATTTCTCGCAAGCTTCGATAGTGGCATCTTCTACTTTTGCAAGTTCTACTTCTTTCTTAATCGGAGCTTCCTTGGTATATTCCTTCTTCGGAGCTCTCTTCTTAGAAGACTTGTCAAATTTCTTTTCAGGATACTTGTCACTCTTGCGTGGCTTTTCTTCTTTCTTTGTATCCTTTTTTATTTCTTTATCTTCGACCTTAGCTTCTGTCTGGATTTCTTCCTTAACCTCGGCTTCCTTGCTTGTCTCTTCAACAGGCTCTTCCTTAGTTACTGGTTCTTCCTCTTTTTTTCTGGCTTTGATCACTGCCTGCTTCATGCCGATTCCTAAAAATCCTGCACTACCCTTTTCAATTACTTCGTAATCCAGATGATCTCTTGTTACGCCTAACTGGATTTGTGCTTCAGTAATTGCATCTTCAACATTCTTTGCTGATACTGTAATAAATTCCATGATAGCCGCCCCCTAATTATTCTCGTTAAATTTCTTGACCATGTTTGCTTTAGAAGCAAGACTTCCTGCCTTGGCATTCTGAGCCTTGTTCTTAGCTTGCTCGATCTTTGCTTCTTTCTCCTTGGTATCTTTTACATTCACCTTGGATGCTGATTTGCTGAGAGTCTTAGTGTTCTGCTGAGCCATAGCATTGATACGATCTGCTTTCTCGCCTCTTTGCTGTTTCTTCTTAGCAGCCTTCTCCTTGTTCTTCTCAACAAGCTCGTCTAAGGACATCTTAGATAAATGCTTATTGATTGCTACCTGCTGTACAATACGGACAAGGGCACTGACGATCCAGTAAACACCGATACCGGTAGGTAGAGTAAATACCATGAAGACTGAGAATAAAGGCATGGTAATCATCATGCTGTTCATAGAACTAGCCATAGGATTATCCTTCATCATCTCATTCTGTCCACTCATAGCCTGAGACAGTTTGATACTTGCAAACTGGGTTGCACCGGATAATACAGGAAGCAGAATTGCTGTAATGATAATGACAACTGCCGGTAGATCGTAACTTCCCGCATTCTTGATCAAGGTTGTAGGTGATACTGTCATATCCGGGATTGTAAGGAATGTGTTTACAATAGCCGGTGCATTCTTCATAGCCGGCACATACTCCTGGATATTATAAATGACTGGGTACAAGGCGAAAAGTAAAGGCATCTGTATCAAGAGCGGAAGGCATCCTCCCATCATAGATACGCCGTACTTGTCATAAACCTGCTGAATCTCTTCCTGCTGAGCTAGCGTAGCAGCCTGATCTAAGGATCTTCCCTTACTCTTCTCTTTATACTTCTTCTGAATCGCCTTGATCTCCGGATTCATAGCAGCTGTCATTCTAGATGATCTTTGCTGTGTCACCGTAAGAGGAAGCATAAGAGTATATACCAAAATGGTATAAATTATGATCGAAAGACCAACCAATCCTGCATCACTAGGTAACGTACTGTCCAAGGTCTGATAGATAAAGTTCATTACCTTACCTAAGAGCCAACACAACTGTCCTACAAGTGGCCAGCTTGCCGCAGTAAGTAAACTTGGTGTCATAATCAATTCCTCCATATTCAATTTTTTGTGTCATAACTTCAAGGGACCGGGTCATACCCGCCCTTTGAGAAAGGATTACAACGTAATATGCGATAGGCTGCCAGGCCACTTCCCTTTATCACTCCATGCTTTTCTACTGCCTCTATGGCATAGCAGGAGCATGTGGGATAATATTTACAAGTAGGCCCTCCCTTAAGGGGCGATAAATACTTCTGATAAAACCTTATACACCCTATCAGAAACCTTTTCATAATTACGCGACTCCTAATCTATAATATTATGAAGACCCGCCAGATGGAGCATTGCGCCGTCAATGTCTTTATATCTTTTTTCTTTGGCGCCTATTCTTGCTATTACAACTATATCTATTCCACATCTGTATCGGTCTTCTTGCAGTCTGTAACTTTCTCTGATCAGTCTGGCTAATCTATGACGTACGATACTGTTTCCTACTTTTTTGCTAACGGAAATTCCCAGTCTGTTCTTATTCATATGATTCTCAAGGACATACATGACCAAATACTTGTTGGCATAGGACTTTCCCTTCCTGTATACCTGCTGAAAATCTTTGTTCTTTTTTAGTGACTCGGAATATTTCATCTACCTTCTCCTAACCTATGTGATCCTTCTTCTCACTTAAAAAAGTATAGAAGAAAAGGCCACATACATGCGGCCTAAGCTGATAATTTCTTTCTTCCTTTAGCTCTTCTGCTAGCAAGTACTTTTCTTCCACCTGCTGTGCTCATTCTCTGTCTAAATCCATGAACTTTGGATCTATGTCTTTTATTTGGCTGGAATGTCATCTTCATTGATATCCACCTCCTTATTATTTATGTAAGGGTACTCCCCTGTTTTTCTAAAGACACTGCTCTCATTATATTAAAAGATATATTTCAAGTCAAGCAAAATAGCTATTTTTCTGCTAAATTTACCTATTTACTTTTCCACAAATTGTGGAAAACTTTGTGAATTTATGTGGAAAACCTGTGGATTTCCACATTTTCATCAAAATAATCCCCGTTTTTATGGGATTTTCCTATGTTTATAAAGTTATCCACATAGATTAATGTTTGCCTATTCGAATCTTTTGATGTAGAATAAGAAAGAGTGGGTAATTATATATTTTACCCTTATAAGAGTTAATTAGGAGTATTTAAGAATGAGCATAGTAGAGGAAAAATGGCCTGAAATTATTGAACATTTACGCGTAGAACACGATCTTTCCAGTACTTCCTTTCGTACCTGGATCCTTCCACTAAAGATTTTCAAGGTAACAGAGGATACGGTTTACATTCTCGTAGTTCAAAGTGCAAGTATTGATTATATCGATAAAAAGTACATGCTTCCTCTCAAGGTTTGCATTGCCGATATCGTAGATAAGGAGTATGATATCGTCTTTATCTCTGAGGATGACAATGAATATGAAGCTTTAAAGGAAAGTACAGAGGATGTCGTTCAAAAAAGAAAGGTAAAAAGCGCCGCTGAAAAAGCCGGTCTGAATCCAAAATATACTTTTGACACCTTTGTAGTAGGTAGCAATAATAGCTTCGCTCATGCAGCATCCGTGGCAGTAGCGGAATCTCCGGGAGAAGTTTACAATCCTCTCTTCCTTTATGGAGGTGTTGGACTCGGAAAAACCCACCTTATGCATTCCGTCGCTCATTATATATTAGAAACGAATCCGAAAAAGAAGGTTCTCTACGTTACCAGTGAGACCTTTACCAATGAGTTGATCGAATCACTGAAGATGGGTCGTTCTTCCGGAAATGATTCTTCCATGACCAACTTCCGTGATAAATATAGGAACATTGACGTTCTTTTAGTCGATGATATTCAATTTATTATAGGTAAGGAGAGTACCCAGGAGGAGTTTTTCCATACCTTTAATCATCTTCATACCTCCGGCAAGCAGATTATAATTTCATCTGATAAACCGCCCAAGGATATTGAAACCCTAGAAGCAAGACTCCGCACACGTTTTGAGTGGGGTCTCATTGCTGACATTTCCTCCCCTAATTATGAGACTCGTATGGCTATTCTTCAGAAGAAGATTGAGTTAGATCATTTAGAAAAATACAACATTTCAAAGGAAGTACTTGATTATATTGCTTCTAATATAAAGTCGAATATTCGTGAGCTGGAGGGATCTCTTAATAAATTGATCGCTCTTTATAAGCTGACCAACAATGGAGGAGAGATTGATATATCCTTGGCTGCAGAGGCTCTTAAGGATATGATTTCCTCTGAAAATAGAAGAGAAGTGACTCCGGAACTTATCATTGATATAGTAGCGGAGCATTTTGGTGTTTCTATTAATGACTTAAAGAGTACCAAGCGTAATGCTGATATTTCCTATGCCAGACAAATTTCTATGTATCTGGTTCGTACCATGACGGATACATCCTTAAAAGCAGTAGGAGTTATGCTTGGAGGACGCGACCACTCTACCATCAAGCATGGAGTAGAACTGATTGACGAGAAGATCAAGACAGATGACTCCGTAGCCAACACTGTCAACATTATTAAGAAGAAGATTAACCCGGCCTAGGGAGTTTTCCCCGGTTTTTTGAAAATGTGTTGATAGGTATGTGGATAAATACCCCTATTTGGGGGATAACTTTGGAAAAACATGTGGATAATTCGATGATTTTTAAATTTTGTGGGGATTTTACCTGGATTTATCCACAGAAGCTCCACAGCAAATCAACCTGACTTTCCCAAAGATATCCCAAGGCGAAATCCTTGTATTTACTGGCTTTGAGAGGGTTTTCCTCTTATCCACACCCCCTAATACTAATGAGACGAAATTTATTCATATATATCTTTATATGTTTGCGTGGTGAAAGGAGTTTTACACATATGAGATTAATTTGTTCTAAATCCGAACTTTCCAAAGGAGTTAGTACCGTTATGAAGGCTGTTCCTTCAAAGACTACTATGGACATCCTTAATTGTATTCTTGTAGATGCAACCAATGATGTAATCCGTTTAACTGCTAATGATATGGATCTCGGTATCCAGACAGAAGTAGAAGGTGAGATTGTAGAGAGAGGAATGATTGCTCTTGATGCAAAACTATTTTCAGATATTGTTAGAAAGCTTCCTGATAATGATGTGATCATTACAACCGATGAGAATCTTCAAACTACTATTAACTGTGAAAAAGCTAGATTTGCTATTTCCGGTAAACCAGGAGAAGAGTTTGCTTATTTACCTGTAATTGAAAAGAATGATTCTGTTGAACTTTCACAGTTTACTTTGAAGGAGCTTATCAGACAGACTATTTTCTCTACCTCTGATTCAGAGACCAATAAGATGATGAGTGGAGAGTTGTTCGAGATCAAAGATCAGATGCTTCGAGTTGTATCCTTGGATGGTCATAGAGTTTCTCTTCGTAAACTTCCGATCACGGAAGCTACTGCAGATACTAAGATGATTGTTCCCGGAAAGACCTTGAACGAAGTAAGTAAGATTTTACCTGGAGAGATGGATGCTAAGGTATTGATTTCTTATACCAGCAATCATATCGTCTTTGAATTTGATCATACCATTGTTGTTTCTAGACTGATCGATGGAGAATATTTTAAGATTGATCATATGTTCTCAAATGACTACGATACCAAGGTTCGTATCAACAAAAAGGAATTAATCAGCTGTATTGACAGAGCCACTCTTTTTGTAAAAGAGGGAGATAAGAAGCCTATTATTATAAATATCGGCGATGAAGTGATGGAGCTTAAAATCAAATCTCCGATTGGATCACTCAATGAAGAAATTTATATCAACAAAGAGGGAAAAGACTTATTGATTGGATTTAATCCTAGATTTTTGTTGGATGCCCTTCGAGTTATTGATGATGAAGAAGTAACTTTATATCTCATGAATTCCAAAGCTCCATGTTTTATCAAGGATGATGAGGAAAGTTATATTTACTTGATTCTTCCTATCAATTTCAGCAGTGTTGCATAAAATTTGAATTTTTAAAAGATAATTTAAGGAGTAAGCAGTGGAAGTTATTAAACTTAGAGATGAATTTATAAAATTAGGGCAGGCTCTTAAGGCTGCAGGCTTGGTAGAAAACGGAGTGGAAGCCAAGGAAGTAATCCAGGATGGTTTGGTTCAAGTCAATGGTCAGGTAGACCTAAGAAGGGGTCGTAAATTATACGACGGTGACTTGGTAACTTTTAACGGAGAAGAGATCAAAGTTGAAAATTAAGTCTTTAAAGCTAAAGAACTACAGAAATTACGAAACTTTGTCTTTATATTTTGATGATGCAGCCAATATTTTCTATGGGGACAATGCTCAGGGAAAAACAAATATCTTAGAAGCCATCTATATGACCGGAACTACCAAGTCTCATAGGGGGGCTAAGGACCGGGAGATGATCCGCTTCGGTTGTGAGGAGTCCCATCTTGAGACAGTCGTTTCTAAAAATGGGATCGACTATCAGATTGACATGCATCTAAAGAATAATGGTTCCAAGGGAATTGCCATTAATAAAGTTCCCATAAGAAGAGCCAGTGAATTATTTGGAATTGTAAATTTAGTATTTTTCTCACCGGAGGATTTGAATGTTATAAAAAACGGTCCTGCCGAGAGAAGAAGATTTATTGATATGGAGCTTTCTCAGATTGACAAGGTCTATATGAGTAACCTTGCCAATTACAACAAGATTGTAAACCAGAGGAATCATTTGCTAAAGGAAATGTCTTTTGGAAAGAATGATGCTTTGGAAAGTACGCTGGATGTATGGGATATGCAATTAGTGACCTATGGCAGCAAGATTCGGGAGAGAAGACTGGAATTCATAGAGGATATGAATAAACTAATCTCTGCCATCCATAGGAATCTTACAGGAGATCGCGAGTCCATTGCTTTAATCTATGAAATCCACAACAGCGGTCTTAGCTTAGAACAGGCTCTTAGAAAAAATAGGGAGAGGGATCTTAGATTAAAAAGTACATCCACAGGTCCCCACAGAGATGATATTTGCTTTATGACCGGGGATTTGGATCTTAGAAAATATGGATCCCAGGGGCAGCAAAGAACAGCGGCTTTGTCTTTGAAGCTTTCAGAGATTGAGCTGGTAAAAAGAGAAATCCATGACACTCCGATTTTACTTTTGGATGATGTGTTGTCGGAGCTCGATAAAAACAGACAGAATTATTTGTTAGATAATATCCATGATATACAGACCCTCATCACCTGTACAGGGGTGGAGGAATTTGTAAATCATAGATTTTCCATAAACAAAATATTTCAGGTTCATGAAGGACAAATTATTGGAGAAAACTAGGAGGAGTAGAATGAGTACAGAAAAAGTACAGCACGAATATGGTGCAGACGAGATTCAGATACTGGAAGGGCTTGAAGCCGTAAGAAAAAGACCAGGAATGTATATTGGAAGCACATCATCGAGGGGGCTGCATCATTTGGTTTATGAGATTGTAGACAATTCGGTGGATGAGGCGCTTGCAGGTTTCTGTGACACGATCTCCGTATGTATTAACAAAGATAATTCTGTGACAGTTGTCGATAATGGTCGAGGAATTCCTGTAGGAATCAACCACAAGGCAGGACTTCCTGCAGTAGAAGTCGTATTTACCGTACTTCATGCAGGAGGAAAATTCGGTGGAGGAGGATACAAGGTATCCGGTGGACTTCACGGGGTTGGTGCCTCAGTTGTAAATGCCCTCTCCAACTGGCTGGAAGTAGAAATTGCCAGAGATGGAAAGCGCTATAAACAGCGCTACGAGAGAGGCAAGGTTATGTACAAGCTCCAGGAAATCGGTGAATGTCCGGAGGGAATGAGTGGAACCAAGGTTACATTTTTACCAGATGACAGCATTTTCGAGGAGACGGTATTTGACTATAAGACCTTAAAACAGAGATTTCGTGAGATGGCATTTTTGACTAAGGGTCTAAAGATTGTCCTTCGAGACGAGAGAGAGGAAGAGCCTATCGAGCAGACCTTCCACTACGAGGGCGGAATCAAGGAATTTGTTCAGTACTTAAACCGCAGTGCCACTCCTCTTTACGAAGAAATTATTTACTGTGAGGGTATGGTAAATAATGTGGCAGTGGAAGTTGCCATGCAGCACAATGACTCTTATTCTGACAATACTTATGGTTTTGTAAATAATATTACAACGCCGGAAGGTGGTACCCATGTAGTAGGATTCCGTAATGCCATTACCAAAACCTTTAATGAGTATGCCAGAAAGAATAAGCTTTTGAAGGACAGTGAGCCAAACCTTTCCGGTGAAGATATCAGAGAGGGACTGACTGCCATCATCAGTGTAAAAATTGAGGATCCCCAGTTTGAGGGACAGACCAAGCAGAAGCTTGGCAATAGTGAGGCCAGGGGAGCGGTTGATAACGTGGTAAGTAAGCAGTTGGAGATTTTCTTGGAGCAAAATCCTCAGGTAGCAAAGCTTACTGTGGAAAAATCCGTTCTTGCCCAGAGAGCCAGAGAGGCCGCAAGAAAAGCCAGAGACCTTACCAGAAGAAAGTCAGCCCTGGATGGAATGTCGCTTCCGGGAAAATTGGCAGACTGCTCGGACAAAGATCCGAAAAATTGTGAGATCTACATCGTAGAGGGAGACTCTGCGGGAGGATCTGCAAAGACAGCCAGAGACCGGGCAACCCAGGCAATTCTTCCTCTTCGAGGAAAGATTTTGAATGTAGAGAAGGCAAGACTTGATAAAATTTATGCAAATGCCGAGATTAAGGCCATGATCACAGCCTTCGGTACAGGCATCCATGATGATTTTGATATTTCAAAACTTCGTTATCACAAGATTATTATCATGACCGATGCGGACGTAGACGGTGCCCATATCAGTACCCTTCTACTTACCTTCCTCTATCGTTTTATGCCGGAGCTTATCAAAGAGGGACATGTATATTTGGCCCAGCCGCCTCTTTACAAGTTAGAGAAAAATCGTAAGGTATGGTATGCATACAGCGATGAAGAATTAGATGGAATCCTCCAGGAAGTGGGAAGAGATTCCAATAACAAGATCCAGCGTTACAAAGGACTGGGAGAGATGGATGCGGAACAGCTTTGGGATACCACTATGGATCCGGAGCATCGAATCTTACTCCGTGTAACCATGGATGAGGAAACTACCTCAGAACTAGACCTTACCTTTACCACCCTCATGGGAGACAAGGTAGAGCCAAGAAAAGAGTTCATTGAGGAAAATGCAAAATATGTTAAGAACCTGGATGTATAGTCAGGCAGTTTAAAGCATAGGAATTAGGAGATAAAGGATATGGAAGACAATATTTTTGATAAAGTCCATGACGTGGATTTGAAGAAAACCATGGAGACATCCTATATAGATTATGCCATGAGTGTTATTGCGTCTCGTGCGCTGCCTGATGTCAGAGATGGTTTGAAACCGGTGCAGAGAAGAATTCTCTACTCCATGATCGAGTTAAATAATGGTCCCGACAAGCCCCACAGAAAATGTGCCCGTATTGTCGGTGATACCATGGGTAAATATCACCCTCACGGTGACAGTTCCATTTACGGAGCCTTGGTAAATATGGCCCAGGAGTGGTCCACCAGATATCCCCTGGTAGACGGTCATGGAAACTTTGGTTCTGTGGATGGAGACGGAGCAGCGGCCATGCGATATACCGAGGCCAGACTCAGCAAGATTTCCATGGAGCTTACAGCAGATATTAATAAAAATACCGTAGACTTCTCACCAAACTTTGATGAGACAGAGAAGGAACCAAACGTATTACCGGCAAGATTTCCAAATCTTTTGGTAAATGGTACCTCCGGTATTGCCGTTGGTATGGCTACCAACATTCCCCCTCACAATTTGAGGGAGACCATTGATGCAGTGGTTCGGATTATTGACGACCAGATCGAAGACAAGGAAGAGACCAGCATCGAAGAAATCTTGCAGATTGTCAAGGGACCTGACTTTCCGACAGGTGGTGTGATCCTTGGAACCAAGGGAATTGAGGAAGCCTACAGAACCGGACGAGGAAAAATTAGGGTTCGGGCCGTAACCAACATTGAGACTATGCCAAATGGAAAGAGCCGTATCATCGTAACGGAACTTCCTTACATGGTAAATAAGGCAAGACTGATCGAGAAGATTGCAGAGCTGGTTCGGGATAAGAGAATCGATGGAATCACAGACCTCAGTGACCAGTCCAGCCGTGAAGGCATGCGGGTTGTCATTGAGCTTCGTAAGGATGCCAATGCCAATGTGATTTTAAATCAGCTCTATAAACATACCCAGTTACAGGATACTTTTGGTGTGATTATGCTGGCTCTTGTAGATAATCAGCCTAAGGTTATGAGTCTGATCGAGATGCTGAATTATTATCTAAAGCATCAGGAAGAGGTCGTAACCAGAAGAACCAAGTATGAGTTAAACAAGGCAGAGGAGCGGGCCCACATCTTAGAGGGCTTGTTGATTGCCTTAGATAATATTGACGAAGTCATTCGAATTATCCGTAATTCTCAGAATGTGCAGATCGCCAAGACCGAGTTAATGGCCCGCTTTGGTTTGACAGACGTTCAGGCCCAGGCCATCGTGGATATGAGACTTCGTGCTCTCACCGGTTTGGAGAGAGAGAAGCTTGAAAATGAATATGCAGAGCTTATGAAGCAGATTGCCAGATTAAAAGAAATCCTGGCAGATCATAAGAAGTTATTAGGCGTGATCAAGGAAGAGATTATCGTAATCAGAGATAAATATGGGGATGACAGAAGAACCCAGATCGGAATCGATGTCTATGATCTTTCAACAGAAGACCTGATTCCAAGAGAAGATGTGATCATTACCATGACAAAATTAGGCTACATTAAGAGAATGAGTAATGATACCTTCAAGGCCCAGAACCGTGGAGGCAAGGGCATCAAGGGAATGCAGACCTTGGAAAATGATTATGTGGAGGAGCTTTTCATGACGAACACCCACCACTATATCATGTTCTTTACAAATACCGGTCGTGTATACCGGATGAAGGGATATGAAATTCCGGAGTCCAGCCGTACCGCCAGGGGAACAGCGATTATTAATCTCCTGCAATTAATGCCGGGAGAGAAGATCAGTGCGGTAATCCCGATAGAAAAATATAGCGAGGGAAGCTATATTTTGATGGCTACAAAAAATGGTCTTGTAAAGAAGACCCCGCTTAATGATTATGCAAATGTAAGAAAGAATGGACTAACAGCCATCACCCTTCGAGAGGATGATGAACTTATCGAGGTGAAATTTACCGATGGAAATCAGGACGTACTCCTAGCTACCAAGTATGGTCAGTGCATTCGGTTTAAAGAGACCGACGTAAGAGCTACAGGAAGAGCATCTATGGGAGTCAGGGGAATCAACCTGACCGATTTGGATGAAGTCATCGGCATGCAGTTAGAGGTTCAGGGCCAGGATCTTTTAATCGTATCTGAGAAAGGTATGGGGAAAAGAACTGCAAATTCAGAATTTAATGTGCAAAACCGTGGCGGAAAAGGTGTAAAATGCTACAAGATCGCAGAGAAGACCGGTTATGTAGTAGGAATCAAGGCGGTTAATGAAGATAATGAAATCATGATCATCAATACCGATGGAATCATTATCCGCATGCTTTGCAGTGGAATTTCTGTCCTAGGCCGTATTACTTCCGGAGTGAAACTCATTAATCTGAAAGAGGGAGAGAAGGTAGCAAGCATTGCTAAGGTAAGAGATGCCCAGGAAGTAGAAGAGGAAGAAGCAGAAGGATCGCTAGAAGAACCGAAAGAAGAAAGAGTAGAAGAAACAGTAGAAGAATCAGTAACGGATCAAGAAAATCAAGAATAAATTAAGATCGGTTATATATCAAGTAAAAAGGTCATTTGTCAGGATAAGTCCTGATGAATGACCTTTTTTTATATAATGCCATCAGGAAATGAGGTTGTATGAAAAAGGTTGTATGAAATCAATTTCACATGGGTTTAAGCTTGTAAATTTGAAAAAAAAGAAGATTTTTACAAATATGTGTCCAAATTGTGAATAAAAGTTTGACCACAAAGTATGACACATATTGTCAGAACCCGTCGAATGTATAAAATTATATTTATATGTGGCGCATATTCTGTATTTTTATACATATATGAGCTATAAATTGAATCTTGTAACTTAAGAAGGACGCTGGCCATGATAAGGACACAAGCCGGGGAAATTCTTCATAGTTAAATAAAAGAAAGCAAAGAGAATGAAGGAGGATTACTTTATGAGAAAGAAATCTGCAAAGAGAATTCTGACTCTTCTGCTGGCTCTCGTAATGATGCTTGCTATGTGCATTCCATCATTTGCAGCAGAAGACACGACCCTTACCGCCACTGACGATCCGAGAGAAAGTATTATGCTTATGACTCTGGGATACGAAGATGACAACGGAAATTATGTGGCATATCAGGCAGGAACCAGTTTCCTTATCAATGACGAATATGTTCTGACCAACAAACACGTTGTAACTGTATCAAGTGATAGTTGGGGAGACTTTAGCACATTCGTTCATGACACTTTTGGTGTTGAAAATGTACAGGCCAACGATAGCCATATCAAGCTTTACTTATATGTAAACCGTGATATGAAGGTTGAAGCTACTATGCATGACAGTGTAAATAGTAGCGAACTTGACTTCGCAGCAGTTAAGCTTTCAGAGAAGATTTATGACAGAAAGCCGGTTGCCCTTGGAGAAAGCGCAAGCCTCCAGGTAAAAGATGATGTATATGCAATGGGATTCCCGGCTGACTCTATCAGCACAAAAGAGTACAACACCAAGGATGATGTTTCAACATCCGCAGGTAAGATCTCTAAGTTAACAGTAACCGGAAGCGTAGACATTATCGAGCATTCCGCTCAGTTGACAAATGGTAACTCAGGTGGTCCTCTTCTTGATGGAAACAATCAGGTAATCGGTGTAAATACCTTCATTGCCGGACAGAAGAATTATTCTATCCAGATCGACTACATTAAAAATGCATTAGATACCTTTGGTATTGCTTATATTTCAGGATCTGGATCTTCTAGCTCATCATCAGACAGCACAGAGGATGTAGATGTAAGAAGTCAGCTCGGAGATGCCATTACAAGTGCTAAGTCCCTAGACTTAAGTGGATATACATCTGAAAGTCAGGCAGCTTACAACGATATTATTAATAGCGCGGATGAAGTATATGCAAATGACGAGGCAACAGACGACGAACTTCAGAGCGCACTTAGTGATGTACAGGGAGCTTCCTCTTCCTTAGTTGCTAAAGAAACAGACGATACAGAAGATACAGCAGCACCGGCTAAGAAATCTAACACAGGTCTTATGCTTGCAATTGCAGCTGCAGTCATCATTATCATCGTAATCATTATCGTACTTGTAACAAAATCCGGTAAGAAGAAAAATGCACCGGTTCCGGGACCAATGAACGGAGGAGCACCGGTTCCACCTACAGGAGCACCACAGCCAAATATGTATCAGGGACAGGCACCACAGCCAAGATCTTATCCGGGCCCGGCAGTCAATAATCAAAATTACGAATCAATGGGAAGCGATGAGACCAGCCTCTTAAATGCAGGAGCAGGCGAGACTACCTTGTTAGATGCAGGAGCAGGCGAGACATCCCTCTTAGGTGGTGGAAGCAAGGCATACCTCATCCGCAAGAAGAACGGAGAGAAGATTTCAATCGCAGGCGTAAGCTTCAAGATTGGTAAAGAGAGAAGAAGAGTAAACTACTGTGTATCTGATAATACATCCGTAAGCCGTGTACACTGCGAGATTATCAGAAAGGGAGCTGACTACTACATCGTAGATCAGGGAGCAACAAACTTCACATTCGTAAATGGAGTACAGCTTAGCCCACACAAAGAAACCATTCTATCTGACCGTTCTGTAGTGAAGTTGGCAGATGAAGAGTTTGAATTTCACTTATCATAAAAAATAAAAAGACAGGAGTTTATCCATGAAATTTTTAAGTATAGCACACAGCGATGTGGGAATTAGAAAAAAAATAAATCAGGACTCTGTCTTAATTAAAGAAGCATCCACAGACAAGGGCAACGTTTTGTTAGCCCTTGTCTGTGATGGCATGGGCGGCTTTGCTAAGGGCGAAGTCGCCAGTGCTACTTTAATCAGGGCATTTTCTGCATGGTTTGAGAAGGAACTGCCATATCTTTTATACAAAGAGGGCAAGATACAGGAAATTGATGAAGAAAGCCTGATGAGCAGTTGGGATCAAGTAATCAGCGAAGCAAATTTAAAGATTGCAGCTTATGGCGAGCAGATGCGGGCCCAGTGTGGAACGACTCTGGCAGCCATCCTGCTGGTTGACGGAAAATATTATATAGCAAATGTTGGAGATTCAAGAGTATACAAGCTTGATGGAACCATGAAACACCTGACTGTTGATCAGACCTTCGTTCAGAGAGAAATCGATGAGGGCCGACTTACAGAAGATGAGGCAAAAGTACATCCGCAAAGAAACGTGCTTCTCCAGTGTATAGGAACAGGAGTGGCCGTGATTCCGGAATACGTAATCGGAAACTATCAGGCAGGAGAAGGATTCATGCTCTGTTCCGACGGATTCAGACATGTGATCACAGAAGAAGAATTTTTAAAACTTTTATCACCTGAAAAATTAAAGAGTGAACAAGATCTGAAGGATGCAGCTGTTTACTTTACAGAGCTAAACAAGCAGCGGAGAGAAAATGATAATATTTCAGTTCTTTTGATAAAAGTAGAATAGAGGTGACAAAAGGGAATGTTAGAAGTAGGGGCTCTTGTAGATGGAAAATACAAGATACTAAATAAAGTCGGGCAGGGTGGTATGAGTGTTGTATACCTTGCCATGAACGAGAGGGCCAACAAACAGTGGGCCATCAAAGAGGTCAGAAAAGACGGCGTCTCGGATTTTGAGGTAGTGAAACAAAATCTGGTAGCGGAGACCGATATCTTAAAAAAATTAAATCACAGACATCTTCCAAGTATCATCGATGTTATTGATATGGACGATAGTTTCCTGATCGTAATGGACTATATCGAGGGAATTACCCTAAAGCAGGTCATGGAGCGAGAGGGTGTGCAGCCACAGGAGAGAGTGGTAGAGTGGGCCAAGCAGATATGCGACGTGCTGGGATATTTACATTCCAGAAAGCCCCCCATTGTTTACCGTGACATGAAGCCATCCAATGTAATGCTAAAGCCTGACGGAAATATTACCGTCTTTGACTTTGGTACTGCCAGAGAGTATAAGTCAGGAAATTTAGAAGATACTACTTGTCTTGGTACCAAGGGTTATGCGGCGCCGGAGCAGTATGGTGGCAGGGGGCAGACCGATGCCAGAACCGATATCTACTGTCTGGGAGCTACCTTGTACCACTTGCTTACGGGACACAATCCCTCCCAGCCGCCATACGAAATGCGGCCCATCAGGCAGTGGAATCCAAATCTATCATCCGGACTTGAGAGAATCATCCTAAAATGTACAGCTGCAAATCCAAATGACAGATACCAAACCTGTGCGGAGCTAATGTATGCCTTAGACCATTATACAGAGCTGGATGATGAGTACAGGAAAAAACAAAATACCAAGTGGAAGGCTTTTGTAGCAACATCAGCATTGACAGCAGTTTCCTTGGTGGCATGTATCGGATGTAAAGTCTTAGAAAATTCTACCATCAAGAATAGCTACAGTGAGTATATCAAGTCAGCAGAGCGAACAGAGACGGAAGAAGAATTTATAGAAAATTATAGGAATGCCATCAATTTAAATCCCAAGGATGAGACAGGATATCTGGGACTCTTAGATAAAATGTTGGCAACAGACGAGACCGGAGAAGGAGGTGAGTGCCTCTCCCAGGAGGAAGCCAATCAGATTACCGAGATACTAGGCTACAAGGGAGAAGGAAATACCACCAACGAGAGCAGATTTTCATCCAACAAAGAGGGCTATGAAGAATTTGCCTACGAGCTTGGAATTGCCTACTACTACCATTACGACGGAACAGGAAATAAGCAGTTGTCCAAGGAATGGTTCGAGATTGCGTCGGAGAGTACTTCCCTGGCAAGCAATAAGGTGGAAAGGTCCAAGCGATTTGCAAAAATTGCAAATTACTATGCCCAGTTAAATGTTCGTGACGAAACCGGAGACAGTATGGTTTCCTACAGTGATTACTGGAAGGATATGAAGGATTTGGTAAGTGGAAATCTTGTAAAGCTGGACAATGAGACCATTGCCATCGCCATGTATCAGGATATGGCTTATCAGATCGGACAGTATACGATCAACTTCAAGGATGCGGGAGTATCCAAGGCAGAGCTTGTAAATGAGCTGGAGGATATGGAATCTCATATCAAGAGCGACATCACAGGATCCGGAGGAGATAAAAGCTACCAGGAAAATATAAAAAATAGAAAAGAAAACTTGCTTGAAAATATCCAGTGGGCAAAAGAACAAGTGGATGTGGCCTATTCCAGCCAGTCAAAAGCGAGCAAGAGTCAGGAGGATTAAAAGATGCAGAAGTTAGAGCAAATGATCAACATCTACCATACCGCATTTATTATCTTCCTGGTATTAACCATCCTATTTTTGATAATATCTATTTTCCTATTTTTTAAATTAAATATCCGGGAAATTTATGATATGAGAACCGGCCGCGGTGCAAGACGTAAGATCCAGGAGATGGAAGAAATCAACGAGAGAACCGGAAAGCTGAGAGAAGATGTGGCCCCAAAAAATTATGATACGTCAGAATATGACATCATGCCACAGTCCAAGTCAGAGCCCTTGCAGGAGATCAAGCATAACGTTACCTACCAGGATGGAGGAAATAAGACTTCTCCTGTAGAGAATCATCCGGCAGTGGAAGCAGATGCAGATGCAGGTATGGAAAATACCACTTTGTTAAATGACGAGTCAGCAACCACTCTTTTAAATGACGATTCCCAGACCACCCTCTTAAGTGATGATTCCCAAACTACTTTGCTAAGTAGTGAGATAAAAGAAACGAAAGAAATAAGTAATGAAACAAGGGAGCTTTCACAAACAGAGGAAACTACCCAGTTAGAAGCTGGGGCGGCCGGTGAAGAGAAAGAAGAAAAAACAGAAAAACCAGGAAGATTTCACATTGAAAAAGATGTGATGTTGATACATACAGATGAAGTTCTATAGAATGTGGAAATCTAAGGGAAAGGATGAGAACATGAAAAATAAGAAACTAAGACAATGGGGGAAGATCTGTGCCGTGTCCCTGGCACTGGTAATGCCCCTGACAGATGTACTCCCGTATGTGACAGTGGCCACGTATGCGGATGCGGCGGGAGAAAATAATAGTGGTGAAAGTACCGGAGAAGGTACTGGTAGTGGAACGACTGAGGGAAGCGGTACGGGAGAAAGTGATACTTCTGGAAATACACCACCATCACAATCTACACTGACTTTAGATTGTGATGAAAGTTTAAAAGTAAATAGTACAATTAGTGCAACAACAAAGTATATGGGTGGTTACGGAACGGATGGCGGTACAATTAAATGGGAGTCTAATGATTCATCTGTTATAGAAATAACATCTGGAGAAAATGGAACAGCAACCTTGAAGGGGTTGAAAGCAGGAACAGCAACTATAACTGTAATAATATCAGGAACAATAAATGATACAGAATGTCAAATAGCTAAAGCTGAGAAAAAAATTACAGTGGAAAAAAATGATTCCCAGGTAAAGCTTTCAATTAATGAAGATTCTGGAAATGATGTGAAGGAAGTAACCTTGACAGCAATTAATCTCCCAAGAAATATTAAAGGATCTGTTGGATTCTATGTAAATGGCACTGAGAAGGCAACAGTGGAAGTAACAGACGATGGAACAGCACAATACACTTACAAAGAAGATGTATTAAAAGGAAATTATAGCTTCCAGGCTAAATATTTAGCAAATGACTATTATAATGAATCAACTTCTGAACTACTAAATTGTTCATATAAGCAGAGCACTTCTATGACTATAGATTCCGTAAAAGAATCTTCAGGAAATGACATAACATCCGTAGTTGTCACAGCCTCTGGCCTTCCAAGTAACGCTGGCGGAACTGTTACTTTCTATGTAAATAACCAAGAGAAAAATACAGTTGATGTGGAAGATGGAAAAGCAACTTGGACCTACAATGATGATACTGTATTAAAAGGAAATTATACATTCAGCGCTAAATATTCAGGAGACGACAATTATAAGGAGTGTGAGGCATCAGAGAAAGAAGCTGGCCCATATAAACAAAGCCGGACAATCACTTTTGATGAAAATACATCAGATACAAATCCAAGTGTTGGAACCTTGGATAAGGATGGAAAATATAGTAAAGAGATTAAATATTCTAGCGTTTCAATGGTCGGTGAGAAAACCTATGTAATAGAAAAACAGAATGAAAAGGGCGCTTGGAAAGAAGATAAAAAGGTAAAAGTAGAAAACGATAAATTTACTTCTACAGAAAGCGGATTTTACAGAGTAAAAGTAAAGTTAGGTGCAGAAGGTAACTATCTAGAAACAGATCTTGAAAAAACTTCTTGGTATTACATCTATGTACAGGATCGTGTTGATTTATCTGAATTAAAAGATATAAAAGAAGCACAACTTGTCCTTGATGATAAAGTTTACGATGGAACCACCAACGCAAGCGGAACTTATAAGGTTCCTCTTAGTGAATTTAAGAACATATTTAACGTTTGGACAGGAACTACAACAGGGGGTGATGTTAAATTTACCTTCAAGGGTACTGTAGATGTTAAGAATGTAAATATTAATAATGGAACTGTTTCAGCTTATGAAAAGCAGGCGGTTAAAATTACTTCTGCAACTATGTCAATACCTGGTGCGACAAGTCAACCGGCTTTAAATGATATTGCTGAAGAAGGAGTAAAACCGACAGCTACTGCTTCCTTAATGATTAGCCAGCGTCCGGTCACCATTGGAACAGAAAGCATAGAAGTAACAAATACTTCTGCTAAAACCACAAAAGAGTTGGTAGAAGAACAGACAGGCAAGGCAAAGGATGTAAGCACAGGAGATTATACAGGATTCCTTGAGGGAGAAAAAAGTGGATTACTTGCTGGTATCGGCATTACAGTTGCCAATGATTACTACTATGAATCCGACTGCAATCAAGCTGTAGTAATGCCTGCTTTAGACAAACTAGGTGAGAATTATAATAACTACGACTTAAAATCAGATGAAGCTGCAAATTTAGGAAAATTAACAGTCACAAACATGACAATTGATGTTAATTACCTTTATGAGAATATTGATTTTACCTCATCAGAACCAAATAAGATTTATCTGGTAAATGATGACAAGACAAAGACCTTCTGGTTAGGTGGCGGCGATTTAGAAGCAACTGCAAAAAATACGGATAATAATAAATTCTTTGACGCAGTCATGTTTACTGATGATAATCAGGCTACAAATGGAAAAAATCCTTATACCGTAAGCTATGAAAAAAGCCAAAAGAAGACCGTATATGTTTACTTAACAAATGGCGGAGAGGTTTGTTCCAAACCGGTTCAGATTACTTACTATGTAGATAAGGATGATCCGGTAGTTAACTTTGAGAGTACAAAGGGAACATCTGCTAACAAAGACTCTGCCAATAACAAAGTAGAAAACAGCGTTAGTAAATTCCTAAGTGCAATTACCTTTGGAATCTATGGTAATGATTCAGACAACAAAGTAGATTTAAAAGCTACAGTAAATGACAGGCCTGATTCAGATGCCAGCGGAATCAATAAATGCAGTTATACAGTGATTACCACTGACTCTGACGAAGCAAAAGACATAACCGCAGAAGACATTAAGGAAAATTATGAAAAAGGTAAATTAGATTTCACTGAAGTAGATAACTTTAAGGAAGGTGAGAGCTTTAATATTCCGATCGATGCCAAAGAAGGCACCTATGTAGCCTTGGTTTATGCAGAAGACCAGGTAGGAAATGCTACCATATATGCATCCAATGGAATTATGGTGGAGGTTGAAAAGCCATCCCTTAAGATTACTTTAGCTGACAACAACAAAATCAATACAGAAGTTCCTTATACAGGGGATGTAGATTATAAAGTAACAGTCAATGATTTTAACGAAGAAACTGTTACTGACGAAACTGTTATTTCCGGTATCAAGAATTACACTGTTAAGGTATCTTACGTTGATACAGAAGGAAATGAAAAAGAATATAATGAAGAATATAGCAAGTCAATTGCAAGTGACAGCGTCCTTTATACAAAAGAAGAGCTTAAAGAATTAAAGGACACATATAAAGATACCATCACTCAGGAGAGTAATAATATTACTATTACCGTAACGGCTACAGACCAGGCCGGTAATACGCAGAAACTGTCACAGAACCTGATGATCGATAAGACCGCTCCGGTAGTTGAAACTTCTATTTCCAGTGAAGCAAGTGCTAAGAATACTTACTACTATAACAAGGATGTGACCATGACCATTCAGGTTACGGAGAAGAACTTCTTATCAGATAAAGATCATTTAACTTTCGATGTTGCCAAGAAAGACGGAGAAAAAGGAAATGGAACCTATAGTGGAATTTCCTTGGAAGATTTAAAATCTACCGGAATTATCAGCAACTATGAAATTTCTGATAGTCAGGAAGACCGCACAGCAAAGACTTACGTACAAGGATCAAAAACCTATACCAATGAGAGAGTAAATACCATTACTTTGACATTAAGTAAGGATGCAGACTATACCATCACTCCTCATGTTAAAGATCTTGGTGGTCTTCAAAACCAGGAGAAAGACAGTGCTACAAAACAGCATTTCGTAGTGGATCAGACAGCTCCTGTAATTTCCGTAGAGTATAGCCCGATTGAACCCGGATACTCTGAGGAGAGCAGAACTTATACCCAGGAAAATGTTACAGCAAAGATTACCATTGATGAGGTAAACTTCTATACAGCAGAGAAGACATTTGTAAACAGCGATGAGATGGAACAGATGAATTTTGCAGAGACCAGAAGTGTAGAACTTAATGGAACTGTAAATTCATTGGAAGACCAATATAAGAATGCAGCAGAGAAGGCTGACTGGTCTTCCAACGGATATGTAAGAACTTCTTCTCCGATTACATTCGAGGAGGATGCAAATTACATTTTCGGATTTACCTACACAGACCTTGCAGGTAACGTGACTGTATATGATCCAACCTACTTTACGGTTGATGATACAGCACCTACCGGTTCCGTAACTATCGACGAGAGAAGTTGGGCAAGCTTCCTTGAGAAGATTACCTTTGGTATCTTCAAGAATACAAAATACAATGTCAGCATGACCAGCGAAGATATCACAGCCGGTGTCAAGAAGACAGAGTATTACAAGGCTTATTCCGAGAAGACCTTAGAGGAGCTTGAAGCTTACAAGGATTGGAAAGATTATTCCGAAGTATTCTCTGTAAGTCCTAATGAACAGTTCGTGATCTATGAAAAGATTACAGACAAGGCAGACAATGTAACCTATGTATCATCAGACGGAGCAATCGCAGACGATACAAAGCCGGTAATTAATATTACTAACAAGAGCACTTCAAGAAATGGAGTCTTCGGCGGAGATGTTACCTTAAACATTGACGTTACAGATCCGGAGGCAGGAGCTACCTACTCAGGACTTGAGAAGGTTTGGTATGAGGTTCACTCTACCGGAAACATGGTTAGCGACAAGGAAGAAGTTCTTGTTGATAACAGTGGAAACAAGGTAAAGGGCAACCAGACTTGGAATGGAGATATCGTAATTCCGGCCAGCCAGTTTAACAGCAATGATGTTAAGGTTCAGGCCCATGCCCTTGATTTCTCAGGAAATCAGTATGACAGTGAAATTGTAGAATTAAAGATCGATACGACAGCACCGGTTGCAACTATTACCTTTGATAATAACAACCCATTAAATGGCAAGTATTACAATGCAACAAGAACAGCAACCATCACTGTAAAAGAGAGAAACTTTAATCCTGATGAGGTTTCCCTTAATATTACAAATACCCACGGAACATCAGCAGTTGTCAGCGGATGGACAGTGGATTCTTCAGGAACATCGGATGAGAATGTAAATACTTGTACCGTAGCATTTACAGAGGACGGAGACTACACCATGAGCTTTAGCTGTGTAGACCTTCCGGGAAATCAGTCCAATACAGTTACCGTTGATGAGTTTACCATCGATAAGACCGTACCAACCATCAGCGTAGCCTTTGACAACAACAATGCATCCAATGGAAAATATTACAACGCACCACGTACCGCAACCATCACAGTTGTAGAGCACAACTTCAATGGTTCAGAGGTACAGACAGCAATTAATGCATCCCTCCAGGCATCAGGAATTACAGCTCCGGGAGTCAATGGATGGACCAGCACAGGAGATACCAACACCGCAACAGTTTACTTTGGAAGCGACGGAGATTACGCATTTACAGTTAACTACACAGACCTTGCAGGAAATGCAGCAACCGCAGCAACCGTAGATTCATTTACCATCGACCAGACAAAACCGGAGGTTGAGATTTTCGATATCGAAAATAAATCAGCCAATAACGGAACAGTAGCTCCGGGTGTGAAGTATAGCGATGTAAACTACAACTCTAACGGAGTTGAGTTAACCATTACAGGATGTGAGCATGACAAGAAAGCCATCGACGGAAGTCGTACTTCCATTGCCAATGGACAGAGCATTAAAATGGCAGACTTTGCGCATACAGAGGATGTGGATGATATCTACACCATGCATGCAAAAGTAACCGATATGGCAGGAAACTCCACAGAAAAAGAAGTGATCTTCTCTGTAAACAGATTTGGTTCTACCTATTACTTCGGAGATGACACCAAGGAGTTTTTGAATGATTACTATCACAATGAAGAAGAAGATCTGACAGTTGTAGAGATCAATGTAGACGAGATTGAGCTTAACGGTATTTCCGCAGGACATGACGGAGAACTTTCAGACCTTAAGAAGGGAACGGATTACAAGGTGAAGGCTAGCGGAAATGAGGCATCATGGAAGCAGTATACATACACCATCAACAAAGAGAACTTCGAAAAAGAAGGTCAGTACAATATCACCATCGACTCAACAGATAAGGCAACTAACAAGGTAAATAACAAGATCAAGAATGCAAATATTGAGTTCGTTATTGATAAGACCGCACCAAGTGTTGTAGTAAACGGTGTTGAGAATGGAAAACAGTACAGATCGAATTCAAGAGATGTGGATATTAGCGTTTCAGATAATGTTGCTATGGGAGACATGGATATCTATGTAGATGATATGGACAAGGCAACAAAGAGCTACAAATCAAAAGAGCTTATGAAAGAAAACGGTAAGGTTACATATACTCTTGGAAGTTCAGATAACTGGCAGAATATTCAAGTATCTGTAACAGATGCAGCCGGAAATAAAGCGGAAACGGAACTTTGTAAGGTTCTGGTTACATCAAATGTAATTGTACAATTCTATAGAAATACCACAGCGGTAATTATTACCCTGGTAGTTCTTGTGGGAATTGCTTTGATTATTTTATTATTGGCAAAACGTAGAAGAAATACAGCATCTGGACAATAAGTAGTGTAGGATGAGCTGCCTGAGAGATCAGGTGGCTCTTCTTTATTTTACGGGAAGGAGAGCGGATGATTCAAAGTGGCGATATTCTGGCCGGAAACTACCAGATTTTGAGGGAGATCGGTAGTGGAGGCACAGGAATTATATATTTGGCTATGCATCTTCATTTGCGGAAGAAGGTGGTGGTAAAAAAGATTAAGGATCATTTTGTGGGTCAGGTAAATGCCAGGGCAGAGGTGGATATCTTAAAAAATTTGCATCATAGCAATCTGCCCCAGGTCTATGATTTTCTGGTCATTGATTCCAGCGTTTATACGGTCATGGAATATATCGAGGGCATGGATCTTAAGCAGTATCTGGACCGGGGATATTCCTTCCCGGAGGACCTTCTTAAGGGCTGGCTTAGAGATCTTTGCCAGGTCCTTGATTATCTTCACAGTCAGAATCCGCCCATTCTTCACAGTGACATTAAGCCGGCCAACCTTATGGTAGATGAAAAATTTCGAATCTACCTGATTGATTTTAATATTTCTATCGACGGGGAAAATTCCAAGGATGTCCAGGGTATCAGCCAGTGGTATGCGGCTCCGGAGCAGTATCAAAATGCCATGGAGGTTTTAAGCGGTCACGCTCCCAAGTACCGGCTGGATGGCAGGATGGATCTCTATAGTCTGGGAGCTACCTTCTATCATCTCATGACAGGAAGGATGCCTATGATAGATCCAAATACAGGCGAGGTGCCGGATATTTTAAATTATGAGATTCCCTACAGTGATGGCCTAAAGTCTGTGATTTCTAAGGCTATGAAAAAGGATCCGGCAAAGAGGTTTCCTTCTGCTAAGAAGATGCTTCAGGCTGTGGAAAATACGGAAAAGATGGATCCGGTCTACCGGCGCTATGAGAGATGGCAGATCGGAAGCATTTTCCTTTGGCTTGTGATTCTTATTTTAGGAGGCTCCTGCATTTACTATGGAAATTGGCAGCGGACAGTGGAAAAGTGGCAGGCTGCCTATGAGGAGCTTTATGTAAGCGTAGAAAATGAGGATGAGGTCCAGATTGTAAAGCAGGGGACAAACATGGTGAATTCCTTTGCTTTTCGTGGATATCTTAAGAAAAATGTGGATAAAAAAGCAGAAATTCTCCATGTTGTGGGAGACAGCTACTTCCGACAGGAAAAATTTGACCAGGCGGAAATTTATTATAAGGATGCTTCTAGACTCAAGAATTCTTCGGAGGAATATTTCAGTGATTTTATTATATGTTTAATTCGAGAAGGGGATATCAATAGGGCTAAAATACTTATGGATTCAGGAGGAGAACAAGTCTTATCTCAGGGGGAGAATCACTTGATCATGGCGGAGACTTCCTATGCCCAGGATCAGGATGAAGAGGCCTTGGAATCTTTGGACTTTGTAGATTCCCTTCCTACTACAGAGGAAAATAAGGATACAAAAAGAAGGGCCGGGGAGCTTGCGGCAGAGATCTACGAATCTCAGGAAAATTATGAGGAAGCCATGGATGCTATGGAGGATGTGCTTTTGTATGATTCTTCCAAGGGAGTTCTTAGAAAGACCGGCCAGCTTGCGGTGAAGGCAGCTTCTGACAGTGAAAATAAGGCGGAGTATTTTTTAAATAAAGCACTGGATTGTTATAGCAAGCTCAACCAGCTGGAAAATCCAAGTTATCAGGATCGCCTGAACCTGGCTACGGTAAAGAGGGGGCTTGGAGATTATGAGGGCAGCAATGAGATCTTAAAGGCTCTGGAAAATGAGTATGGGGATGAATATGAGATCCCTATGTGGCAGTGTTACAACTACCTTAGCATGGCTAAGAAGAATAATAGCTATAACAAGATTCAGTCGGATCTTAATTTTCAATATAATGCAGCCAAGCATAATTATGATGCCTCCGGGGAGACCAATGAGGATATGGAGGAACTGATAGAAGCAATGAAAGCCTTGGAAAAATAGGGAGAAGCAAAAGATGAGCGGAATGACTTATATAGTTATAGGAGTCTTGATAGCGATTTTGGGAAGCCTGGGATTTGCCGGCTTGCAGATTTATATCATGAGAAAAAAGAAGCAGATGAAAGAGCAATATCATATTTACCAGTAAGCAGGAGGAAAGGTTATGAATGATAAGAAGAGCAGGATTTTACTGATTGTATTGAGCTCGCTTTTGGTTATTGTGATTGGCATTATTGCCTTTATATTGATCAACAGTCATATGGTAGAGTCCCAGTATACAGCCTCCATTTCTCAGGCAGAGGAATATGTGAAGGCAAAAAATTATGAGGATGCCATTGTAGCTTACAAGGAAGCCTTGGAGATCGATCCGGACAGTGAGGATGCATATGTAGGACTTGCAGGCATTTACATTGAGATGGGAGATACCACCAATGCAATTAGTATTGTAAATAAAGGTTTGGCAAGAATTGATTCTTCTATGTTAAGAGATACCTTGAACCGTCTAAATAGTAACAGTGAAGAGACCAAGGATCTGGTAGCAAAGGATTCGGACCAGATAGCTTTTAATACATCCTTTGAACAGAAAATTATATCTTATACTTTTGAAGATTTTAAGGACGAATTTGGTGCTGTGCAAAGTGCAACGATGGACAGCGACGGTTACCTGGAAGTGGTTCATAAGGGCCTTAATGCAGTTTGCTATTATAAAAATACTTCAGACAATAAAAAGATTTTGGATACTTCCAAGAAGCTGCCTTATAAATCAGGAATGCCTGAGAAGATTCAGCTTAAGAACCTCTTATTGCTTTTCAGAAACTGGGAGGGCTATGTAAGTCTTGACAAGTTAGAGCTTCTGATCGGTAAGAAATTGGAACCTGTAAAGGAAGGCGACAGATACCTAGTGAAATTTGATGCCGGGGATTACATTATGAAGGTGGAAACGGATAAGGATGGCAAGATCACTTCCGAGACCGCTTGGAATGAGTTGACCCTCAAGAATGCAAATGAAGAAGAAAAGGGAAGCACCCTGGCCGGAGTTGTCACCAATGCAGTGACAGGAGACGGTGTTGCAAATGCGACTCTGACCTTTAGTCCGCAAGACGGGGATGCAACAGAAAAGACAGCTACTACTAACAGCAGCGGAGCCTTCAGTGCTGAACTGGAGCCGGCAAACTATGAGATTAAGATTACAGCAGACGGCTTTGAGGAAGAGACTTTTGAATTTGAGATACAAGAAGGAAGAAACTACAGCGGTGAGCAGTTTACCATTTCACCGGAGTTAGCAGAAGGAACTGCAAGAATCGTCCTGGAGTGGGGAGCAGAACCTGTGGATTTGGATTCTTATTTATGGGGAACTTCAGGAAGCGGAGAAACCGTCGATGTAAGGTACTCCCATAAAGTAGCCAAATCCGGAGATACCGTTTTTGCAGAGCTGGATCTTGATGATACTTCAGGGTATGGCCCGGAGACCACCACAATCTATGATTTATCCGGATCTTATGAGTTTAGGGTTGCAGATTTCAGAAGAACCGGAACCATGGCAGCCAATGGAGCTACCGTAAAGGTATATCTTCCCGGAAAACCGGTAACTACCATCACTCTGGATAGCTCATCAGGGGTTGAGGATCTCTGGGACGTATGCGAGATTAATCATGGAGAACTTACCGTTTTAAATACTGCAGGAAATGCAAGTTGGAGAAATGCCAATAAATAAGGAGGATTTATAAAATGTTCATCTTTGTGGGCCTGTGTGCTCTACTTATCATTGGCGGTGTGATTCTTTATGTGCTTAAGTCTGCCGATGAAGCTAAAAAATATAAATATTATGATGCAGCCTACAAGATGATCAAGGAGCATTGTCTGAATGAGGCTTTAAAAAATAAGCCTTTAAGGGAAATGGGGGGCCGGCGGATCATGGTCTACCTGGAGTGGAAAGATCAGGAGGCCTATGGTTTTGTCTTTGATCCTGCCTATGGAATCCGGATCGGAAGGGACCCCAATAAGAATGAGATCTGTATCCGCCAGAATATTATTTCATCCAGCCACTGCAAGCTTTATTTGGCGGATGGTGGCCTGGCCATCCAGGATTATGGATCAATTAACGGAACCTTTGTAAGACATGGGCTCTGGAAACACAGGGTAAATGGAAGTGAGTATCTCTATTCCGGAGACCGGATCCTTGTAGGAAATTTAAAAATTAAAGTCACTATATTTACATTTGATATGTCAAACATTTAAGGGAGGCAGAAATTTATGATATTAATGGTTTACAACAAGCAGATTTGTAAAGAATTTCTGCTTCCGAATATTCACAACGCAGATTATGAATTGACCCTGGAAAGGCAGATTTTTTCCTTCGAAAAAGATCTAAGACTGCAGCTTCAAAATTCCCAAAAGGGTTGGAAATTAATTTCTACGCCGGATTACAGTGTTCGGCTGGGGGAGGACAAGGAAGGAAGCCGTCTTCTTAAGGGGCAGGATATTTTAAATATTAAAAGCAAGAGGGGAGAAAGATTTCAGATCGTTGTGATTGATGAAGACTTCTTCTTCCCTGTTTGGAAAAAATATGATCTCAGCCAGATGAAAGAAATTTCGGTTGGTAAATCTGAGGGAAATATTATCCAGTACAACTATATGGATCTGCTTTCCACAAACCATGCGGGATTTATCCACCAAAGAGATGGTTGGTATGTGGAAGACTACAGCAGAAACGGAACTTTTTGTGGAAATCGTCGCATCCAGGATAAAAGAAGGCTCCAGTTCGGAGACCATATTGAGATTTTCGGACTTCATATTCTCTTTCTTGGAAGAATGATGGCAGTGGGGACCTTTTATGGAGACCTGCTTGTAAAAGAAGATATTCTAAAGCCGGTCAGGATGCCTAAGATGGCTGTCAGAGATGCCAGTGAGATTAGGAAGAAGGAGACCAACTATTTCCACAGGTCTCCGAGAAATCTTCCGGCCATTTATAAGGACCCGGTGGAGATTGAGGCCCCTCCAGCACCCAAGCTTATGAAGGAGAAACCGGTGTTTTTAACCATCGGGCCGGCATTTACCATGGCGATCCCCATGATGCTCGGCTGTGGTTTTGCAATTTTCGGTTCCAGATTGTCCGGATATACTTCCGGTGCCTTTATGTATACCGGACTGATTACGGCAGTGGCTTCTGCCTTGGTTGGTGGCATCTGGGCGGTTATGAATTTAAACTATGCAAAGAAAGAGAGCACCCAGGAGGAGGAGCAGCGCTTTAATGCCTACAGCAATTACCTTATGGACCTTGCAGAGACTCTAAGAAAGCAGTATGGGGAAAATGTTGCGGCCTTAAATCAAATGTATCCTTCCGCCGCCCAATGTGTAAGATATGATCAGACGAATCCGCTTTTGTGGAATCGTAACTTTACCCATGAAGATTTTCTCTACGAGAGACTGGGTATGGGAGACCTTCCCTTCCAGGTGGATATTGAGATTCCGAAAGAAAAATTTACCTTGATTAATGACAGCCTGGCTTCAAAGCCCCGCATGATCAAGGAAGAATTCCAGACCCTAAAGAATGTCCCTGTTGGAATTTCGCTTACCGAGAAGCGGCTCATAGGTCTGGTAGGCGGGGATAAGAAAATCGGAGCCATCCAGATTATGCACAGCCTTGTGGCGGGGATTACTGCCTCCCACAGTTATACTGACGTGAAGCTGGTATTTATCTATGATGATAAGGAGACTAGCGCGGCAAGAGACTGGGAGTGTATGCGGTGGTTTCCTCATGTCTGGTCGGAGGATAAGGGAACCCGATATATGGCTTCGACAAAACTCGAGAGAAATGATATTTTCTTTGAGCTATCTAACGTTATTCGGGGAAGAAGTCAGAACTCAAAAGAAATTCAAAATCAGAAGAAGAAAAATCTTCCGAAGCCCTACTATGTTTTATTTGTATCGGACCCTGCCCTTTTAGAGGGAGAAATTTTAGGAAAATATATTTACGAGGCCAGGGAAGAATACGGAATCACGACTTTTTTGATGGTGGAATCCTTAGAGCAGCTTCCCAATAGCTGTGAGGAAGTCATTGAAAACGATCCATATTTTACGGGCTTTTATAATCTTATGAATACCAGCAAGAAGAAGGAGCGTTTCCAGCCGGATTATGTGGATCCCAAGGACCTTGATAACTTTGGAAAGCTTTTATCTGAAATCCGGGTCAATGAGGTGGAAAGCAGCAGTGAGATCCCGGCAAGCTTAGATTTCCTTGCTATGTATGAAGTGTCCTCCCCGAGAGAACTTAAAGTTCAGGAGCGGTGGAGACTCAATAGAAACTACCATACCATGCGGGCCCTGATCGGTAAGAAGGCCGGAAATACTAATTGTTACCTAGATATTCATGAGAAATTCCACGGACCTCACGGGCTTGTGGCAGGTACGACAGGTTCCGGTAAAAGTGAGACTCTGCAGACCTATATCTTGTCCTTGGCAGTAGAATTTTCCCCGGAGGATGTCAGCTTCTTTATCATCGACTTTAAGGGGGGCGGAATGGCCAATTTATTTTCCGACCTTCCCCATCTGAGCGGACAGATTTCCAACCTGTCAGGAAACCAGGTACGCCGGGCTATGATCTCCATTAAGAGTGAGAACCAGAGAAGACAGCGGATTTTCTCTGAGTACGGTGTAAATAATATTAACCTTTATACCAAGATGTATAAAAATCACGGGGCTCCCATTCCGATTCCCCATCTCTTTATCATTATCGATGAGTTTGCGGAACTAAAGCGGGAGGAGCCGGAGTTTATGCGGGAGCTTATCAGTGTGGCCCAGGTAGGACGAAGCCTTGGTGTGCATTTGATTCTTGCGACCCAGAAGCCAAGCGGTACCGTAGATGATAATATTTGGAGTAACTCCAGATTCCGCCTCTGCCTTAGGGTCCAGGACAGACAGGACAGTAATGATATGCTCCATAAGCCGGACGCTGCCTTTATTACCCAGGCCGGCCGGGGCTATCTGCAGGTGGGAAATGATGAAATCTACGAGCTCTTCCAGTCCGGTTACAGCGGTGCCATCTATGACGAGGAGTCCTGTGGAAAAGAAAATTATGCGGCCCTTCTGACCCGCACCGGCAAGGAGGAACTTACAGGTAGCAAGCGGAAGCTTTCTTCAGAAAATGGCAAGGAAAAGACAGAGCTTCAGGCAGTGATCGAGCATTTACAGGAAGTGACAAAAGAAGCGGGATACCAGAAATCTCCAAGACTTTGGCTTCCGGTTCTTAGCACAGAAATTTATCTGGACCAGTTAGAGGGATATTCTGCCGGAGTCTATGCTGCAGGCCGGTGGAAGGAGATGCCAAAGAAATGGAGCCTTACAAGTTTTGTGGGTCTCTATGATGACCCGGAGGGACAGGCGCAGAAGCCTCTGGAAATTAATTTATCAGAAGGGGGCCACCTGGCAGTGGTAGGATCTGTTGTCAGCGGAAAGAGTACATTTTTACAGACCCTGATCTACTCTTTGATCAGCAAATATTCACCGGAGATTCTCCAGATGTATCTGGTGGACTATAGCTCCCAGCTTCTTTCAGCCTTTGAGCATGCCCCTCACGTTGGTGGCCTGGTCTATGACAACCAAGAAGAAAAACTGGATCGCCTGATCCATATGCTGGTAAGTCTTATGGACGAGAGAAAGAAACTTTTCGCCGGAGGAAATTACAGTCAGTATGTCCAGGTTCACGGGGTGACCCTTCCGCCTATTCTGCTAGCTCTTGACAATTATGCTTCTTTTAGAGAGAAGACAAAAAATAAATACGACGATGTCATTATGCGGCTGGCCCGTGAGGGTGTGGGATATGGTATTTACCTGGTGATTACAGCAGCAGGTTTTTCCATGGCGGAAATTCCATCCAGATTGGGGGACAACCTTCGCACGGTAGTTTCCCTGGAGCAGTCAGACAAATTTAAATACATGGAAGTTCTTCGCACCACCAAGATTCCGCTCTTGCCGGAAGTGGGCGTCAAGGGAAGAGGACTTGCCCTGGTGGATGGAAGAATCTTAGAGTTTCAAACAGCCCTTTCCCTTAAGGCCCAGGATGACTTTAACAGGGGACAGATCATTGATCAGTACTGCAAAGACATGGCAGAAGCCTGGACGGGAGTGGTGGCAAGAAAGATTCCGGAGATTCCGGAAAATCCGACCCTGACCCTCTTAAAAGAGAATCCGGATTACCGGGAGGCAGTGGCTTCCAAAAAAGTCCTTCCTTTTGGCTATGGAATTCAAGATGCTTCTATTTATGGAGTACATTTAGACAGCACTTACTGTTATACTGTAAGTGGAAAGTCAAGAACGGGAAAGACCAACGTCTTAAAATTATTACTCAGTGCTGCCCTTCAAAAGAAGGCCGAAATTTGTCTGGTGGAGAAGGATAGCTCAGAACTAAAATCTGTGCTTGAAACTGAGACAGGAACTGAGTTGGAAAACAAAACACTCCAGCTGGAAAATAGCAAGCTTAGCTATGTGACAGATTCCAAAGACCTCTTTGCTTATTTTGACCGGCTGATTCCGGAGTTTGTCCGCAGAAATAAGAAGAAGCACAAGCTTATGGATGAGGGACTTACGGAGGATGAAATCTTTAAGGAAATGAGTAAGGATAAGCCAATCTTTATTTTCCTGGGAGACCTAGCGGACTTTTTTACTATGGTCTACAAGCCGGGAGAGGGCGTTGGAAATATGTCCGGTTTCCTAGAAAATATTTTAGAAAAGGGAAGCCTTCACAATATTTACTTTATAGCTTCCCTCAAGGTGGAAGACCAGGGACTTCTTGGGACTTACCGGGGATATTCCTTATTTACTTCCTACCGAAAAGGCATCCATCTTGGTGGAAATCTGGCAGGGCAGAGGGTTTTCAAATTCCAGAATATTTCCTATATGGACCAGGCCAAGGCAGAAAAACGTGGCCTGGGCTATGTGCCGGATGAGGAAGAGGAGGACCGGGCAGTCAAGGTTATAGTTCCCCTTGCAAAATAATTAAGAGACGAGAGTTTAGATATGATAGTAATGTTGATCTCTGACAAAGAAAAAGATGAGCGAGGATATATCGTAAAGTACAGTAAGGACCTGGCAGGAAAATGGACGGAGGAGTCCTGGAAGATGCGCCAGTGCGAGAATTTAGAAGACCTGGAAGCTGTGGTGACAGAGGGTCTTAGGTACGATTTGATCTGCGTGGATATTACCATGAAGGGGGCCTTGGAGCTTACAAAAGAGCTTCGAAGAATTTCCCCCAGCTCCTATATTATCCTAATTGCCAGCCCCAAAATATCCCCGGTCATCTACATGAAACCCTCTATCGGAGCAGAGTCCTTGATGCTAAAACCCCTGACCAAGCAGCAGATCGAGGAAGTTTTGGAGGAAGCAATTTCCACCTATGTAGAGCGCTTCTACGACTCCGACGAGAAGAAGGTTTTTGTGGTGGAGAATAAGGGAGAGCGCAAGCTTATAGACTATAAGAGCATCTTCTTTTTTGAATCCAGAGACAAGCGGGTCTTTGTAAATACCGGGGCGGAGGAATATGGATTTTATGATACCCTAGACCAGTTGGAGCAGCAGCTTTCGGAGACCTTTATACGCTGTCATAGAAGTTTCTTAATCAACAAGGAGAAGATATCCGATGTCTACTTGTCTCAGAACCGGATTCTTTTAAAAAGCGACTTTGAGATACCTTTATCCAGGACCTACAAGCCCAGTTTGAAGGAATTTATGAAATCGCGGGCCTAGCTTGTTTTTGGGAATAAGGGAAAGGATTTATAGAAGATGACAGATCATGATATTTTGGTTTCCTTTCAGGAAATCCGGATTTTGCTATATGTAAGAGGCGTCAGAGAGATTCAGGGCATTTACATGCCGGAGCATAAATATACAGACCAGGAAGTGGTAGATACCCTTCATGGCATGGTGAAAAATCAGTTTATTCGGGTAGAAAATGAGGAGTTTGTCCTAAGAGAGGACTTAGAAAAAATCCTAGAGATTATGAGTCAGTCAAGAGAAAGCTTTATTCTGGATCCTTACTTTTGCTATCTTATGGAAGATTCGGCTGTGGTCTGCGAGCGCTACTGGAAGAAAAAAGAGATGCTTAGGATCATGACCTTTAGCAGGGAAGCGTTTGAGGAATGGAAGTTGGAGAATGGCTTGGAAGATAAGCCGGAAAATAATCCGGACAAGGACTTGAATCAAATTATCTATTAAGAGGATTTATTTAGAATTAGGAGGCGTAGATTTGATCATTGTGGAGATTAAGGTTCCGGCCTTAGATAAGACCTATGACTTTCAATTGGAGGAGAATGTTCCCCTGAAAGACGTGCGTAGGGAGATCGGAGAGATCATTTGCAGGAAGGAGCAGCTGTCCTTAGAGGGGGATGTAGCTGACCTTCTTATGTGGGATGCCAAGGAAAAGAGGCAGTTGGCCTTAGAAGAGACAGCCTATGAAAATGGCTTAAGAACCGGAGATTGTATCCTCTTGGTGTAAAAAATAAGGCTTTAGACAGGAAATCTAAGCATAAAATGTGCGGTTTGTCAGTAAAATGTGCGGTTTGTCAGTAAATAAAATATATTTCCTTTTGTTTGTTAAGATAGGTTCAACAAAGAAATTTGCTTACAAAAACAGGAGGAAAAAACAATGACAGATTTTAGTGTATCAGTACAAGAATTAAGAACAAAGGTGGAGGCTTTAAGAACTTTAAACAGTGAGTTCAAGGCCAGAACAAATGATTTGACAAACACAGAAGCATCCTTAAACGGAATGTGGGAGGGCGAAGCCAGAGAAGCTTTCCACGGAGCATTTCAGAGTGATATCACTCAGATGAGTAATTTCTACAATGCCATTGAAGTATATGCGATGCGATTAGCTGATATGGCTAGCAGATACGAAGCAGCAGAGGCAGCAAACTTGGAAATTGCAACAGAGAGAGTTTATTAAAAAAATAAAATTTATATCAGAGTGATAAAAGGTAACACATAAAAAATAAGGAATAATGAATAATGAATAAGCTTTAAATGCGAAAGGAGCACATATTATGCAGGGAATTATTAAGGTATCACCACAGTTATTAGTTAACACAGCAACAGAGTTTGGAACACAGGGAACCAATATCAGCAACTTAACCACTTCTATGATGGATCTGGTGGTCGGACTGGCAGGCAGCTGGGAAGGTGAGGCAGCCAATACCTTTATTACAAAGTTTAGAGGTTTGGAAGATGACATTCAGAGAATGATCGGAATGGTTCAGGAGCATACCAACGATCTTGAAGAAATGGCTCAGAATTACCAGAATGCAGATGAGGTCAATGCCAGTGATGCCAGCGGTTTGTCTGACAATGTAATTGTCTAGGAGGGTGACAAAAAGGTAACCCAAAAGGAGATGAATCATGAGTTACATTCATTTGAAGAATGTTCGAGCGGTAGGAGATGACCTGCTGGAACATTCTTCTATCCTAAAAAATATTTATGAAGAAATAAAAGTGATAGAGGGAAGTCTTACCACAACTTCTTATATAGACGAGGCGATGTATCTCATGAAGGAATGTGAAGCAGAACTTGAGGAGGAGTCCCTTACCTTAAGGCAGCTGGGCAGCTGCCTCCTTGAGGTTACACAGATTTATACAGATACAGAAAATAAAATCTCCGATTATTATAATCTGGAGATCATTGAAAATCCTAAGACGGAGTTTGGCCTATGTAAGATTACAGGGCTGGAGGAATATGAACATTTATTAACCTTTAGGAAGAAAGTGGGAATGTAAATGGCTGACTATATCAAAGTATCCTCTGAACACATGGGGCAGGATTACAGCCTGATTCAGGGACAGCTTATGGAAATTGAAAATGAGATCAGGTCCCTGGAAGAAGACATGCATCTGCTGGGGCAAAGTTGGGAAGGACCGGCCTGGGCTGCCTTTCAAAGTCAAGTGGACATAGACCTTGAGAATATGCAGCAGATCAGTAAGAACTTATCAGAATTTTTGCAGCATATGGACTATGCCAAGTCCTCTTACGGAGAATGTGAGAGGAAGGTGGAGGAGCTGGTAAGAAGTATAGGAATCTAAAGAAGAAAATTTTAAAATAAAAGAGGATTTTAAAATGGATGGCATTAGGATTAAGGTAGATACTGCTGTATTGGAAGCCAGAGCTGACGAGGCCACAAAACAGATCCAGAAGGTAGAAAATTATTTTGATTCCATCGGCGAGACGGTCAATCGGTCCGCAAGCTACTGGGAAGGGGAAGCCGGAGAGGCCCACCGCAGAGAATATGCTGAATATCTGGAAGATGTAAAAGAGAGTCTAAACAGATTCCGGGAGAATATTACAGACCTTCAAAAGATTGCAGGTATTTATAGAGAAAATGAGCAAAAGGTCACAGAAATCGGAAGCGAGTTGCCGGCAGATGTGATTAGTTAACCTATGTGAGGTTGAAAAATGAGTAAAAATCCATCAGAACACATAGAATTTGATTTTTATAAAGTCCAGACCCAGATTCAGAAAGTGGAGGAGCTAATTTCAAAGCTTCAGAATCTGAAGGAGAAAAATGAAGAAAGCCTGTCCCGGCTGCAAAGTTCTTGGGACAGTGAAAGCAGTCGCTTATATATGCGGAAAATGCTGCAGCAAAAAGAGCAGATGGAAGCAACGCTTAAGAAGTTAAGCAGTGGAAAAGAAGCTTTGGAAGCCTCGGTAAGGCTTGCCAGAGAGATTGAGACAAGAGCAAAGGAATCCGTAGAATGAATAGGGATAAATTTCAGCATCAGAGAAAGAATATTTTTATTAAGGGTGGAATGGATGTCCGAAAACAGGTCATGGGCTCAGACATTGGAGCGTATTTTCAGGAAAATTATATTCCCGGTCATACCTTGTCAGTTGGGGCCGATGTGTGGAAAATTTGTTTTTTTGACCTAAAGACCGGGGAAATTCATCGCTTTCATTTCCTAAATCGCTTTTATATCGGAAGAGTGGCATATCAGGAAATGAATGTTCCACAGCTGGTGCTAGCTATGGATCCTAGGGTATCAAAGCAGCATTGTATGATTTTTGAGAGGGATGGAAACTTGTGTATCCAGGATCTTGGATCCAAGAATCATACATACGTAAACGGGAAAATAATTCAAACCGCAAGGTATTTATATACAGGGGATATTTTGAAAGTGGGAAGCAGCAGTTTCCGTGTGGAATACGGACGATAGTTTTTGCTACTTTTGGGATAAAGCCTAGAACTATGAGAGAGAAGAGTTAACAAAGGAAAGAGTATGAGGAAGAGTTTACATGTCAATATTTTCTGATTTATTAGCAACACACATAAAAAACAAGGAGATTCGCACCTTCTCCCTGGCCCAGTACTGCGAGATGGACCGCTCCAATATGTATAAGCTTATCAACGGAAAGAGAAATCCATCGTCAGAGTATATGGTGCAACGAATGTCAGAATTTATGAAGTTGACCAACAGTGAGCGCAAGGAATTTGTGGAAGCCTATCAGATTAGTATGATCGGCAGCGATGTCTATTACCAAAGGAAAAATGTTGAGCAATTTTTAGATTATTTCGAGGAACAGAAGAATTTCTATCCATCAAGGGGAATGTTTTTGCCGGAGTATAGCCCTTTGCAGGAACAGGATCCCATTTTTATTTCTGATAAAAATGAACTTAAGAAAGCAGTTCATATGATTATTTCTCTGGCGGGAAAAGCTGACGGAGAGATTAAGATGGTACTGCAGCCGGAACATACCGTGGTGACGGAAGCAATTTGTGATACCCTGGGGGGGTATTATGTGGAACATATCTTCTGTCTCAATAATTCTAAGAGTAAAAGTAAAGAGGTAGATTATAATTTGCTGGCCCTTAAAAATATTATTCCCTTGTATTATCAGGATCATTGCAAGTATAGTCCTTATTTTTACTATGATGATATTACTGCCAGAGAAAGTATGTTTCATCTCTTTCATTCTATGATCGTGACCAGCGATTACGTCCTGCTTTTTTCAGAAGAATTAAGAAAGGGAGTTTTGCTTACCCAGAAAGAACTGGCGGAAAAATTCAAGTCTCTTTTTGAAGACCTAAAAAGAGAAGCTCATCCGATTGTGGAGAAAATTCAAAATATAGAGGATCAGCTGACCTATTTTGGCGCAGCGGATTTTGCAAAAAGCAAGGGATTTGAATTCCAGCAGCAGCCCTGTTTTATGCCCCTCATGCCGGTAGAATTCGCAGATAAATACCTGGTGGAAGCATTACCTGGAAGGGAAGTTTTTCTAAAAGCGACAGAAGACTACATAAGGAAGTTTCAAAATCATTTAGAAGAAGGAAACTGGTCCTGGTCCATCATGTTTACGCAAGAGGGGGTGGAAGATTTCTTAAAAACCGGAGAGTTTTATGAACTGCCAAGAGAAATTTACAGAAAACCCGGTGAGGAGGACAAAAAGAAGTTAGTCCGGAATCTAATCACAGCTTGTCAGTCTGACTATTACAAGATGTTGCGGCCGGAGGCCTCCCTTGCTAAGAGTAAGATCAACGTATATACCACCAACAAAAAGGGCTGTTTGATGTTTAAAACAGCAGGCAAGCAAATGGTCTGGCTGACATTGGGGGAGCATGGAATTTTGCATGCTTTTAACGATTATCTGGCATCCTTGGAGGCAGATAATTTTTATAGCTCGGAAGAAACGGTAGAGATTTTAAGTGACTTATTAGAGAAGTATTGATGCATGAGATATGCAGTTTATCAGAAAAATGTGCTGATTATCGATAAATTAATTTTTTCTGATACAATTTGATAAGATGAATTCGACAAAGAAATTTGCCAGCTCATAGAAAAAATAGAACAGGAGGAAAAAGGATGAAAAGAGACATTAAGCCTGGAATTCTTGCCGGTGGTGCTGTTTGTGCAGCCGGGGTGGCAATCAGTATCTCGCCGGTAACAGCTCAGGCGTCAGATATGGAGGCAAATGATGTAGTGGTTCAGAATAATGAGGTATCCGTTCAAACCGAAGCTGAAAATACTGCACCGGAAAGCCTTTCTGAGGCCCAGGAGGCTGTAGATGAGGCCAGGGGCAATATGGAAGCCGCGAATGAAGCTGTGGGAGAGGCTCAGGGAAAACTTGATGAAGCAAAAGAAAATGCAGACTCAGCTACAGGTGCTGCCGATACAGCAAAAACCGAGGCGGATGCAGCCTTTGACGCAGCAAAATCGGATGCTTCAAATGCTTATGGACAAGCAAAAAAGGACGTGGAAACCGCTGAAAAAAATGTGGAAGAAGCCGGGAACAAAGTATCTCAGGCAGAGGAAAATGTTTCTTCCGCAAAGGATTCTCTGGATCAGGCTGAAAGTAAGCTTGATGAGACCCTTTCAGAGACTACAGTTACAGAAGATGACATTGCCGAAAAAGAGACACAAGTAGACCAGGCCAAGACTGACCTAAATACTAAGGAGGACAAGCTATCCCAGGCAGAAGCTGCAAAGAAAGATGCCGAGGAAGCAGTCGAAAAAGCAGAGGCAGATCAAAGCAAAGTTGAAGCTACCGTAAAGGAGGCTGAAAGCCAAAAGACGGCTGCGGAAGAAGCAGTAAGTGAAGCTCAGAAAAAGGCAGACCAGGCAGCAAAAGACCTTCAGACCGCTAAGGATTTAAAAGACGGAAAACTGGACATTGAGGATACGGACCAGTATAAGGAAGAGCAGGAGGCAAAGGATCAATTAGATGAAGCCTCCAAAAAGGCAGATGCTGCCGGCAATGATGTAGAGACTGCATCTAAAGATCTTACAGATGCCACAACTTCAGAAAATGCAGCAAAAGCGGACAAGGAGTCAAAAGAAAAAGATCTAAGCAGCAAGGAAACAGCAGTTTCTGATGCAGAAAAGAAAAAGGAATCCGCTGACAGCGCAAAAACCCAGGCCCAGACCATATATGATCAGAAGGTTTCTGATAAAGAAAGCGCAGACAAGGACGTAACAGGTGCAAATCAGGCTGTCACTGATGCATCTAACAAAGTAACTAGTGCTGAGGCGGCTAAGACGGCTGCAGATGAGGCTGTAAAGCAAGCAAGCAGTGCAGTAAACACAGCTAAGACAAATGCCGAGGCAGACATAAATAAAAAAATTGCTGCCGGTGAGACAGATCTTGCAAATAAGAAGGCTGCAACTCAGGAAGCGCAGGATGCTTTGGATGCTGTCGAAGCTAACTACAGCCAGGGAAGCCTTGGATTTATCAACTGGATGCTGAAAAACACAAAGTACACCGACAAAGATAAATTAAATGATCTTAACAAAGCTTATGATATAATTGTAAATGCTTCAAAAGAGGTCTTTAGTGAAGAGACAGGACTTCCGGCAGAGCGAGAAGGAAAAGTTATAGTAGTTGGCGATAAGAAGGATGCTACGAGTCTTGAAAATCTAAAAAAATCCATTGAGATCATGAAGAAGATTAATGAGCTTCGTGCCTCAGATGATAATTTTACAGACAATCTTAAGCGTGATGATTCCTACACGAACTTCTACTTAATGGCAGTTGCAGAGGCAGGCGCCATGAGAGGTGCAGGAGTACATAATCATTCTAAACTCATTACAAACTGTGAAAACCTAGCCTTTGGTTATGACGATCCTACCCTAGGATGGTACGACAGAGAAAAAGCCATTTTTGATAAATACAAGACAAAGCTTGGCTATAGTCAAATTACGGATATGACTCAGGTGGCTGCCATCGCAAAGGCGGCTACACAAGGAGGTGAAGTTGTAGGACATTATACCAATCTCTTCTGGGCCAAAGAACAGGTTATGGGGGTAGGCTATACCGATTATTCAGGTTATTCAGGTTATTCAGGTTATCGTTATGGAACCTCTTGCTACAATGCTTCTTATGCATCCGGCTTAAAGGGTCTGCACATGTATAGCGTAGATGACTTTGAGAAACTTTTTTTAGAATATTGTGAGACTGTGAATCAGACAGCCTGCCAGACTGCCCTTGATCAGGCAGAGGAAGCGCAGGCTAAGGCAGAGACAGATTTAAAGGCCCTCAAAGATGGAAAAGATGCAGCTATAGAAAAAGCCATTGAGACAGCAAAAAATGACCTTGTAGCAAAGGAAAAAGCAGCAAGTGAAGCAGCTACAAATCTTACGACTGCACAGACAGCATTAAAGACTGCGCAGACAGCATTAGAGGATGCAAAGGTCAAGCAGACATCTGCAGAGCAAGCCGTAACGACCGCACAGGGCCTTTTAGAGGAGGCTACAAAGGCAAGTACTCAGGCAGCTACAGACTACACTTCAGCAAAAGAGGCCAAAGATGCAGCACAGGAAGCATTTGATGATGCAAAGACTGCCCTTAGTGAGGCAAGGACTGACAAAGAAGCAAAACAAGCAGTCCTTGAGGAAAAGCAGGCCGCATTAGAGCTGGCAAATACAGCCCAGGACCAGGCAAATGCTGTACATGAAGCAGCTTTAAAGAAATTAAATGACCTAACTTCAGACGGAACCATAGAAGCACTGACCAACCAGAAGACTTTGGCAGATGCGGCTCTTAAGAGTGCCTTAGGTGAGAAGGGGCTTAAAGAGGAAGCCCTGGAAGAAGCAAAAGCATTTTTAAAGCAGGCAAAATCCGATGTAATAGTTGCCAAGGATCAACTTACAGATGTCGATGCTCTGCTTAAAGTAGCAGAGCTTAACAGAGACACCGCAAAAGATCAGGTGGCACAGCTATCGGACGAGCTCTCTGATCTTAAAGAGCAATATGCACCGGTTCTGGAGGCTATGGCAGCCAGAGATGAGGCAGAGACAAGTCTAAGTCAGGCAGAAGAAGCCTATGAGACAGCCCAGGAAAATCTGATAGAAGCCCAGGGAAACCTTACCCAGGCACAGCTTGCAAAAGAGCTGGCAGAAGATAAGTTACTCAGAGCAAGCGGACTATCAGTGGAGGCAGCCTTAAAGGCAGATATCAGCGATCCGGAATTTGCTTATCTGAATACCTATGTATCAGCAATCAAAACAGCAGAAAGCAATCTAAGTGCAGCCAAAGAAGCATATGACGCTGCAAATACAGCCTTCGAAGCAAAAAGAGCAGAAGGCGAGCAGGCATACAGAGCTTATCTTTCAGCAGTCGCAGACCTGGCGATTATTCAGAGCCGCGAGAATGCAAATACACAGGAGCTAACTCCAAATACCAATACAAACCAGACTGTGGAGAAAGAATCCGTAGAGAGCCAGACAGCAGATCATAAGGACGAGAAGGCTGAGAAGGCTGACAAGCCTGACAGGCCTGAGAAAGTAATTACAACGAGTATAGCAGTAGCACCAAGAAGTTTCGCCAGTGGTCAGGAGACAAGCATCAAGGCCAATACCGTAAAGACAGGTGATACAGCAAAGGCAGGAGCTTATGGAGTATTATTTACAGGAGCTTTGGCAGCATTTTGGACAGCATTAAAGAGAAGAAAGTTATTTTAAAAGCATCCAATTATAAAAAGGAAGATCCGATTGGATCTTCCTTTTTTGGATATCTCGCATGCGAGGTTGGAAGGTTGGGGGGCTGCAAGGGACTTTTGCTATGTTGAAAAAACATGCTGCGTTTCCTGCTCGCTGCAGGCGGCCTATTCGCGATGTCTTTACGCAAACTCGCGCTCCGCGCTCACGAGGGGCATAAAGCCCCTCGGCCCTTCGGGCACAGATGCGTAAGCCATCGCTGCCAGCCTGCAACTCCCTACGGAAGCCTCGCAATGTTTTTTCAACATAGCAAAAGTCCCTTGCAGCATCGAATCTTCCATCTACATGCTCCGATTGAAGAAATGTAAGAATAGCGACTTAATTATTGTATACACAGATAAAGGAGAGAGTTTTATGAAATGTAATATTATAGTAAAAATTATAGTTATTGGTATGCTCTCATCTATGATGATTGGAAGTACGTCATCCTTTGCTGAAGATTTAACAACAGAAGAGACAAAGATTGAAATCACTGGAGAATCATCAGAGGAAGAAAATACAGATGATTACATGGAAGAAATAGAAGAAGAAAATCAGGAAGAAGAGAATCTTGCGGGGGCATCTAATCAAAAAACAGGAGTAAGTTATAAAACGCATGTACAGACATATGGTTGGCAGGATTACGTAAGTAATGGAGAGATGTCAGGTACAGAAGGAGAAGCAAAAAGATTAGAAGGCATTCAAATTAAGCTTGAAAATCAAGAATATACCGGAAGCATCCAGTATAGAACTCATGTGCAGACATACGGTTGGCAGGATTATGTAAGTGATGATGCCATGTCAGGTACAGAAGGCGAGGCTAAAAGATTAGAAGCAATCCAGATCGAACTTACCGGAGAAATGGCAGAACACTATGATATTTATTATCGAGTACATTCTCAGACTTACGGTTGGCTCGGATGGGCTAAGAATGGTGAGAAAGCTGGTTCTTCTAACTATGCCAAGAGATTAGAAGGAATTCAGATTGTTCTGGTAGAAAAAGGAGGAGAAGCACCTGGAACCACAGACGGAGCGTATAGGCATCCTTGGATAGGCTACAATACCCATGTACAAACTTTTGGTTGGCAAGGCTATAAATTTGATGGAGAAACAGCCGGAACCAGTGGCCTGTCAAAGAGACTTGAGGGGATTCAACTTAAATTAATAGATCAAACCTATGAAGGAAGTTTACAATATAGAACCCATGTGCAAACATATGGTTGGCAGGATTGGACTGCAGATGACGCTATCTCCGGAACCACAGGCGAAGCAAAAAGACTAGAGGCGATTCAGATTCAGCTTACCGGAGAAATGGCAGAACACTTTGATGTATATTATCGAGTACACTCTCAGACCTACGGCTGGCTGGGCTGGGCAAAAAATGGTGAGTCTGCAGGAACAGAAGGATGTGCAAAGAGGCTAGAAGCGATTGAAGTTTTACTTGTAGAAAAAGGAAATGAAATCCCGTCTGGTGGTGGAGACGCATTTTATAATCCGACAGATACGGACGCTAATGTAACAGATACAGATTCTAATGCGGCAGATATGGATTCTAATCCATCAGAAAAAAATAGTGATACAGAAGATGCATGCTCAAAAGGACAGCATGTTTGGGGGCATATTTCTTGGGATATAAAAAATGGATATGCTTGTGGCTTTTGTTATAAAGATGTGACAGATTACGAAGATATGTACGATTGTCATGGAGCATGGCATACTCATACATTTTACTATATGCCAGAGTATTGGGTATGCCAAAAATGTGGAAAGTATTTACACAAACATTACTGGAAATGTTTCGGTCCAACCTGGTCATTAGATGGTACTAAAATTGTAGAAGAGCCTTATTGGGAATGTGCTCTATGTGGCAATCAAAGCACACAGATAGGAACAGTTGAAGCAATTAAAGTATCTTCAGAAGGTTATAAATATGGAGCTATTGATCATTGGGTAACCCCATACAATTTTGAAAATGATTCTTACGATTGGATTTTTGAGAATCATTGGGATGAAGCCGATTATACAAAAAAGCTTAAAAACGTATCTATAGATCAGAGTGTCTCTTTAACAGTTGGTGATTCTTATTCTTATAAGGTAAGTTATATTCCAGGAGGAACAGAAAATCAGGTCACAAAAATGACATGGGAAAGCAGTGATCCATCCATAGTTTCGGTAGATGAAAACGGAAAAATAGTTGCAAAGAAAAACGGAGTAGCTACCATTACAGTAACAGCTTCCAAAGAAAGAGGAGCATGCAAGTGTAAAAGTACTGTTCGTGTTACAGACACCAATATTGGCAGCGTAAAAAAGGCAACATTACTGATAGATGGAAAATCCAATCCTGAGGGTACAATCACCTTGTCGAAAAATAAAAAATATAGTCTTTCATTAAAAACAGAGCCAGGTCAGGCTGTTTATGAGGTGAGGTATGATTATGAGATTGAGAAAAAATCTCCTATAACTATAAGCGGATCGATATTGATTGGAAATATATCTATTGATTCCTGGGCGAGTAACCCTAAGTATACAAATCCAGAATCAGAAATAACTACACTTAGGACCGGAAAGGAAACAGTAAAAGCAACGGTGAGAGATATAATGGGGAATGTTATTGAATTAGAACAGAAAATAATTGTTGAATAGAGTTTCCGCTGAATAAGAAAGTTGCTGATGAAATTTCTTTAATGTGGGGATGGGAAGGGAGTACTGCAGGGGTGGGATGGGTCGCAAAAACAAGCTGCGGTTCCTACTCGCTGCAGCTGGCTGATTCGCGAAGCCTTCCGCTAACTCGCGCTCCGCGCTCACGAGGGGCTTCCACCCCTCGGCCCTTCGGGCACAAAGCTTACGGCCTCGCTGCCAGCTGCCAGCTCCTGACGGAAGCCTCGCTATCGTTTTTGCGACCCATCCCACCCCTGCAGTACGGTCTCCCAAGCTACATAAAAGAAAATTCCAGAACTTAATTAGCAGCAACGATCGGATTTACATGCACCATAATATGTTTGACTTTCGAAAAATTCTTCTCTATATTGTCATGAACATCCTCCGCAATCCCATGGGCCTCCCGTAGAGATAAGGAGCCGTCTACAGCAATCTCAACATCCACATAAATCTTATTTCCGAAAATTCTTGTCTGCAACAGGTCGATGCCTAATACATTGTCATTCTTCCTGACACAATCCCGAAGCTTCGTCTCCGTCTCCTCATCGCAAGAGTGGTCGACCATCTTATCCATAGCATCCATAAAAATATCATAGGCAGCTTTTACGATAAAAATAAAAATCACAAAACTTGCCAGGGAATCCATAATCGGAAATCCAAGTCTTGCGCCGGCAATTCCAATCAGAGCTCCTATAGAAGAAATGGCGTCGGAACGATGATGCCAGGCGTCGGCTAGAAGGGCACTGGAATCAATTTTTTTTGCATAGTATTTTGTGTACCAAAACATGCCTTCTTTCACGGCAATGGATATAATTGCCGCAATCAATGCCAGGATGCCGGGAACCTGCAAATGATTGTAGTCTCCTTGTGTAATAGCTTTTAAGGCCTCCGCGCCGATACCCAGTCCGGTAATCAGGAGAATCACAGACAGGACAATGGCCGCTACACATTCCAGGCGTTCATGGCCATAGGGGTGCTCCTTGTCCGGATTCTTTGATGATAATTTAATTCCAATAAGTACGATAATGGTACTGAATACATCAGATGCTGAATGAATAGCATCACTAATCATCGCATTGGAATGGGCGATAATCCCGGCAAAAAGCTTAAAAATAGATAGTAGGATATTTCCCATAATCGTAGAAAAAGAGACTTTGTTTGCTAGTTTTTGAAAATTATTATTTTCCATATCTGTTACCTCCAAATTTGTAAGATAACTCTATGGCACTAACTATGTGTGGGAGTTTTAATTGATGCATTCAAAAGATAAAAAAGAAAACACCCACGAACCAGTATTAGCAACAACTGTCCCGCGGATGTTAAGATTCATTCCACTGTCACCTTTTGTGACCCGACTCCATGATAGGTTATAGACGATCTATCACGGTCTGCTCAGTTTGTACTGTAGTTTTGTATGCAGTGCAAAGAGTTATGGTATTTATAGCATATGTAAATGAATTTGTCAAAGATTAATTTTCGAAAGATAGGGTAAATTTACTGTAGGAAATAAAAGAATAGACTGTCCCTCGATCATCAG
>CAVHCX010000021.1:0-14503 GCA_963634745.1 Clostridium sp. CAG:343
TAGTGCTGATTCTAGCGATGTTGACGAGACAAACAGATTAGCTACGGCATTTGAACGTGTTAAAGCGGTGGTTGCTAGCATTCCTAGTATTGATATTAAGAAAGATATTATACAGGGAGTTCCAAGTTGGCTAACCGAAAAGCTTAAAATGCCTGAGGTTGAACAGCCAAAAACAAGTAAAGCCACTTCTCAACCGCAAAAGGTTGAAGCAGAGAGTGTTATTGATGCATCGAATTTTAAAGATATCAATGTTATTAATGCACAACTTGAAGTATTGCGGTCAACAATTCAATCGTGCACAGCAGATAAAGAAGCACTGGAAAAGAAAAAAGGAACTAGTGCTAATATAAATGCAATTAATCAAGAGATAGCTAGTATTGAACAATATAAAACTGAAATAGAACAGCTAGAGCAGTTAAAGGAGCATCTTAATAGCGGTGGAACTACCGAAACATTTGTTCCCACAAAGACGGTAAATACATCAAGTAGCACTCCTAAAAACTCCTCTTCCGATATTTCGCAGGAAGTAGCTAGGATAGCACAAGAGGTAGCTAGGGCAAAACAAATACTTGCTGATGATTTAAAGATAGGTGTTGATACTAGCAAAGTTGATGCGGATATAGCAAAGATAAAGACTCTTGAAAAGGAGTTAAAGCAGTACAGAAAACTTTCTGACTCCATGAAAGGTGTTAAAGCTAGTCTTGGTACTATAGACACAAGCACCATGAGTGGCAAGTTGGAATATGCAAAGGGTGCTGTTAAAAATGCATTTGCTTCAATAGCTAACTCAAATGTTGGTGGTGCGGTTGGAAAAGGTTTAGGAGTTGCCCTTAAAGGCATAGGAAGTGGGGCAAAAGTCGCAGGTAAGGGGCTTTTAAACTTTGGAAAGACGGCTAAAACAGCTTTTTCTATGGTTGGCAATGCGTTTCCAGTTGTAGGGCGGTTAAGCGGTGCGATAGGCAGTCTCACAAAGAGATTTGCAACGGGTATGATACGGCAACTTGTATTCAAGGCAATTAGTGCTATTAACACGGCTTTGACACAAGGTGTTCAATACTTGTCACAATATAGCGGTTCTTTCAATAACTCAATGTCTAGCATGGTTAGTTCATTGGGATATGTTAGAAACGCTCTTACAAGTGCATTTTCACCGATTATAGAGGTTGTAGCACCATACATTAGCATGTTGTTAGATATGGTAGCCGAAGCGTCAAACAAGCTAGGGCAATTCTTTTCGGCATTGACTGGGAAAAGCTATGCGGTACAAGGAAAGAAAGCTTGGACGGATTATGGAGCAAGTGTGGCTGACGCGGGGAATACGGCTAGTGATGGCTTAGACAACGCCAGTGAAAGTGCTGATGAATTTCAAGATTATACACTGGGCATTGACGAATTGAACGTTGCACCTTCACAAAACACAAGCAGTTCTAGTGGCGGTACTACTGGAAGTAGCGGTAGCGGAACAGGCACGACTACTGGTGTTGATGTCGGCAGTATGTTTGATACGGTTGATATTGATAGCAACATTAGCGATTTTGCAAATCGTATCAGAGAAGCGTTCGCCAAGCAAGATTGGAAGTCAATAGGTACATTGCTTGGTGATAAAGTAAATGAAGCGGTAAACAGCGTTGATTTTGGCGGTATTGGTGCAAAACTTGGAAGTGGCATTAATGGAGCGGTGCAAACTGTTTATTACTTCTTAGATACGGTAGACTTTTATAATATCGGTTCAAAAATTGCTGAATTTCTTAATAATGCCCTTGAAAACATAGATTTTACCTATGTTGGGCGTTTGTTTATCAAGCAATTTACAATGATATATGATGCGTTATTCGGATTCTTTGGAAACCTTGATTATAAGACAATTGCAAGCAGTGTTAGCGATTTCTTGATAGGTGTCATGAATGAATCGTCAGACTGGATACAGGGCATTGATTGGGCAACGGCATCGCAAACATTCTTTGGAGCAATAATTGATTTTGTTAAGGGTATTAAATGGTCTGAAATAGTTTCCAGTGCCTTTACGTTGCTAGGTAGTGCCTTGGGCGGTATAGGTAGCTTTTTAGGACAAACTCTAAAGGATGCATGGACAGGGCTGAAAGAGGTATTTTCTGAACTTGGCTCTAATGGTTGGGAAGGTTTCTTAGAGGGTCTATGGAATGGTATTAAATCCATCGGAACATGGATTGTAGAAAACATTTGGAATCCATTCAAAGAAGCTTTTTGTAGTGCGTTTGAGATACATTCTCCTTCAAAGAAAATGAAAGAGCTAGGCGGTTATGTCATTCAAGGATTGTTTGACGGCATCTCCGAACTAGTAGGGACTATAGTTACGATTTTTGAGGGAATATGGGAAGTAATACAGACTGTATGGGATGCGGTTTCGCCATATTTGCAATCCGCGGTTGAAACTATCTTGCCTATTTTCCAAGAACTTTGGGAAGAAATTAAGCTTGTGTTTGCCACGGTTGCACCATGGTTCCAAACAATCTTTGAGGGTGCTGTTTTAGTTATTCAGACGGTATGGGGCGTGGTAGCACCATTCTTTTCTCTAGTGTGGGAGGCTATCAAACTTGTATTTGAATTAGTAGCACCATGGTTTGAGACAATCTTTGGTGGAGCGGTAACGGTAATACAGACTGTATGGAGCGTTGTTTCAACATTCTTTGCTTTGGTTTGGGAAGCTATTCAGTTGGTATTTAAACCAGTTATTGATTGGTTCCTAGAGCATTTTAAGGGTGCTTATGACGCGGTTGTTGAGGTATGGCAATTCATTTCTCAATGGTTTGATGAAAAGTGGACAAAGATTAAAGAAGTATTTCAACCAGTTGCTGATTGGTTTAAAGAAAAATTTACCACTGCATTAAACAACATTAAGTCTGCATGGGCGTTTGTAAAACAATGGGCAAGTGAAAAGTGGAACGCGATTAAGGAACCATTTATACAGGCTCACGAGTGGTTTCAAAAGAAGTTTGGAGACGCAAGAGACCTTATCCATAGAGCGTGGGAGAAAATCGGAGACTGGGCACAAGAAAAGTGGGATGCAATTTGCAAGCCATTTAAAGATGTTGCAAAGTGGTTTGGTGATGCTTTCCAAGATGCCTATGATTCTGTTACAAAGATTTGGGATGGCATTAAGGATTATTTCAAATCTATAGCTAGAAACATCATTACTCCTATTGGAAAAGCGGTAAACGGTGTAATTGGCGGTATTAACTGGATTCTTGAAAAAGTAGGTAGTGGAGATAGGATTAGCGAGTGGGATTATAACTCCTTGCTAAACACTGTGGATGCATTCGCTACAGGTTCTAACGGTCTTCCGCAAGACACAGTTGGTCTTGTAAATGACCAAAAAGGAAATAAATACAAAGAGTTGATTGTGCCTAAACATGGTCAACCATTTATCCCACAAGGGCGAAACGTAGTATTACCAATGGAAAAGGGTACAAAGATTATGCCTGCAAATCAAACGGCTGAACTTATGAAAAATAAGGGAATGCCAAAATTCGCAGGTGGTATCGGTGACTTTTTCGGTGGTGCTTGGGATGCGATTTCTTCATTCACTGGAAATATCGTTGATTATATTGAAAATCCAAAAGGTATTTTACAGATTGCGGTTGACAAATTTACCGATGTTAGCGGTTGGTTTGGCAAGTACGGCAGTATTGCTACTGGTGCTGTTTCATACATCGTGGAACGTGCCGTAGATTATGTAAAGAAACTTATGGATTCCATTGGGGCAGGTGCTGAGGGTGCTGTTAGATGGGCAATTAGCATTGCGAATGATAATAGCCATGGTTACGACCAGGCGAGTCGTTGGGGCAATCCTGACTACGATTGTAGTTCATTGGTTATTTCGGCTTTTGAACAAGCAGGTATTCCGTTAAAATCGGCTGGTGCTACATACACTGGTAACATGTATGATTCGGCATTAAGCATCGGTTTTAGTGACGTAACAGGGAGTACAAATCTTGGTACTGGTGACGGTATGAGACGAGGAGATATCCTCTTGAACCATGCTAACCATACGGCAATGTATATCGGTGATGGTCAAATTGTACAAGCTAGCAGTAATGAAAACGGCGGTATTACTGGTGGACAAGCAGGAGACCAAACAGGAAGTGAGATTGCGGTAAGAAGTTACTATAACTATCCTTGGGATAGCATTTTGAGATATTCTAAGGCTTATAAACACGGTATAGGAACTATCTTTGCTGATGATATCTTTCCAATGTTCCAAAAAGGCGGTTTTCCTGAGGACGGCTTGTTTATGGCTAATCATAATGAAATGATAGGTCAATTTGGCGGCAGAAACGCAGTTGTAAACAACGAACAAATTGTACAAGGTATCGCAGAGGGTGTTTATCAAGCGGTTGTAGAAGCTAACAAAGATAATACAACACAAACAAACTTGCTAAACAGCATTCTTGATGCGGTTAACAAAGGAAAGAAGATTGTGGTTGATGGTAGGGAACTAACTAAGGCGGTTGCTACTAGAAATACAAGAAACGGATTTTCCTTTACTTAAAAATTATGGGGGATAGCGTGAAAAGCGTTATCTCCTATTTTAATGATATGAGGTGATTTAATATGGCTATGTCATCTTTTTTGAATGTAAATGGCTATGATTTTCCATGTCCTAGACGTGGCTTTTCGTGGACGATTTCAACCACTGTAAACGCAGGGCGAAACGCAAATAATGCGGTTATTGGTCAACGAGTGGGAAGAGATTTATATAAGCTAGATAACCTAGAATGGGTAGGGCTTAGTCCATCGGTTAGAAAGAAAATGTTGGATGCAATATCCAGTTTCTATGTCCCTGTTACCTTTGAGGATATGGCTAACCCAGGTAATGCAATTACAATTGTAATGTACCCAGGTGATAGAAGCGGTAGTCCATTGTTTGTTGATAGATTGTCGCACATGGTATTACAAGACGAAACATTGAAGTTTAATTTGATTGACGCGGGGTGGTAATGTATGCAAGGTGCGAGTGATGCCTATGTAGAATCTATGGCCCAACCATTCAGAAACAGGGCGTATATTTACGGCACGATAGGTATTATCAATAGCGAAGCACAAAACAACGCTATAGCTAATAGTAGTAAAAGTAAGCTTGCGTACTTCTCAGATACACAAAAGGCTTTTGGTGGTAGTGCTACGCTACAGAATTATGCAACGGTTGAACAGAACGTATCTAAAGTTGACGGTTCAATGTTTTTCTTGCCAAAACAGACAGAGACGTATAATTACTATCACAATGGGGTTGTTACCGATGCTATCAGAGGTACTGTTTATATTACTTTTACCACTGGGCAAAAATACAATATCCGTGGATTAACCATTGATTTTGGCGAGTATTACCCAACAAAAATAAAGATTGTAACAGATAATACAAGCAATGAGTACACACTGGATAATCGGTTGTTGGTTGTAGAAAAAACAAATTACAATGATACATCATACTTTGCAATTACGGCTACAGAGTTTGCTAATGGTAGCAATAAGCGGTTAAGGATTCTTTCTTTGAGTTTCGGAACCGTTGAAACGTTTGATAATGACAAGTGTACATCTTGCAACATTAAAGAGTATGTATCCTCTATTTCGGATTCAATCCCTAGTAAAGATGTGGAAATAACACTAGATAATCAAGATGGTTATTATAGTGTTGAAGATAACGCGTCTGCATTGTCTTACTTGGAATTTGGGCAAGAGGTAAAAGTTAGATTCGGCTATGACTCCTTGGGAGACGGAAACATAGAATGGTTGCCAACAAACAGAGTTTATCTTAGTTCTTGGAGTAGTTCGGACTCTGAGGTTAATTTTATTTGTACTGACCTATTCGCCCAAGATACAGGATTAACTTACCCAGACGGCGGATGGGGCTATACTGGTACAACTTTTAAATCCGTGACGAATCTGTACGACTTGGCAGAAAGAATCCTGCAAAAAGCAGGACTTAGCAGTGATGATTATGTACTAGACAACTTTTTGAAGGAAACAACGGTTGATTCTACCAAACTCCCATCATGCGGTATTTATGAAGCATTACAAATTGTAGCTAACGCAGGACGCTGTGTAATGTATGATGGGCGAGACGGTAAAATCCATATCCACTCTTCATTTGTGCCAAGTAGAACAATTTCATGCAATGGCACTTATGGTATTAGTTGTGCAATAGAAGATGTCCTAACAAACGTTGAATGCGATGATTTCACGGCATTTAGTACAGACCATATCTTTGTTGGCTCTGACCAATGGTTAACACCTACAGGCGAGGAGACGGCTAGCAAGAAAACGAAGAAGTGGGGCTATGTTAGCAAGCAAATAAGCGGTGCTGATGGAACTTTTACTGAAAATCCAATAATCACTGTTACTTATTCAACTAGCCATACTACATATGGATTTACAATCAATTTCATTGGTTCATACGCTAGCGAATTTAAGCTGATAACTTATCGAGACGGTGCAAAGGTGGGCGAAGAAACAATAACAAATTCTAAGCTTACATACACAACACATAAGGTGTTAGAAGATTATGACGTATTGCAAATTGTGTTTACAAAGGTAAATCCAAATTCAAGGGTATTTATTAGGAGTCTTGCCCTTGATGAAATAGGCATGGATTTAGATAGAAATATGGTTTGCGAAAATCCGACCGCAACAAAGACGGATGCATTAAAAAATATTGTTATTAAAATGCCTAGATATTCTACTAATGCTAATGATTCAGAGGGAGAAATTGCCAAGGCAACACGAACGTTTGCTAATGCTAGTGCAATGAATAATTACCTAGAGCAATTTATATTTAGTTCTGAATGCCAAATTACAAGCTTTGGTATTACCTATAATGGAACAGAATACAAGGTTAGCGGTAGCGTTTTGAAAGGTGCTTTAAACTCAGCTTTTATGATTTGGAATGAAGCATGGGCAAAGACTGGGGCTACAATAGCTAGTTATCCAGTAACATTAACGGCTACTGTTTATGGTAAGACTTATGTCACGTCTTATGATACTTATACAAAAAATGTACAGAGTATTGGAAATACTATTGAATGGACTAATCCATTAGTATTAACTCAATCTCACGCAAAACTAATAGCTGACTGGTTAGCAGATTATTATGTAGGACGTGTTGAGTATGAAATAGACTGGAGAGGTGACCCAAGAACTGACGCTAACGACGTTTTTAATTATGAAAACAAAGAAGGTGTCATACGTACCATTAGAGCATATCAGAATGAATTGAGTTTTGACGGTGGCTTTTCTGGTAAAATCAAGGCAAGAGAGGTACGGTTGTAATGGTTGAAAATTGGACAACGCCAAAAACAGACTGGGTTGATGGAGATAATTTCAATCTTACAGACTGGAACAGAATATCTATCAACCTACAAGATTTGTTTACACATTTTAAAGAAGTCTATAAACTATCTGTAGATTACACGCATACAACAAGAGGTTATGAAAATAATCTTGTGTATGATGATGTACAAACTTTCAACAATGCTATGTATGTGCTTTGCACTGAAACAAACAATGGCACTTGGACAAAGTGGGGTGCTACAGACCACCTTAAAATGTACAATGCTGAAGAGTTGAATGAGATAGAATCTAAATCTTTTCTTCTGCATGATAAAATCATTAACCAATTGAACGGCAGACGAAAGTTACAATTTAATCTTGGTTCGAGGGAGGAATTTTAATGGCTTGGGAAACATTAAAGACAGATTATACGGATGCCATATGGACAGGCAAGAAACGGTATAATCAAATCACCAATACTGACGGAACTGTTAGCTTTGATGATGTAACCGAATATTCACAGCAAGAAAATTCGTTTTATGGTGCTGATGATGCCAATTCGACAAATACGGCTATTAATTACATTATGAAAGCACTGGAAAACGATACAGATTTGTACACGGATTTCAAGACCTATTTTGAAAATCAGAAGACGGCATTTAAAAGCACTGGTGACACAATGATGAAAGATTTACAAGCTGGTTACCAGTCGCATATTGAAAATTACGAGGAAGAGCAAGAAAAGACCTTTGAAGAGTGGATAGCAACGTTAAAAGCCAAGCTAGATACTACTGATGTAGCTAAGCTACAAAACGAGATTGATTCTCTTGAAACTTCTAGCAAAGTAACATTGACCGATAACGGCTCAACCTCTTCTTATGCGAAAACCTACACAATTAAACAGGGCGGTACTTCTATTGGCACAATCAACATTCCAAAAGACTTGGTTGTTACTAGTGGTTCGGTGGTTAAAAATCCGACCTCTTCACTTACAGGTACTTATATTAAGCTTGTAATTGCTAATCAGAGCGACCCAATTTATATCAATGTGGCTGATTTGTGCGATGCGTATACAGGCGGTAATACTTCTACTATTAATGTAGCGGTGTCTGGTACTAATAACATCACAGCTAGTATAAATAATGGCTCGATACAAACTAGCCATTTAGCAAGTGGAATACAAACAACTCTTAATCAAGTTGCTACGAATAAAACAAATATTGCGACTAACACTAGCAACATTAGTACATTAACATCGAAAGTCAATACTAACACTAGCAACATTAGTACGCTTACAACAAAAGCTAATACTAATGCAACCAATATAAATACTAACAAAACAAATATTGCGACTAACACTAGTAATATTACAAAACTCAATTCTTCATTATCCTCCTTGTGGGATACACATTTTCGTTCTAGGGGCACGATACCAACAGTGACTAGAAATAACAGGGCTTACTATGACTTTGACGCGATTGCTAATAAAAGTCCTAATAACGGCATTTGGACGTTTGGGTCTGGATGGTCTTATATACAACTAGACCTTGGTAATTCAACATATGTTGACACAGGTGACTGGCCTATTGTATTCCACTTTGAGTATGGCGGTGTTGTTTTTCAAATTTTAATTGGAATTTTTCAAGGTATGTTTTTTAGATACTATCGTGCCGACGCAGGTTGGCGAGTTTGGCGTCGCATTTGCAACTAGTTTAACCATTATTATAATAAGGAAGAAACTATGTCGTGGACAACACCAAAAACAAACTGGAAAGCAACAGATTATTTTAATTACTGGGATTATAACAGGATAAAAGGGAATTTGGCATACTTGCACGAGCAAGTATGCCTTTTGTGTAAAGAAATTACCATTGACGATATGGGCAATGATTGCGGTTGGGCAACTTATTTGTATGCTGATGATTTTAATAAGTTTGAAAAGAACTTAGAAAAGATAAATCTAGCGTGCTATTCATTTAATATAGGGACAACTTTGCGTTTTTGGTCAAATGGTGGTTTTATTAAATATGATGAATTAAATAGAATAGAATCGGCTAGCTTGAGATTGTACGAGCAATTAGAAAGACACAAGCTAAGTCTACGGAAACTACCTTTTAAATTAGGTAGATTTAGAGAGGTACGTATATAATGGCTACAAAAAATGTATTACCTACAAATTATCAAGACGATATTGTAGCGACTAGCATGGGCGGTAAAAGGCGGTACAAAATAATCAATAATTCTGATGGGACTATTTCATTGGAAGATGTTACCGAATATACACAAGTTGGTAGTGATTTTAACGCAAAGAATATTAATGCAACTAATACGGCTATAAACGCTTGCTATTCGTCTACAGAGGTTGACAACAAATTAGGTGCAAAGATTGATACTTCTAAGATTGAAAACAATGCATATAGCTTGTTAAATGCGACCGACACAGGCAAAGTCGCGGGGGCAGTTGGAATTAAGGGATTAAAATCACTTATCCCAACTTCATATATGTCTTCATACTCAGGAGACCTTAACAGTCTTGGAACAGGGACGTTTGAATGCAAATTGTGGGCGTGTAAAAACTATCCTACAAATATACCTACGGGGTACGCTACTGTAATTAGTTATTCTAATGCATTGCAAATTCTAATCCCTAATGGCACAGACTCTACAACAGGAGATTTTGTGGCATTTAGAAGATATCAAAATTATGCTTGGCAAAACTGGGTTGTTGTTGGCGGTACTTGTGGCTTTAATGATGCGTATAAGTGCGAACTCCTAGATGATGCAACGGCGGTAGATTTTAATAATCCATACGGAAAGTATAACCGTACTATGCGTGTTGAAAGAGGGCGTTCATACAACTTGCCTAAAGGCTGTCAATATGGGGTCCGAGAGGTTACATGGGTTTATAAAAACTGGGTAATTTTGCGAATTACTGGTGTTGATACTGGCGGTAAGGCTAGAGTGTGGGTGGCACAGGTTAAGGACGGAGTTTGGACAACATGGAGCATGTTAACAGAAGGTTTTGACCGTGGAGTGGCTAATTATATCCAATGTGGCTCTTGGGTATTACATCCTGAGAGCGGAGTAACGTCTATATTGCTAATGACTAATTCAGATATTGCTAATCTTTTAGGCATATCCAATGTTACAAATCACAACACGGCAATCTTTATCAACAATGGCGATGGTGATGCCGATAATACGCACTACGAAGGATGCACTTACAAAGGCGGTGGATGGTACGTAACCTTTGACAGGGCACAAACGCGACCAAACATCCGCATCAACTGGATGATTGTACACTGGGATGATGGCGAATACAGAGAGGGTGCTAACGAGGGTGTAGGCTAAAATGCATTCACTCAAAAAGTGTGGTGATGGTATATATGGTCATGTATAGCAATGAGTAACATTTATTAAATTCGTATGTTTATTTATAAGAGGGGTAAATTAAATGGCAGTTAAAACAGTAAAATATACTTTTAACGGAACTACTTATGATTTAACTTATAATTCGTCTACTGGAAAGTATGAAGCAACAGTAACAGCACCAAGCAAGTCTAGTTATTCTCAGACCGACCACAAATACGGTGGAACTTTGGTAGCTACAGACCAAGCAGGAAACAGCACAAGTGTAACCGAAACCCATTCAACATTAGGTACTAGTTTAAAGGTGCGAGTTCTTGAAAAAGTTGCACCAGTTCTTACTTTCAATTATCCTACTTCTGGTGCATTTATTGCCAACTCTACACCAACAATCAAGTTTACAATTACCGATGCTGATTCAGGTGTTGATTCAAGCAAAATCACACTTAAGGTTGATGGAACAGCGGTTACAAGTATCACCAAGACAGCTACTACTAATGGTTATACTTGCACTTACACACCAACAACAGCATTAGCAGACGGACAGCACACACTTGAAATTGGCGGTGCTGATAATGACGGCAACTCTGCAACAGCTAAGTCTATCACATTCAAGGTAGATACAATCCCACCTGTATTAACTGTAACAAGTCCTACAAACGGTCTTATTACAAACAAGACTTCACTCACTGTATCTGGTACTACAGACGATGCAACAAGTAAGCCTGTAACTGTTAAGGTTAATGGAACAGCGGTTACTGTAAATAGTGATGGAACATTTAGTACAACTATCACATTGTCTAATGGCTCTAATACTATTACCGTTGTTGCGACCGATAAGGCTGGTAAGGCTTCAACAATCACAAGGACTGTAACACTTGATACAAGTGCACCTGTATTTAAGTCAGTAACAGTTACTCCTAATCCAGTTGATTGTGGAAAGACCTTTGTTATTTCTGTAGAAGTTACAGATTAATCACATGGTTGTTAAACTGGTTGGAACCATTGAAGGACAAGAGATTGTCTTTACTAGAAGTAAAGGGGATATATGGGATGCATGTGTCCCCTCTTCTGAAAATGGGGTGTACATACTTGACTTAACAGCGGTTGACGAAGCAGGCAACACTAGTTATACGGCTAGATATATTGTCACGATTGACACGACTGCATTAAGAGTGACCTTGGAACCATTTCCATATGATTCAGAAGTGTTTCTGTCAGATTATTTTGCGTATTGCTATGAAGAGGGGGGAGAGAAACGCATGAGAAGAGTTATTGTTTTTGATTATGGAGAAAACCGCCATGTCAAACTACGTGTAACATCTTGTAAAGATGAAAACTTTGTAATTAAAAACGCGTCTTACGAACTTGTTAGAGCAGATACGCAAGAAGTAGAAGTTCAAGGAAAAGCGGAAATTATAGAGCATGTATTAGACGTTGTTATATGTCCACAAAAAGTAGGTTATTATGAGTTGAAATATACTTACAATGTGGCTGACGAAACACTAGTTGACATTGTGGAATTATCGGTAAGGGAGAACTAAGCCATGAAAACTGTACCTGTTATTACAAAGGTGGAAATTAGTCCACAAACACTTAAAGTAACTGAAAAATTCAAGATTTCTGTTACTGTAGAGGAGATTTCCGCTAGCAAAAACACATTTAGAATGTTGACATTTAGATTGGGCGGTAAGAATGACAGAATACAGTAACGGTTAAAAAAGTAAATTTAAAACTTTTTGATGTATTTTTGAAACTGAAAGGGGTAATTGATATGAGTATTTGCGGTGGAGTAGCAGGGAGAAGAGGTAAAAATCCTGTAGGAATTTGTATTCACAATGACGCAGGGAGTCAGAATGCAACAGCTAGCTATTATAGAAATTGGCTACCTAGCCATAACAAAGAGGATGGGTTCGCACATTATTATGTATGTTCTGATGGAACTGTACAGGCTGAGGATGACGGAAATTGTGCTTGGCATTGTGCAAATACTAACGGCAATACTAATTTTCTAAGCTTTGAAATTTGTCAGAGTATGGGGGATTTGAACAATTTTAAATCCAATGAAGAGAAAGCGTTTAAACTGATTGCCGAGAAGTGTAAACAATACGGCATCAATCCTAATGCCAATACTATTAAATTCCATAGAGAGTTTAGTTCAACAGCTTGTCCGCATCGTACTTACGAGATTCACGGCAATGATTTAAACACGGCTAAAAACTATTGTATTGGTAGAATTAATGCTTATATGAACGGGTCCGCAACAAAAGTAAATCCGCAAAAGGCAGGTAACAAGATTAATAACACTGGATTGCATTATAGAGCACATGTACAGAGTTATGGATGGCTAGACCCTGTGTATGACGGACAAGTCGCTGGAACTACTGGATTAAGCAAGAGACTTGAAGCGTTGAAAATTGATGTAAGAAGTCTTCCAAGCGGTACAAAGCTTGAAGTGACATTGCATATTCAGAGTATCGGGGATAAGACCTATACGGTAACGGCTGATAATCACGATGCTGTTATCGGAACTGTTAATCAGTCTAAGAGAATTGAAGCTATTTCTGCTAAAATCGTTAGTGGATTAGACGGAAAACATCTTAAATATCGTGTCCATGAACAAAAAGTCGGTTGGAGTGGATGGAAACAGGACGGTGCTTTGTGCGGTTCTGAGGGCTTGAGTCTCGGCATCCAAGCAATTCAGATGTATATCGAATAAGAAAAATGATAAGTTAGGCTTGAATGACCGATTGCCTATATGCTAATATACATTTGTACATCATAATTTTATTCCATTTCCTTTTCTTAATTTTTTAGTAGATGGAATAAAAAAGGGGTAGTCTTAATGGCTATCCCTTATTTTTTTGCCCTATGGCTTGTTATCTATATACAAATCTATTTTAAATTCTATGTATTCTTTTTGGCGAGGGGTTAGTTTTCTGAACTTGGTTAAAATTCTAGTCTCTTGGTCTTGGACTCCCAATAACTCGTATAGGAATTTCCCAGTAATTTCATGAAGTCTTGGAACTAGTACAATGTTAAACGTGTTAGTTTGCCTATTTACGATATTTTTATAAGTTGATAATGAGATTCCTAGTAGCTTTGCAAACTCTGCTTGTGAGTATCCAAGTCTGATTCTTTCACATTCAATGCTGTTAGCGAAATAATCCAACATTTCACTTTTATACATTGTCTCACCACCTAACAAATATTGCTAATTTGGGTCGAAATTATAAACGGAATTGCTGTGTTTAAGACAAGAATCTACATTTTTTAAGATTTATAATAAAATTGCAATCAATCATATATCGGATATTGACTAGGGCGAACATTTGTTCTATAATCAAAACACGAACATATGGTTGATTGTAGCACATATACATTCAACTTACGGGAGTAGGGAGTTTTGCCCTGCTCCTAATATGAATAGGGGGCAATATGTATGGATTTAAAAGAAGATATTATTAACAAGATTAATTTGATTGAAGATGAAAAAGCACTAAATTACATACGTATTGTTATAGAAGACATCATTGAAGATATTGAAGCTATCTATAAACCTAAAGAAGAGTAATAAAAAAAGGCAAGGTGGATAATAATTCACACTTGCCTTTTATTTTTCATTACTTATCAACATTTCAAGAACATCTAATACCTTTTCTCTTTTCTCAAGTGGCATTTCCATTAATTCACCAATTACCTTGCTAGCTTTTTCGCTACGTCTTATCTTTGCCACCAAATGTGCGTCTTCCTCTGAAAAACGAGAATCTCTTTCTTTCCCTGTTAGCAGATATTCAATTGATACGTTAAAATAATCGGCAATTTTCTGTAGTTT
>CAVHCX010000021.1:14777-18810 GCA_963634745.1 Clostridium sp. CAG:343
ATTATAACGGATTTCCTTAATAATTTCAATATAATTTCATGATTTATTAAAGAAAGGAGTACGAGTGATTGAGTTACGAAAAACTGAATCGGCTACTAGAAGATAAGAAGATAACGGCTTATCGAGTAGCAAAAGACACAGGGCTAGCACCTACTGTATTTACCGATTGGAAAAAGAGCAGAAGCAAGCCAAAAGTTGACAAGTTGCTTATTTTAGCACGATATTTCAATGTTCCGTTGGAATATTTTGTTGAGGAAGAAGGTGAAAACGATGGTAATTAATCCTTTTATATTCGGTGTGTTATCAACGCTGTTTGTTGAAATGGCGATTCTGATAGTTTGCGGAATGATTAACGGAAGTAAGAGAAAAGACAATGAAGCAACCAAAGAAGCTGACTAGAGGGCAAAAGGAGACTTTAACAGCAATGCACTTGAACGCTAAAGAGTGGATGCTGATTGAAGAAACTGATTTTTACTTGAAAGTTATAAACAAGAAAACAGGACAACGAAAAAGTATTGATAAGTTTGGGAGATTAAGAAAATGAAAGAAAAGTTAGGTGGAGCATTAATAGCATTTGGATTTATTTGGATGATTGGAACAGCAGGTGGAATTGAGTTAGATACTCTAACGATTTCGCAAACTATTATTTATTTGCAATTAAGTGTTATTGCACTCCTTGTAGGTGGAATTTTGAGAGGGTGGTTTACAGAAAATGGAAATGATTAATGGTTATGATGAATGGAAAACAACACCACCAAGAGACCAAGAAGCTATGGTTCTATGCGATTCATGCGGTACCGAACTTTATATAGGTGATTATTACTATCAAATCTCTACAAGCGAAAAGATATGTGAAAACTGTTTGAATTATTGCTATAGGAGGGAAGTACAAGAAAATGAATGGTGAAGACAGGGTGGTTATGGTCAAAGAAAGCCACTTGGAAAGTTTGATAAGAGACAGCGAACGTCTAGCGGTTGTGTCGGACATTGCATGGTCAGAATCCTATCACGCTCTTGATGCAATTAAACCAATCTGCGGAAAGGGGGATATACCATGGGAAAAGGCTTAGTAATGACACAAGAGGATTATAGACGTGCTGAGGGCTTATCTAGCACTGATATTAAGCGAATGGCACAATCAATGGCTCATTTTAAATACTACAGAGATAATCCAGATACAAAAGACTCTCAAGCGTTAGCATTTGGGAGAGCGTATCACAAGTATTGTTTGGAACCGTCAGACTTTTACAACGAATTTATTGTTGCACCAAATATTGACAGACGAACAAAACAGGGTAAGCAAGAATGGGCTGATTTCTTGGAAGAAGCAAAAGAGAAAGAAGTAATTACAGAAGAGACTCTTGAGAAGTTGGAAGAAATGAGAAAAGCCTTATATGCTACTCCTTTTGCAAAGAAACTGATTTATGGAGAACATGAAAAGTCTTTCTTTTGGGAAGACAGAGAGAGTGGTTTTAAATGTAAGTGTAGGCCGGATAGTTATGGTCAAATTGGCGGTCAACCCATATGTGTTGATTTGAAAACTTGCCAATGTGCCGAAACAGAGAAGTTTATGAGGGATGCAATCAAGATGAATTATGACATACAGGCTAGCCATTATTGCGATGGATTAAAAGCCAATACTGGAAAAGATTTTCTGTTTATCTTCATTGCACAAGAGAAGACCCCACCATATGCGGTAAACATATTACAAGCCGATGAATACTTTATGAAGAGTGGGCACGATGTAAGGGCGAGTTTATTACAGGATTATCAAGAGTGTATTAAACGCGATGAATATCCCTCATATATCGGTTTTTCTGACAATGCGAGTATTAATAGCCTTGGTCTCCCAGAGTGGCTTAAAAAGGCAAATAACTATGTTGAAGAGGATAGTGAGTATGACAACGATTAAAACTCCAACGGTATACACGGGAGAAATGCGAGAGAAGATACTCCAACGTTTGAAATTTGGTTATACAAATGCTGAGGTTTGCGAGGAGTTACACATTTCAAAAAACAATAAGTTTTACAGAACGGCAAGAGAATTGCGAGCGGAATATAACCTAGGCGTTCCAAAAAGAATAACGTGTATGCCTAATAAGCAAATATGTAGAAGTTGCATTTACTTGGGGGCATATGCGAGGGGTTGTGATTTCTATTACTGGACAAATGAATTAAGGGGTTGCGACCCTGGAACAGGATGCACGCGGTATGTTGAGGGTAAATCCATTCATAAAATTAAGGGCACAGCTAAGATGAGGTACAAGGCAAGTGATGAAACGTGAATTTGATAATACATCCGAGATTTGGAAAGATATTTCTTGGGCTGAAGGAAAATATCAAGTTAGCAATCTTGGCAATGTTCGGCACGTATGGAAAAACCGAAAGAATGTTCTGAGACCATATGCTACTGGTGGTGGCTATCTGTGTGTAAAGATTAATAAGAGGGTGGCAAAAATCCATAAATTGGTGGCGGATGCATTTATTTTGAATATTAATGAATATCCGCAAATTGACCATATCAACAGAAATAAAATTGATAACAGACGAGAGAATTTAAGGTTTGTAACACCAAGCGTCAACAACAGAAACAGAACTAATAATCATAGGATAACAATTGGCAATGAAACAAGGTGTATTGCTGAGTGGTCAGAGAAAACAGGGGTTAGTGCTGATTGTATTAGAAAGCGGTTGGAAAATGGTTGGAATCCATGCGATGCAATTTTAAAGCCGACACGAAAAAAGAGGGTGAAAAAACATGAGTGAAGAAGCAAAAAAAGAAGTAAAACAGGAAGTTGCACAACAACAAACTCAAGTGCAAACAAAGCAAGATAATAAATTGGTGGCTGATTTTGACCATGGGATTTATGGTAGTTCTGACAGCTTTAAAATGGCTTATCAAATGGCAAAAGCAATGAGTCAATCAACCATAGTTCCACAGCATTTTCAAAGAAACGAGGCTAACTGTCTAGTGGCAATTTCGCAAGCCCAAAAAATGAATTTAGACCCATTTACGGTCATGCAAAACATGTACATGATTCAAGGTAAAATCACTTGGAAAAGTAGCTTTTTAATCGCGATGATTAACGGTTCTGGGAAATATGACATGGAACTACAATTTGATGAAGAAGAAAAAGACGGTGAACCTTACTCTTGCCGTTGTTGGACAACAAAAGATGGACGCAGAGTTGATGGAATTAAGGTTACTATGGCAATGGCTGAAAGAGAAGGTTGGACAAAGAAAAATGGTAGTAAATGGAAAACATTACCTGCTTTAATGCTGAGGTATCGTAGTGCTAGTTTCTTTGCTAATTTGAATTGCCCAGAACTTACTAGTGGGTTCTATACAAGGGAAGAAATGATAGATAATGACTTCTCGGATAGTGCACCCAAAAAAGTTAAAAAAGCGGTCAACCTTAACGATGTTTTGCACGATGAAAATTCAGTTGTTGATGTGGAAGGAACTGTGATTGATGAGTAGTTACGAACTTACAATACCAAACAATAAAGGCAAGTTTCCAATAGCAGGTTTAAATGAATTGCTCAACGGACGGATATATAACTACAGGACTAAAAAGTACCACAATCCAGTAAAAACAGCTAATGACAACGCTTGTAGAAAGGCCATTAGAAAGAATCTGAATGGAGTCCATATTGACCACCCTATAACGTGTGTATTCACGTGTTACTTGCCAAACAAACGGCATGACAGAGGGAATATATCTAGTGCGGTTGAGAAGTCGTTTTTGGACGCATTACAACTCGAAAAAGTTATTAAAAATGACGGTTGGTTTAATGTTGGAGACAGCATTTTTCACACCTACATTGACAAGGCTAATCCAAGAGTAGAAGTGCTAATAGCTGAGTGCAAATTGGAAAAAGAGTAAATGGAGAAATAACGGATGTGTGATGAAGAAAGAGGGTTTGTTTCTCTTGATAGAAAAATGCTCAATTGGGAGTGGTGGAAGGATACTAACACGGCTCATTTGTTTGTTCACATGATAATCAAAGCTGAGTGGTCAGACATAAAATA
>CAVHCX010000021.1:19113-56547 GCA_963634745.1 Clostridium sp. CAG:343
TAAACAATATAACAATATAACAAATAATAATCCCCCCTTACCCCCCTTAGGGGAACCGCCAAAATATGACTTTGGCAAGCATACAAACGTTGAAAATTTGAATCACGTTTTGACAGAAAAAATATCAGACAAGGCTGAGGAGATTTTGGGAGACGAGATGTTAAAAGACTTGATTGTTGAGTGGATGGAGTACAAGGACGAGAGAAAGCCCAAGAGTTCAAACCACTACACCGAGAAGGGAATCTGTAAATTGCTGACGATGTTTGTTGGCAACTACTCCAAGTTTGGCTATGACGAGATGAGACGCGTTGTTGACGGCACGATATCAAGTAATTACTCAGGGATTGTTTGGGACTGGCTTCTCAAAAATCAAAAAACAAGTAGCAAGAGTTACACACAAGCAATACGAGACAGGGTTAGCGAGGTTGATAGTTGGGTATGACGAGAGAAGAGTTTATGACAGTTGTCAAAGCATTAAAGGCGGTTTATACAAGTCCAAGCTTTATCCCAGACAAAAACGCATTCGATGTTTGGTACGGACTTCTACAGGATTTGCCATACGAGGTTGTAAGCAAGTCGGCACAATATCACATGACCACTTCTGAACGCTATCCAACGATTGCAAACTTGAGACAGGGTGCACACGAACTGACGGAGCCTAAAGAGTTAAACGAGATTCAAGCATGGAGTTTGGTTAGCAAGGCAATTCGCAATAGTGCCTACAACAGCGTTGAAGAGTTTGCAAAGCTACCGCCACTGGTTCAACAGGCGGTTGGTCAACCTAGCCAACTAAGGGCATGGGCGATTGATAGCGACTACAACGAGCAAGTGACAGCTTCACTGTTTGGGCGTACCTACAAGGCGGTTGCTGAAAAGGCTGAAAAAGTGGGTCAAACGTCAAAAACAATGCAAGGCTTGATTGCAAATACGGCTAGAACGTCGTATTTTGCCCAAATAGAGCAAGAAAACGCTCAAGCGGTAAAATCCTTAAGTGCACAATCCAAATCGATTCTATGGGCAAATTTGGAGCTTACAGAGGTATCTGAGAGTTGCCGAGGAATGAAACAAGAACACCAAGAAAGACTGGATGCCCTAAAAGCTGATTTGAAAACACAACTTGCATAAAGCCCTAGTGATTTGTATAACGCTCTAATTTGCGATTTAAGACAAAAACATAGCCTAGGTGAATAAGTCTAGGCGTAAAGGCTTAAAATCGATTCTAGGGGCGAATTTGAAGCTTACAGGGGTATCTGAGAGGAGAAAGACGAGTGATAGATTTCAAAAACACAATAGAATTTAAAATTTACGCCGATATTTGGAATTTTCACAAGAAGTATTACGAGATAGGCAATACCGATGAATGGTGGAACGGTTTGATAACAGAGTCTAGCGTTGTTGTGAATAAATACACAGGGGATGCAAATAAGCTTGCAAGCGAGTTGATTGTTGCGGTGTTAAACGACTTGGAAAGAAAAAGTAAGACAGGAGCAAAGAAAAAATGACAAGTGACGAAAAAGAAGAGGTTTTGAAGAAAATCAAGAGGAGAAATGGGAGTATGGCAAAGTTTTTGTACTCTGGAACAAAACGAAAAAGGAGAGTGATTAAACGTGGCAAGTAAATATTTTAACGCAAAGCCGATGGGCTACAAGAAAAGACAACAGGTGGCAAACAGACGAGATGCCGAAACGCTAATCCAATCGGCACACAGAGCATATATGCTAATTGGCTTAATGACCTTGCACAATGATTTTGGATTTGGGGCGAGTCGGTTGGAGAAATTTGCTGAAGCGTGGCAAAAGAATTTGAACATGTTTAACGAGGGCGAACTTACCCTAGATGGGGTGGAAAGAATAATGAGCGAAGATTATGGAATCGAATACATAATTCCATAAAACAAGCTAAACAAAGGAGAATACAAAATGATACTGAAAAAGAAACAAGAAAATAGCGTTGGGTTTGAAGAAATAGCCGTTGGAGAAGCGTTCATGGAACTTGACACAAACAGCGGTATTTACATAAAAACACAGCAATTTTCACAAGGCAATGTAGTTTTTAACGCTGTTAGACTTTTGGACGGAGATTTTAAATATTTTTGTGCTGTTGATTACGTCGGAAAATGCAAAGCAAAAGTTGTTTATTGATGTGAAACAGAATGTGAAAGGATGTGAAAACGATGTCAGAAATTAAGGTGATTGACGATTATGAAAAAGTAGATAAAGAGAATATAGAGTTGCTTAAAAAGCATGGCATAAAAAGACCCGAAAGAGCAATATATACGTGCGTTATTTGCGGTGAGAAAGCTAGTGTGGAGGATAGTATTAGCAATAGAGGGCACAGGCTTATACATGTATTGTGTGGATGTAAATGTTTTGGGGAAGGCTACAATGTTGAGAATTTGGCTAAATGCTTTAAATGGGTAAAAATGGGGGGGATAAGCAATGTTAGGAACATTAGTAGTATTGGCAATGGCTTATAGGTGGCCGCGTAGCGGTAGAACCGTTACTAATGCAATGTGGAATGATTGTATCGCAAAGCAAAATGAAGACGGTGATTTGGTGGACGGCTGTGACGAATTATACGAAAATCCAGTTGGTGAAGAGCTTGAAGGGGGCGAATGATATTGAAATTATATGATGTTTTAAACAGCATTGAATCGTTGATGGATGTTACAAAAGATAGTAGTGCATACGCATACGTGGTACAAAAGGCTTATGAATGGAATTGTGATGTGACAAAAACGAAAAGATATGCTAATTCGCTGTGGCTAAACTGGTTTTATCCGAAAGAATATGTAGATAGTTTGGAATATATAGAGGTGAAATAATGAGTAAAATAACATATCCTAAATGCCCGTATTGCCAAAAAGAATATAGAGATAAGCATGGAATTTATGACTTGCAAAACCTAGTTAGGGACGAAACGGTTAAAGAGAAAATCGTTTTGTGTGATAACGAGTTGTGCAACAGGCGGTTCAGGGTAAAAGTACACGTTACGTATTATGCATCAAAGATAAAGGAGTGAAGATAATGAGAATAAACTTACCAAGAGGGTACACATTTCTAATTGACGAGTTAAAGGAGTTTGAACTTCCGAAAGACTTTAAGGAAGAAATAACAAGGATGTTTGACGAATATACATTAGAGTCGAGCAAGGAGTCCATATACTGGGATAAACTGCTATTTATTGATAATTGTGTAAGATATCTAAGCGGGAGAGTTAAAAAGTGCAACTGTGATATTGTGATGGAGCAAGTTAAAGATATATTTGAATATGAGTTGGTGCACAATGGCGAGTTCATCACAAAAGATGACGTTTATAACCTAGAGTTTATGGAAGCGTGTTATGAAGGCGGGTTGCAAGATGCTAGCTTGTCACAGGAGTTTGGAGAAATGCATATGTCGCGTGAGGAAAGCATCAAACAAAAGTTGTTAGTTGAGATTATCAAAATTGTAATTATGTATGAGAAAGAATAAGGAGATTGAAGTATGAATAACAAAGAATTTAACAAAACAATTCAGAGTACAGTATTTGAGAGAGCAATTGAGGGTTATGTGGCTGATTTGGAAATGGACAAGATTCAAGCATGTGCAAAGTGCATGCTTGAGTATGAGGGTGGAGAAAAAGACCCTGTGCATCCAGTGTATGCATATTTTCACGGAGAAAAGAAAGCATATGAACGAGTGGTAGAAGATATCCGAGAGATTTTAAAAGGCTTAGAAGTGCTGAAAACCGAGGTTGATTCGGTAAAAGATAATGCTAGCAAGGGTGAAGAGACAGAGAAGTTGGAAAACATCGAAAATGCAACATTTGCAATGGCTTATAGGTGGTTGCGTAGCGGTAAAACCGTTACTAATGCAAAGTGGGACGATTGTATCGCAAAGCTAAATAAAGACGGTGATTTGGTGGACGGTTGCGACGAATTATACGAAAATTTGACAACCGAAGAGATTTTTAACGATGAATGGATTTTGATTAATGAATAGGGGGATGTATGAAAAATTTTGCATTGTTAACAGGTGATAAAACATATACAGGTTGTTGGTTTGAAGTGAAAAGATACGTTGCTGACAATTCACTTTGCGTGATTGCGAGAAATTGTTTTGGTGCGATTGCGAGACTCACGGTATGCCTTGAGGGGTCATATGCACAAGGTGTGAGTTTGGCAAACGATAGTAGCTTTGTTGATGAAAATAATAATCCGTGGGTAGTTGAATTTTTGGAAAGTAACGGATTCGCAAAACGGACAGGGATTTCTATTGGGAGCGGTTATTGCCAATATCCGCTTATGGAATTCAATATTAAGAAATTGCAAGAGTATTCCGAAAATCCAGTTGGTGAAGAGCTTGAAGGGGGCGAATGATATTGAAATTATATGATGTTTTAAACAGCATTGAAAAGCCAGATTTCCCACTGGAATTATACAGAAAAGAAAATGGACGCTTGGTAATGGATTGTATTCCTAGAAATATATATAGAGTGAACATTTGTTTGGAATGCGAAGAGCAAACATGGATAAACGCAAGTGTTAGCAATCCGATATTAATTCCGTGGTATGACTGTGAGGTTGCAAGAATTATACCAAGTGAAGATTGCACACTGGATATATGGATTGAATACGAGAATTATATATACAAGAAAGGTTGGGCAAAGGTAGCTAATGACACTGAATGATTATATAAATATGACAGATACAACATGTGGCACGAAGAACTTTATAATCTACAGGATGGAAAGTGAGGACGAGTTTTGGGATAGATATTATGACAGGGGCGAACTTAAAGCGAATGAAGAAGATGAATTTTGTTTATGTGCCTTTAACAATATTCAACCGCTTATAATTAGAAGTTTTCTCAAGAATGGATTAGCAAACGCAACTGTAATTAGACAGGTGATAAGCAAAAAGAGGATTTATGTGTTTGTTGATTTGGAAGAAAAATAATGTATTACTTAGACAGAATAAGAGAAAAAGCCAAGCTAGGGTTGATTGGCGAGATACTAAAAATGATATTCAAGAGGTAAATCAATGGAAAATAGAACTACAAGGGATTTTGTAACAGACAGAATATTTGATGTTGAAAAGGTAAATATAATGGAGCAAAGAACAAGTCGGTGGTTAAGGGCAAAAAAGCAAGCAAAGCATGTACCGTATTGTTTCGATTATAGCTATATTACATCAGAAGAATGTGAGGTGAATTAAGTGGAGGGAGAAAAAATAGATTTTAGAACTAGGATCCGTAGAAAAAACATTTTCAAGTACAGACTTAGACAAGCCATGTTTGCTAAACATATTTCCTCTAAGAAAATTTGGGAAACAACGGATATAACAAAACATACCATGCAAGCATATGTAAGGGGGCGAATCCCTGAAAGTTGGGAAAGTTGCGTAACGCTTGCGGATGCACTGGGAGTAAGTACAGACTTTTTGTTTGGCGAAGATATCATGAAAAAGAAAGAGCCTTTTGGGAAATACCTTGAAAAAGAAATTAAAAAAAGAGGGTTGACCGCTGAAGAATTTGCTGAGGTAGCAGGTGTGTCTAAATATGCTGTGAAAGAATGGATTAAAGGAGTAACACCAAAAACGGGGATGTTTAAGAAAATAGCAAAAGCCTTGGATTGTACCGAGGAGGAGTTGTTGCAAAAATTCACTTGCACGCCTAAAGAACTGATGGGTTCAAAAAATAAAATTTAGAAAGGTTGGTTATGAAGATATGCAAGATGATTAACAGTGAGTTGGAAGTGTATGTGCGAGAATGTAATTTTACAAATGAAGAGTTGAATGTGTTCTGGAAATTGGCAAAGGGTAAAAGCATAGCAGAAATTTCACTGGAATTATCCATATCAGAATCAACGGTTAGTAGGAGAATAAAAGAAATTGAAAGTAAGATGAAGGGAGTTAGACTTTTGAAAGAAAGAGAAACGCCAATATGGGAGAAGCTAACACTAACGATAGAAGAAGCTAGCGACTATAGCGGTATTGGCGTGAATAAGTTATATAAAATGCTTTCGGAATCGTCCTCTGCTGAATACTTGTTACATGTTGGTAAGAGACGATTAATAAAGAGAAAAGCATTTGAAAAATTCATTGAAAATTCAAAAGAGATATAGTCAAAAAGTGGGAATACGTGACATTACGTGACATTACGTGAAAGTACGTGAGAAAACGTGGAAAATTAAAGCCCTGTGTGATAGTATGAAAATTGCATAGGGCTTTTCCAAAAAGAAAGGAGATTTTTTCAGATGGGAAAAAGCCTAAATGACAAAGAATTAGGGAAAGGGATATCTCAAAGACAAGACGGCTACTACGTGGCAAGGTATACGGATATAACCAATAAACGCATACAAAAAGTGTTCCAAGATTTGAACGAGTGTAGAAAATGGTTGAAAGATGAACTTGATTATAAAGAACGAAGTGACTTAAATGTACCTAGTCAGATTGACTTTGATACATGGTTTGAATATTGGTCAAACATCAAAAAACGCTCTGTAAGAGAGGGCACTATGCATGTTTATAATGTTAGATACATGTATAATATACACCCAATTATAGGCAAGAAAAGGCTGAGGGATGTGTCAAACATGGACTGTCAGAAAATTGTATATTCTATGGCTGAAAAAGGGTATAAGAACGGCACGATTGCGATAACAAAACGGCTACTACATGGCATATTGGAATATGCATACATAAGCGACATTATACCTAAAAATCCATGTAACAAACTTATTAAAAGCAATATAGGAGAACAAGCAACAGAAAGACTCCCTATGACCGTTAAAGAACAAAAAGAGTTCTGTAATGCGATTAAAGGCACGAGATATGAATTGGATTTTCGTTTTGCATTACAGACGGGGTTGAGAGCAGGAGAGCTATCTGGGCTAAAATGGGAAGATGTTGACTGGGATAACCGCATGTTGAATGTGGAGCGGTCAATAAAGGTTGTTAATTGTGAGTTAAGTGTTGGAGAGCCGAAAAGCAAAAATGGCCATAGAAAAATTCCACTCACAGAAGAAGCAATTGAAATATTACAAGAGCAACAGATGAAAGACCAACAATTAAAGACTATTGATGGAGCGTGGGGAGAATACATTTTCTTGTCTAAAATGGGAAAACCAGTTAGGGGAAATGCTTACAATGGATATTTGAGGTTGGTATGCGACAGGGAACACATAGAAAGGATTTCAATGCATATTTTGAGACATACATTTGCGACTCGATGTATTGAAGCAGGTATGATGCCAAAAACACTACAAACTATTCTAGGGCATTCAGAGATAACCATGACAATGGATAGATATGTGCATACTACAGACGAACAAAGTACTAGAGAAATGAATATGGTTTCTAATTTTCTTGTCGTATAGCATTAAGGAAAACCGTAAAAAAATAGGCTAAATTGGTACAATTGGTACATAAAAGGTACGATTGGGCTTAAAAAACAACGTAAATACGCGGTTTGAAGAGGATAAAAAAACAATTGCAAAAATGTAAGATTTTCACTATAATCAAAATAATAATTAGTAACTGTTCTTAATTTAGAACTCAAATGAACCACCACCAGAGGGGAAATTAGGGATATGAAAATAATAGAAGAAATTATCATAGCTAATGGGGTTGCCATTCTCATGATGTTGTTTCTTTTAGATTGTCGAAGAAAGAGCCGGGAGAGCATCCGGGTAGAAGATAAGATTTATGATAACATGGCTGTGATTACCTTGGCGGGAGCAGCTTTGGAGACCATCGCTTTTTTGATTGATGGCAAAGATTTTAACACCGGAATCTTTTTAAATTATTTTACCAATAGCCTTTGCTTTTTGGGTACGGTATGTGTCGGATTTTTATGGTGCATCTATGTGGAGCTCCATATTTATAAAAATTATAAGAGAGCCTTTAAAAGAGCCAATTATCTTGTGATTCCCTGGCTTATTGAAGTGATAATGATCATTATAAATCTCTTTGGCACCGACCTGTTATTTGGTGTCACAGACCAGAATGTCTACTATAGAGGCAGCCTGGTGCTTGTATCTTATATTACTTTAATGATCTATTTCCTTTATAGCATCTTTGTGGTCATTCATTCGGGAAAGCAGGGGATCAACCTAACTTTTTTTCCGATTATGTATTTTGTCGGCCCCTGTATTGTAGGTGTCTTAATCCAGCTCTTCTGCTATGGAATTACAGCGGCCTGGCTGACAGTGGCCATCGCTCTTACCTTTGTGCAGATGCAAAATTATTCGGAGAATATGCTGATCGATGATCTTTCGGGCTTGTACAATCGAAAGTACCTAGACCGTGTTCTGAAAAAATATAATATTTCCAAGAATAGAAGTCTATATGGGATCATGATGGACGTGAATGATTTCAAAAGAATCAACGATAATTTCGGACATTCTACAGGAGACCGGGCTATCACGGTCATGGGAAATATTCTTACCAAAACCCTGCCGGAGGAAAGTCTGGCCCTTAGGTTTGCGGGGGATGAGTTTATCGCTCTTTTGATCAATGCAAGTGAAGAAGATGCAAAGAATACGGTAGATAGCATTCATAAGGCCCTGGTTCGTTTTAATGAGAGCGGCGCAGAAAAATTCTCTCTATCGGTATCTGCAGGTTATACCAGCTATGGCAAGGAGGATGATGTAGAGACCTTCTTAAGACATATGGATGAGGAGATGTACAAGGCAAAGAGAGAGTATCATAGGTTGCATGAAAAATAGGATGGGGTTTTACATACCCTGTCATTTAAAAAGAAAAAGTAAGAATCTCAGGAAATTTAAGTTTATCCTGGGATTCTTTTTGTTTATATTCCTATAATTTTTCTTTTTATGGAATTATAGGTTAGAAATTCCTAATCTATTGACAGCCTGTGACCCTAGTGCTATTCTACTTAAGGATGATATCCAAGTATATTACTAGGAATTAAAAAGGAAGGTGGATCTATGAAGCTTTCTACAAAAGGAAGATATGGCCTTCGTGCCATGATAGACCTGGCCAGATATAGCGAGGATGCACCGGTATCTATTAGTAGCATTGCAGCCAGACAGGGGCTCTCGGACGGATATTTGGAGCAGCTGGTGGCCCTTCTTCGAAAGGCAGGACTTGTAAAGAGCATTCGAGGGGCTTCCGGAGGATACGTTCTAACCAAGGATCCGGGAGAGATTTCCGTAGGTGATGTGCTTCGGGCTTTGGAAGGAAGCCTAGAGCCGGTAAAGTGCTCTGCTTTTTATGACGGAGAGGGATGTACCGCTGCCGGAGGATGTGTAACCAAGTATGTATGGCAAAAAATCAATGACAGCATCAACCGTACCGTAGATGAGATGACCTTAGAGGAGTTGGTAGAGGAAAGCAAGAGCCTAAATCCCAAAGGGTCTTCTGAAAATGGGGTGCAATGTGAGAAATAAGAATCGCATGCAGTCGGAGAGAATTTAACAAGCTTAAGGGAGGAAAGAAAAATGAGTAAATTCATTTATTTAGATAATGCAGCCACCACAAAGACTGCACCGGAAGTTGTGGAGGCCATGCTTCCATATTTTACTGAGAAGTTTGGAAATCCATCCAGTGTATATAGCTTCTCTTCCGGAAATAAAGAAGATATTACAAAGCAAAGAGAAGTGATTGCAGATGCCTTGGGAGCGAACGCCAATGAAATTTATTTTACGGCCGGAGGTTCTGAGTCAGATAACTGGGCTCTGAAAGCCACAGCTGAGGCATATGAAAATAAAGGAAAGCATATTATTACCACAAAGATCGAGCATCATGCCATCCTCCATACTGCAGAGTATTTGGAAAAGAGAGGCTTTGAGGTCACCTATGTGGGCGTAGATACCGACGGTAAGGTGAAATTGGATGAGTTAGAGGCGGCCATTCGTCCGGATACCATTCTGATTTCTGTTATGTATGCCAACAATGAGATCGGAACCATTCAGCCTATTAAAGAGATCGGTCAGATTGCCCATGATCACAATATTTTGTTCCATACCGATGCGGTACAGGCCTTTGGACAGGTGCCTATTAATGTAGATGAATGTCACATTGATATGTTAAGCGCCAGCGGTCATAAGTTAAATGGACCTAAGGGAATCGGTTTCTTATATATCCGCAAGGGTGTAAAGATCCGTTCTTTTGTTCACGGAGGAGCCCAGGAGAGAAAGCGTCGTGCAGGTACAGAGAATGTCCCGGGAATCATCGGACTTGGAACAGCAGTATCCCGCGCAGTAAAGTCTATGGAGGAGAGAACTTCCTACGAGAAAGAATTAAGAGACTACCTGATCGAGCGGGTAATGGCGGAGATCCCTTATACAAAATTAAACGGTCACAAGACCGACCGTCTGCCAAACAATGCCAACTTTAGCTTCCAGTTTATTGAGGGAGAGTCCATGCTTATCATGCTGGATATGAAGGGAATTTGCGGATCCAGTGGATCAGCATGTACCTCAGGCTCCTTAGATCCATCCCACGTGCTTTTGGCTATCGGCCTGCCTCATGAAATCGCCCATGGATCTCTTAGACTGACATTGAATGAGGAGATTAGCAAAGAGGATATTGATTATGTGGTAGACAATTTAAAGGAGATCGTAGCAAGACTTCGGTCCATGTCACCTCTATATGAAGATTTCGTAAAGAAACAGAAGGCGTAAGACTTAAAAAGCATATTTGATATAGATGAAGGAGAAATTTGATTATGTATACAGAAAAAGTAATGGATCATTTTCAGCATCCAAGAAATGTAGGAGAAATTGAAAACCCCAGCGGTGTTGGTACAGTAGGTAATGCAAAGTGCGGAGACATCATGCGAATCTTTTTGGATATCGATGAGAACCAGGTCATCCGTGATGTAAAATTTAAGACCTTTGGATGCGGTGCCGCAGTGGCAACCAGCAGTATGGCAACTGAGATGGTCAAAGGAAAGACCGTTCAGGAAGCCATGGAAGTTACCAACAAGGCAGTTATGGAAGCTTTAGACGGACTTCCGCCGGTGAAGGTTCACTGTTCCTTGCTTGCAGAGGAGGCTATTCATGCAGCCCTTTGGGATTATGCAGAAAAACATGGTATTAAGATCGAAGGCCTGAAGAAACCAAAGTCTGACATCCATGAGGGTGAAGAAGAGGAAGAGGAAGAATACTAAAATTTAGAAAGTATAGAGAATTTCTATGGAGAAGAAGAAGGTTGTAGTAGGCATGTCCGGAGGTGTTGATTCCTCTGTGGCAGCCTGGCTACTAAAAGAGCAAGGATATGATGTGATCGGCGTTACCATGCAGATCTGGCAGGATGAGGATGAGACCAGCCTGGAAGAACACGGAGGCTGCTGTGGTCTTAGTGCCGTGGAGGATGCCAGGCGGGTGGCAGCGGCCCTTGAGATCCCCTACTATGTTATGAATTTCAAAGAGGATTTTAAGGAAAAAGTCATCGACTATTTTGTTCGGGAGTATATCAATGGGAGAACTCCCAATCCCTGTATTGCCTGTAACCGCTATGTGAAGTGGGAATCCCTATTAAAGCGCAGCATGGATATAGGAGCAGATTATATTGCCACCGGCCATTATGCCAGGGTGGATCAACTTTCGAATGGAAGATATAGCATCCGCACCTCAAAGACTGCGGCCAAGGACCAAACCTATGCCCTCTATAATCTGACCCAGGACCAGTTAGCTAAGACCCTCATGCCTGTGGGAGAATATGCCAAGGACCATATCCGTAAAATGGCAGATGACATCGGCCTTTTGGTAGCTCATAAGCCGGACAGTCAGGATATTTGCTTTGTCTCCGATGGAGATTATGCTTCCTACATTGAAGAAAATTCAGAATATAAGTCTCTTCCGGGAAAATTTGTCCTGTCTGACGGGACCGTAGTAGGTAGCCACAAAGGGATTATTCACTATACGGTAGGTCAGAGAAAGGGACTGGGACTTTCTCTAGGGCATCCGGCCTTTGTATTGGAAATCCGCCCGGAGACCAACGAGGTGGTGGTGGGAACCAAGGAAGAGTCTATGTCGGTATATGTAAGAGCTAATCAGGTGAACTTTATGGCGGTCGAGGATCTTACAGAGCCTAAGAGGGTTTGGGGAAAGATTCGCTATAATCACAAGGGGGCCTGGTGCAGGGTAGAAAAAACAGGCCCGGACGAGATCCTTTGTACTTTCGAGGAAGAACAAAGAGCCATCACCCCGGGACAGGCTGTGGTCTTATATGACGGCGAGTATGTCTTGGGCGGAGGAACCATCATTTCCGACAAGTAAACCGATGAAATGCGAAGGAGCTTAGGCAACTTCGTATTTTTTCTATATATATTCATATAAAAAAAGGTGAGGGAAAGATAATGTTAGATCATAAAGCTATGATATCTTCAGAATTTTCAGATTGTCACATGCATACTTCCTTTTCCGGCGATTCAGACACGCCCCCGGAGGAGATGATAAATAGAGCCATTGGCCTGGGGCTTAAGCATATCTGTATTACAGATCATGAAGACCATGAATATGTCTATGACGGCGAGGAGTTTACTTTCGATACAAAAGAATATTTCCGTGTGTTAGAGAATCTGCGGGAAAAATATAAATCTCAAATTGATATCGGCATCGGGGTGGAGATTGGCTTGGAGCCTCAGTGGGGAGACTATTATGATCAGTATGTAAGAGCACAAGCCTTTGATTTTGTTATCGGATCGGTACATCTGATCGGCGGGGAGGACCCCTATGACCGGGCTATGTTTAAAAATCAAAGGGATGAGGATGCCTATAGGCAGACCTTTATAGAAACTCTAAAAGATATTCAGGTAACCCACGAGTTTGATGTGCTGGGCCATATGGACTATGTGGTCCGGTACGGCACCCACAGGGAGCAGGCTTACAGCTATAAAAAATTTGCAGATGAGATCGATGAGATTTTAAAATTTTTAATCGATCATGGCAAGGGGCTGGAGCTTAATACAGCCGGATTTAAATACGGCCTTCCCTTCGCCCACCCCCTTCCGGAAATTTTAAAGCGCTACCGGGAATTGGGAGGAGAAATCTTAACCATAGGGGCAGATGCCCACAAGCCGGAACACATAGCCTATGATTTCTCAAAAGTCAAGGGAATTTTGCAAGACTGCGGTTTCAAATATTACACAGAATTTCGAGAAAGAAAGCCGGTTTTTAAACAAGTTCTATAAAAATATGAAAACCTCGGGAATTACCCTTGAATTTTGGTATTTTATTTAGTACAATTAAACACGGTTGATGAATCTTTAACGGGAACGTTGAAGATAATAATTTCAAAGGACTGCGTCGTCAGTCAAAAAGACATTAGGAGGAATTTATAATGGCAGTAAAAGTAGCGATTAATGGATTCGGACGTATTGGACGTCTTGCATTCAGACAGATGTTCGGAGCAGAGGGATATGAAGTAGTAGCAATCAACGACTTAACATCTCCTAAGATGCTTGCTCACTTGTTAAAGTATGATTCTTCTCAGGGAAAATATGCTTTAGCTGATACTGTTGAAGCTGGAGAAGATTCTATCACAGTTGATGGAAAAGAGATTAAAATCTATGCTTTCCCGGATGCTAACAATTGCCCATGGGGAGACTTGGGAGTAGACGTTGTATTAGAGTGTTCAGGATTCTATACATCTAAAGAGAAAGCATCTGCACATATCAATGCAGGAGCTAGAAAAGTTGTTATCTCTGCACCAGCTGGTAACGACCTGCCAACTATCGTATATAATGTAAACCACGAGACATTGAAGGCTGAGGATACAGTAATTTCTGCTGCATCTTGTACAACAAACTGCCTTGCACCTATGGCTCAGGCACTTAACAACCTTGCTCCAATCAAGTCTGGTATCATGTGCACAATTCACGCTTACACAGGTGATCAGATGACACTTGACGGACCACAGAGAAAGGGTGACCTTAGAAGATCTCGTGCAGCTGCAGTTAATATCGTTCCTAACAGCACAGGTGCTGCTAAGGCAATCGGTCTTGTTATCCCAGAGCTTAACGGAAAGCTTATCGGATCTGCACAGCGTGTACCAACTCCTACAGGATCTACAACTATCCTTACAGCTGTAGTTGAAGGAAATGTAACAGTTGATCAGATCAACGAGGCTATGAAGGCTGCTTCTAACGAGTCATTTGGTTACAACACAGATCAGATCGTTTCTAGCGATATCGTAGGAATGAGATTTGGTTCATTATTCGATGCTACTCAGACAATGGTACTTCCATTAGAGAATGGCACAACAGAGGTACAGGTAGTATCTTGGTATGATAATGAGAACTCTTACACAAGCCAGATGGTTAGAACAATCAAATACTTCTCAGAATTAGCTTAATTCCAGGGATTCGAGTATTGATATAGTTTTTTAAGTAAGACTCAAGAAGGGGTCCGGTCTTATGGACCGGGCTCCTTTTTTATGATGTAAGCTAGGCAAGCTTTGCTTAAGAATTGCTTACAAAGATTAGATATAGCAATGGAGGATATACATATGCTGAATAAGAAATCCGTAGATGATATTAATGTAAAAGGCTTGAAAGTTTTAGTAAGATGTGATTTTAACGTTCCATTGATCGATGGAAAGATCACAGATGAGAACCGTTTGGTTGCAGCCCTTCCTACAATTAAGAAGTTAGTTGCAGATGGCGGAAAGATCATTCTTTGCTCACATCTTGGAAAACCAAAGGGAGAGCCAAAGCCGGAATTATCTTTAGCTCCTGTAGCTGTTCGTTTGTCTGAGCTTCTTGGACAGGAAGTTAAGTTTGCAGCTGATCCTGAAGTTGTAGGACCAAACGCTAAGGCAGCAGTAGAGGCTATGAAGGATGGCGACATTGTTCTTCTTGAGAATACTCGTTACAGAGCAGAGGAGACAAAGAATGGAGAGGCATTCAGCAAAGAGTTAGCTTCTTTATGTGATGTATTTGTAAATGACGCTTTTGGTACTGCTCACCGTGCACACTGCTCTAACGTAGGTGTTACACAGTTCGTAGATACTGCAGTTGTTGGATACTTAATGCAAAAAGAGATTGATTTCCTTGGAAATGCAGTCAACAATCCGGAGAGACCATTTGCAGCAATCCTTGGAGGAGCTAAGGTTTCTAGTAAGATTTCTGTTATCGAGAACCTTCTTGATAAGGTAGATACCTTGATCATCGGTGGTGGTATGTCTTATACCTTCAGCAAGGCACAGGGAGGAAGCGTTGGATCTTCTCTTCTGGAAGCAGATTATTGCGACTATGCTTTAGATATGATCAAGAAGGCAGAGGAGAAGGGCGTGAAGTTATTACTTCCGGTTGATACTGTAATCGCTGACGAATTCTCTAACGATGCCAATACAAAGGTTGTTAAGGCAGGAGAGATTCCAGAGGGATGGCAGGGACTTGACATCGGACCTGAGACCATCAAGATTTTTAGCGAGGCAGTTGCTGAGGCTAAGACTGTTGTATGGAACGGACCAATGGGATGCTTCGAGATGCCAAACTTTGCTACAGGAACAGAAGCAATTGCTAAGGTTCTTGCAGATATCGATGCAGTAACCATTATCGGTGGCGGAGATTCCGCAGCTGCAGTTAACCAGTTAGGATATGGCGATAAGATGACCCATATCTCTACAGGTGGTGGAGCTTCTCTTGAATTCCTTGAGGGTAAGGAGCTTCCGGGTGTAGCAGCAGCTAACGATAAATAAGAACATACCCGTTATATTATTTACGAAGGAGATTATAAAAATGGCAAGAAAGAAAATTGTTGCAGGTAACTGGAAAATGAACAAGACACCAAGCGAGGCAGTCGCTCTTGTAGAAGAGTTAAAGCCATTGGTTGCAAATGATGATGTAGACGTAGTTTTCTGCGTACCTGCTATTGATATTATCCCGGTTGTTGAGGCTGCTAAGGGAACTAACATCCAGGTTGGTGCTGAGAATATGTATTTTGAGGAGAGCGGAGCTTACACAGGTGAGATCTCACCTGCTATGTTAGTAGATGCCGGAGTTAAGTATGTAGTTCTTGGACACTCTGAGAGAAGAGAGTACTTTGCAGAGACAAACGAGACAGTAAATAAGAAAGTTCTTAAGGCTTTCGAGCATGGTATCACACCAATCATGTGCTGTGGAGAGACTCTTGAGCAGAGAGAGCAGGGAGTTACTATGGACTTCATCCGTCAGCAGGTTAAGGTTGGACTTCAGAATGTAAGCGCTGACCAGGCTAAGACTATGGTTATCGCATACGAGCCAATCTGGGCAATCGGAACAGGTAAGACTGCAACTACAGAGCAGGCTGAGGAAGTTTGCGCAGGTATCCGTGCTTGTGTAGCTGAAGTTTATGATGAAGCTACAGCAGAAGCAATCCGTATCCAGTACGGCGGATCTGTAAATGCAGGAAATGCAGCTGAGTTATTTGCTCAGGCAGATATCGACGGAGGACTTGTTGGTGGAGCTTCTTTGAAGGCTGACTTCGGAAAGATTGTTAACTACAAGTAAGTTTAAGAAGAAATAAAAAGCCTGATAGCACCGTAAAGCAGTTTGACTTTGCGGTGCTATTTTGAGACCTAGAGAGATATTTTAAAGGAGACGAAGACAATGAGTAAAAAGCCAACAGTTTTAATGATTCTTGATGGCTATGGATTAAATGACAAGACCGAGGCTAATGCGGTAGCAGAAGCCAGCACTCCTGTTATGGATGGTCTTATGAAGGATTATCCTTTCGTAAAGGGATATGCCAGCGGACTGAGCGTTGGTCTTCCGGATGGTCAGATGGGAAATTCTGAGGTTGGACATTTGAATATGGGTGCCGGAAGAATCGTATACCAGGATCTTACAAAGATTACAAAGATGATCCAGGACGGAGATTTCTTTAAGAATCCCGAGCTTCTTAAGGCTTGCAAGAATGCCAAGGACAATGGTTCTGCCCTGCATTTATATGGACTTTTATCGGATGGAGGCGTTCACAGCCACAATACCCATTTGTATGGACTTTTAAAGCTGGCGAAACAGGAAGGACTTGAGAAAGTTTATGTTCACTGCTTCTTAGATGGACGTGATACACCACCGGCTTCCGGCAAGGGCTATGTAGAAGAGTTAGAAGAGCAGATGAAAGAGATCGGTGTCGGAAAAGTGGCAACCGTTATGGGACGTTACTATGTTATGGACCGCGACAACCGTTGGGACCGTGTAGAGCTGGCATATAAGGCTATGGTAAAGGGAGAAGGAGTTGCGGCTGACAGTGCTGTGGATGCAGTGGCTAATTCTTATGCTGACGATAAGACCGATGAATTTGTACTTCCTGCAGTAGTTATGGAGAATGGGGCTCCGGTAGCGACCATTAAAGACGGAGATTCTATTATCTTCTTTAACTTCCGCCCGGATAGAGCCAGAGAGATTACCAGAACCTTCTGTGCCGATGAATTTGACGGATTTGACAGAGGAGAGAGAGTAAAGACTACTTATGTATGCTTTACAGAGTATGATGTGACCATTCCAAATAAGAGTATCGCCTTCCCTAAGACCGAGATTACCAATACTTTTGGAGAATTTTTAGCAGCCAAGGGATTAAAGCAGGCTCGTATCGCAGAGACAGAAAAATATGCTCACGTAACCTTCTTCTTTAACGGCGGCGTTGAGGAACCAAACGAGGGAGAAGAGCGTATCCTCGTAAAATCACCAAAGGTAGCAACCTATGATCTTCAGCCGGAGATGAGCGCATTTACAGTATGCGACAAGCTTTGTGATGCTATCCGCTCAGACAAGTATGATGTAATTATTATCAACTTTGCAAATCCGGACATGGTAGGACATACCGGTGTAGAGGCAGCAGCAATCAAGGCAGTGGAGGCTGTAGATGCCTGCGTTGGAAGGGCAGTGGAAGCAATTAAGGAAGTGGACGGCCAGATGTTTATCTGCGCAGACCACGGAAATGCTGAGCAGCTTTTGGACTATGAGACCAAGGCTCCGTTTACCGCTCATACCACAAATCCGGTACCATTTATTTTGGTAAATGCAGATCCTAAGTATAAGCTTCGTGAAAATGGGGTATTGGCAGATATTGCGCCGACCCTTATTGAGCTTATGGGACTTGAGAAACCAGAGGAGATGACAGGAACTTCTCTTTTGGTGGAAGCATAGATAAAGCCAGAGTCACTGCGTCTTTGAGGGATGCAGTGACTTTTTTTCTTTAAAAAGAGGGTATGAAAAGAAGGTGGAAAACGATTTGAACAAAGAATATGATACCTATTTATTTGATCTGGATGGAACCATTATTGATTCATCTCCGGGGATTGTTGCATCTGTAAACTATGCTTTGGAAAAGTTTGGAATCAAGGAGCCTGACCAGGAAAAGCTTTTACGCTTTATAGGTCCCCCTCTTACAGAGTCCTTTCAGAAATACTATGGTCTTTCTGAGGAAGACAGTATTAAAGCGGTCTACTACTACAGGGAAAATTATGAAGCCGGGGGCATGCTCGAGTGCAGTGTATATGATGGCCTGGAAGAGACCTTAAAGTCTCTAAAAAAGGCCGGAAAGAAGGTCTTGGTGGCTACGTCAAAGCCGGAGGTCTATGCCAGACAGATCCTAAAACACTTTGGTCTGGATGTCTATTTTGATTATATTGCAGGCATGGAGCTGGACGGAGGAAGAGGGACCAAGGCAGAGGTCATTGCCTACGGCCTGGAGACTTGCAAGATTAAGGATAAATCTAAAATTCTTATGATTGGGGACAGGGAGCATGACATCCTGGGGGCCAAAGCCATGGGAGTAGACAGCATGGGAGTCCTATATGGTTTTGGAAGCCTTGAGGAATTTGAAGAGGCAGGGGCAAACATGATCGTTGAGACCCCGAGAGATATCTTTACTCCCTAAATTTTAGGTTAGCGCATGCAGTAACAGTGACAGGCAGTAACAATTTTATTGGTTCTATGTAAAATTTTCTAGATAGCCTTGACAAAACTTGGGGATGTTGCTATTATAAAAAAACAGAACGCACTCTGTTTTTTAAACGTATGTAAAGAGAGGTACAATATGCATAGAGTTTTTTCATTATTGGTGGACAATAATCCAGGTGTGTTAAGTCGAATTTCAGGACTTTTCAGCAGAAGGGGATTTAACATCAACAGTATTACGGCCGGTGTTACGGCTAACCCGAGATATACTCGAATTACAATTGCAGCCAGTGGTGACGAACTGATTCTTGCACAGATTGAGAAGCAGGTGAGAAAGCTGGAAGATATTATTGAGATCAAGGTATTGGATCCCGCAGAATCTGTATATCGCGAGCTTGTGATGATTAAGGTGAAAGCCGATGCATCCCAGAGAGGCGAGATTGTTTCTATTGCAGATATTTTCCGTGCCAAGATCGTAGATGTGGGAAGTGATTCCCTGATCGTAGAGCTTACAGGTAATCAGTCCAAGCTTAAGGCGTTCTTGCAATTGTTGGATGGATATGAGATTCTGGAGATTGCCAGGACAGGAATCACAGGATTATCTCGTGGATCTGACAATGTAACCATGTTGGATTGATCTGACACATTTTTATATTTTTATATTGCTATTAAATAAGTATCCGGCTCTACCGAAGCTTATTTAACAAATAAATAAATTTTTATTTAAACACATTAGGAGGTAGCTAAAATGGCAGCTAAGATTTTTTATCAGGAAGATTGTGATTTATCATTTTTAGAGGGACAGACAATTGCAATTATCGGTTATGGTAGCCAGGGACATGCACATGCATTGAACTTAAAAGAGTCTGGACTTGACGTAATCGTTGGACTTTACGAGGGAAGCAAGTCTTGGGCAAAGGCTGAGGCACAGGGACTTAAGGTTTATACAGCAGCTGAGGCAGCTAAGAAGGCTGACGTAATCATGATCCTGATCAACGATGAGTTACAGGCTGATATGTACAAGAAAGACATCGAGCCAAACCTTGAGGAAGGTAACATGTTAATGTTCGCTCACGGATTCAACATCCACTTCGGATGCATCACTCCTCCGGCAAATGTTGACGTAACAATGATCGCTCCTAAGGCACCTGGACATACTGTAAGAAGTGAGTACTTAGCTGGAAAAGGAACTCCTTGCTTGATCGCTGTAGAGCAGGATTATACAGGAAAGGCTTGGGACCGTGCAAGAGCTTATGGTCTTGGAATCGGTGGAGCAAGAGCCGGACTTCTTGAGACAACATACAGAACAGAGACAGAGACAGACCTCTTCGGTGAGCAGGCTGTACTTTGCGGTGGTGTTTGCGCCCTTATGCAGGCTGGTTTCGAGACTCTTACAGAGGCTGGATATGATCCGAGAAATGCTTACTTTGAGTGTATCCACGAGATGAAGCTGATCGTTGACTTGATCTATCAGAGTGGTTTCTCAGGAATGAGATATTCTATTTCCAACACAGCTGAGTATGGTGATTACATCACAGGACCTAAGATCATTACAGAGGATACAAAGAAGGCTATGAAGCAGATCCTTACAGATATCCAGGATGGAACATTCGCAAAAGAGTTCTTACTTGATATGTCTAATGCAGGACGTCAGGTACACTTCAAGGCTATGAGAAAGCTTGCTGCTGAGCACCCATCAGAGGTTGTAGGAGCAGAAGTAAGAAAGCTTTACAGCTGGAGCAACGAGGATCAGTTGATCAACAACTAATCTTTTGAAATTATTGCTATCTATAAAGATTTAATTAAAGAAAGAGTCGCGGTAAGGAATGAAATGCTTGCCGCGGCTCTTTTTTATAAGGCTTTTTCGTACAGATCCATACTTAGGGGCTTGGTTTTACGCGTTATCGCAAGCAAGTGTCTGACTTGTAGGTTTTTGAATTTGTGCAAAATGTTTAAAGAATAGAAAGAATTCCCTAGTTCTTTGTTGATAATTGTGATATGATGGGTTTAGCAAAATACGAAAAAGGGGGAATTTTTGTCATGGATGAAAGATTAGAGAATCTGCGATCACACAAGAATCCGCATGCCAGAATTAAAGTGATGCAAGGCCACTTCGCAACCCGCAACTCTCATATCAATACCTATATCGATATGTCAACAGTCAAGACCAGGCACAACAATGCAAGAGAGACTGCCAAGGTAATTGCTTCTGAATATCTGGACAATACTACCGTGGATACCATTGTATGCCTGGATGGAACAGAAGTGATCGGAAGCTTTGTCGCTGAGCTTTTGGCGGACAGCAATCATTTGTCATTGAGCAGGGGGAATAATATTTCGGTCGTAACACCGGAGTATGATGCATTGGGACAGATTATGTTCAGGGACAATAACCAGCGTATGATTACCAATATGCAGGTCTTGATCCTTACAGATTCTGTCACCACAGGAAAGACCGTAATTCAGGCCATTAATTCTGTACTTTATTATGGGGGAACGATCTGTGGAATTGCAGCAATCTTCAGCACGGTCAATAAGATCGCCGGTATGGAAGTGAAGACCATATTTGCCAGCAAGGATCTACCTAATTATCATTCCTACGGAACGGCAGATTGCCCAATGTGTAAGGAGGGGCAGAAGATCGAGGCCTTGGTAAATGGATATGGATATTCGGAGTTAAAGTAAAAAAGAGCAAAAAAGAAAGGCAACCAATGACGGATGGTTGCCTTTTTTATGCTTCATATAAAATTAAGCGATTCCGTTAACAGCCTTTGTTAAACGAGAAATCTTTCTTGAGCAAGTGTTCTTGTGATAAACACCCTTGCTTCCTGCCTTGTTGATCTCAACGATTGCATCTTTAAGAGCAACTGCAGCAGCCTCTTTATCTTTATTCTCTACAGCAACTTCGACCTTCTTTACAAAAGTCTTTACTTTAGACTTAATAGCTTTATTTCTAGCAGCCTTGGTCTCGTTTACTAAGATTCTTTTCTTTGCAGATTTGATGTTAGCCAATTTGTCCACCTCCGATATCTATAATTTCGAAAATAATCGATTGTTTTTGTTCGTTAGATCCGGACACGGACGCTCTAACGAAACACACTTGTTTATTGTATTCCAGGAAGCCCTATCTGTCAATAGATTTTTCGGGATTTTAGATGAAAATCGATTTTTCTAATTTGCAGAATCTTCCCTAACATGTTAATATGAAGCAGTATGAGCTTAGATAGAGAAAGGAAGGGTGTCAAAATTAGCATGGCGAAAAAGAATACATATGACGCAGGGAGTATTGCCATATTAGAGGGCTTAGAGGCAGTTAGAAAAAGACCCGGCATGTATATAGGAAGTGTTTCCACGAAGGGACTCAATCACCTGATCTTTGAGATCGTTGATAACTCTGTGGATGAGCATTTGGCAGGATTTTGTACGGAGATCCGGGTAATACTAGAGAAGGATGGCTCCTGTACGGTGGCGGACAATGGACGAGGCGTTCCGGTAGACCGTCATGCCACAGGGGTATCGGCAGCCCGGGTTGTATATACTACCCTTCATGCAGGAGGAAAGTTTGACAGCTCAGCCTATAAAACAAGCGGTGGACTCCACGGGGTAGGTTCTTCGGTAGTAAATGCCCTCTCTACCCACATGGATGTTGAGATTAGCAGAGATGGTTTTGTCCATCATGATGAATATGAGAGGGGAAAACCCATCATAGAACTGGAGGACGGCCTTCTTCCCACCATCGGAAAGACGAAAAAGACCGGTACCAAGGTGAACTTTCTGCCGGACCCCAGCATTTTCGAGAAGACAAAATTTAAGGCCGAGGAAGTGAAAAGCAGACTTCATGAGACGGCCTACCTAAATCCAAAGCTTAAGATTATTTTTGAGGATAAAAGGGGCAATCAGACGGAGCATGTGGAATATCATGAGCCGGAGGGCATCCTTGGCTTTATAAAAGAACTAAACGGGAAAAAGGAAACCATTCATAAGCCGATTTATTTCAGGGGAAGTTCGGAAGGCATCGAGGTGGAAGTGGCTTTCCAGTATGTCAATGAATTTCATGAAAATGTTTTGGGCTTTTGTAATAATATTTACAATGCAGAGGGCGGCACCCACCTTACGGGCTTTAAGGCTACCTTTACTACGGTGATGAACCAGTATGCCAGGGAGATCGGAATCTTAAAGGATAAGGATGCCAATTTTACCGGGGCTGATATTCGAAATGGAATGACAGCCATTGTATCTATTAAGCATCCGGATCCCAGATTTGAGGGACAGACTAAGACCAAGCTTGATAATCCGGATGCTTCCAAGGCCTGCAGCAAGGTGACTAATGATGAAATCGTTCGTTTTTTTGACAGGAATCTAGATACCTTAAAAAAGGTTCTAGGCTGTGCGGAGAAGGCGGCCAAGATTCGAAAGAGCGAGGAGCGGGCCAAAACCAACCTCTTGTCCAAGCCTAAATATTCCTTTGACAGCAACGGGAAGTTGGCAAACTGCGAGAGCAGGGATCCTTCCAAATGTGAGATCTTTATTGTAGAGGGAGATTCCGCCGGAGGGTCTGCAAAAACCGCCAGAGATCGTATGTATCAGGCTATTCTTCCGATTCGGGGAAAAATTTTAAATGTAGAAAAAGCCAGCATTGATAAGGTTTTGGCCAACGCAGAGATCAAGACCATGATCAATGCCTTTGGCTGCGGATTTTCAGAAGGCTATGGAAATGACTTTGATATTACCAAGCTTCGCTATGACAAGATTATTATTATGGCGGATGCGGACGTGGACGGCGCTCACATTTCCACCTTGCTTTTGACCTTGTTTTACCGCTTTATGCCGGAGCTGATTTATGAGGGCCATGTCTATATTGCCATGCCTCCCCTTTACAAGGTTATGCCAAAAAAGGGAGAGGAAGAATATCTCTATGATGATAAGGCCTTGGAAAAATATAGAAAAACCCACACAGGATCATTTACCCTACAAAGATACAAGGGTCTGGGAGAGATGGACGCAGAGCAGCTCTGGGAGACCACCCTGGATCCTGAGCGGAGATTATTAAAGCTTGTGGAGATCGAGGATGCAAGAATGGCTTCCAGCGTCACGGAAATGCTAATGGGGACGGAGGTTCCACCGAGAAAGGCATTTATCTACGAGAATGCCACAGAGGCAGAACTTGATATCTAAAGGGCGGCCAAAAGAGTAGAAGCTTTTTTATAAAATAGGAGAAAATAAAATATGCAGGATTCACAGATTATCAGAACCGAGTATTCTGATGTCATGAAAAAATCATATATTGACTATGCCATGAGCGTTATTATATCCAGGGCCCTGCCGGATGTTCGAGACGGACTAAAGCCGGTGCAAAGACGGACGCTCTATGATATGTATGAGCTTGGGATACGCTATGACAAGCCTTATAGAAAATGTGCCCGTATCGTCGGAGATACCATGGGTAAATACCATCCCCATGGAGACAGCTCCATCTATGATGCCCTGGTGGTTATGGCCCAGGAATTTAAAAAGGGTATGATCTTAGTGGATGGTCATGGAAACTTCGGCTCCATAGAAGGGGACGGGGCTGCTGCCATGCGTTATACAGAGGCCCGCTTATCAAAGCTTACCCAGGAAGTCTATTTGGCAGACCTTGATAAAAATGTAGTAGATTTTATGCCAAACTTCGATGAGACAGAGAAGGAGCCGGTGGTGCTTCCGGTTCGAATCCCTAACCTTTTGGTAAACGGAGCCGAGGGAATTGCCGTAGGTATGGCAACCAGCATCCCGACCCACAACTTAAAAGAGGTGGTGGATGGGGTCAAGGCCTACATGAAGAATAACGAGATTTCCACCAAGCAGTTGATGAAATATATCAAGGGACCCGACTTTCCTACAGGAGGAATTGTAGTAAATAAGGACGACCTTCTTAGCATCTACGAAAGTGGAACCGGAAAGATTAAGCTTAGGGGAAAGGTGGAAGTAGAGGAAGTAAAGGGCGGCAAGAAGCGCCTGGTTATTACCGAAATCCCCTACACCATGATCGGGGCCGGCATCGCTAAATTTTTAAATGATGTCTACCAGCTGGTGGAGACCAAGAAGACGACAGATATCGTAGATATTTCCAATATGTCCTCCAAGGAAGGAATCCGCATTGTCCTGGATTTGAAAAAAGGAGCCGATGTAGAGAACCTAAAAAATATGCTCTATAAAAAGACCAGACTGGAGGATACCTTCGGAGTCAACATGCTGGCCGTGGCAGATGGAAGACCGGAGACTATGGGGCTTAAAAAAATCATTGAGCACCATGTGGACTTTCAGTTTGAACTGGCTACCAGAAAGTATCAGACCCTTCTAAAAAAAGAGCAGGATAAAAAAGAGATCCAGGAAGGCTTGATCCAGGCCTGCGATGTGATCGACCTGATTATTGAGATCTTAAGAGGAAGCTCTTCGATTCAGGAAGCCAAGGCCTGCCTGGTATCCGGAGTGACAGACAATATTAAATTTAAGTCTCCAAGATCTAAGAAAATGGCAGCCATGCTACGCTTTACAGAAAGGCAGGCTACAGCAATCTTGGAGATGCGTCTCTATCGCCTGATCGGTTTGGAAATTGAGGCCCTCATGAAAGAGCATGAGGAAACCTTAAAAAAGATTGAACGCTATGAGGATATTTTAAATAATTATGATTCCATGGCAGCAGTCATTATGGAAGACTTGGACCAGGTAAAGAAAGAGTATGGAAGAGACCGCCGCACGGTCATCGAAAATGCCGAGGAGGCTATTTTCGAGGAAAAGAAAATCGAGGAGCAGGAAGTGGTCTTCTTGATGGACCGCTTTGGCTATGCCAAGACCGTGGATACGGCTACCTATGAGAGAAATAAGGAAGCTGCAGACGGAGAAAATAAATATATAGTTCGCTGCCTGAATACCGGAAAACTTTGCATTTTTACCAATACCGGGAAAATGCATCAGGTAAAGGTTTTAGACCTCCCCTATGGAAAATTTAGGGATAAGGGAATGCCGGTTGATAATGTCAGTAATTTTGACAGCACCAAGGAAAGCATTGTTTATATTTGCGATGGCGAGCAGCTTCGATTTGCCAAGTTTCTCTTTGCTACTAAGATGGGCATGATTAAAAGGGTAGAGGGAAGCGAGTTTATGGTCTCTAAAAAAACAGTAGCCGCGACAAAGCTTGCCGAGGATGATGAAGTGATCACTGTGCAGGTGATTACGGAAAATCACCAGATCGTTCTTAAGAGTAAGGATGGCTATTTTCTCCGGTTTGCGGCATCGGAGGTTCCGGAAAAGAAAAAGGCGGCCATTGGTGTTCGAGGCATGAAGCTTCGAGGAAAGGATGAGTTGGAGGCGGTTTATCTTTTCGAGGAAGGAAAGGAAGCTATACAAAAAGTCGGAGATAAGACGGTTTATCTAAACCGCCTAAAGTTGGCGAAAAGAGACGGAACGGGAACGAAAAGCCGTGGATAGTAAAGCATTTAAAAGGAGACTTATAAGATGATTCAGGATATTGCACCTCATGAATATCACAACGAATATACCCCGAGAGAACCTAAGAGAGAAGATTATCTTATGTGCTATGACGGGCGTAAGATTTTGGTAAATTTCGAGGAGGAGAAGATTCATTTTCCAAGGTTTTGGATGATGGAAGAGGCAGAGCTGGTTGATGAGGAAAAACTCTATAAAGCTTACCTTTATCTATTTGAAATCGATGGGGTGGGCTACTACCTGTGCAGACAGTCCGAGGAGCTTGTGAAAAAATCAGAGGAAGGCTTCTTTAAGGGAAGCCTAGAAGGTTATGCTTGGAAGGACATTCGAAGCATCAGGGAACAAGATCCAAAGTATCTAAGTTTTGCGGGCGTGACAGCCTGGCAACTCTACCAGTGGTATGGGTCCAGAAGATTTTGCGGAAAGTGTGGTTCGCCCATGGAAGAAGATGAACATGAGCGTATGATGCATTGCCCGGTCTGTGGTCAGATGGAATTTCCCAAGATCTGTCCGGCGGTTATTGTAGGGGTTGTCCACAAGGATAAGATCCTTATGTCCAAGTACAATGGAAGAAGCTATACCAGATATGCCTTGTTGGCGGGCTTTACAGAAATTGGAGAGACCCTGGAAGAGACCGTTCAAAGGGAAGTTATGGAGGAAGTAGGCTTAAAGGTAAAAAATATTAGCTATTATAAATGTCAGCCCTGGTCCTTCAGTGATACCCTCCTGGTGGGCTACTACTGTGAACTGGACGGGGAGGATACCATTAAGCTTGATAAAGAGGAGCTTTCCATGGCAGGCTGGTTTGACAGAAAGGAGATCACGGTGGAAGATGAAGACTGTAGTCTTACCAACGAGATGATCATAAAATTCAAGGAGGGCGCCATAAATCAGGAGTTTTTTCGGGAAAACCCTTGATTTAAGGGGATTTAGGTGCTATACTTTAAAAAGTTACATAGAAATCGGCGAAAAGAGTGGGCAATATGTCCACTCTTCTTTGTTGGGAAAATTTAGGAGGAGAGATACTTTGTCAAAAAGAGAGATCTATGAACAAAAAACAGAAGAGCTTTTGCTTCCTATTATGGAAGAGAACGGCTTTGAGTTGGTGGATGTTGAGTATGTAAAAGAAGGTGGCAACTGGTATTTAAGAGCCTACATTGATAAACCGGGAGGTATTTCGGTCAATGACTGTGAGTTGGTAAGCCGCAGACTATCTGATCTTCTGGATGAGAAGGACTATGTAGAGGATGCCTATATTTTGGAAGTAAGCTCTCCGGGTCTTGGAAGACCTTTAAAGAAAGAAAAAGATTTTAAGAGAAGTCTTGGAGAACTTGTGGAGGTTCGGACCTACCGCATGGTTGAGAAGAGAAAAGAATTTACAGGTATTTTAAAAGCCTATGACGATCATACCGTTACTATAGAAGAAGATGAAACAGAAAGAGTTTTTGACAAGAGCGAGATTGCGCTTATCCGCCTTGCGTTTGATTTCTAATCAGGAGGTAAACTATGAATACAGAATTATTAGAAGCGTTAAATGTCCTTGAAAAGGAAAGAGAGATCCCAAAGAGATCTATTTTGGAATCCATCGAGAAATCTCTTATGGATGCCTGCAAGAATCACTTTGGCAAGAATGATAATATTAAGGTGGTTATGGACTACGATACCTGCGATTACAAGCTTTTTGCAGAGAAGGTCGTTGTAGAGGAAGTAGAAGACAAGGTAGAGCAGATCAGCTTGGAGGATGCAAGAGAGATTGACAGCAACTTTGAGCTTGGAGATATTGTTCAGATTCCGGTAGAGTCAAAGTCCTTCGGACGTATTGCAACTCAAAATGCCAAGAACCAGATCTTGCAGAAGATTCGTGAGGAAGAAAGAAAGGTTGTTTACAATCAGTATTATGAGAAAGAGGGAGATATTGTTACCGGTGTAGTACAGCGCTATGTCGGAAAGAATATCAGCGTCAATATCGGAAAGACCGATGCCCTTCTTAGAGAGAATGAGCAGGTAAAGACAGAGAAGTTTGAGCCTACAGACCGTATTAAATTATATATTGTAAATGTAGAAGATCATACCAAGGGACCAAGAGTTGTAATCTCCCGTACCCACCCGAATCTTGTAAAGAGACTTTTTGAAGCGGAAGTTACAGAGATCCAGGACGGTGTAGTAGAAGTTAAGGGAATTGCAAGAGAAGCAGGAAGCAGAAGCAAGATTGCTGTCTGGTCCAATGATCCGGATGTAGATCCGGTAGGATCTTGCGTAGGTATGCAGGGAGCCAGAGTAAATGCGATCGTCCAGGAGCTTCGCGGAGAGAAGATCGATATTATCAACTGGAGCGATAACCCGGGAATTTTAGTAGAGAATGCTCTGAGCCCGGCAAAGGTTATTTCCGTATTGGCAGATCCGGATGATAAGACAGCCAGCGTAATCGTGCCGGATAATCAGTTGTCCCTGGCCATTGGTAAGGAAGGTCAGAATGCAAGACTTGCTGCAAGACTTACAGGATACAAGATCGACATTAAGAGCGAGACCCAGGCCATTGCCTCAGGAGAACTTCCGGAGGATTATGCAAGCTACAGTGAGGGTGTATACGAAGAAGAGTATTATGATGAGTCTGAAGACTACTATGAGGATGATTTAGAAAACGAAGATTCCTTTGAAGAGTACCAGGAGGAAGAAGATGCTTCTGCGGACGAACCGGTAGAAGTAGAAGAAGCGGAAGACGAAGCTGAAGAAACAGAAGAGACAGAAGAAGCAATCTTTCAGGAAGTTTAATCACAAGGAGTGATAGGAAGTTGGGTGTAACAAAGAAAATTCCTATGCGTAAATGTGTAGGCTGTCAGGAAATGAAGAACAAGAAGGAAATGATCCGGATTATTCGGGACAAGGAAGGACAGTTTGAGCTTGATGCTACAGGAAAGAAAAATGGAAGAGGCGCATATATTTGCCCTAAAAGAGAGTGCCTTTTAAGTGCTATAAAAAGCCATGGACTAGAACGGTCCTTTAGCCAGCCCATCCCAACAGAAGTATACGAGACACTGGAAAAGGAGATGGAAGCACTTGAAGCAAAATAAGATTTTATCTCTTGTAGGTATGGCTACCAAGGCGGGGAAAACTGCCAGCGGTGAGTTCTGTACAGAGAAGGAAGTAAAAAGCGGGAAAGCATTTCTGGTATTAGTGGCAGAGGATGCCTCGGATAATACAAAGAAAATGTTTAAGAATATGTGTGAATTCTATCATGTGCCTATTTATTTCTATGGAGATAAGGTATCCTTAGGTCATGCTATGGGGAAGGAATTTCGGGCATCCGTGGCAGTGACAGATGAGGGATTTGCAAAGGGAATCATAAAACAGATGAATCGTGAGTAATGAGATTGCATAGAGGAGGTAGTTGTTAATGTCAAAGATTATTATACATGATCTTGCAAAAGAACTTGGAGTTGAAAGCGGCGCCATTGTAAAGTTCTTGGAAGATAAAAATATACAGGCAACCCACGCAAGTGGTGTGGATGAGGAGACCGCAGGAAGTATTAGAGCAGCCTTTAAGAAGGGAGAGGCTTCTAAGACAGAGGCAGGCCCTAAAAAGAAAAATGTTGTACGAGTATTCCGTCCTCAGAATACAAAACAGGGAAAACAGCAGGGAAGAAGACCTATGGGCAGCAGACAGCAGGCTGCTTCAAATGGTCAGACTGGCCGTCATCAGGGAAAGCTTATGGAAGTGAATAATGGCCGTCCGTCAAAGAAGACAGCCCCTGTAAAGCCAGCTGAGCCGGCAAGACAGCCGGAAGTTAAGCCGGTAGCAAAACCGGTAGCAAAGCCGGTAGAAGTTGCGGCAAAAGCAGTAGAAACCGTAGAGAAAGTGGTAGAGACTGCAGCAAAAGCAGTAGAAACTGCAGTAAAACCGGTAGAAGAGGCTGTAGCTAAGGCAGGAAATTCTGATCGTTTTGATAGAAACAATAGGGGAAGAAACGACAGAGGAGACTTTAGAAATAATAACCGCGGAGACAGAAACGATCGTAACGATTCCAGAAATAATAACCGCGGGGACAGAAACGATCGTAATGATTCCAGAAATAATAACCGTGGGGATAGAAATGACCGCGGAGACTTCAGAAATAATAACCGCGGGGATAGAAATGACCGTGGGGATTTCAGAAATAATAATCGCGGCGACCGTAATAATGATCGCGGCGACCGCAATAACGATCGCAGAAATAATGACCGCAGAGGGGGAGCTGCCGCACCGGTGGTAGACGGCCAGCAGAAGCCTCAGAATAATAAGCGCAAGGCCAATGAAGCTCATAACAAGAAGAAGGATTATCGTAGAGACCACGAAGATGAGCAGATGAACAAGGGAAAGAAGAAGAATGACAAGCCTCAGATGCAAAAACCGCAGCAGAAGCAGCAGAAGGTGGAAGAGGAGATTAAGTCAATCGTAATTCCTGAGGTTCTTACCATCAAAGAGTTGGCTGACAAGATGAAGGTTGTTCCTTCTGTTATCGTAAAGAAGCTCTTTATGCAGGGTAAGATCGTAACTGTAAACCAGGAGATCAACTATGAAACTGCAGAAGAGATTGCTATGGAGTTTGAGATCCTCTGCGAGAAGGAAGAAGTTGTAGATGTGATCGAAGAACTTCTGAAGGAGGAAGAAGAGGACGTTAAGAAGATGAAGAAACGTCCGCCGGTTGTATGTGTTATGGGACACGTTGACCACGGTAAAACTTCCCTCTTGGATGCCATCCGTCATACAGATGTCATCGGCGGAGAGGCCGGCGGTATTACACAGCACATCGGTGCCTCAGTTGTAAAGGTAAAGGATGAAACCATCACCTTCCTTGATACACCGGGACATGAAGCATTTACAGCCATGCGTATGCGTGGTGCAAGCTCTACCGATATTGCAATCTTAGTAGTTGCCGCAGACGATGGTGTTATGCCGCAGACCGTGGAGGCTATCAACCATGCCAAGGCTGCCGGAGTTGAGATTATCGTAGCAGTTAATAAGATGGATAAGCCAAGTGCTAATATCGAGCGTGTAAAACAGGAAATGACCGAATACGAGTTGATCCCAGAAGACTGGGGCGGAAGCACCATTTTCGTACCGGTATCTGCAAAGACCGGAGAGGGCCTTGAAGAGCTCCTTGAAATGGTTCTTCTTACCGCAGAAGTTATGGAACTTAAGGCAAATCCAAATCGCCGCGCAAGAGGTCTTGTTTTGGAGGCCCAGCTTGATAAGGGAAGAGGACCTGTTGCCACAGTATTAGTACAAAAAGGAACCCTCCGTGTGGGAGATTCCATTGCAGCCGGATCTGCTCATGGTAAGGTAAGAGCCATGATGGATGATAAGGGAAGACGTGTAAAAGAAGCAGGCCCATCTACACCGGTTGAAATTCTTGGTCTTGATGATGTGCCGAATGCAGGTGAAGTATTTGTGGGCTGTGCAAATGAGAAGGAAGCAAGAAACTTTGCCGAGACCTTTATTGCCCAGAATAAGGTGAAACTTCTGGAAGATACCAAGAGCAAGCTTTCTCTTGATGATCTCTTTGATCGTATCCAGGAAGGAAATCTTAAGGAACTCAATATTGTCGTTAAGGCGGATGTTCAGGGATCTGTTGAGGCAGTAAAACAGAGTCTTTTGAAGCTTTCTAATGACGAGGTTGTGGTTAAGGTAATCCACGGTGGTGTTGGTGCCATTAATGAATCTGACGTTTCTCTTGCATCTGCATCGAATGCAATTATTATCGGATTTAACGTTAGACCGGATGCGGTAGCCAAGGATACTGCTGACAGAGAAGGCGTAGATGTAAGACTTTACAGGGTTATTTACCAGGCAATCGAGGATGTAGAGGCAGCTATGAAGGGTATGCTTGATCCGATCTTTGAGGAGAAGGTATTAGGTCATGCAGAGGTACGCCAGCTCTTTAAGGCTTCCGGTGTCGGAACCATTGCCGGATCTTATGTTCTGGACGGTCTCTTCGAGAGAGACTGCTCTGTACGTATTACCCGTGACGGAGTGGTTGTATTTGAAGGCGGCTTGGCATCCCTTAGAAGATTTAAGGATGATGTGAAGGAAGTAAAGGCCGGATATGAGTGCGGTTTCGTATTTGAAAACTTCAATGATGTCAAGGAATTAGATATTGTAGAAGCCTTCAAGATGGTGGAAGTTCCAAGATAAGAGTTTATAAATGATATACAATCGAAGTTCCTAAAATCTAGGGACTTCGATTCTTTCAGTATAAAGAAAGTGATGTTTGATTATGAGAAAAAGAAGCATTAAAAATACAAGAGTGAATACGGAAGTGCAGCATGAGCTGTCCAATATTATCCGTGGGGGAATCAAGGATCCGAGAATCGCTCCCTGGACTTCGGTAGTTGCCTGTGAGGTGGCGCCGGACCTTAAGACTTGTAAGGTTTATATCAGTGTTCTTGGAGATGAAAAAGCCCAGGAAGATACCCTGGCCGGTTTAAAGAGCGCTTCGGGCTATATTCGAAGAGAACTGGCCCATACTTTAAATATGCGTAATACACCGGAATTAACCTTCGTAATGGATCAATCCATTGAATATGGTGTTAACATGTCCAAAAAGATTGAGGCAGTTACCAAAGATATTTCCCGTGAGGAAGAGGGAAAAGAGGCGGAATAATGATAGATCAAATTCTTGGAGATGCAAAAACCATAGCAATCGGAGGCCATGTGCGGCCGGACGGAGACTGCGTAGGATCTTGCATGGCTTTGGCAGAATACATTCGCAAATGGTATCCGACCTGTCAGGTGGATGTCTATTTAGAAGAAATTGCAGAGGAATATAAATGTATAAAGGGGACGGATAAAATTTGCCATGAAGCAGGGGACCTTTCTTATGATCTCTTTATCTGTCTGGATTGTGGAGATGAGGACCGCCTGGGATTTTCTGGCCCCTTGTTTGAAAAAGCAAGGCGGACCTATTGTATAGATCACCATATTAGTAATACGGCCTTTGCAGATGCCAGCTACATTATTCCCGATGCCAGTTCCACGGCAGAGCTTGTCTACAATGTGATGGAGGATGGGAAGATCAGCCTGGAGATTGCAACCGCCTTATATCTTGGAATCGTACATGACACAGGCGTTTTCCAATATTCCTGCGCAAAGCCTTCCACCTTCCGTGTGGCAGCCAAGCTCTTGGAAAAGGGAGTGGATGCTCCCAGCCTTATTACCGATACCTACTACGAGAAAACCTATGTGCAGAATCGTATGCTGGGGATTGCCCTGAACAAGAGCAGATTGTATGAGGGAGGAAGGGTCATTCTTTCTTTTGTCACGACAAAGGAAATGGAAGAGCATGGGGCAACTCCCAAGGATTTAGATGCCATTGTCAGTCAGCTTCGCATCACAAAAGGAGTGGAAGTAGCCATCTTTTTGTATCAGACAGGAGAAACTTCCTATAAGGTCAGCCTTCGGGCAAAAGATTATGTGGATGTAAGTAAAGTGGCAGTCAGCTTCGGAGGGGGCGGCCATGTGAAAGCTTCCGGAGCCAGTATGGATGGCAGCCTGGAGGAAATTATAGAAAAACTTTTAAGAGAAGTGAAGCCTCAATTAAAAGACAATTAAAAGATGAAGTAAAGAGGAAGATCGAATGGTCCATGGAATTTTAAATGTATATAAAGAAAAAGGTTATACCTCCCATGATGTGGTGGCAAAGCTTCGGGGAATTGTAGGCCAGAAAAAAATCGGCCATACAGGGACCCTGGATCCGGATGCTACCGGGGTCCTTCCGGTATGTTTGGGAAAGGCCACAAAGGTATGTGACCTTTTGACAGACAAGGACAAGACCTACCGGGCCATCCTAAGGCTGGGCCTAACTACCGATACCCAGGACATTTCCGGAAAAGTTATAGAGGAAAGAGATCCTGAGGGCCTTACAGAGGAAGCGGTAAGAGATGCCCTCCTCTCCTTTGTGGGAGACTATGAGCAGGTCCCGCCCATGTATTCCGCTTTGAAGGTAAATGGAAAGAAATTGTATGAGCTTGCCAGAGAGGGTAAGACCATCGAGCGAAAAAGCAGACCGGTCCATATCTATGAAATCAAAATAGAAGAAATAAATCTTCCCCGGGTGGAATTTACAGTTACCTGCTCTAAGGGAACCTACATCCGCACCCTCTGCCATGACCTGGGAGAAAAATTAGGAGTGGGGGCATGTATGGAGGAACTTCAGCGCATAGCCGTGGGAAGATTCCATTTGCGGGATGCCCTGACCCTGCAGGAAATCCGGGAAATGAAGGAGGAGGGGAGCCTAGAAGAGGTCCTTCGGCCGGTAGATTCTGTCTTCATGCAATATCCAAAGATGCAGGTAAAGACAGCTTATGAAAGCCTGGCCCTTAATGGGAATCCATTGCCTCAAAAGGGAGTGACAGCCTTTGAAGGCGCCCAGGTGGACCAGATCTTTCGCCTCTATACAGAGGCCGGAGAATTTTTGGCCCTTTATAAGAAAACTCCAACCGATTATCGCATTGTAAAAATGTTCTATACCGGGGAGTAAGCTAAAAAGGCAAGAGAGAATAAGAGAGAAGAATTGAAAAGATCAGTGGTTGAGAGGAAGTTTTGACTCATGTGGGAGAAAGAAAAACTGAAACAATATGAGATAGAGGGCCAGACAGCGATTACTTTTGGTAAGTTTGACGGTCTGCATGAAGGTCATATGCTTTTGGTGGAAGAGGTTGCCAGACTGGCAAAAAAAGATGGTTTGCAAAGTGTGGTCTGCGCCTTTGACATGCGTGAATTTTGGAAGGAAAAGGGCAGAACTCTTAAGTCACTTATGACCAATGAGGAACGCATCAAGCACTTAAAGGGTTTTGTGGACCACGGAGTTATCTTCCCCTTTGACTGGAAATTTAGTCAAATGAAGCCGGAGGATTTTGTGAAGGATATTGTAGCGGGTTTGTTTCACGCAAAATACGTGGTAGTGGGACCGGATTTTTCTTTTGGAAAAAATAAAGAGGGAAATATCCACATGCTTCGAAAGCTTTCGGGGCTCTATGGCTTTGAACTTATCGTCATCGAAAAGAAGCGCTATCAAAATCATGTGATCAGCAGTACTTACATCCGGGAATCCCTAAAAGAAGGAAATGTGAAGTTGGTAAATGCCCTTCTTGGCTATCCCTTTGAGATCTCAGGAACTGTGGCCCATGGAAAGCAATTAGGGAGGACCCTTGGCTTTCCGACCATTAATGTTATGTGGCCGGAGGGAAAAATCGTTCCCCCAAAGGGAGTCTATATGGCGGATGTCTACCTAGATGGCGAGAGATATCATTCCGTAGCCAACATAGGGGTAAAGCCAACAGTCAATAGCGACCATAAGGTGTCCATTGAAGCCTTTTTGTTTCGTTACAGTGGCAATGCCTATGGAAAGGAAGTCCGTATCGAGCTTTTGGAATTTAAACGACCGGAAGAAAAATTTGCCAGTGTAGAGGCAATGAAGCAGCAGGTGGATCAAGATATTTTATATGCTAAAAAATTTTTCCCTTTACAAGTATAGAAGAGCCATGGTATACTTGCCTGGTGTTTAACCGGTATTCGGTAATTGGAATCTCCAACCGTTACTTAATACCAGGTGATAGATATAAGAATTTAAGGAGGATTGTAACAATGATTACAAAGGAAATCAAAGAGCAGATTGTCAAAGATTATGGAAGAACAGCTGGAGATACAGGATCTCCGGAAGTACAGATCGCAATTCTTACAGCAAGAATCAACGACCTGACCGATCACTTCAAGGCTAATCCAAAGGATCACCACTCAAGAAGAGGACTTCTTAAGATGGTAGGACAGAGAAGAGGACTTCTTGCATACCTTAAGAAGACTGATATCGAGAGATATCGTTCATTGATCGAGAGACTTGGATTAAGAAAATAATTCTGAAAAGTCATCTGAACTTTATGAAGAGGAACCGTCTGGCCACTTTTGGTGGCCGGGCGGTTTTTTGTCTTATTTTTTACTTTCAGATAGAAAAGTCACAAAAAGAAAATATAGCTAGCACAAGGCAAGGTCTTGTGATATAATACGAAAGGCTGTGGTTTAGGGAAGGATCCACCGAGACCACTGAAAAGTGTAGGAAGAGCTTCCTATATTTTTCAGTTGTTTCGGTAGTTCCCTCGCCACTTACAAGCATTTTATTAAAAGTAAGGAGAAAACTATGTATAAAAAGTTTGAGATGGAACTGGCCGGCAGAACCTTAAGAGTGGATGTTGGCAGAGTGGCTAAGCAGGCAAATGGAGCTGTTCTTATGCACTACGGTGACACAACAGTTTTGTGTACTGCAACTGCATCAGAGAAACCAAGAGAGGGAATTGACTTCTTCCCCTTAAGTGTAGAATACAATGAGAGAATGTATTCTGTAGGTAAGATCCCGGGAGGATTCAACAAGAGAGAGGGAAAGGCTTCTGAGAATGCAATTCTTACCTGCCGTGTTATTGACCGTCCGATGCGTCCTTTATTCCCCAAGGATTACCGCAATGACGTGACTTTAGAGAACCTGGTTCTTTCTGTAGATCAGGACTGTGCACCGGAGCTTACTGCTATGTTGGGTGCAGCCATCGCAACTACAATTTCTGATATTCCTTTTGATGGACCGATCTCTACTACCCAGGTTGGTTTAGTAGACGGAGAATTTGTATTTAACCCAACAGCAGATCAGAGAAAGGTATCCGATCTTGCGCTTACGGTTGCATCTACCAGAGAGAAGGTTATTATGATCGAGGCCGGAGCCAATGAAGTTCCGGAACAGCAGATGATCGATGCCATCTATGCGGCCCACGAGTTAAACCAGAAAGTGATCGCATTTATCGATACCATCGTGGCAGAGTGCGGAAAAGAAAAGCATGCCTATGAGTCCTGTGCAGTTCCGGAGGAACTTTTCGCAGCCATCAAGGAGATTGTTCCACCTGCAGAGATGGAAGAGGCTGTATTTACCGATGACAAGCAGACCAGAGAGGAGAATATCCGTCAGATCACTGCAAAATTAGAGGAAGCCTTTGCAGAAAATGAAGACTGGCTTGCAGTTCTCGGTGAGGCTGTTTACCAGTATCAGAAGAAGACCGTACGTAAGATGATCTTAAAAGACCACAAGCGTCCGGACGG
>CAVHCX010000022.1:0-51409 GCA_963634745.1 Clostridium sp. CAG:343
GAGCAGAGGACTGAAAATCCTCGTGTCGCTGGTTCGATTCCGGCTCTGGGCATTTTTTATTGCAAAAAAGGACTTTGATCTAAGGATCAAGGTCTTTTTTGTTTGGACAATTATATGAAAGTTGGCAGAAAAGTCTACTATTTTTTGACATCAATGGGGCATTGTGCTAGAATTTAAGCGTATAACTATAGCATTAGATAGGTACAAATTTATATTGAGGTGAGAGATTTGGATAAATATGAATATAAGGTGAAGACCGAGCAAATGCTTGGCTATTTCGAGAGAAAACAATACCAAAAGGCCATGGAGATCGCTGACACCATCGACTGGCGTAGAGTAAAAAGTGCTTCTATGTTAAGTTCCGTCAGTGAGATTTATGAATATAACGGAGAGAATGGAAAGAGTAGGGAGATTCTTCTGGTAGCCTTTGACCGGTCTCCGGGAAGCAGAAAGATTATTTATCGATTGGGAACTTTGGCATTGAAGCTTAACGATATAGAGGAAGCTTCGGATTGCTATGAGGAATTTGTAAAATTAGCTCCAAGAGATCCCAATCAATATATTTTGAAATATAAGATTTTAAAAGCCCAGGAAGCTCCTTTGACAGAGCAGATTTCCGCATTGGAAGATTTTAAGAAGGCAGAATATATTGAGAAATGGGCCTATGAGTTGGCCAAGCTTTATCATGAGGCGGGCATGACATCGGAGTGCTTGGAAGAGTGTGATGATTTGATTCTTTGGTTTAGCGAAGGCAAATATGTCTACAAGGCTATGGAGCTGAAGATGAAATATAAGCCGCTTACTCCCTTGCAGCAGCAAAAGTATGACAACCGGCCGGGAGCTCCCAAGAAGGCACCGGTACAGGAGCCGCCAAAGGAGATTCCAAAAGCCGGCACCAGTCCTCTTAGCCAGTTAGAGAGGCCAAAAAAACCACAGGCCGCAAACCTAAGGGAAGTGATTTCCGAGGTGGAGAAGGATGAGATTCCAAGCATGGCAGCAGTTGCTCCGGCACCTGTGGAGGCAAAGGAAGCTGAGACAGGTGAAAGACATTCGGCTATTACCAATGTTGTTACAGGTTCTTCCTTACAGGAGGCAGTTAGAGCCGGAATGGCCATTGCCAGTGGTATCAATCTTGAAGAAAAGGCTATGAAGGAGAAGGATGAAGAACTTCGCGTGAATGGCCAGATGATGATTGATGAGATCCTTCAGGAATGGGAAGAAAAGCAAAAAGAGAACGCAGAGGCCATTGAGAAACAAAAAGAAGAAGATCAAGAGCGAATTTCCAAGGAGCGGGCTGAGGCAGAACGTCGCTTGGAAGAGGAACGTTTAGAAGTAGAGAAAAAAGCGGCGGAAGCGGAGGAAGCCAGAAAGCTAGCGGAAGAGGAAGCAGCCAAGAAGGCAGCGGAGGAAGAAGCAGCCAGAAAGGCAGCGGAAGAGGAAGCTGCTAAGAAGGCAGCAGAGGAAGAAGCGGCCAGAAAAGCAGCGGAAGAGGAAGCAGCCAGAAAGGCGGCTGAAGAAGAAGCGGCCAAGAAGGCAGCGGAGGAAGAAGCAGCTAGGAAGGCAGCGGAGGAAGAAGCAGCCAGAAAGGCAGCAGAAGAGGAAGCAGCTAAGAAGGCGGCAGAGGAAGAAGCAGCCAGAAAGGCCGCGGAAGAGGAAGCAGCTAAGAAGGCAGCAGAGGAAGAAGCAGCCAGAAAGGTAGCAGAAGAAGAAGAGGCCAGAAGAATTGCTTCTGAGGAGATTGCCAATCTTGCATTAGAGGCGGGTGTTCTTTCAGAGGAAGAGATAAAAGAAAAGTTTCCACAGGAAGAGACCGAAGAAGCCGAAGAGATTCCGGCAGAAGAGCTGGAGCAATTAATGGCTGAGTTAGATGAAGAGCCTGAAGCTTCGGGAGAGGATGCGGAGGCAAAAGACCTATCCTTGGAAGCTACCAGGATTGTTTCTGTAGGGGATGAGCTTCTGGCAGCTATGGATCAGGAGGATTCAGAAGAAGACCTAGAAGAAGCTGATTTCGAGGAGGAAGACCTCGAGGAAGTAGACTTCGAGGAGGAAGAACTTGAGGAAGCAGACTTCGAGGAGGAAGAACTTGAGGAAGCAGACTTTGAAGAGGAAGACCTCGAGGAAGCTGATTTCGAAGAAGAAGAGCCTGAGGAGGTTGATTTCCAGGACGAAGACCTTGAGGGAGAAGTTGTAGAAGATGTTGATTTTGTAGAAGCGGACGTTGAAGAAGATTCCAAAGAAGAAAATACTTTACTAGACTTCCGTGAGGTAGAGTCGCAAGAGGACGAAGATGCCGAAGTCATAAAAGAAAATTTCGAAGAAGATTTTGAAGAGGATGACTTTGAAGAAGACTTGGAGGCGGCTGACTTCGAAGAAGAAGATCTTGAAGAAGCTGATTTTGAAGAAGATTTCGAGGAAGAAGCCTTTGAGGAAGAAGCCTTTGAGGAAGATGACTTTGAAGAAGAAACTCCTGAGGAAGAACTTGAAGTGGATGCAGAAGATATCCCGGAGGAATCCTTTGAAATAGAGGAGGATGATGAGACCCCGGAGATTGACGAGTTTAGAGAATTCGAAGATAGCGGCTTTGATGATGACTTTGAGGATGATTTTGATGTAGACTTTGAAGATGACTTTGAAGAGGACGATTTCGACGAAGACGAGCTCGACGGCGATGACTTCGAGGAGGATGAATTAGAAGAAGAGGAGCCGGAGGAAGAAGAAAAGATTTCTCTGGAAGATCTTGAGATTGAGGAGCCTTCCGAGGAGGAGATCCAGGAGAGAATCAAGAAATCCAAGGGAAGCGGCGTTCCTTTTGATACCGGATTTGTTGTCACAGGTCGTTACGATCTTAGCGCTACCAGCGAGATTGGATTAAAGGCAGGTCTTACAGAAGACCAGAAGAAGCTATTCTCCTATTTTGTACCGGTAAGAGGTATGAGTGAGCAGTTAGTAACCGTTCTTGATAACGACCGGAGAGCTCAGAGAGAGGGAACTTCAAAGACCGGAAACTTAATTATTGCAGGACGTAAGGGATCCGGTAAGACTGTTCTTGCAGTTGATATTGTAAAAGCAATTCAGAAACAGAGAAATCTGAAACAAGGTAAGGTTGCAATTGTAACCGGAGATTCCTTAAATAAAAAGGAACTTACCAATATTATTCAGAAGCTTCGCGGAGGCGCCATTATTATAGAGAAGGCCGGCAAGCTGAATTCCAGAACCATTAAGGAGCTTAACTACTTAATGGAGAAGAAGACAGGAGAGCTGCTCTTCGTCTTAGAGGATCAGAGAAAGCCTCTGGAACGTATTATGACTGCCCATCCGGACTTCCGTAAGAAATTTACTTCCAAGCTGGAGTTACCGGTATTTATCAACGACGAGCTGGTAACCTTTGGACAGACTTACGCAAAGGAAAATGGATACAAGTTGGATGAAATGGGTATCCTGGCCCTGTATAGCCGAATCGACGTTATGCAGAGGGAAGACCATTCCGTATCTGTTGCAGAAGTTAAGGAGATTATGGATGAAGCTATTGAGCATTCCCAGAAGGCTACAGCAAAGCATTTAGCAAGAAGGGTATTCGGTAAGGGAACCGATGATTCCGATCGTATTATTCTGAAAGAAGAAGATTTTAAGATCTAAGCAGAAGAAGAAATGATATAGAAAATCTTACAGAAAGGGTTTTGATATTTTAGTATCAGAACCCTTTCTTTTTATATCCGTCTATTGTATAATGTGAATAACTAGTTCGTGGTTTTTCTGGAAAAAACTGTAGAATATGTTGATTATTTGCTAGGAAGGAATATATTCAGGAAGGTGAGTAATATGGCTACAAAGAAATACAAACCATATGAAGTGGGGGAACTGGATCAGTATCTGTTTGGACAGGGCAACCACTACGAAATTTATAAGAAGTTGGGAGCACACAAGGCAAAGCAAGGACGCAAAGAAGGGGTATATTTTGCAGTGTGGGCACCCCATGCGAAGTCAGTTTCCGTTGTGGGCGAATTTAATGATTGGGATCGCAAGGCCAATCCTATGGAGCGCTTGGGAGATGTCGGAATTTATGCATGCTTTGTACCGGATGTTAAGAAGTATGCGATGTACAAGTATTCCATTGAGACTATTACAGGAGATATTATCGAGAAAGCGGATCCTTATGCAACCCACGCAGAGCTAAGACCGGGAACTGCATCAAAGTACCTGGATATTTCCGATATTACCTGGTCAGATGATGCTTGGATGGAGCAGAGAAAGACCTGGGACCATCATACCAATCCTATGTCTATTTATGAGGCGCATATCGGTTCTTGGAAGAGACATCCGGGAAGAGAGGATGAAGGCTTCTATACCTATAAGGACTTTGCAAAGAGTGCAGTAAAATACTTAAAAGAGATGGGATATACCCATATTGAGATTATGGGTATTGCAGAGTATCCGTTTGATGGATCCTGGGGCTATCAGGTGACTGGTTATTATGCTCCGACCTCCCGTTACGGAACCCCTCATGATTTTGCCTGGATGATCAACTATTTCCATAAGAATAAGATCGGTGTCATCCTAGACTGGGTACCGGCACATTTTCCTAAGGATGCCCATGGCTTGGCGGATTTTGATGGAACTCCAACCTATGAGTATGCGGATCCGAGAAAGGGAGAGCATCCGGATTGGGGAACTAAGATTTTTGATTTTGGAAAGCATGAAGTACAGAATTTCCTTATTTCCAATGCTTTATACTGGGTGGAGCAATTCCACGTCGATGGACTCCGTGTAGATGCGGTGGCTTCTATGCTCTATCTGGATTATGGAAAGAAGGATGGAGAATGGGTTGCCAATGAATATGGCGGCAATAAGAACTTGGAGGCTGTGGGCTTCTTTAAGCATTTAAATTCCGTAGTTCTCGGACGTAATCCGGGGGCAGTTATGATTGCTGAGGAATCTACTGCTTGGCCTAAGGTAACGGGTAAGGTGGAAGATGACGGTCTTGGATTTAGTTTGAAGTGGAATATGGGCTGGATGCATGATTTCACAGAGTATATGAAGCTGGATCCATATTTCCGTAAGGACAATCACAATGCCATGACCTTTGCCATGAGCTACGCATACAGCGAGAATTATATTTTAGTACTTTCTCATGACGAGGTGGTGCATCTGAAGTGTTCCATGCTCAATAAGATGCCGGGCCTTGGATTTGATAAATATGCAAACCTGAAGGTTGGTTATGCATTTATGATGGGCCATGCCGGAAAGAAACTCTTATTTATGGGACAGGAGTTTGCCCAGCTTCGGGAGTGGAGTGAGGAGAGAGAACTTGACTGGTATCTCCTTGCTGAGCCGGAACATCAGGCCATTCAGAATTGGATGAAGGACCTTTTGCATTTGTATAAGAAGAACAAGGCACTCTATGATGCAGATACAGATTGGAAGGGATTTGAGTGGATCAACGCGGATGACTCCTACAGAAGTATCTATAGCTTTATGAGACATTCTGCGGATGGAAAGAAGAATCTTTTATTCGTATGCAACTTCACGCCGATGGAGTATAGTGACTACCGCGTGGGAGTTCCGAAGAAGAAGCAGTATAAGTTGATCTTGGACAGCGACGATCCAAAGTATGGAGGAAATGGAAAAGAGAAGGAGAAGACTTACAAGGCAGTAAAACAGGCTTGTGACGGAAGAGACTTCTCATTTGCTTATCCATTGTCACCTTATGGAGTAGCAGTATTTGAATTTTAAAAAGGTCGGGGGCATTTGCCCTCGACCTTTTTTTGTCTAAACATCATAATAGACATCATAATAAATATCCTAAGGGCGTGTCACGGATTATTCTGTAACATTCCCAGAGCTTGTTTCAGCGGCAGTATTGTTGCCTTCTGAGCTATCATAGCTGCTTGAATTGCTTCCGTCTAAGCTGCTTTCGCTAGAGCTGCCTGCATTGCTAGTGCCGGAGGAATCAGAAGAGCCGGTGTCTGTGTTGCTGTTGTAGCTACTATCGTAAGACCCCTCTGTAGTTCGGCTTGCATCCTCTGTTCCGGTGCCTGTGCTTGTGGATGAGCTGCTTCCTGTGGAAGTAGTATCATTGTTTGTCGTTCCGTTACTTGTAGTGGTCACAGAGCTGTCATCGCTTCCTGTATCGGATTTACTTCCACCAAAAATATTTTTAAAGAAATGAGATAGTTTGCCAAAGAAGCCTTCGTCGCTGTCATCATCGGAGGAGGAGGAATCCAGGGTACTGTCGATAATGGTACCTGCTCCTAGGCTGTCATCGTCTGTTTCCCCTAAAATACCGTCCCCGGAATTTCCGGTAAAGAAGTCCTTGATGGAGCTTACGATGTTGGAAATAAAGCCTTTGTCTTCTCCGGATAAATTATTTAAGGTCTTCTCTAATGACTTTACATCATAATCATATTGAGAAATTTGCTCCATTAGGTCAGTAATCTGAGCAATCTGGTCATCGGTCAGGCTTACCCCTGCATCCTCGGCAGCATCGGAAATGGTCTCCTGGATCTCATCCGGATCTGTAATATTATCAGAAATCACTTCTTCTTTTACATCGTTGATAATGTCTGTGGCAGCATCCTGACCTACAGAATCAGCAAGATCGGTAGTGGTAACCAGTTCCTGGGTAGCAGTTTCCTTCTGGTCTTCATTTAAGGTGGTTCCGGTGGCCTTTTCGTAAGCCAGCATAATGCCTGTAAGGGCTCCGGTACCGGATACAGCAAATGGGGCAGAGGCAACTACGTTACAGTTCTCTACACCGGAGGTGGTGAGGGTGCTGGCGATCATGGAGCTGGTAACATAAGTTAGATTGGCAGTTTTTACTTGAATACCGCCGCTGGTGGTTGGCTCCACATAAGCACAGCTGTAAGTTTTAGTGCCGATCTGGGCCTCCGGGGCAATGCCTTCCAGGTATTGACGTTCCTGGGTGTTGTTTACTTCAATGGTAGTTACCTGATCTGCGGAAGTTCCGAAATAGGTATACATGGAAGTTCTCTGCTCCTCTGTAAGATCAGCGCCAAGAGTAACAACCTTGCTGGAATCGGCATATGCCACAGTGGGCAGGGCACTTATCATCATGGCAGCAGCCATAGTTACAGGTAGTATTTTTTTAAAATTATTCATAATGGATGGTGTAAAACCTTCCTCCTTTCATAATAGGTCACCCAATCGTTTCTATAGAAAAACATGCCGGGACCCATCGTCATTTCTTGATTTTCAGATGTTCACCAAGTATAGCACACTTGCCGGAAAGCAATTATTAATTCTCTCTTAAATAAATGTGAAAAGGTCTTATCTAATTCGCTTGGCGATTAATTTGCAAATGGGATTTCCCTGGGCAGAGAATTTGGCCTCATACTCGGTCATAATATTTCCCTGATTCATGGCTTTGTCATGGTGAAGATCAAAGGTATGGGCGATCTCCCGGAAAGTGGTGGACTGGTCGAGTTCCTCCAAGGAAAAATCAAAGAGGGGACGATTGTCCGTCTTAAATTCCACGGTTCCGTCGGAAGTTAAAATCTTGTGGTAACGGGCAAAGAACTGACGGGAGGTCAGTCTCCTTCTGGCATGGCGGGCCTTGGGCCAGGGATCGGAAAAGTTCAGATATATTTTCTCCACCTCTCCGGGGGCGAATACCTTTTCGATTTCTGTGGCATCCATACAAATAAAATGGATATTGCCGGGAGCCTGCGTATCTTCCCCCTGCTCCTTAGAAAGCTCCTCATATTTTTCAACAGCCCGTAAAAGGACGCTGGAGTATCGCTCGATGCCGATATAATTAATCTGAGGATTTTTAGCAGCCAACTGAAGAAGGAACTGTCCCTTTCCCATGCCAATCTCAATATGGATGGGATTTTCATTTCCAAGTACTTGCTGCCACTTGCCAAAATAAGTAGTTTCATTTTTTATAACCTGTGGGCTGGAAGCTAGGACGCTATCCGCTCTTGGTATATTTCTTAATCTCATAGGACCTCCGTTTTTGATAGAATGTCAAGCCTTTTGTCGGCGTGATACTTGGCTAATATATCACAGAAAAAAATTTTTTTCAATTTTTTTAAAAAAAGGCTTGCAATTTATAAATAGCTGCTATATAATCAATCTTGCGTTGTGAGTGACGCAGAAAAAAATAAGCAAGCGCGATTAGCTCAGCTGGCAGAGCACCTGACTCTTAATCAGGGTGTCCAGGGTTCGAACCCCTGATCGCGCACTTTTAAAATCACTGTTTTCGTAAGCTTGGATTTACGGGGGCGGTGATTTTTTTTCTTTTATAGAAAAGTCTGTCCTATGAAAAAAATGTCGACAAAAACTTTATAACGAAGGGAGGAGATTTTTTATGGTTCAGGCACTAACCGTATACTATGCAATCGTAAACATAATTGCCTTTTTTCTTTATGGAAATGATAAATGGCGGGCAAAGCACCATGCTTGGCGAATCCCGGAGAAAAGCCTTCTTGGCATTGCAATTTTAGGCGGCGCCTTGGGTGCCTTTCTTGGCATGCAAGTTTTTCGTCATAAAACGAAACATTTTATTTTCTGTTTTTTGGTTCCTGTTTGCTTGCTGATTCACTGTGTTTTTTTCTATATGATTTTTAGATTGTAATCCTGTGATATGTCTTTTTTAAAAACAATTGATTTCCAAAATACCCCTTTTCTTTTGTCTTGGAATGGTGTATGATTATTATCAGTCGCGTGCTAGATGTTGTGTTGCAAAAGATGTTGAAACACTATATTTTGTGTCGAGTAGGGAAATTGCCCACAATAATTAGATGGCGGATGATAGAGGGGTGGGCCTATCCTGTGGTATCATCGGCTAACTTGTGAAGGATTGGAAGGGCAATGGACCATGGTAATAGATCATGAAGAGGAGAGGTAGATGGCTATGGGATTAGATGTCAAAACGAAGGTTATTAAGCGTAATGGGGTGGAGGTAGATTTTGATCTGGAAAAGATCGAGCATGCCATCGTTAAGGCTAATAATGAAGTTGACAACATTTATAGGATGAATGACTATCAGATCCGCGCCATCGCTGATGACATTGCGCATCAGGTAGAGCAGATGCCCCATGCAATCCATGTGGAGGACATCCAGGATATGGTAGAGACCAGTATTATGGGGATGCGAGGATATGAAGTTGCCCAGAAGTATGTGCGCTATAGATACAAGCGGGAACTGGCTCGTAAGTCCAATACCACAGATAATGGTATTTTGGCCCTGATCGATCATATCAACGAGGAAGTCAACCAGGAGAATTCCAATAAGAATCCGGTGATTAATTCTACCCAGAGAGACTATATGGCCGGGGAGGTTAGTAAGGATCTTTCTAAGCGTGTGCTTTTGCCGGAGGAGATTGTGAAGGCCCATGAGGATGGAATTATTCATTTCCATGATTCAGATTATTTTGCCCAGAAGGAGCATAACTGTGATCTGATCAATCTGGAGGATATGCTTCAGAACGGTACTGTCATCAGCGAGACTATGATCGAGAAGCCGCATAGTTTCTTTACGGCTTGTAATGTTACGACCCAGATTGTGGCCCAGGTGGCAAGTAATCAGTATGGTGGACAGTCCTTTACCCTGTCTCATTTGGCGCCTTTTGTGGATGTGAGTCGTAAGAAGATCCGCAAGCTTGTCGAGGAAGAGCGAAGAGAGTGCGGAGAGAGCCTGGATGAAAATATTATCAATAAGATTACAGAGAAGCGTTTGAGAGAAGAGGTTAAGAGCGGTATTCAGACCATTCAATATCAGCTGATTACCCTTATGACTTGTAATGGACAGGCTCCTTTTGTGACCGTATTTATGTATCTGGATGAGGTTCCTGAGGGACAGACAAGAGCGGACCTTGCCATGATCATTGAGGAAGTATTAAAGCAGAGAATGCAGGGCGTAAAGAATGAAAAAGGCGTTTGGATCACACCTGCATTTCCAAAACTTATTTATGTATTGGATGAGGATAATATTACAGAAGATGCGCCTTACTGGTATTTGACAGAATTGTCTGCAAGATGTACCGCTAAGCGCATGGTTCCGGATTATATTTCCGCAAAGATTATGAAGGAATTAAAGGATGGAAATGTTTATCCTTGTATGGGATGCAGATCTTTCCTGACTGTGGAAGAGAATCAGAGAGATGCTAAGGGCAATCCAAAGTTCTACGGACGTTTTAACCAGGGTGTGGTAACCATTAACCTGGTGGATGTTGCTTGTACGGCCAAGGGAGATATGGACCGTTTCTGGGAAGTTTTGGAGGAGCGTTTGGAGCTGTGCCATAGAGCCTTACGTTGCCGTCATGAGAGACTTTTAGGAACCATTTCCGATGTGGCGCCGATCCTGTGGCAGCATGGGGCCCTGGCAAGACTCAAGAAGGGAGAGACCATCGACAGGCTTTTGTATGATGGATATTCTACGATTTCTCTGGGCTATGCAGGACTTTGTGAGATGTGTGTTCGGATGCTGGGACAGACCCATACCCACCCGGAGGCCAGAAGCTTTGCCTTGGCGGTTATGCAGAAGCTGAATGATAAATGTAAGGAGTGGAAGGCAGCAGAGAACATTAGTTATTCTGTCTACGGAACTCCTATGGAGTCCACCACCTATAAATTTGCAAAATGTCTCCAGAAGAGATTTGGAATCATTCGCGGGGTGACGGATAAGAATTATATTACCAACAGCTATCATGTGCATGTTACAGAGGAGATCAATGCCTTTGATAAGCTGAAATTCGAGTCAGAATTCCAGAAGTTATCTCCGGGCGGAGCCATCAGCTATGTGGAAGTCCCGGATATGCAGAGCAATATTCCGGCAGTGCTTTCTGTTATGAAGTTTATTTATGAGAATATCATGTATGCAGAGCTGAATACGAAAAGTGATTTCTGTGAGGTCTGCGGATATGACGGAGAGATTCAGATTAAGGAAGATGAATCTGGGAAGCTGATTTGGGAATGCCCTAATTGTGGAAATACAGACCAGGATAAGATGTCTGTGGCAAGAAGAACCTGCGGATATATCGGTACCCAGTTCTGGAACCAGGGACGAACCCAGGAGATTAAAGACCGGGTATTGCATTTGTAAGGTGTTTGTAAATAAGTAATTTTACAAAGTAGAAATATAAGGGGAAGCCTCCCTGTAACAAGTTGTTTGGCTTGTTACGGAGAGGCTTCCCTTTTTCTTATGCTCCCTTCTTTTCTATTCTATTCATTTTGTTCTTTCTATCTATTTACTTATTTTTGTTCTCTGTTCTAAAAGAGGCCATCTGTGAATTATCATCTGCCAAGCTGTAGGAAACCGTGCTGTTCTTTGTTACTGTTTTGGAAGAAAGGTTTCCTGCACCTGTTGCAAAAATAGTTCCGATTGCTAAGGTTCCTAAAATAATTGCTGCTGCTGCATATCCTACCATTTTTTTCATCATTGTATTTGCCATAATTTTTCTCCTTTGCTTATGTTTTATTTATTGCAAGTTTTGTAAGTGTTTCTTCTTGCTTATATATACGAATGCTTCTTGGGGGAGGGCTAAAATATTTTGAAAAAAAGGTGCAAGTCATGATATAGTGAAACAAAGATAAGGAGAGGGGGCTACTCATGTACTACGGGGAAATTAAAAAATGGGACATTGCGGATGGACCGGGGGTTCGTGTGAGTCTGTTTGTATCCGGCTGCAGGCACCACTGTAAGGGATGCTTTAATGAAGATACCTGGGAGTTTGCTTATGGAAAAGCCTATACAAAGGAGACGGAGCAGGAAATTTTAGAAGCCCTGGATTCTGCTTATATTCAGGGTCTTACCCTTCTTGGAGGGGAACCATTTGAACCGGAGAACCAGAGAGAGCTGGTGAAACTTCTTCGCAGGGTGCGAAAGGAACTTCCTGAGAAAGACATTTGGTCCTATACCGGATTTGTCTTTGAAAAGGATTTGCTGTCTGGCGGTCGGGCCTTCACGGAAGTTACAGAGGAGATGCTTTCCATGATCGATGTCCTGGTGGATGGTCCCTTTATATTGGAACAAAAAGATATTACTCTGAGCTTTCGGGGGAGCCGTAATCAGCGGCTTTTGGACCGGGATCAAAGACAAAATCTTAAAGCTTTATAAAAATGTATACCATAATTATCTAATCAAGTGATTTTATCGTATATTTGGTTATCTTAAAATGCGAAAAGACCGTCAAAGAGGCATGGAAAGTGCCGAAAAGGAGGAAACCAATGGGATTAGAACAAGAGCAATATAAAAAAGAAAAAATGCGGGTGGAAAGCCTGAATGAGCAGATAGAGGTAAATGCGGAGAATTTAGGACTGGGATATCTTGACATGAATTCCAGAATGCTTCATATGGAAGAAAGAAAATGATAAGTTTGTCAGAATCCGGAAGGTCTATGGAAAGGACAGGGAAAGTCTCGATGCTTGTTTCTTTGTATTGAAAAATACGCTGGCTGAGAATTATCCGGCCGATGTACTCCTGATCTTCTTTTCTGCGCCCAAAAGCAGTCATTGGGCACGGGGGCATTATTTCCGTAATATGAAAAAGATACCCATTCAGCTCATGAAGCTGGTCTGATAGAGAATAAAAATCATTGCCTGAGATTTGGAAACATGGTATATTATAAATGTGTTGTCATATTTAACAAAAAAATAACAAGACACAGGAAAAGTGATTGCAAAATCACCAAAAACCATTAAGGAAAAATAAGTTTTAGGAGTGGTAAAAAATGTATCAGAAAGAGTATGAGCGTTGGCAGGCAGCAGATCTTGAAGATATTGATCTGACAACTGAATTAGCCAGCATTAAAGACAATGACAATGAGATTAAGGAGCGCTTCGCTATGGCTCTCAAGTTCGGAACAGCTGGACTGCGCGGAGTACTCGGAGCAGGAACCAACCGCATGAACGTATATGTGGTTCGTCAGGCAACACAGGGACTGGCCAACTGGGTGAAGACACAGGGAGGAAGCCAGACCGTTGCTATTAGTTATGATAGTAGATTAAAGAGCGATGTATTTGCCAAGACAGCAGCAAGCGTTTTGGCAGCCAATGGAATTCAGGTTCGTATCTACGATGCCCTGATGCCGGTACCGGCTCTTTCTTTTGCCACTCGTTACTATAATTGTAATGCCGGTATTATGGTGACAGCATCGCACAACCCGGCAAAGTACAATGGATATAAGGCATATGGCCCGGATGGATGCCAGTTAACCGATGATGCGGCAGCCATTGTCTATGATGAGATCCAGAAGATTGATGTATTGACAGGGGCTAATTATATTTCCTTTGCAGAAGGTGTTGAAAAGGGCCTGATTCATTTCGTAGGAGATGATTGTAAGGAAGCTTTATATGCGGCCATTGAGGACCGTCAGGTTCGTCCGGGACTTTGTAAGACTGCCGGACTGAAATTAGTATACAGCCCACTGAACGGATCAGGACTTGTTCCTGTTACCAGAGTTTTGAAGGATATTGGTATTACCGATATTACAATTGTTCCTGAGCAGGAGTATCCAAGTGGATATTTCACTACCTGCAGCTATCCGAACCCGGAGATTTTTGAGGCTCTTAGACTTGGCCTGGAATTAGCCCAGAAAGAAGGCGCAGACCTTATGTTGGCTACAGACCCGGATGCGGACCGTGTAGGTATTGCGATGAAGTGCCCGGATGGTTCCTATGAGCTGGTAAGCGGTAATGAAGTAGGAGTTCTGCTCTTAGATTACATTTGTGCCGGCCGTATAGAGAAGGGAACGATGCCGGACAAGCCTGTAGCAGTGAAGTCTATTGTATCTACACCGCTAGCAGATGCAGTTGCTGCTCATTACGGGGTTGAGCTTCGCAATGTACTGACAGGATTTAAGTGGATCGGAGACCAGATCGCACAGCTAGAGGCAGCAGGAGAAGTGGACCGCTTTATCTTCGGATTTGAAGAGAGTTATGGATATTTAGCAGGCCCATATGTAAGAGATAAGGATGCCGTGATCGGATCTATGCTGATCTGTGAGATGGCTGCTTACTATAGAAGTATCGGAAGCTCCCTCAAGGAGAGATTGGAAGAGATTTATAGCCAGTATGGCCGTTACTTAAACCAGGTAGATAGCTTTGAATTCCCGGGACTTACAGGTATGGATAAGATGGCTTCTATTATGGAAAGCCTTCGTGAGAAACCTTTGGAGGAGATTGCAGGAATCAAGGTCACAAAGGCAGTAGATTACAAGAAGACCGAGGAGACAGGACTTCCGGCAGCCAATGTATTAATTTACAGTCTGGAAGACGGGGCAACCGTTATCGTTCGTCCGTCCGGAACTGAGCCAAAGATCAAGACCTACTTTACTACTTTGGGTAAGGATAAGGCAGAGGCACAGGCAAAGAAGGATCAGCTGGCTGAGGGATTAAAACCGATTTTTTCATAGAAGATGTCTGGGGACCTTTCGTATTGCTGCCGGAACGAGGGGGCAATGAAGCAGAAAGATTTTAAATAAAAAAAGAGAACAGCTGGGGAGTATTTCTTGAAGCGGTTCTCTTTTTTATTTACAATAGTAACTAGGAATAATTTTTGTATTTTTTCGGATATGCTTCTTTTTTTTGGAAGCCATCGTATAAAGAATAAAAGGTGATGAAAAAATGGTATATACAATTACGAAAGAAATCGCACATGCATTTGAACATATGATTGAGCCGGAGATGCTCTATCCCTTGGAATATCCGGGGAGAGTTTGTCTGGGAGCGGCAAAGAAAGAGGAAGATCATATGGTTCCTACAGGAATCTTGACCTTTGATGTAGGTCAAGGGACCGGAGAGCTGGAGGGCTTTGTTGTGACCAACCTTACTTGGCTTTATGTGGCGGAAGAATATAGACAAGAAGGGGTTGCCACAGAATTAATGGAAACCTTTTATCAAATTATAAATGATACCATGAGTGAGACTGAGTTGATTCCTCTTGTCTGTGACGTTCCCTTTCCGGAAGAATACAATTTACTCTGTGCCTTCCTGGAGGATTGGGGCTTTGAATTTAAGCTCACAGACCGCTATATCCTGCGGGGACCTTTGAAACATTTCATGGAGAATGATGAGCTTTTTGAGGAGAAAAAAAGCAAATATGTGAAATCCTTTGCTGAGCTAACAGAGAAGGAATGGACAGAACTTAGAAATCTTTTGGTGGATTCGCCGGAAAATTTGGATTACCTGGAAAGTCCTGCCCTTTATGAAGAAAATGTCAGCTGCGTATTTAAAAAGAAGGATCAGATCTTGGGCGCCTTCCTAATTCGAAAGGTGGATGGAAGCATGTTGATTCCTACATTTTTATCAATCTTTGGAGCTAAGGACCCGGCAGGGATTCACAGCATGATTTCTTATGCTATGCAGAGTGCCCTGGAACATTATTCCGAGGACCTTGAAATTATTATTGAATGTAAGAGCGAGGCGACAGCAAATATTATTGCCTATATGTATGAAGATGCACAACCGATATTAGTTCGCCGAGGCTTCAATTTCGGAGAGGCGGAGGAAGATGCAGAGACCGAAGATGATGCAGAAATAGAGGAAGAAGACTAGTAAGGATCTTAGTCCTTAGGGGATTGACTTCGTATAAATAATTGTGAATGAAAAAGCGAATGGTATGTAGACTGTAACAAAGAAGGGAAAAGTATCCAATGGGAGAGTATAAGACGATAGACGGTTTTTCGACGAAATTACACTTGTCATTGAATGAGGATGAAAATCAAGTGAATCAGCCGACTTTTAGTAAAAATCTCGTGGGAAATCCTCAGCAGGAGCCCGTGTTGCAGGAGATTGAGAAGCAAGAGATCGTGCAGGAAAAGGCAGTGAAACAGGAAGAAGAAAAGGATGCACCGACCTATACGTATCCGGTCCGCAAAAAGGAAAGAGGTATATACAGGTTAACGGCTGTCCGGGTCCGAAATATAAGGAAGGCTTTGGTAAGAAGCCTGGGAATGGCATCTTTCAAACTCCATGATGATAATATTGCCTGGACAGGTTTTGACAAGAGTCAACCTCAGAAACTTCATAATTCTCGTGGAACCAAACTGCTGAACGATCAAAGGAATGTACTGGAATTTGATATGGCAGGCTCCGGATATCAAGGATTTCCCCAGCAGCAACATGAAGTGGGTGGGAAAGTAAAAGATAAGATAACCGGTGTGGTATTAAGCTCTGAGCAAGTTAAGAAAATTTGGGCAGAGAGATATGGCGAAGAGGTAGAAGTAAAAGGAAAGAAGAGGAAATTTGTCAGAAAAAAAAGTAAGACAAAGGAAGTAATAAATGATGAAACGAATGAGAAAGAAACATTCGAAAAAAGTCGAATAACCATAGCAGGACCGGAAGGCTGGATGGCTCTTGGGGGTGCATTAAATGCAGGAGAATATAAGATTGAAAATCTGAGAGAATATATGCTGGAGTTGGGATCTGAGTATATTCTTGAAAAATTGCCGAATGTCATGCTGTTTGAAGCAATATGCAAGGAGAAAAGAAAGTTGGGAGATTCTGATGAATCTGTGAAGAGATTCTATGAAGGATGGATGAAATGGTATAACTACAAGCCGATTACCTTGGTCTTAAGAGGTCATAGCCGAGGGGGCGTGGCAATGTCTCATGGCGCTATGATGATACAATATTGGATCAATGAAAACATCCCTTCGTTCAAAGATTTAATAAAATTTGAGACTGTACAGTATGATCCGGTTCCGGGACCCCATATGGAGAAGGAAAAAACCGAAATTCCTTTATTAGGAGGAACGGAGAAAGAAAAAAAGAGACTTGCAAAGAAAAAAATGGCACCTCTCAATGAAGCCAGCAATGCTACAGTGGTATATTCTCTGAGTACCCAGTATGGAGTGGTGGACTTATTGACTTATCCTACCGGAGGATCTTTTACTCCGCAAATAGTAAAAGGAGCAAAGAGATTGATTCTAACTCCTTATAATCATTCGGTTGGTTTGAGAGATCTAGACATTAGTCAAAAATCAGAAACGCAAAAAAACCATCGTGCAGGATATACCTATGCAAAGAAGGATGCAAATGGAAAAGTGAAGGCAGACTTTTATCGAAGCTCCGGACTCAATGAATTGGAGGAAGGAGTCTTCGTAGCAGATGAAGAGGGTATATTAAAAAAAATAGACAGCTATGAGGCTGCCATGAACTTTTTGGATCTGGCATATAAAGAATTAGGGGGAGATCATCAGGGGCACAGACATGCGGCCATAAGAAAAGCTATAAAAGTTTGGTTTGATAATCATGACGAAAATGTATAAAAGTTAAAATGGAAGAAAATGGATATGGGAGACTAATAAAAATGCCAAAAGGGTAAGGGAGGAGAAAGATGCCGCACAAACAATTAAAGAAGAATGGACAGGTGCAGAATCTACAGTTCGGAATGCGGCGCGATATGCAGCAGGTGCAGAGAGTGCAACCGGTGCAGGCGCCGCCCAGGGAGGAGGAGCTGGAAGCCAAAAAAAGAGGTCTGGAGGCAGAAGTTGCAACGATTGAAGAGAAACTTATGGATATCTCCACCTGGGAATACCAGGATGAGGAAAGTTTAAAAAATATGAAGCCTGTTCTGGAGGCCCTTTCTGGACGGTTGCTGGATGTAAAAGGGAGACTTATGCAGAATCCGGACTCTGAGGATCTGCAACTCGAGTTTGCTGCAAGAAAGGAGCAGTACAGTATCGCCGAAAAAGAGGCGGGAATTCTGATCAAGCGTCTGCTTAGTACAAAGCAGGAAAAATATAATCAGCAACAAATGCATACGACCAAGATGATGCAGTGGCAGGGGGAGGAGATTACGGAGGAAGTCTCCTACCAGATGACCGTAGAGGGCTTGGATAAGAGAATAGCAGCCATGCAGGAGTATACACAGGAACCCTGGAAGGACTGCCTGGAAGAGATTCCGGAGATGTTAGAAAAGCTGAAGAATACTCGTGCCGGCTACTCAGATCGGATCGAGCTTACAAAGACGGCAAAGCGCATGGCTGATGATACAGCTGATTATAAGCATGGGGACCTGATTAATGAATGGATTCAGATGGAGATACAGCCGCAGGAAGTCATTGGGCAGTATCTTGCCTACGCAGACAGGTTCTGGAATCAGGAAGCTGAGCGGAAGCGGCTCTTAAGCCCTGAGTATATTACCCATCATATCAGGGATAGCTTTTTGGTCATCGACTTTTACTTGTATTTTCAGGCGAGACGCAAGCAAATCGAAATTCCAGAGGAACAGAGGAAAAAAGTAGAGCGGGCAGACCGTATCATGGAATACTACAAGGAGCATGTGAAGAACATCCTGAGTGACCATGGCCTGGCCATTGGGGACATGCGTTATGATAGTAAGAAGATCGAGGCCTTGGAGGGAAAGGAAAGTCTGGAGAAACAGACCGCACGCTGGAAGAAGGATTTCCAGACCTATCAGGAATTGGCCCGGGATTCAGAGTGGCAGCTTTTGGTACCGGGGAATTCGAACCTGGCAGATGAGAGGCTGCTTGCACTGGAACAGCAGATGGGCATCGCTCCTGTGCACCGGGCGGCAGAGGCAGGGCAGCAACTTGAAGAGGCGCAGAATCAGGAGGCAGAGGCAAGGCGCCGGGCGGAAGAGGAAGCAAGACGTCAGGCAGAAGCGGAGGAATTGCGTCGGGCAGAAGAGTCCATGGAGCATAGGGATGGTTATTACCGTTACCGGTCCAATATTTTGGATGAGATGACGGATTATCAGAATATTGCAGACAAGAAAAGACGCCTGCAGAATGTGGCGCAAGCCATGGCAAGAAATTTGCAGGCCCAGGGTCTGTGGGCAGAAGATTCCGGCTTTGCCAGAGTTCTTGAATGGCTGGAGCAGGACCGGCTGAATCATCAAGGGATGAATTCTAATACTTTTACCGAGTATGAGAAGAGAGAGACAGAGATCCGGGGCAATCTTGGAAGAGAGCTGCGTCGGCTCCTAAGGACGGCTCCCTCTTCCCTGGAGAAACAATATGCGGCAGAGCTTTGCACCTGGTTTCGAGAAGAAGAGGACGGAGACCTTGTGCAACCGGATGCAAAGAAGGTCATCTATCGTTCGGACCGCATCTTCAAGGAGTCTAATTTGCAGTTTAAATCTGCCAAAGACCAGCCACTCTTTCCTCATGATCCTACACTGAAAGATTTTGGACAGGGTGCAGTCGGAGACTGTTTCCTTATAGCGGCGATTTCCAGTCTGGTGGTCCGGGCACCGGGAAAGATCAAAGAGATCATGAAGGACAACAGGGATGGCACAGTGACGGTGCGTTTTTATGATCGGTCCGCTAAAAAGTATCTGTACGTGAAGGTCGACAAGACCATTCCGGAGAAGATCGATGAGAATGGAAGAAAAAAGGATCGGGGTGCAGTAGGTGCCCTCTGGATAAAAATACTGGAAAAAGCCTATGCATCTGTGAGAGATAAAAGCACAAGACAACTCAGCAGGAGAAAAGGAGATTCTAATTATTGGGAAGCAGGAGAAGGCCTCAGCGATGAGGCCTTGACGGAGCTTACCGGAATAGAGGCAAAGAGCACCTGGATGTACGATAAAGCTATTTCTATGTTCAAGGGCCGCTTGAAAAATGTGAACAGTTTTGGGGACTATAAGATGGAGACCCCAGCCCTGCTATATTATGAGGAAATGCATCCAAAAGACCGGCAAGCCTTCGACTATCTAAATAAGCATAGAGTCCCACTACGTAAAAAGGCAAAACTGAAGGCAGAGCTGAAAAGAAACGAAAAAGTAGAAAAGTTGCTGGAAAAAGTGATGACCCTGGAAGTCCATGAAATGGAAATCAATGTCATGGATCGAGAGGATTTTGGCGAGGTCATGGTTAAGGCTTATAGGAAGCTGGAGGAATATATGGCCATTGCAAAGACAGCAAGAAGGGAAGGCCATACGCTGAAACTTAGGGATCTCGCACAGACAGACATTCCGGAAACACTTCGCGAGCTTCTTACAGTGTGCTGGAATTTGTGCGAAAAGCAGGGAAGTCAGCTGGAAGAGGTTGCCTCCGGCATGATGAACGGCTACTTGAAAAAAATAAATGAGCCAGGCAACTATGTGGAGGACTATACACAAAGTGAGGAAGAACTCTTTGCGAAGATCAAGGACAGCTTGGACGGAGGCGGTTACGTTGAGATGGGAACAAGGAAATTTAAAGTGGAGAAAAGACAAATTCAGGGAACCACGGGAGAAGACTATCTGAACGGAATCTTTGCCGGTCATGCCTATGCGGTTTTAAGAACCGAGTCCCACCAGATCGGGAACAAGGTGAAGAAATTCCTGCGGATGCATAATCCCCATGGTGTGAGTGTGCCGCTCTACCAGCTAGGACCGGACCAGAAATTAAAAAGAGTTGGTTTCAATCCGGCGAAGATAGATGATGAAGGAATTCACTATGAAAATTATACCCATGGTGTATTTCTGATAGAGTTAAGGGATGCCAAAAACTTTTTCAATGCTTTATACAATTCTGAGAAAGAGGAGGGGAATCGTACATGATAGACATGGAAGAAGAGTTGGAACAGATCGAAGACGAGAATGACGGTCTGGAGGCCATAGAGACAGAAAGGCTTATGCAGCTCCAGGACCTGCTTATGGATATGAAGATGGAAGTAATGGTGTCGGAGTATGAAGAAGAGCCGGTGCTTCGTATCTGGCCAAAGGCAGGCGAAGAAGAGTTGGATGTTTATCTTCGCTATCACCTGTGGAATGCAGATGAGGGAATCTTTCTTCTGGAAGCTCTGGTGCCTATGGGAGTTTGGACCAAAGATGAGGCGGCCGGACTTGCCCTGTGTATGAAGCACAATCGAGACAGCCTCCTAAGTACCGCCTGGCTGGAAGACGAACGTTTCTATCTGCGGCTGGTATACAGGGAATCCGGATATCCCATAGGAAGAGAAGAGATGGGGGCTTTTCTCCGCGATCTTGCGGAGGAATGCCAGTACTTCCGACTTCTGAGCAACTAAAATCATTCTTAATTCTGATATAAAATTTCTTTTCTTATAAGTGCAGGATGTGAAGGCTTGGGTCTATCTTAGTATCTGTAGTACAAATGGCCATGGAGGCCTTAATCTCGGCGTTCGGTGAAGGGTACTCTTGATAGCAAAAGACCTCGGGAAATTCTGACGGCTGCTTAAGCAAATAAGGATTTCCCGTTTCCGTCCAAGCAATTTCAAAACTTCTAGTATCTAATTTCAGGCCTTGTCTGGTTACTTTCAAAAAACTTTCCTTTAAAACCCAGTAGCGATAGAAAAGCTCGGCTTGTTCTTTGGGGTCTGTAGTACCCATAAGATGCCGGTACTCTGAATTACAAAAACACCTTCTGGCAAGACTTTCCCTAAAATCATGAAGGCATTCGATATCACAGCCTACCTTGGCGGCGGGATCGTCGCTGATGGCGCAGAGGGCATAGGAGCCGGAATGGGAGATGTTGATCCAGGTCTTTTCTAGGAAATCTTCCTGACTTTCCAAGAGAGGCTGAAAATCCAGAGGGCTTTGCGCCACTGCGGCAGTGAATAAGCTCCAGGCCCCCAGACTTTGGATTTTATTCTTTGGGGATTTGATCCTGTCAACTTTTTCCTTTCGCCACTGGGGCAAGGCGCAATAATATTTTTCATAAATTTGGGGATCTTCAAGGACATGAAGGTCTGCCAGGTAAGTTGTAAGCATAGAAGGTATCCTTTCAAATATAAACTAAACACAAAATGTCATAAATTTCAAAGTTTGATACTTTGTAGCTATCTTAATTATAAATTTTAGGACAGCGGTTGACAATGGATTTTTATAAGGCTAAACTAAACGATAGTTTCACACTTTAAAGAACTAAAATTTTACAGTGCGAATATTTGAGCATGAATATTTATTGGATAAATATTTGTAGGCTGAATATTTACGGTAGCTATATTTGGGAGGAAGATCATTATGATTATCGTTTTGAAACCGGGAACAAAGAAAGAGGATGTGGACCGTGTCCAGCAGATGGTAAAGAAAAGAGGGCTGGATACGCATATTGTAGAAGGAACCGAGATGACTATTATCGGTTGCCTGGGAGATACGACCAAGGTCGATGTGAGATTATTTGAAATCGATGAGGCCATTGACAAGGTTATGCATGTGCAGGAGCCTTATAAGCTGGCCAACCGAGCTTTTCATCCGGAGGATTCTATCGTGGATGTGTCCGGAGTCAAGGTGGGAGGTAAGAACCTGGCCCTGATTGCCGGCCCCTGCTCTGTGGAAAGCTATGAGCAGGTTCTGGGGATTGCCAAGGAGGTAAAGGCTTCCGGAGCTAACATGCTTCGAGGAGGCGCATTTAAACCAAGGACCAGTCCTTACTCATTCCAGGGACTGGGACTGGAAGGTTTGGATATTTTATGTGCTGTGAAGGAAGAAGTCGGACTTCCTATTGTTACAGAGCTCATGTCAGACCGCTATCTGGATGTATTTAATGAGAAGGTAGACCTGATCCAGATCGGCGCCAGAAATATGCAGAATTTCGACCTTCTAAAAGAGTTGGGCCAGTTGGACCGCCCAATCCTTTTAAAGAGAGGCTTGAATGCTACTTTTGAAGAGTGGATCATGTCCGCGGAGTATATCATGGCTTCCGGAAATGAAAATGTTATTCTTTGCGAGCGCGGTATCCGTACCTTCGAAACATATACAAGAAATACGCTGGACCTGCAGAGTATACCGGTCCTTCGTAAATTAACCCATTTGCCGATTATTGTGGATCCAAGTCACGCAGGCGGAAAGTGGTGGCTGGTAGACAGCATGGCCAAGGCTTCTGTGGCAGCCGGGGCAGACGGTCTTATGATCGAGGTACACAATGACCCTGAAAATGCTCTTTGCGATGGAGCCCAGTCCTTGAAACCTAAAAAATATGATGCGCTTTTGCAGGAAGTGGCAAAGATTGCAGGGGCGGTCGGAAGATCCTTGTAAGAAAATATGCAATAAGAAATAAAGGAGTTGCACATGAAACTGAATGTTGAACTTGGGAAGGACAGCTACCCTATTTATATTGAAAATCATTTGTTGGATCATGCCTGTGAGTATATGAAAGAGCTGTATACAGGAAAGAAGATTTTTATAATCTCTGATGATTCTGTGTATCCTATTTACGGAGACAAGCTAAAGGAGGGTTTGTCCGAGGTTTATGAGTGTCATCATTTGGTCCTTCCTCATGGAGAGTCCACCAAGAGCTTTGAGTCCCTTCCGAAAATTTACTCAGCCATGCTTGAGGCTAAGATGTCTAGAAGTGACCTGGTGATTGCTCTGGGTGGAGGAGTGATTGGAGACCTGGCAGGATTTGCGGCAGCCAGTTACCTTCGGGGCATTAAGTATGTACAGATCCCAACCTCTCTGCTAGCCCAGGTTGATTCCTCTGTGGGAGGAAAAGTAGCCGTGGATCTTCCTGAGGGGAAAAATCTGGTAGGAGCCTTCAAGCAGCCCTTGATGGTGCTGATTGATCCCACGGTGTTAGATACCCTTCCGGAACGTTACATTACAGATGGAATGGGAGAGATTATTAAATACGGATGCATCAAGGATTGGCAGCTCTTTCATGTTTTATCTTCCTATGATTCCTTTGAGGGACTTAAGGAAGTTCTGCCGGCAGTCATTGAGAAGTGTGTGGATATCAAACGGCAGGTAGTAGAAGCAGACCAATTCGATACCGGAGAGCGCATGCTTTTGAATTTCGGACATACCCTGGCTCATACCATTGAGCAGTATTGGGAATATACAAAGGAAAGTCACGGCGAAGCGGTAGCGATTGGAATGTACCAATTGACCTTGATGGCGGAAGAGAAGGGTCTTACCAAAAAAGGTTGCGCCGAGGAAATTTTAGCGGTGCTTAAGGCCTATGGGCTCCCCTATGAGGCCAAGCTTGCTTTGAAGGATCTGACAGCAGCCATTGCCTTGGATAAGAAAAATCTCAATGATCATTTGAACCTGGTCCTTCTTAGGGAGATTGGAGACAGTTATGTATATCCTGCATCGATAGACTTCTTTTCTGACAAAGATCGGATGGTATAAGAGAGGTCTAAGAAGGATACAAGAGGAAAAAGATAGATAAAAGAAATAAAAAAGTGGCACCTGTTTTGGGACGAGCAAAGCAGGTGCCACTTTTGTTGCGGAAAATTATAAAGTTGACTGTTGACGTTAAAAAATGGATTTGCTAGAATAGAAAAAGGGAAAAGCTAAGGTTTATCAAGAAATTATTAAGTTTACCAATAGATTGCCTTGCTAGAGTATAAAATTTACAATTTAATGAGGAGGAAGATTATGTTAGATTTAACATTCGGGGAGCAAGTCAAAATAGTCTTAAGTCGTAAAGGGATGACCATCAAGGAGTTGGCGGAGATTATCGAATCAAAGACCGGCAAGAAGATGTCCAGACAGAACCTGACCCAGAGACTGGGAAGGGATAATTTTCAGGAGCAGGACATGCGTATGATCGCAGAGATCCTTGAGTGCCCGTTTCAGTTAAATATTCTTAATGAAGATGATTCCATAGAGAGCAATTATAACAATAAAGAAGAAGCTATGGTGCTTAAGAAGCGTCAGAAGCTGGCTGATAAAAAGCAGGCAAAAGAGAATGTCGCACCGGCTAAGGAGGCAGAGGTGGTAGCACCTGTAGAGAGCCAGCCGGAAGTAGAGGTGGCAAAGGCAGAAGCAGTAGCTGTAGAGCCGGCAGTGGTTGAAGCTGAGGCAGAGCCGGAGGTAGAGGCAGTGGTTGAAGCTGAGAAAGAGCCGGAGGTAGAGGCAGTTGCAGAAGCTGAGCCTGAAGTGGCTGTGGAAGCAACACCCGAGTCAGAGATGGCGGAAGTAGAAGAAGCTGTGGAAGCTGTACCTGAAGTTGCAGAAGTAGTAGAAGAGCCGGTCGCAGCTGCTTATGAGGAAGTGCAAGCAGAAGAGACAGTCGCAGCTGCTTATGAGCCGGAGATACCGCTAGAAGAGGCGCAGGCCTATGCTGAGGAAGCGGTAGATTATACTGAGAACCTGGCTCAGACCGAGGAAGCAGTAGACCATACTGAAAACTTGGCTCAGGCCGAGGAAACTGTAGAAGCAGTCCAGGCAGCACCTGTAGAGGAGCATACAGAGAGTCAGCCGGAAGAGAAGAAAGAAGAAAAGCCGAAACGAGGATGGTTTGCAAACTTCCGCCGTCGTGGTAAGGAAGAGAAGGCAGCAAAGGAGACCAAGGCTGAGGAAGAAAAGCCGGAACCTGTAAAAGAAGCGGAAGAGACTTACTATGCACCGGCAAATGATGAGGCTTGGCAGGAGGAATCCGCAGACCAGTTCCAGGACAATGGCTCTTATCTGAATAGCCTAGTTCAGGAGGCCAGCGCCCAGAACGATTGGTATCCTCAGGTGGAGGAAGCCTACAGAGAAGAAGTAGAGGCAGTGGAGACTGTCCCGGTGGAGGAAGAAGATTTAGAGCGCGGGGAGATCAATCCTTATACAGGAAGAGAATATCAGACCAACAGTGTTCGTGTACATCCAAAGAAGATCGGTTATGTTCAGGTTTATAATCGAGGAATCCATGCATGGGAAGAGATGACCGAGTGGGCCTTCTTAGGATACCAGGAACAGAAGAAAGCAGAACTTGGAAAAGCCTATGAGGAGCCGATCTACTTGGATTAAGGGAGATTCGGATAGGTGAGAGGTCTTGACGATTAGAAGATTCAGGCTGGATTTATGAAAATTCAGCCTGAATATTTATATTTATGGGAAATTATAAATGGAGAAAATGAGATTGAATTGGGAAGATTTGCTATCAACAAAAAGAAGCCGGGGAAGCAGTGAAAATGTCAGGGCTAGGAAAAGCGGAGATCTTCGAAGTGAATTTGAGAAGGACTACCATAGGATTATCGGAAGTGCTTCCTTTCGAAGACTGCAGGATAAGACTCAGGTCCACCCCTTGGATAAGAGTGATTTCGTTAGGACCCGCCTGACCCACTCTCTGGAAGTATCTTCTTTTGCAAAATCTCTGGGGCAGAATGTGGGGGAGAATATCCTGGCCTACAAAAAGGACCCCGGATTTACCCCACAGATGAAGGAGGATATTTGCAATATCTTGCAGTGTGCCGGCTTAATCCATGACATAGGAAATCCCCCCTTTGGTCATTTTGGGGAAGATATTATCAGGGAGTGGTTTGTGAAGAAACTTCCGGCCATGACCTATCACGGGACTCCTATTTCCGAGGTCTTGGAGCCTCAGATGTTAAATGATTTTTATCATTTCGAGGGAAATGCCCAGGCCCTGCGCTTGGTAAGTAAGTTACATTTCCTGGTGGATGAGAGGGGGATGAACCTGACCTACGGCCTCCTTGGAACCATTATTAAATATCCCATTTCTTCCATGGAGATTGAAAAGCATGGGGGAGATATCAAGAAGCGGAAAATGGGCTATTATTATGCAGACCGGGATGTGTTCTATGATATAGAGAAGGAATTGGGAACCAATGGCTGCAGGCATCCTCTGACCTTTCTTTTGGAGGCCGCGGATGATATCGCCTATAAGACCGCGGATATAGAGGATGCCTTTGTAAAGGGCTACTTAAGTTACGGAAAGCTTTTAGAAGAGTTGGAGGAATTGCAGATCCGCTATCGGAATAGTATGTCTGAAAAATTTATGCCGGCGGACAAGCTGAAGGACTTATATATGCGGGGAAAAGAGCGGCATGTCGCAAACCCGGAGGGCTACGCTGTAAAGAACTGGATTGTCCGGGTGCAAGGATTTGCCATCAACTGCGCAACTTATGGATTTACAAGTAACTATAATCAAATCATGGAGGGGACTTATAAGCGGGATCTCTTCTATGGAACCTTTGCGGAAAAGCTGATGGACCTTCTGGGAGATTTGGCCTACAGGGAGGTCTTTACCTCGGAACCTATTTATCGCATGGAGGTTGCGGAGGCTACCATGCTGAATGACCTGATGAATAAGTTTATGATCGCTATTGTGAAATATGATGATCCGGAAGAAAAGTTAAATTCAATAGATGAGAGGATGGTATCTTTTATTTCGGATAATTATAAGCGGGCCTATCATTTTCATGGAGAGGGGAAGTCAGATGTGGAGCGGCTCTATCTGCGGATCTTGCTGGTGACAGATTACATGTGCGGCATGACAGATAGCTATGCCCAAAGACTTTACCAGGAGTTAAATGGAATTGTCGGGATTACCAGTCTGTCGTAAGCGTATGAGGACAAGCAGTAAAACGATTTAGAAATTAAGATTGAAATAAGATTGAAACGAGATAGGAAGGGCAGAGGAAAGCTTATTATGAAACTTGCGAAGTTGTCCCAGGATGAAAAATATATGCGGGAAGCGATCAAACAGGCTAAGAAGGCCTATGCGATCGGGGAGGTTCCTATTGGCTGTGTGATCGTATATGAAGACCGCATCATTGCCCGGGGATATAATCGAAGAACCATCGATAAGAATACCCTGGCCCATGCGGAGCTTTTGGCAATTAAGAAGGCCAGTAAGAAAATGGATGACTGGCGCTTGGAAGGCTGTACCATGTATGTGACCTTGGAACCCTGCCAGATGTGTGCCGGTGCTATTGTCCAGTCTCGTATGTCCAAGGTTGTGGTAGGCTGTATGAATCCCAAGGCAGGCTGCGCCGGATCTATTTTGAATTTGCTGCAGATGGACGCCTTTAATCATCAGGTGGAATTAGAAACAGGGGTCATGGAAGAAGCCTGCAGCCAGATGATGAAAGAATTCTTTCGGGAACTGAGAGAGGCAAAGAAGGCGAAGAAATCAGAAGAAAAAAAGAATGCATAGGAATCTATGCATTCTTTAGTAATCTTATTCAATCTTATTCACGTGCATTGCGCTTCGAATCAATTTCCCCGGACGTTACCAAGATAGTAAACTCAGAACAGGCACCCTCACGGCACCCGGAAGGTTCTACTTAGTGCTGCTTCGTTCCCGACCTGACACGGTTCATAGATTCCCGTCGCGTGAGACCTACTCATCAACGCCACATATCAAGGGCGGCTCCGACAAGCATGACCCTCTGCGCAATATCACCCCTGCTATAGCGGATTGCAGGTGCAAGGTACCGCTAACACCCCGGCTGCACGTCTTCAGATTTTACAGTATTTTTAAGCGTTTGTCAATCTGTACCGCAGATTAAAAAAGGAGTATTTATGAAGATTTTACTTACCGCTGTAAATGCGAAATATATTCATTCGAATTTGGCAGTATACAGTTTGAAAGCCTATTGCCGGAATCCACATGTGGAGTTGGCGGAATATACCATCAATCAACAATTGGACGAGATTTTGATGGATCTTTATAAAAGAAAGCCGGATGTTCTGTGCTTCTCTTGTTATATCTGGAATTTGGATTATGTGGAGGCCTTGATCCGAGAAATCCATAAGCTTAGGCCGGGACTTCCTATTTGGGTGGGCGGCCCGGAGGTTTCCTATGATTCTGTGGATGTTCTAAATCGATTGCCGGAAGTTACAGGAGTTATGAAAGGGGAGGGGGAAGAAACTTTTTCGGAGCTTTGCAAACTTTGGAGTTCTTGTGAGGGTCTTCCCCTGGATTATATTAAGGGAATCACTTACAGGGACGCGGATGGGAATCCCGTAGAAAATTCCTGGAGAGAAATTATGGATCTAAGTAAGGTCCCCTTCGTATATAAAGATATCAGTCTCTTTGAGCACAAAATCATCTACTATGAAAGCAGCAGGGGCTGTCCTTTTTCCTGCAGCTATTGTCTGTCCTCTGTGGATAAAAGGCTTCGCTTTAGGGATATGGATCTTGTGAAAAAGGAACTGCAATTTTTCATTGATCATGAGGTGCCCCAGGTGAAATTTGTGGACCGCACCTTTAACTGTAAGCATGACCATGCCATGGAGATCTGGAAATTTTTGGCAGACCATGACAAGGGGATTACCAATTTTCACTTTGAGGTGGCGGCAGATCTTTTGACCGACCGGGAGATCGAGTTTTTGGGAAGTGTGAGGCCGGGCCTTTTCCAGCTGGAGATCGGAGTGCAGTCCACCAATCAAAAAACCATTAAAGAAATACGAAGGGTTATGGATTTTGACCGAGTGGCAGAGGTGGTAAAAAAGATTCAGGCAGTCGGCAATATCCATCAGCATTTAGATCTGATCGCGGGCCTCCCTTTTGAAAATGTGGCAAGCTTTGCAAAATCCTTTGACGATGTATACGAATTGAAACCGGAGCAGCTGCAGTTGGGCTTTTTAAAGGTTTTAAAGGGGTCCTATATGGAGTCCAGGCAGAAGGCCTATGGCCTTGCCCATAAGGACCGCCCGCCCTACGAAGTGCTCTATACCAAGTGGTTGAGCTATGAGGATGTGATCCGCCTGAAGCGGGTGGAAGAAATGGTGGAGGTTTACTATAACAGCCGCCAGTTTACCCATACCATGGAGGAATTGGAAAAAGAATATGCATCAGCCTTTTCCCTGTATGATCGCCTGGGAGCCTATTATGAGGAAAATGATTTATTTAAGATCAACCACAAAAGAAGTGCCCGCTATGAGATTCTTCTTCAATATATAGAAAGATATCACAAAGAGAAAAAAGAAAATTTTAAGGATCTTTTGGTTTTTGATTATTATCTTAGGGAAAATGCCAAGTCCCGACCGGAATTTGCGGGAGACTACAAGGTTTCCAAGGAATACCTCAGGGAGTTTTATCAGTTGGAGGAAAAGAATCATGAATTTCTTCCTGATTATAAAGACTACGATAAAAACCAATTGCGCCGTATGACACATTTGGAATATTTTGAGAGCAGAGATTCTTATGTGCTTTTTGACTATGAAAATAGAAATCCTTTAAATCAAGAAGCCAAAACCTTTCTTGCAAATAAGGGACAAAAAGTATAGAATGATTGGAAAAAGGAGATTGGAATCTATGAATTTTAATGATAATAAAGTAAGAAGAATCATGGCCATTATTATTGTGGTTGTTATTGTAGCTATGATCGCTACCACAATTCTTCCATATTTGGTATAAAGGGAAGCTTGCACGAAGTACAAAATTTTGCGTACTTGCTGTAAAAGGAAGAAGATCATAAGGACAAAAGATAGATAGGAGTAGAATAAAAGATGGCGAAGCGACGGTCTAACGGCATCAAAAGCAGAAAAAGGAAAAATAGAATAAAGAATCGCGGAAGACGATCTAATATGAGATATATTATTACTATTTCCCTAGCTACAGTTGTTGCTCTGTGGGTGATCGTGTCCGGAATTTTGCTATTTGCCTTGGCGGCATATCCTAAGGACCTGATTGCAGAGAACATTTACATCGGGGATGTGGCAGTCGGAGGCATGACCAAGGAGGAAGCAAAGAGTGCCCTAAAGTCGAATCTTAAGAATTTAAAGTCTGTGGAGATTAGTCTGACGGTAGATGATAAATCCCAGACCCTAAGCCTGAAAGATTTAGGACTAAAATATAAGGACGCCGATGATCTGGTAGACCAGGCCTTTAATTATGGAAAGAAGGGCGGCCTGCTTTCTCGCTATAGAAAGATGCACCGTCTGGATAAGAAGTCTTATGAAGTCCCGGCTGAATTTGCTCTGAAGGATAAGAAGGCAAAAGCGGTCCTTGAGGACAAGTCTTCCGATCTTGTGGTAGCTGCGGAAAATGCCAAGCTTACCACGACTAAGAAAGGAAAAGTTAAGGTTAAGGATGCCAAGGATGGCAAGAAAATCGATGTAAAGGCTTCTATAAAGAAGATTGTAAAGGCTCTCAATAATAATTGGGACGGCAGTGCCCTTTCCGTGGAGATGAAGGTTACAAAGGAGAAACCTAGCCTTACCGCTGATGAACTAAAAGAACTGACGGATGTGCTGGGAACCTATACTACCTATGTGGGAACCGGAGACAAACGGACCAATGTAGAGACAGGAACCAGCCGCTTAAACGGAATCGTTCTCCAGCCGGGAGAAGAACTGGCAGCTGACGAGACGATGGGCCCTTATGATGAAGAACACGGATATACCTTGGGAAATAGTTATACAGGAAGCCAGGTAGAACAGACCTACGGTGGCGGTGTCTGCCAGGTGACATCAACCCTCTACAACGCTGTCCTTTATGCGGAGCTGGAAGTTGTGGAGCGCCACAACCACTCTATGCTGGTAACCTATGTGGATCCTTCCAGGGATGCAGCGGTGGCAACCGGTTCCATGGAATTCCGTATTAAGAATAATTATGACGACCCTATTTACATTTCCGGGGAGATTGATTCTGAGGATAATCTGACCTTTACCATTTATGGAAAGGATACCAGGGAGGAAGGACGATCTGTAGACTTTGAGAGCGAGGTTCTTTCTACCGAAGAATATGAGACAACTTATGTGACAGATTCTGAGGCTACCCTTGGAAGTATGGAATATACCGGCGCCGGTTCCAACGGAATGAGCGCCCAGCTTTGGAAGATTATTTATGAGAATGGAGAGGAAGTTAATAGGGAGCTTGTTAATACCAGTGAGTATACCAAGTCTGATCAGGTTATTTCCGTAGGAATTGCCTGCGATAATGCCTCGGCTTCTTCCCTGGTAACTTCTGCGGTTTCCACCCAGGATGCCAGTACCATCACCAGTGCCATCAGTCAGGCATCGGCCATGCTATATTAGAGTATATTAGAATATATTAGAATATATTTAGAAGAAATTTGTTATAGTAATAGATATCAGTAGACACTAGGAGGAGTGACATGCTTAGAGTTCAAACTTCAGATGGAGAGATTCTGAATACAGTCACAACTTTATATGGACATTCCGGCTATACGGGAGTATATGCCCTGGCGGCAGTGGTAAATGATCTTCTTGCCGCGGCAGGGACTAATCCGGCAGTATCTGTTCAGATTGAGATGCCGGACTATACCTTTGATTCCCGCCTTCATGCTATTCAAAGAGAAGTGAAGGAAGCCTGCAAATTACACAAGATAGAACTTAGGGAAATGACTTGCAAACAACATGGAGGCTTAAACCTCCCCATGGTGACAGTGGCAGGGATAGCTAAGGCGCCCAAGGAGGAGGCCTGGTGCAAGGATACCCTCCGAGCCGGACAGAACATTGTTTTAGCCGGCTATATCGGAATGGAAGGTATGCTTCGAATATTAGATGAGAAGGAACAGGAGCTTAAAAAGAGATTTGCACCTGTATTCATAGAACAGATTCGATCCTACCGGCAGTATTTATTTGCCGGACCTACTATATCTGTTGCAAAAGCCGGAGGCTCATCTGCTATCAGGCAGGTTTCGGAAGGTGGAATTTTGGCCGCCCTCTGGGATCTGGCGAAGGATGCTGATGAGGGGCTTGACTTAGATATGAAGAAGTTAAACATTTTGCAAGAAACCATCGAAGTGTGCGAACACTATCGGATCAACCCTTACCAGTTGGCTTCCACCGGATCCATGTTGATTGTGACGGATCAGGGAGAGGCCTTGGCAGATGAGCTTAATCAAAATCACATAAAGGCGACGGTCATTGGAAAGTTGACAGATAACAATGACAAGCTATTGCACAATGGAGAGGAAGTTCGATATATCGACCGACCGGCTCCGGATGAGATATTGAAAATGTATGGAGGAACTGAGCATGGACAAGTTTAGAAAACAGATACTGAAATATATGGAGAAAAATAGTCGAGTGGACCTTGGAGAGCTGGCAATTCTTTTAGACAGCGATGAGGTAAGCATTGCCAATGAGCTGGCCCAGATGGAGAAGGAGCAGATCATCTGCGGATATCATACCTTGATCAACTGGGAGAAGGCAGGCGAGGAGCATGTAAATGCCCTTATTGAGGTTCGTTTAACACCCCAAAGAGATGCAGGATTTGACGATACTGCAGTCCGCATCGGAAATTACCCGGAGGTCCAGGCTGTTTATTTGATCTCAGGAGGATATGATTTATTAGTTTCTTTGGAAGGAAAAACATTGCTTGAGGTATCAAAGTTTGTTTCCAGCAAGCTTTCTACTATTGACAATGTAATCAGTACAGCTACCCATTTTGTATTAAAGAAGTACAAGGACCACGGAACCGTATTGACAGAAGAGAATAAGTCAGAAAGGATGTTGGTGACACCATAATGAGAAATCCATTAGCTAAAAAAGTTGTTGAGATCCAGCCTTCCGGTATTCGTAAATTTTTCGACGTAGTAAGTGAGATGCCGGATGCTATTTCTTTAGGTGTTGGTGAGCCGGACTTTGATACCCCCTGGAGAATCCGAGAGGAAGGTATCTATTCTTTGGAGAGAGGCCGTACCTTCTATACATCTAATGCCGGATTAAAAGAATTAAAAGAAGAAATTTGTAAATATTTAGAGAGAAAGATTCAAGTAAGTTACGACCCTTCCACAGAGGTTATGGTTACCGTGGGAGGCAGCGAGGGTATTGATATGGCTATGCGTGCCATGTTGGATCCGGGGGACCAGGTCTTGATCCCTCAGCCAAGCTATGTATCCTACCTGCCTTGTGCTATCTTAGCAGACGGGGTGCCGGTGCCTATTGAACTGCAGGAGAAGAATCAATTCCGCTTGACCGTAGATGAATTAAAAGAAGCCATCACGCCAAAGACAAAGATTTTGGTCTTGCCTTTCCCTAATAATCCGACGGGAAGCATTATGACTAAAGAGGACTTGGAGCCTTTGGTAGATGTGATTATTGAGAATGACATTTACGTAATCTCAGATGAAATTTACTCAGAGCTTACCTACGGGGTGGACCATGTATCCATCGCATCCTTCCCGGGCATGAAGGAGAGAACCATTGTGATCAATGGATTTTCTAAGGGATTTGCCATGACAGGATGGAGACTTGGATATGCCTGCGGACCCAAGGAGATCTTGGAGCAGATGATCAAGATCCACCAGTATGCCATCATGTGTGCCCCGACCAACAGCCAGTACGCGGCAGTGGAGGGACTCCGTCACTGCGATCCGGAAGTGCAGGAGATGAGGGAGGCCTATAATCAGAGAAGGCGTTTCTTGATGCATGAGTTTGAGCGCATGGGCCTGTCCTGCTTCGAACCTTTTGGAGCCTTTTATGTATTTCCTAATATTCAGGAATTTGGAATGACAGCAGAAGAATTTGCAACCAGATTTTTGAAGGAAGAAAAAGTGGCGGTGGTACCGGGAACTGCTTTCGGAGATTGCGGAGAAGGATTTATCCGCGTATCCTATGCCTATTCCTTGGCGGACTTAAAAGAAGCCCTGGGAAGATTGGAAAAGTTCATTACGAGACTTCGTGAGAACAAGTAGAGAAAAGAAAAAGAGTGTAAAGCAATAAATAAATTGCTATAAAGTGCCAACCGAGGGGTGAGCTTGTCCGAGGTTGGCATTTTTTTAAGTATTAAAAAAAGAACAAACTTTTTGAGAACGATTATCATATAATAAAGTTAAAAAAATAACGGTGCTATCTTGTGATAGAAATCCATTGACTGTTAATAGAGATTCCTCTTACAATAGAGGCGTTGATAAAGGTGTGAGAAAATACACCTTGAAGATTGGTTTAGAAGGAAGCGAAAATTATGTTAAATATCGTTTTGTTTGAGCCGGAAATTCCGGCGAATACAGGAAATATTGGCCGCACCTGTGTGGCTACAAATACCAGACTACATTTGATCGAACCTTTGAGCTTTCGATTAAATGAAAAGAACCTAAAGCGGGCCGGCATGGACTACTGGAAGGACCTTGACGTGACCACATATGTAAATTACGAGGAGTTCTTGGAGAAGAACCCGGGGGCTAAGATTTATATGGCAACCACCAAGGGGCAGAAGGTCTATACAGAGGCTTCCTACGAGCCGGATTGCTATATTATGTTTGGAAAAGAAAGTGCCGGGATCCCGGAGGAAATTCTGGTAGAAAATCAGGAAAACTGTATCCGGATTCCTATGGTGGGAGACATTCGGTCTTTGAATTTGGGGAATTCTGTGGCGGTAGTTCTTTATGAAGCCCTTAGACAGAATCATTTTGAACATATGAATTTAGAAGGGCATCTTCACCATTTGAATAACTGGTAAGGTGTGAGCGAAGGAGAGGGTGATATCTATGGGTGAGCAGCCGCAGGTGGGGAATCGGTTGACGTCTGTCGAAGAAAAACATTCCGAGAAATCTAGGCAAAAATTCTATATATTCTCTGATTTTATGAAAAATATTACAATGGTTACCCAGTTTGGCCTGTCTCTTTTGACCCCGACCCTGCTTTGCCTTTTGGGCTGCTGGTGGCTTACGGCTCATACCGGGATCGGACTTTGGATCTATATCGTAGGATTTATTTTCGGATTGGGAAGCTCCTTTATGGTGGCTTATAATCTTTATCTTCGGATTATGAAGAAGGAAGATAAGGAGAAGAAAAAAAGATCCGGAGTTTCTTTTAACAGTCATATGTAGGAGGTGGAAGTATGAGTAAACTTCAATCGGCATCAAAAAAAGAGATGGTCAATGTGGCAATTTATACCTCGGCGGGGGTAATCCTCATGTGGATGGTCATGATCGCTATACATAGTGTCTCGCCGGACAAGCTGGCCCTTGATTATAGGATCTTTTTGTCAGGAATCCTGGGAGGCGTCGTGACGGTGGCTAATTTCTATCTTATGGCCGTGACCGTTCAGGACGTGGCAGCGACTAAGGACCAGGACCAGGCAAGACAGAAGATGAAGCTTAGCTATTCCTGGAGAATGGGAATCCAGCTGGTCTGGGTGATTTTAGTGGCCCTTCTTCCGTGCTTTCAGCTGGTAGCAGGTATCCTGCCTTTACTTTTTCCATCCTGGGGAATGAAGCTATCTGTGCTCTGGAGAAAGAAGGACGACACAAAATAAAGTCAGAAAAGGCAAGAGATAGAGATAACTTTGGTAAAAACTGGTTACAGTTTTACATAAAAAAATTGAATATAGGATGCATGAATATCGGAAATTCCTAGAATTTAGAATGGAGGTGAGACTATGAATATAGACATTAGCGGACCTAAAGTATATTTTACCATTCCGCTTAACATTCCGATATTAGGAGATCTTCAGATTAGCGAGACTTTGGTAGTTAGCTGGATTGTTATGATCATTATCACAGGATTGTGCATTTGGCTGACAAGAGATCTTAAGGTAGAGAACATTTCCAAGCGACAAGCAGCGGCGGAAATGATCGTTGAGACCTTGAACAATTTTGTGATTGGTAACATGGGAGAGAGATTCCGTTACATGATACCATTCGTTGGGGCCTTGTTCAGCACCAGTCTTGTATCTAATCTCATCAGCCTAACAGGGCTTAGAAGCCCAACAGCCGATTTGTCGACAGAGGCAGCATGGGCCGTGGTTGTATTTATTATGATTACTTACCAGAAGCTTAAGACAAATGGTTTTGGCGGATATCTAAAGGGGTTCACAGAACCGATTTTTGTTATGACGCCATTTAATGTTCTCGGAGAGATTTCGACACCGGTTTCCATGGCTTGTCGACACTTCGGAAATATTTTCTCAGGAATCGTTATCAGTGGCCTGATCTATGGATCACTGGCGGTTCTTAGCACTGCAGTCCTTGGATTGATCCCGGGAGCTGTGGGACATGTGCTTGCACAGATTCCAATCTTTGATGTAGGTATCCCGGCCATTACGGGATTCTATTTTGACTGGTTTACTTCGTGTATGCAGGCATTTATCTTCAGTATGCTGACCATCATGTATATTGCTCAGGAAGCTGGGGACGAGTAAAAATTAAAAATAAGACAAAAAACAAAAACTTCAACTTATAAGCTTATAAGACTTAGGAGAGTTACAGGAGGAATTTATTATGGATTTTACAGTACTTGCTAAAGGTATTGCATTAATGGGATGTGGAATTGGTGCCGGACTTGCACTTATCGCCGGTGTCGGACCTGGTATTGGTGAAGGTAACGCAGTTGCTAAGGCTCTGGAAGCGATCGGAAGACAGCCGGAGTGTAAAAGTGATGTAACTTCTACCATGCTTCTTGGTGTTGCTCTTGCAGAGACAACAGGTATCTATGGTTTCGTAACCGGACTTCTTTTGATCTTCGTTGCACCCGGATTGTTCATGGGATACTTGGGATAAAAGAAAGATTCGTATTTCTAAGGAAAAAATCTTAAGTATGAACAGGATGCAAGAAGAAGGAGGTTTGACAGGAAGATGCAGGATTTAGTAACAATTATCCCGTGGACCTTTGTTGCGCAGATTTGCAACCTTTTTATTCAGCTATATCTGATTAAACGTTTTCTTTTAAAGCCGGTGAATGAGGTTTTAGAGAAGAGAAAGGCTATGGCAACGGCAGAGATCACAGAAGCCCAAAAGGCGAAAGAGGAAGCCCATGCCATGAAGGCAGAGTATGAGCAGAACATGGCCGATGCCAGGGAGAAAGCAAATGCTCTTATTACCAGCGCTCAGAAGAGTGCGGCTCTTCAGAGCGAGGAGGTAATTCAGGAGGCAAATCGTCAGGCCGCAGCTATTAAAGCGAAGGCAGAGAGCGACATTGCACAGGAGAAGAAGAAAGCTGTCAGTGAGCTCAAGGGTGAAATTGGCGGTATAGCTATGGAGATTGCCGGTAAGGTGATCGAGCGAGAGATTAGCGAAAAGGATCATGAGAAACTGATTGATGAATTTATTTCCAATGTAGGTGAGGCATCATGACACAGACAGCTAAGGTATATGGTAGTGGCTTATATGATCTAGCTATGGAAGAGGGCCTGGTGGAAGCAATCATGGACCAGCTAAAAGAGGTCCGTCAATTATTCCGTGAAAATCCGGATTATATCAAGCTCCTAGGTGAGCCTTCCATTCCGAAGGCGGAACGAGTGAAACTCATCGACACCGCCTTTGGTGCTAGCCTTGAGCACTATCTACTGAATTTTATGAAATTATTGTGTGAGCACAACATCATCCGCGAGTTTGGAGGATGTTGCGAGGAGTACACAAGACGTTATAACGCGGACCATAATATTACAGAAGCCGTGGTATACAGCGCTGTGCCTCTCAGTGAGACCCAGGCTGGGGGATTAAAGGCAAGACTTGAAAAAGTCAGCGGTAAAACCGTGCTCTTAATCCAGAAGATCGATCCTTCTGTAGTGGCGGGACTTCGCGTGGAAATGGATGGAAAGCAGTTGGACGGAACCCTTAAGGGCCGGATGAATGGGCTTTCTAAGCAATTAAAAAATTAACAAAGATATCCATAAGGATATGATTCTATAAAGGATGGTATAGGAAACATGCAATTTAAACCTGAAGAAATATCCAAAATCATCCGAAGCCAGATCAAATATTATGACAATGCGATCCAGCAAAGCGAAACAGGCACCATACTTTCTGTAGGTGACGGTATTGCAAGAGCCAGCGGACTGACGGCTTGTATGGCTGGAGAGCTTCTGGAATTTGAAGATGGAAGCTTCGGCATGGCACAGAATTTGGAAGAGAACATGGTATCCATCGTAGTCTTCGGTTCCGATGAAAAGATCGGAGAGGGGCAGACAGTAAAGCGTACCGGAAAGGTTGTATCTGTACCGGTTGGTGATGCTATGATCGGTCGTGTTGTAAATGCATTGGGACAACCTATCGACGGAGCAGGTCCGATTGAGACCAGCGAATTTCGTGCAGTAGAAAGCCCGGCGCCGGGTATCTGCGAGAGACAGCCTGTTACAGAGCCTTTGCAGACCGGTATCAAGGCCATTGACTCCATGATCCCCATTGGTCGTGGCCAGCGTGAGCTTATTATCGGAGACCGTCAGACAGGTAAGACACAGATCGCAATTGATACGATTTTAAACCAGAAGGGCGGAGACGTCATTTGTATCTATGTTGCCATCGGACAGAAAAGATCCACAGTTGCAACCCTGGTAGAGAAACTGCAAAGAGCAGGAGCAATGGATTATACCGTTGTAGTAGCTGCTACTGCATCCGACGCGGCACCCTTGCAGTATATCGCCCCATATACAGGCTGCTCCATCGGAGAGTATTTTATGGCAAACGGAAAGCATGCCCTGGTAATCTATGATGACCTTAGTAAGCATGCGGTGGCTTACCGTGCGCTTTCCCTGTTGATCAGAAGACCGCCGGGACGTGAAGCTTACCCCGGAGATGTCTTCTATCTCCACTCAAGACTTCTTGAGAGAGCTGCGAAAATGGACGACGCCCACGGAGGCGGATCCCTCACAGCCCTCCCGATTATTGAGACCCAGGCAGGAGATGTATCTGCCTATATCCCAACCAACGTTATTTCCATTACAGACGGACAGATTTATCTGGAGACCGAGATGTTCCACTCAGGAATCATGCCGGCAGTAAACCCGGGTATTTCCGTATCCCGTGTAGGTGGTAACGCCCAGGTCAAGGCTATGAAGCAGGTATCCGGTAACTTAAAGCTTCTGTATTCCCAGTACCGCGAGTTACAGGGCTTTGCCCAGTTTGGTTCCGACCTTGACGAGGATACCAAGGCGCGTCTGGCCCAGGGAGAACGGATTGTAGAAATCCTCAAGCAAAATCAGGAGTCTCCGGTTTCTGTAGAGAAACAGGTGGCAATTATCTACGCGGCTACCCACAATCTTTTGGCCAAGGTAAATACAAAGGATGTAAAGGAATATGAGGCAGGCCTCTTCCGCTACCTGGATACAGACCCGGAAGGATTAGAATTTGTCCAGCTGGTAGATTCCACAGGAAAGCTTGAGAAGGCTACAGAAGAAAAATTAGTTGCTGTCTTAAATGCTTATACAGAGCAATTTATTAGTATGCAATCTGAGAAATAAATATAAAGGAGGAAGCATATGGCTGCAGATATGAAAAGCATAAAACTGCGCATTAAAAGTGTGCAGGGAACCATGCAGATCACCAAGGCAATGGAACTTGTAGCATCCTCCAAGCTGCGTAAAGCCAAAGAAAAAGCAGATAATTGCAAACCTTATTTTGAGGTCCTGCACGAGACCTTGCAGGATATTGCAGAGGGCTATGTAGGCTTTAGCTCAGCATATGTTAAGAAACCAGTCAATGATAAATACTGTTATGTAATGATCGCCGGGGACAGGGGCATGGCAGGTGGCTACAATGCCAACCTCTTTAAGTGTTTTGAGGCAGATGCCGCAGGAAAAGAAGTGGTGGCCCTTCCCATTGGCAAGAAGGCGGTGGAATATTGCCTTCGAAAGAAGATAGAAGTGCTGACAGAAGAATTTGCAGAGGTGGCGGATATTTCCGTGGCCGACTGCTTTGGTATTGCAAATCTTTTGTGCACGGAATTCAAGGCAGGAAGATTTGGGCATATTGAACTTTGCTATACCAAGTTTATGTCTATGCTCTCTCAGGTCCCTGAGTCCTTCCCAATCCTGCCCTTGCCGGATCTTGTAGAAGCGGACCTTAATGGGGACAAGCAGAAGAAGATCGAGCAGACCTTGTATGATCCAAATCCGGAAGAAGTATTTGAGTGCATCGTTCCGGAGTATTTGGCAGGTCTGATCTATTCCGGTATCTGTGAGAGTGTGGCAAGTGAGCTTGCTGCCAGACGTACAGCTATGGACGCTGCCACAAAGAATGCAGGAGAAATGATCGAGCAGTTGAATCTTTACTATAACAGAGCTCGTCAGGCTGGTATTACACAGGAGATTACGGAGATCGTAGGAGGCGCGGAAGGCGTCTAGCGATTGATTACCTTGAATGAATGAAGGAGATTCGAAATGAGTGAAAAACACATTGGCCAGGTGGTGCAGGTCATCGGTCCGGTATTGGACATTCGCTTTGCCCACGATGAACTGCCTGCGCTGCAAAATGCCATTGAGATTGAATTAAATGGTGCAAAGCTCATTGCGGAGGTTGCTCAGCAGGTAGGAGATAATGTGGTGCGCTGCATTGCAATGAATTCTACCGATGGATTAACCAGAGGAACCAAGGCAGTGGACACCGGTGATTCCATCGCCGTGCCGGTTGGAGAAGCTTGTTTGGGACGTGTATTTAACCTTTTGGGACAGCCCATCGATAACAAGCCGGAACCGGAGACCACAGAGCGCTGGAGCATTCACCGCCCGGCACCGTCTTATGAGGAACAAAATCCTGCCACAGAGATTTTTGAGACAGGTATCAAGGTCGTTGACCTTATTTGCCCTTATGCAAAGGGTGGAAAGATCGGTTTGTTCGGAGGTGCCGGTGTAGGTAAGACGGTACTGATCCAGGAGCTGATCAACAACGTGGCAACTGCCCACGGCGGTTTGTCCGTATTTACCGGAGTTGGAGAGCGTACCCGTGAGGGTAACGACCTTTACGGAGAAATGCAGGAGAGTGGAGTTATCGACAAGACCGTCATGGTTTACGGTCAGATGAACGAACCGCCCGGAGCCCGTATGAGAGTTGCTCTTTCCGGTCTTACTATGGCGGAATATTTCCGTGATGAGAAGAACCAGGACGTGCTTCTTTTCATTGATAACATTTTCCGATTTACCCAGGCAGGTTCTGAGGTATCAGCCCTCCTTGGACGTATGCCTTCGGCGGTAGGATATCAGCCTACTCTGGCAACTGAGATGGGAACTCTTCAGGAGCGTATCACTTCCACAAGAAAGGGATCCATCACCTCGGTACAGGCTGTATACGTACCGGCGGATGACTTGACAGACCCGGCGCCGGCAACAACATTTACCCACTTGGATGCAACCACGGTATTGTCCCGTGATATAGCAAGCCAGGGAATTTATCCGGCGGTAGATCCACTGGAGTCCACCAGCCGTATCCTGTCACCGGAAGTGGTAGGACAGGAGCATTATGATGTAGCCAAGAGAGTCCAGCAGGTACTCCAGCGCTACAAGGAATTGCAGGATATTATCGCTATTATGGGTATGGACGAGTTGTCAGAAGAAGATAAATTGTCCGTAAGCCGTGCTCGTAAGATCCAAAGATTCTTGTCCCAGAGCTTCCATGTAGCAGAACAGTTTACAGGAAATCCGGGACAATATGTGCCATTAAAAGAGACCATCCGCGGATTTAAGATGATCCTAGATGGAGAATGCGATGACCTTCCGGAGGGAGCATTCCTCTATGCGGCAACCATCGAGGATGTATTTGAGAAGGCGAAGAAATAGTAAAGGAGGATGTCTATGAAGACTTTCCCATTACAAATAGGTACTCCGGACGGTTTGCTCTTTAAAGGGGATGTGGTCCGGGTCGTGGTAAGAACCATAACCGGAGACCGGGCAATCTTAGCAGACCATATGGACTTTTGTACCGGCATCGGCATGGGAGAAGCCCACGTGGTTTTAGAGGATGGGACCGTTAGAAGAGCGGCCTGCATCGGCGGAATGCTCACCATGGTAGACGGAAGCTGCCGCCTCCTAGCAACCACCTGGGAGTGGAGCGAGGACATCGACAAAGACCGGGCAAAAAATGCCAAAGACCGGGCGGAAGAGATCCTGCAAAAGACGGGACTTTCCGATCGAGAGTACAAGGTGGCTAAGGCGAAATTAAATCGAGCATTGGTGCGGATGAGTATCAATTAGAGTTGAGAGGGACTGTTTGCGTAGGCGGCAGTCCCTTTTTTTGGAGTATCTCGCATGTTGGGTGGGAAGGCGGGGGCTGTAAGGGGCCATGCTATGTTGCCAAAAACATGCTGCGTTTCCTAGTCGCTGCAGGCGGCTGATTCGCGAGGCCCTTCGCCAACTCGCGCTTCGCGCTCACGAGGAGCTAAAAGCCCCTCGGCCCTTCGGGCACAAGGCTTCGGTCCCCGCTGCCAGCCTGCAGCTCCTGACGGAAGCCTCGCAATGTTTTTGGCAACATAGCATGGCCCCTTACAGCATCGAACCTCCGCCCCACATGCGCCAGCTTGCTATTTGCTTTCCTTGATGATAAAATCAAATCACCTGAGTGTGCGAGAAAATGCCTTGAAAAATGAGGCTTTGAAAGGGGCGTGAGATCATGAAGACTGCCTTGAAATTACCGGTTGGTATCGAGGATTTTAAGGAAATCCGGCAACAAGGATTTTATTATGTGGATAAAACAAAATTAATCGAAGACCTCCTGGACCACTGGGGCAAGGTAAACCTCTTTACCAGGCCGCGCCGATTTGGAAAAACGTTGAATATGAGCATGCTTCGATATTTTTTTGAAGTAGGTACAGATCAGACCTTATTTGAAGATCTTTATATTTCCCGGAATAAAAAATTCTGTGAAGAATACATGGGTAAGTATCCGGTAATTTTCCTTACATTAAAGGGAGTGGAGGGGACTTGCTTTGAAGAGGCAAGACTTAGCCTGGCGGAATTGGTGACGGCAGAGGCCAGAAGGTTTAAGTTTTTGCTGAATAGTGATCAGTTGGATGCAGAAGATAAGGAAATGTATCAGGAACTGATTTCTCTAAATAAGGAGCAGGTTTCAGAGACTTCTGTCAGACTTCGCTTTTCCCTTAAAAAGCTATCGGAACTTCTCTATAAACATTATGAACAGAAGACGATTGTCTTGATTGATGAATATGATGTGCCACTGGATAAGGCCTTTCAATATGGATACTACGGAGAAATGGTGGCCTTGATTCGGGGCCTTTTGGGGGAGACCCTTAAGACTAATGAATTTTTGCAGTTTGCTGTTTTGACAGGTTGTCTTAGAGTATCAAAAGAAAGCATTTTCACAGGCCTTAATAATTTCAAGATCCTTTCCATTACCGATGTGCGTTTTGATGAATTGTTTGGATTTACAGAGGCGGAAGTAAGGGCCCTTTTAGCTAGCTATGATTTGGAATCTTATTTGCATGACATAAAAGAGTGGTATGACGGATATCATTTTGGAGCTGCGGATGTCTATTGCCCTTGGGATGTGATTAACCATGTGGAACTTCTCTGTGAAGACCCGATGGCAGAACCCAAATGTTATTGGATCAATAGCAGTGGAAATTCCCTGGTAAAGCGATTTGTTTCCAAAGCAAATAAAACCACAAGGGATGAAATTGAACGCTTGATCGCAGGCGAGTGGGTGGAAAAGAAGGTTCGTCTTGAGCTGACTTATGATGAAATTGACAATAGTATCGAGAATATTTGGAGTGTCTTATTTACAACAGGTTATCTGACCCAGCTTGGAATGACAAAAGAGGGGACCTACAAGCTCTTGATTCCAAATAAAGAAGTGAGAGAGGTATACAAGCTTCAGATTCAAGAATGGTTTGAAACAAAACTCCGGGACAACACAGGCCGGTTAAGGGAGTATTGGGAGGCTGTGGAAGAGGGACAGGCTGAGAAAGTTGAACAGTATTTGAACCGGATTCTCAGTCAGTCTATCAGTGTTTTTGACACAAAAGCACCGGAAAAAGAAAAGGAAAGTTCCTATCATAATTTTTTGGTGGGCCTTTTTACCGGAAATTCCGATTGGATTGTCAGGTCTAATGTGGAGGCCGGGGAAGGATTTGCGGATATTATCATTGAACCGGAAGCCCCTGATAGGGGGATTGTCCTGGAATTAAAATATTCCAGGGAGGCAGCAGGACTTACAAAGGCCTGTGAAAGAGCCATTAAGCAGATCAAAGACCGAAGGTATTATGAGTACCTGAAAAATGATGGCCGCGAGGAAGTTGTCTTGTACGGCATCGCTTTTTATAAAAAAAGATGTAAAGTTGTAGTGGAAAAATGGGAGGATGAAAGGTCATGAAATTAGAAAATGAAAGTCTTAGGGTGGAAATTGCAGAGCACGGGGCAGAGCTAACCCGTATCTTTAATAAGAAGACCGGAGAGGATGTGCTTTGGGAGGCGGACGCCAAATATTGGAAGCGCCATGCGCCGGTGCTGTTTCCTAATGTAGGAAAGACCTATAAAAATACAGTAAAAATAAAGGGAGCCCAGTACCCAACTTCCCAGCATGGATTTGCAAGAGATAGTGAATTTACGTGCACCTATGCCGATGATGAAAAAGCAGAATTTCTTTTGGCTTCCACGGATGAGACCAAGAAAGTCTATCCCTATGATTTTCAGTTGTTTATTAGCTATAGCCTGGATGAAAATGTTGTTAACGTCAAATGGGAAGTAAAAAATCCGTCAGATGAGACTATCTATTTTACAATCGGTGGACACCCGGCCTTTCGTTTTGGGAAGCCGTCGGAGAAAAAAGAAGACTATGTGCTACGCTTTCCGGGAAAGGAAAGTCTTTCTTATGTGTTGATTAATCCTAAGGAGGAAGCCGTAGATCCGGGAGTGGTATCGGAATTAAAATTAGAAGATGAGTGCTATCCTGTAACGGAGGAACTCTTTGAAAAAGACGCCTTGATCTTTGATCATACTCAAATCGAGGAAGTATGGCTTTGCAGAAAAGATGGAAACCCATATGTGGGAGTGAAGGCGGAAGGATTTCCGAATTTTGGAATATGGTCTGTGAAGGATGCACCATTTGTGTGTCTGGAACCTTGGATGGGAAGGTGTGATGATATTGGATTTGATTTGGAGTTGTCCAAGAAGGAGAATGTGAATTGCGTGGCAGCAGGGGAGAGGTTTGAGAAGGACTATCAGATTATCGTTGCTGGTAAGTAAGCGCTGGGATTTTCTTGTGGGTGGGGACCGTACTGCAGGGGTGGGATCTGTCGCAAAAACACGCTGTGTTTCCTACTCGCTGTCAGCTGGCTGATTCGCGAAGCCCTGCGCCAACTCGCGCTTTGCGCTCACGAGGGGCCGTTAGGCCCCTCGGCCCTTCGGGCACAAGGCTCCGGGTCTCGCTGCCAGCTGTCAGCTCCTGACGGAAACTCCGCTATCGTTTTTGCGACAGATCCCACCCCTGCAGTACTCCTTCCCATCCCGCATGGAAAAAATCCATCAGCGGCTTTCTTATTCAGCGGGACTTAGAGATTTTTTGTTGCGGTAATCTACTGCCTTTTATAACAGATCTCACTCCTGCAGTGCTCCTTTCCCATCCTGTATTGAAGAAAATCCATCAGAGACTTTCTTATTTAGTGGAACTTAGGGATTTTTTGCTATGGTAAGTTTCTGCCTTTTATAACAAATCTTGGTATAGATTCTTGGTGATGGAGTGTGGCGACTGTAAAGTTTGCTTTTATTGACAAAAACGATGTTAATGTTTATAATAATTAACGTTAAGAGGTGGTGCGTAAAGTGAAAAAAGCAGCATATAATATACTTCCGGGAACTGAGAAAATATTGAAAACTATGGGCGAGCAGATTAAGCTTGCCAGACTTAGACGGAGTCTGTCGGCAGAGCTGGTGGCGGAGCGTGCAGGAATCAGCCGTGCCTCTTTGTGGAAGATTGAAAAGGGTGATCCATCTGTGGCAATGGGAATCTATGCAGCGGTTCTGCACGCCCTGAATAATCTTGACAAAGATCTTTTGCTTATTGCAAAGGATGATGAATTGGGTAGACAGCTTCAGGATCTGAATCTAATTACAAGAAAACGAGCGCCGAGGAGGAATGGCTAATGGTATCCAAGCAGAAAACCATTTTCGTCTATGATGATTTCAGCACAGAGAATCCGATTCTGATGGGAATGCTGTATGTGAATATCATCAAAGGTGGGGAATCCTATTCCTTTGAGTACGATAAGGAGTGGCTTAAGAAGTCTGGCCTTAAGTTCACATTAGATCCGGAACTCATGCCGTATTCCGGCAGGCAATATCCATCCGGTAAGAATATTTTTGGTTTGTTTGCAGATTCATCTCCTGATCGCTGGGGACGTGTTCTTATGAATAAACGTGAAAGAATCCTGGCTGAAAAGGAAGGACGAAAGCCGTCTAAACTGTATGAAAGTGACTATTTGCTTGGGGTATATGATGAAACACGAATGGGCGGCATTCGATTTAAGACGGATCCTAATGGGCCATTTCTTTCTGATGATAAAGAAACGGCTGCTCCTCCATGGGCGGCACTTCGCACATTAGAGGAAGCATCCAGAAATTTTGAAGGTGATGAAAATGGTTTGGCTGAAAAATGGCTGAATCAATTGATTAAACCCGGTTCCTCACTTGGGGGTGCAAGACCTAAAGCAACGGTAGTAGACACAAAGGACCAGCTGTGGATTGCAAAATTTCCGTCAAAAAATGATGAAAATGACACCGGCGCATGGGAAATGGTGGCACACGATTTGGCAGGTCTTTGTGGGTTGAATGTTATGGAGGCTAAGCTTGAGAAATTTTCCAATCTTGGGAGCACGTATCTGATAAAACGATTTGATCGTGTTTTAAATAAGAGGGTACACTTTGCCTCTGCTATGACACTGCTTGAAAAAACAGATGGGGCATCAGCTGCGGACGGGACAAGTTATCTGGACATAGTAGCTTTTATTAAGTCCTATGGGGCACAGCCTAAGCGGGATCTGATTGAGCTCTGGAAACGAATTGTTTTTAATATGGCTGTTACCAATACGGATGATCATTTACGGAATCATGCGTTTATTCTTACAGAGCAGGGATGGATACTCTCGCCGCTTTATGATGTAAATCCGGTTCCTTACGGCGATGAGCTGTCCTTAAATGTTGATGAGGATGATAATGGCATAAACATTGATCTTGCTGTCTCGGCCTCGGTTCGATTCGGTATTTCGAAAAATGACGCGAAAGGCTATGCAAAAGACATCCTGGCAATTGTGGGAGAAAATTGGGAGCAAATAGCTATGAGTTATGGGTTGAATCGCAGACAGATAGAAGAAATGCGGCCTGCTTTCAGTGCTTGCTATAAATAGGTGATAATATAATTCTGTCTTCGACGGTTGGAGAATGATAAAGTTGGTCCCTGGATGGAACTGACTACTCTTATTTTGAATATTAATCAGGGTTAAAATGAAAAGCTTATGAAAACCTGTTAAACTCTTAGCCAATATACAGAATTGGTGTCACGGATCCGAAAGCATCAGAAGGATATGGTTCTTGAAGAAGCTGTGATTTGCGCCATCGATGAATGTATTTCCGAGGGGATTTTGGCAGATTTCCTACAGAAGAATCGAAGGGAGGCCATACGCGTGAGTGTATTAGAATGTAAAGTAGAAGATGTTATGGAACTTCTCCAAAAGGAAGCAAAAGAAGATGGGTTCGCTGAGGGGCGTGCTGAAGGTTTGGCCGAGGGACATGCTAAAGGAGAAATTAGTGCTCTGATTGCTTCTGTCGGGGCCCTTGCTAAAAATATGAACTTGGATCCGGTGCAGGCTATGGATGTATTAAATATATCAGAGGAAGACCGGGAAATAATTCTTAGAGAAATCGTTGCTGGTAAGTAAGCGCTGGGATTTCCTTGTGGGTGGTGGGGGACCGTACTGCAGGGGTGGAATCTGTCGCAAAAACACGCTGCGTTTCCTACTCGCTGCCAGCTGTCAGCTCCTGACGGAAACTCCGCTATCGTTTTTGCGACAGACCCCACCCCCTGCAGTACTCCTTCCCAGCCCGCATGGAAGAAAATCCATCAGTGACTTTCTTATTCAGCGGGACTTAGAGATTTTTTGTTGCGGTAACCTACTGCCTTTTATAACAGATCTTGGCATAGATCGCGACAAGGATCTTTTGTTTGTTGCAAAAGATGATGAAGATCATTTTATATAAATAGGTGATAATATAATTCTGTCTTCGATGGTTGAAGAATGATAAAGTGGCATAAATCCTTGATTTTACAGGGATTGTGCCACTTTTTTCATCTTTAGCATGTGGGGGAAGTTCGATGCTACAAAGGGCTTTTCGCTGTGTTGCAAAAACATTGCGATGCTTCCGTAGGGAGCTGCAGTATCATTTCTTTCATCTTTAGCATGTGAGGTGAAAGTTCGATGCTACAAGGGGCTTCCTGCTGTGTTGCAAAACATTGCGAGGCTTCCGTTAGGAGCTGATAGCTGGCAGCGAGGCTTACGCCTTGTGCCCGAAGGGCCGAAGGGCGTAAGCCCTGAGTGAGCGCGGAGCGCGAGTTGGCGGAAGGCCTCGCGAATCAGCCAGCTGCCAGCGAGTAGGAAACGTAGCATGTTTTGCAACACAGCGGGAAGCCCCTTGTAGCCCCCGCCCTTCCACCCCTCATGTGAGTTCCATTAGCTTTTTTGTTGCTTCCTTCGTATAAAAATAAAGAGAATATCCTCTTCCATATGGACAAAAAAATATGGCTGAGTATAATTAAGGATAGAAAAGTGGGTCAGTAGACCATAAAAGAAACTAAAGAACATATACAAATAAAAAAGAGGAGTGGCATATGAAGAAAAGGGCATTAAAAAAGAAACGAATACCGGTGCTTTTGGGCCTCCTGCTGGTGCTGGGGCTTGCCTTGGGAGCAGGGTATGGGCTGAAGGTACGAGCGGAGGGTAGTAACACAGTTACCAAGACCGTAGGGGACAAGGGTAATACGAAACTTGGGATTGGGGATATGGTGATAGACAATCAGTCGTTGATAGAACGTCGACAACGATTGCAAAATGATCGTAACAACAAGAAAGAGAATATAATAGATAATGAAACTCGTGACAGACATTACTTTAGAAGTTACGTCTATCTGGGCAAAGATACCCCAATGAAATTCCAAGTGATAAACAAAACCTGGTATGCTGATCTAGATACATATAAGGATAATTTAGATGTAGAAAATGCTCTTTTACTGGATTGTATGAGTGTACTGGGGACATCTGTTTACCAAGAAAATGGAACAACTGTAATAGACAAATTAAATGGATCGCATTTTTATTCAAAGGGGTTAACCGATACAGAAAAGAATGCGATTATAAAAAGAAAAAATCTTACGACTGATGGGGATGAAGCGGTCTCTCTTATGTGGAATATAGGCCATGGTGGTAGTGATATAGGAAAGCACTTGATGAAGAAAGGACAGGCCTATTGGGCGCGAGACCCGGAGTTTAAAGTTAACGGCGAGACAGCTACATATGAAAGTGAGACTATTGGATATATCGATGAATCTGGTAAATACACCAAGGTTGAACAGGAAGACCAAAAGACAACTTCAAAAGGATACTCTCCATCCCTCCTTTTAAATCAGAATAAGATACTATTTTCTACAAGGGTAGATGGTTATGGGGAAAATGGACAACAGGATGAAGAGTTTGAAAAAAATGAAAACGATAAGACCCTTTACTGGTTGTATACAGATGGTGAGTATAAGTTAACTCTAATTGACGACAAGTTAAAAGCTGCTGTCACTGATGGGAAAAGTGTTACTATAGCCAATCCGGACAAAGGCACAACCCTATCTGTTCCCTATACACTGACTGATAACACAGGTGATACGAGAAATACAGTTGTATCTTTGCTAGTAACAAATGGGAAGTGGAACGCCTCTGGTAGTTCCATTGTATCCTATCAATACATAAGTACGGATACAAATTCCGGAACGGCTGAGTTTACGTGGGACCAAACGTGGAATGAAAAATATTACAATGGTACTTATCATGTCTATCTGATTGCAGAAAAACAGAGCAATGATTACAGCGTGGATGCTGCATCAGATCCAGTGGAACTTGAAATTACAAATAGGCTTTCTTCTATTGATATGACCTTTTATGCTCCTATGAGAGATAGCACAAACTGGAAGAATAATGCTAGCCAAGAAGGAACGACAATAGTACAGCTAATCGAGAAGGATAAAAAAATTATAGGCCTGCAAATAACAGGCGTAAATGGAACTTCTTTTTCAACAGATTCAACTCTTGAAAAACTTCTGGAGGTTGGATGCAATATAAAGGAAACGAAGGGTGTCCCTATCTACCTTAAGGATCATGATGCTCTTGCCGATTTTGCAACAAAATATACCATGGGCTTAGGATTGGTAATAAACAATGATAAGATGACAGATAAAAAAAATAAGTATAGTTTCGCTGACAAGGTTACTATAAATCTGAAAATTATTACCAGTGATGATCAAACAGAGGCTACGGTGAAGCCAATTACCATTGAGGCGAAGAACAATGGTACAGTTACTGTTTGGGATGATAAAACGGAGAAAGAACTAACGAATACTACGGATGATATCCATTTTAGTTTCGACTTTACCACAAGAAAAGCGAAGATACTTAATATAATCTCACCCAAACGAAGTGACGGGGCAATAAAACTAGACTATGCATCTACGTTTGATGGCATTATAAAACAGTTGAGTTCCGAAACTGGAGTGCCTAAGGCGAAAGTGTCAGTTGAGCAGCTTGATAAAGGACTATATAAGGAAGTAGAAGAAGAACTTAAGGTGAATTGGGAAGATTCGGAAAAGAATGCATTCAAGAAAAACTGCACAAACGGACAGACTTTTGTAGCCTGGGGAACTATTAATTCCGATACTTATGATGCGGACGAAGCTAATTCCTATGTTTACGCAACGGTTGAGATGGGCGCACAGCAGACACTTAAAAATCCGGCGATTTTCCTGGATGATGCTGAGGTCAATATAGCTGGCTCTAACACAACTGCTTCCGGAGAGAGTGGCAAGCTGAAAATAACAGTTCCTACTAATGGTGAGGGCAAAGGGGATGATACAGACGCCACCATCTACTACACAACAGATGGCTCTACACCTACTGCCGAATCTGGAACTAAAT
>CAVHCX010000023.1:0-32848 GCA_963634745.1 Clostridium sp. CAG:343
CTTGCAGGAAACGCAGCACGTTTTGCGACAGATCCCCCACCTGCAGGACGTCCACCCAGCCACCAACACCCCCACCCGCAATACGCCCCTCTCCAATTTGCACAAAATTCTTTTAAAAAGGCCTGAGATAGTGTATAGTAAAGAATGTATTTTTAGAAATGAAACTGGCCTTTTTGGCCACAGAGGATATATCATGGCAGAGAAATTAGTTTTAATTGATGGACATAGCATATTGAACCGGGCTTTCTATGGCCTGCCCGATCTCACAAATTCTGAGGGAGTACATACAGGGGCAGTCTATGGTTTTTTGACCATTATGTTTCGGATGTTAGAGGAGGAGAAGCCCCAGTTTCTTACAGTGGCTTTTGATGTCCATGCTCCGACCTTTCGCCATGAGATGTATGCAGAATATAAGGGTACCAGAAAACCTATGGCTGAGGAGCTTAGACAGCAGGTTCCTCTTATTAAGGAAGTTCTTCATGCTATGGGGGTTCGGACCATTGAGCAGGCTGGCTTGGAGGCCGATGACCTTCTTGGAACCCTCTCGAGACGAGGGGAGGAGGCAGGCCTTGAGGTGACGGTAATCTCCGGAGACAGAGACCTCTTGCAGCTTGCCACAGACCATGTCAAAATCCGCATTCCTAAGACCAAGCAGGGCCGCACGGAAGTGGAAGATTACTATACGGCTGATGTAGTAGAAAAATACCAGGTGACGCCGACAGAATTTATCGATGTCAAGGCCCTTATGGGAGATACTTCTGATAATATTCCGGGAGTTCCTTCGATTGGAGAGAAGACGGCCACCAAGATTATTGCCCAGTACCACTCCATTGAGGAGGCCTATAAGCATGTGGAGGAACTGAAACCTCCAAGAGCATCCAAAGCCTTGGCTGAGCACTGGGACCTGGCAGTTATGAGTAAGACCCTGGCAACTATTAATGTAGAGGCGGATATTTCCTATGATTTAGAGGAGGCCAGATTGGGAGACCTCTTTACTCCTGAGGCCTATACCTATTTTCAGAAATTGCAATTTAAGAACCTCTTGTCAAAGTTTGAAGAAGTTCCGGTGGTAAATCATCTGGAAGATGGCTTTAAGCTTATCACTAAGAAGGCGGAGGCGAATGACTTACTGGAAAAAGCTGCCGGAAGTCAGAGGCTTGGGGCCTGCATTTATAGGGAGACAGACAATGTCCTTCCCTTGTTTGCTAAGGAAGCCGGTCTGGGTGGCCTTGGCCTATGCTTTGGGGAGGATGCCGCTTATTGCATAAAGGTGCAGGGAGATATTTCGGGGTCTTGGCTGCTTTCCAAATTTTTTGATCTGTCAGGGTCCGTGGAGGTCCTTTCTCTTTTTGATGTTAAGAGCCAGCTTCATCTGATAGATTCTGCGGAGTCCTTGTTAGATCATGATTCTGTAAACCAAAGGTTTGTAGATTCTTTTGACATAGACCGGCTTTTTGATATCAAGCTTGCGGCCTATCTTTTGAATCCTCTGAAGAGCAATTATAGCTTTGAGGATGTCGCCGGAGAGTATCTGAATCTTATGGTTGATGACAAGGCAGACCAGGAGATTAAGGTTTGTTATGAAGCCTATACTGCATTTGCAGGCAGTAAGATTTTGAAATCTAAATTAGAAGATATGGGCATGTGGAAGCTTTTTAAGGAAGTGGAGATGCCTCTTGTATATACCCTCTATGATATGGAAGTGAATGGAGTCCGTGTCAATGGGGAGGCCTTAAAAGACTACGGTAAGATGCTTGGCAGTAGGATTCAGGCCTTGGAGATGGAGATTTATGATGCGGCGGGAGAGACTTTTAATATCAATTCTCCCAAGCAGCTGGGAGTCATCCTTTTTGAGAAGATGGCAATTCCCGGTGGTAAGAAGACCAAGACCGGATATTCTACGGCGGCCGATGTATTGGAAAAATTGGCTCCGGAATATCCCATTATTCATAAAATTTTGGAGTATCGCCAATATGCGAAATTAAAGTCTACCTATGCGGATGGACTCAGTAACTTTATAGAAGAGGATGGAAGAATCCATGGGAAATTCCACCAGACGGTTACGGCTACCGGCCGCATCAGCAGCGCGGAACCTAATTTGCAAAATATTCCCATCCGTATGGAGTTGGGGCGCCTGATCCGGAAGGTATTTATTCCGGAGGAGGGTTATGTATTTGTGGATGCGGACTATTCCCAGATCGAGCTTCGCGTTCTGGCCCACTGTTCCGGAGATAGCCATCTGATCGAGGCCTACAAGGAGGCCCAGGACATTCATAGGATTACGGCGGCCAAGGTCTTTCATAAGTCTTTTGAGGAAGTGACTGACCAGGAGCGGCGCAATGCCAAGGCGGTCAACTTTGGAATTGTATATGGAATCAGTTCTTTTGGTTTGAGCCAGGACCTTAGTATCAGCAGGAAGGAAGCTACTAAGTATATTGAGGATTATTTTAAGGCCTATCCGGGAATCAAGGATTTCTTAGACCGGGCAGTCGCCAAGGCCAAGAAGGATGGCTATGTGACAACCCTATTTGGCAGAAGGCGGCCGGTGCCGGAATTGTCATCCAGTAATTTTATGCAAAGGTCTTTTGGAGAGCGGGTGGCAATGAATGCCCCTATCCAGGGAACTGCCGCAGATATTATGAAGATGGCCATGATCGGTGTGGAGAGGCGCCTAAAGAGTCAGAATATGAAATCCCGCTTAGTCCTCCAGGTGCACGATGAGCTTTTGATCGAAGCCCATGAGACGGAACTAGAGCAAGTAAAGCGTCTTTTGCAGGAAGAGATGGAGCAGGCGGTAGAACTAAAAGTTCCTTTGGTAGTGGATATGCATACCGGAAACAACTGGTATGAAGCAAAGTAAGAAGCAGAAAATATAAAAAAGAAAGAAAGGCTGCGAAACTTTTTTTGGCAGTGAACAAGAGGTGTGATTGAAGATATGAAAGTTATTGGAATTACAGGCGGAGTCGGAGCCGGAAAATCTGAAGTATTGGATTATTTACACGAGAAATATGGTGCTACTATTATTAAGGCAGACGATATTGGAAAGAAGCTGCAAAAAAAAGGTGGAGTTTGTTTTCAGGCGATTGTAGATCATTTTGGAGAAGAGATCCTAAATGACAAGGGAGAGTTAGACAGGGCCAAGCTTGCAGAAATCATTTTTAAGGACGAGAATGAGCTTGCGGCTGTAAATAATATGGTCCATCCTGCGGTTAAGGAGGAGATCATGAAGAAGATTAAGCACGAGGAGAGAAAGGATACTAACCTTGTGCTGGTGGAATCTGCTGTTTTAAACCAGGTAGCCTACCAGGATTTTTGTGATGAAGTCTGGTATATTCACGTAGGAGAGTCTGCAAGAAAACAGAGACTTATGTACAACCGTGGTTATAGCGCCGAAAAGATAGAGGACATTATGGCCTCCCAGATGTCCAAGAGCGATTACCTGGCAAACAGCGACAGGGTCATTGATAATACGGACAACTTTGAGGAGACCAAGGCCCAGTTAGATAAAATCCTTGAAACTTTTTAAGAGGATCAGTTTAACATATATTCCATGCAGGGACGGCCCCCGGTGGAGTAGTCGATGCGGCTTTTGACAGCCTCACTGTCTACCAGGTAATTTAGATAGCGCCTGGCAGTGACCTGAGATAAATTAGCATAGGAGGCGATGGCCTCGCTGGAAAGGTAATCGCCCTTGTGTTCCTTTAGGCAGGCCAGGATCAAATCCAGGGTCTTTTTTTGCAGACCCTTTTGCAGTTCCAGCGCCTTGCTTTTTTCAGACACAGAATGGGTCTTAAGCAGCTTATCGATATCCTCCTGGGTAAAGGTAAGACCGCTTTTCATGACCTTGTGTTTTAAGACATATTTATTAATGGCTTCTGAGAAACGCTCATATTTAAAGGGCTTGATCAGATAATCGATAATGCCCAGATGCAGGGCTTCCTTAATATGGTCACTATCGTTGGCGGCGGTGATCATAATCACATCCACATCATTTTTTTGCCGGCGAAGCTCCCTTAGAAGCTCGAGGCCAGAATATCCCGGCATATACAAGTCTAAAAGTACCAGGTCTACCGGGGCTTTTGTGAGAAAGTTCAGGGCATCGTTCCCATTGTGGAAGCTGGCTGTTACCTCAATGCCCGGGGTCTTTGATACAAACTGGCTGTTGATCTCAGCCACCATAAGATCATCTTCTACAATTACTGTACGAATCATATATTTCCTCCTGCAATTATTCTAAAAATCCTATCGTAAATTACAAATTTTCTTCTCAACCCCAAATTACAATTCATCTTGAATACTGATGGTGAAGGAAGATCCGACGGATGGTTCGGAATCAATAAAGATCTGTCCCTTGTGCTTGTGGACGATCTCCCGAATTAGACGAAATCCGATGCCGTGTCCTTCCCCTCGGGTAGTAAAATTTCCTTTCATAAGATCCTCCACCTGGTCTTTTGTCATTCCACAGCCGGTATCATCGGTAATAATGGTGAGTCCATCCTGTGTCTGGTTGATGAAAAACTGTACCTGCCTGATGCCATTTAGGTCTTCTACCGCGTGAAAAGCATTTTCAATGAGGTTTCCTACCAGGGTCACTAATTCCTGGGTGGAGAGAAAATTATTGTGGCTGTCTAGATAGGAGTCCTTTTGGATGACAAAATCAATGGAGAGTTCCCTTGCCCTGCTTTGCTTTCCTAAAAGAAGGGCGGCGATGGTTTTGTTCTGAATCTGTTGAATGGTGGTTTGGTAACTATTTTTCGTATTTTGGGAGAGCCCGTCGATAAAGGCGATGGCCTCTTCATAATTCTCCATCTGAAGCATTCCCGATATAATGTGGAGCTTGTTTAAAAATTCATGGGTGGATGCGCGCAGGGCCTCCACAATATGGGTGGAGCCTGTAAGCTGGTCCGCTAACTCTAACATTTCCGTGCGGTCTCTTAGCATAATGAGAAAACCGATGCAGTCCTCGTCCTTAAAAAGAGGCATGATACTAAGAAGCAAGGTCTTGCCCTGATATTCATGGGGAATGGAAGTTACGGTTTCTCGGTGGTCCAGGCAGTTTTTGCAAAGCTTATAAATCTGGCTGTTTTCGGTAAGCTCGTAGTCGGTTCCCAGTAAACTTTCGGCGGCCTGGTTGTGGTAGATTTTCTTAAAAGAAAAATCGTAGGCTAAGAGGCCCTCGTCAATATTTTCCAAAATTTCTTCCCTCTCGATAAACATCCGAGTTATTGTGGCAGGCTCGTAGCCTAGGAGACTGCGCCTGATATGTCTGGAAGTATAGGTGGCAAAAAGCATACCGATGAGAAAGAGACATGCAAATACCAATAAAAACTTTAGGATGATACGAAGCTGGGCGGCTCTGACTGTAGAAAGGGAGGCGCTGACCATAACAAATCCCAGGACATCCCCATTCACGGTTGTAATCTGATGAAAGGATCGCCTTTGTACGTCATGTTCTCCCTTCTTTGTAGTGATATAGGGGGTCGGGTCTTTTAAAATCTGGTCTTCATCTCCTCCGGCAAAGACTTCTCCGATCTCATTCTTGTCCGGATGATAGATTCTGACAGAATCCTGGTCCGCGAATACAACATAATCAATTTGCTCAGAGCTCTCCATAAGATCATCTAACATCTGAGTGACGGAGGAGGAAAAGGAATGCTCTTGCATGCCATTAATAATTTCAGGCTCTTTTGAAAGTATAAGACCGGCCTGAGAAATCTGTTCTTCCAAACTCATATTTAACTGTCTAAGCTGGGCCGGCAAAATAAAGGCTGCGGTAAAAAGTAAAAGCAGTCCAACCAAGAGAAAGTAGGATTTGGATAATTTAATCTGAATGGATTCTTCTTTGTTTTGGGTTTTAAGTTTCATGTGACGGCCTTTCTGAAAAAGTTCTAAAAAAGATCTTCTAGCTAATTCCTATTCTATAACGTAAATAATTTTTTAACAATTTTTTTTACTTTCATAAGTCTTAAAAAACTTTCGTAAACTTTTCTTTTTTTGGAGCAATGGTATTCTTGGCTTAACAAGAAAACTTAAAAGAAAAAAGGAGACTTTTACTTATGAATTACAATGAATTAGCTTTAAAAATGCACGAGGAAAACAAGGGGAAAATCAGCGTGGTATCTAAGGTTCGTGTAAAGGACAGAGATGATCTCAGTACTGCTTACACACCGGGTGTTGCTGAGCCTTGTCGCAAGATCAGAGATAATAAGGAAGAAGTTTACAGGTATACTGCCAAAGGAAACCTTGTGGCAGTTGTCTCAGATGGTACTGCAGTATTAGGTCTCGGGGATATCGGACCGGAGGCGGCTATGCCGGTTATGGAAGGAAAGTCTATTCTCTTTAAAGAGTTTGCAGGCATCGATGCCTTTCCAATCTGCTTAGATACTAAAGATACCGATGAGATTGTGGAGACTGTAAAGCGCTTGGCCCCTACTTTTGGAGGAATCAATTTGGAAGATATCTCAGCACCAAGATGCTTTGAGATTGAGAGAAGATTAAAGGAAGAGCTGGATATTCCGGTATTTCACGATGATCAGCACGGAACAGCCATCGTAGTTTCCGCAGGACTTACAAATGCCTTGAAGTTCGTAGGAAAGGAATTCTCCCAGGCAAAGGTAGTTATCAACGGGGCAGGATCAGCCGGAATTTCCATCTGTAAGCTTCTTTTAGAGCTTGGAATCGGAGATGTAGTCCTGGTAGATAAGAAGGGAATCCTTGCAGTCGGAGAGGAGTGGATGAATCCGGCCCAGAAGGAAATGGCGGAAAAAACCAATAAGGAACAACTGCACGGAGATTTAAAGGCTGCCATGGTAGGAAAAGATATTTTTGTCGGAGTTTCTGCTCCTAATATCGTAAGCGCAGACATGGTAAGCACTATGGCAGAGGGAGCGATTGTATTTGCAATGGCAAATCCCACCCCGGAGATTATGCCGGACGAGGCTAAGAAGGGCGGCGCTAAGGTAGTGGCTACCGGAAGGTCTGACTTCCCGAACCAGATCAACAATGTATTGGTATTCCCCGGAATCTTCAAGGGAGCTTTGGAGGCAAGAGCCACAGATATTACAGAGGACATGAAGATTGCCGCTGTTAAGGCCATTGCTGATATTATCAAACCGGAGGAACTGACAGAAGATTATATTATCCCGGGAGCCTTTGATGAGAGAGTTGCTGCGAATGTGGCAAGAGAAGTTGCAAAAACAGCCATTGAAACAGGAGTTTCTAAATTAAAATAAGACAAGGGGGAAAGTGTTTATGGAGGCACAAAGAAGTGTAAAATTAAATCCCTTTGATAAGCTCTTGGAATTCAAAATTATGGGATTGTCCCTGCCGGTCTATCTGCTGCTGGCAGTGATCGTACTTTTTGCGGCAGAGACAGAGATTCTTCCGACGAATATGGTGGGAGCCTTAGCTGTTATGATTGTGCTTGGAAGCGTATTTAACATGATGGGATCCAAAATTCCCCTTGTGCGCTCTTACCTGGGAGGCGGTGCGGTGTTTTGCATCTTTGCTTCTTCAGCCTTGGCTTCTTTTGGATTTCTTCCTGGCAGCGTGGTGGAAAACTGCAAGAATTTTATGAATAGCGTAGGATTTTTGGACTTCTATATTTCCGCATTAATTACCGGAAGTATTCTTGGAATGAACAGAGATCTTCTGAAAAAAGCGGCCATTCGATTCCTTCCTGTATCCTTCCTATCCATGGCATGTGCCATGCTTATGGGAGGAGTTGCCGGCATGCTGACAGGAAGAGGCTTTAACGAAAGCATTTTATATATTGCAATGCCCATGATGAGTGGGGGGATGGGGGCAGGAGTAACACCGCTTTCCCAGATTTATGCAAATGCAACAGGTCTTGATCAGGCAGGGATTATTTCTCAGATGATCCCGGCATCCGCCATCGGAAATGTGCTGGCTATTATTAGTGCAGCCCTGATCGCAAAAATCGGAACGAAATTTCCGGCCTTTAACGGCAATGGAAAACTTATGGACATTCCGGAAGATAAGGATGCAAAAAATGGAAAGGATGCTAAGAAGGCGGCGTCTTCTATGGATTTATCCATTATGGGAACAGGACTTTTATTCTCCTGCGGTTTCTTTACCATTGGAACCTTAATTAGCCATGTATTCCCGAACATTCATGCCTATGCCTTTATGATTATTATTGTGGTGATCTTCAAGCTTTTGGGAATTATTCCGGAAAAATATGAATTTATGGCCGTGCAGTGGGGCCAATTTGTTATGAAAAATTTCACCCACGCCCTGCTTGCAGGAATCGGTGTGGCTCTGCTTGATATGAAAGTATTAGGCAAATCCTTAACCCCACAGTTTATGATTATTTGCATTACTATTATTGTAACAGTAGCCATTGTATCCAGCATCTTGGGGAAAATATTTGGCTTCTATCCTGTGGAGGCATCTATTACTGCAGGACTTTGCACCAACAGTATGGGAGGAACCGGAAATATTGCGGTACTTTCTGCCGCAGATCGTATGGAGCTGATCCCCTTTGCCCAGATGGCAACCAGATTAGGAGGGGCCATGGTGCTGATCAGCGCAAGCTTCTTAATCCGCTTGCTTGGATGAAAATAACTTCTAAGGTCAGGGTCTTGTTTTCTCTTGTCAATTTATGGCAGTTTGGGTTATCATAGACCATAGTGTTTAGAAAAAAGAGAGGATTATTTTCATGAGACTATGCAGTATAGCCAGCGGCAGCAGCGGAAATTGCATTTATACAGGGAGTCATAGGACCCATCTTTTAGTGGATGCCGGAATCAGTAAGAAGCGGGTGGAGATGGGGTTAGAAAGTCTGGACCTTAAGGGAGAAGAATTAGACGGGATCTTTGTCACCCATGAACATGCGGACCATATTCAGGGCCTGGGGGTTTTTAGTAGAAAATATGGGGTTCCCATCTATGGGACACCGGGGACCATTGCAGGAATTAAAGCTTGCAAGAGTCTTGGAAAGATGCCGGAAGGGCTCCTTAATGAGATCTCTGTAGATGAGGATTTTGTCATCGGTGATCTTAGGGTCCATCCCTTTCATATTTCCCATGATGCCAATGAGCCCTCCGGATATCGGATCTTTCAGGGAGATAAGTCTGTAGCGGTGGCCACAGATATCGGAATTTATGATGACTATACAGTGGACAATCTTTCCAATGTGGATGCCCTGGTCTTAGAAGCCAACCATGACCTTAAGATGCTGGAGGTGGGACCCTACCCCTATCAGTTGAAGCGAAGAGTTATGGGGGAGAAGGGACATTTGTCTAATGAGCTTTCCGGGAGACTCTTGTGTGAGATTCTTCATGACGATTTAAAGAAGGTCGTGCTTGGACATTTGAGTAAGGAGAATAATTTTCCCCAGCTTGCCTATGAGACGGTTAAGCTGGAGGTGACCTTGGGAGATAATCCATATAAGGGGGAAGAAATTCCCATGATCGTGGCCAAAAGAGATGCCCCTTCTGAGATTATAGAGATATAAATTTTAAGACTTCGCAATCATGATCGGATTGTATTTTTCCGGAAGATTTAAGAATAACGATTGAGTTTTTTTTGTATCTGGGATATACTTCAAAGATGACTTGGAAAATTTAAAAATGATCTAATTTAAGAATTACCTAGGAGGACCATCATGAAAAAGTGTGTAATTACCGTAGTTGGAAAAGATACCGTAGGCATCATTGCAAGGGTATGTACTTATCTTGCAGATACTTCTATTAATATTCTGGACATTTCCCAGACCATCGTTGATGGATATTTCAACATGATGATGATCGCTGATGTATCAGATGCAACCAAGGAAGTCGGAGATATTTCTAAGGAGATGGAAGAATTAGGAGCAAGCATCGGGGTTTCTATCCATTGCCAGAGAGAAGAGATTTTCGAGAAGATGCACAGATTATAGGAAGGGCCTTAGGTAAGAGATATGATTAATAAATTTGAAGTAATCGAAACCAACCAGATGATCGCCGAGGAGAATTTGGATGTTCGTACCATCACTTTGGGAATCAGTCTTTTAGATTGTATTGATTCTGATCTGGACCGATTGAATGAAAAGATCTACGACAAGATCACAAGTGTAGCCAAGGACCTGGTACCTACCGGCCAGGCTATTGAGAGGGAATTTGGAATTCCGATTGTGAATAAGCGTATTTCCATCACACCTATTGCTTTGGTAGGTGGAGCAGCCTGCAAGAGCCCTGAGGATTATGTGACTATCGCTAAGACCTTGGACCGGGCAGCGAAAGAAGTAGGAGTTAACTTTATCGGTGGATATTCTGCCCTGGTATCAAAGTCCATGACAGTCAGCGATGAGAACCTGATCCGGTCGATCCCGGAGGCCTTAGCTTCTACCGAGCGTATTTGCAGTTCTATTAATGTAGGATCTACTAAGACCGGTATCAACATGGATGCTGTCCGTCTCTGTGGTGAGATTGTAAAAGCTACAGCAGAAGCTACCAAGGACCAGGATTCTTTGGGATGTGCAAAGCTGGTAGTATTTTGTAATGCTCCGGATGATAACCCCTTTATGGCAGGTGCCTTCCTCGGAGTGACTGAGGGAGATGCTGTGATTAACGTAGGTGTCAGCGGCCCCGGTGTTGTAAAGCATGCCATCGCGCAGGTTCACGGCAAGGGCTTTGAGGAGCTTTGCGAGACCATTAAAAAGACCGCCTTTAAGGTAACCCGTGTCGGCCAGTTGGTAGCAGGAGAGGCTTCTAAGCGCCTGGGAGTTCCTTTCGGTATTGTAGACCTTTCTCTGGCACCGACCCCGGCCATCGGAGACAGTGTGGCTGAGATCCTAGAGGAGATCGGTTTGGAGCGGGTAGGGGCTCCCGGAACGACAGCAGCCCTTGCTATGTTAAATGACCAGGTAAAGAAGGGTGGAGTTATGGCTTCTTCTTATGTAGGTGGTCTTAGCGGTGCCTTTATTCCGGTAAGTGAGGACCAGGGGATGATTGATGCCGTAAAGGTAGGAGCCTTAACCCTTGAAAAATTGGAGGCCATGACCTGTGTCTGCTCGGTAGGTTTGGATATGATCGCCATTCCGGGAAGAACAGAGGCCAGCACCATCTCAGGAATTATTGCCGATGAGATGGCCATTGGTATGGTAAATCAGAAGACAACAGCCGTACGTCTGATTCCGGTCATCGGAAAGGATGTAGGAGATACTGCCGAGTTCGGCGGACTTTTAGGATATGCACCGATTATACCGGTGAATGAATTTGACTGCAGTGAATTCGTAAATCGTAAAGGCAGAATTCCTGCACCGATTCATAGTTTTAAGAATTAGAGAGGTTAATTTTCGTGGGAAGAATTGCAGTTATTACAGACAGTAACAGTGGAATCACACAGTCAGAAGCAAAGGAATTGGGGATCCGTGTCGTCCCTATGCCATTTTATATCAATGGAGAATTATTCCTGGAGGATATTACACTGACCCAGGAAGAGTTCTATCAGAGATTGGGAGAGGATGCGGAGATTTCCACATCCCAGCCTTCTCCGGGAGATATTGTGGATCTTTGGGAGGAAGTTTTGGAGGACTATGATGAGATTATCTATATTCCTATGTCCAGCGGCCTGAGTGGATCCTGCCAGACAGCTATTATGTTGGCTAATGACTATGAGGGCAAGGTCTTTGTGGTAGACAATCAGCGGATTTCCGTTACCCAGCGTCAGTCTGTACTGGATGCCCTTGCAATGGCAGAAAAAGGTATGACAGGCCAGGAAATTTATGATGTCCTTATGAAGGAAAAGTTGGAGGCCAGCATCTATATTACCGTAGATACCCTCAAGTATTTGAAGAAGGGTGGAAGAATCACAGCAGCGGGAGCAACCCTTGGAACTATGCTGAACATTAAACCCGTGCTTCAGATCCAGGGAGAGAAGCTGGATGCTTTTGCCAAGGTGCGAGGCTTGAAGGCTGCAAAGAAAGCCATGATTAAAGCAGTAGAGGAAGACAGAAATGGTCGCTTTGCCGGCAAAGAAGTCTATATTCATGGAGCTTATACTTGCTCTGATGAAGAAGCCGATGAGTGGAGGCAGGAACTTATGGACAAGTTCCCGGGCTATAATATTCGCATGGATAGACTGTCCTTAAGTGTGGCATGTCATATAGGACCGGGATCAAGAGCAGTTACCTGTATCAAGAAGTTAGACATATAAGACTGAAACAAAAAAGCGCCTAGGACTTGCCTCCTGGGTGCTTTTTGTTTTCGTAAGAAAAGGAGATTATCCTTGAAAATTGTTGGTTTAATTACGGAATATAATCCCTTTCACAAGGGACATTTGTATCATATCAAGAAGGCCAAAGAGATCACAGGCGCGGATGCTGCCCTGGTCCTTATGAGCGGAGACTATGTGCAGCGGGGGGAGCCGGCCATCTTTCCTAAGGAGGTCAGGGTCCGGGCGGCTCTCTTAGAGAAAGCTTCGGCAGTTTTTGAACTTCCCCTGCCCTATGCCACAGGGAGCGGGGAAATCTTTGCCACAGGTGCAGTCAGCCTTTTTGATGCCCTTGGCTGTGTGGATGCGATTTGCTTTGGGGCGGAATGTTCAGACACAGACCTTCTTTCTGAGATAGCCCGGGTCCTCCTTGAGGAACCGGAAGAATACAAGAGGGCCCTAAAAAGTGCTTTAAAAGAGGGCCTATCTTTCCCGGCTGCCAGAGAGAAAGCCTTGGTGGCTACCATGGGGGAAGGGGAGACTTTAAAAGAGATCCTTCAGAATCCCAATAATATTTTGGGAATAGAATATATTAAGGCTTTAAAGAAGCTTGGTAGTCCCATGAAGGCCTATGCTATTGAGAGGGAAGGAGCCTCCTACCACGAGCTGACCTTGGGCTGGAAGTACGATTCAGCCAGCTCCATCCGACAGGCGCTAAGGCAAAAGCAGGATCTAGACCTGGTGAGAGAGAGTATCCCGGAAGCTGTCTTTGAGATTTATAGAGATTATTTAAAAGAAGGAAGCCCTATCTTCTGGCAGGATTACAGTCTTCTCTTAAAGTATCGCCTGATGGAGGAGAGTTCTGCCTTAGAGGATCCTCATTCAGGCTTAAGTAAGTATCTGGATGTGTCAGACCAGCTGGCCCGCCGTATAATCAATCATTTGGAAGAATATTTAGATCCGGAGTCCTTTGTACAAGTCCTTAAGACCAAGGACCTAAATTATACTAGGATCAGCCGCAGCCTCCTACATATTATGCTGGGCATTAAGAAAAAAGACCTGCAGGAATATCTGGACCGGGGAGCAGTCTTTTATGGAAGGCTTTTGGGCTTTCGAAAAGAAGATGCAAAAGTTTTAAGTGCCATAAAAAAGAATAGCAAAATTCCAATGCTTACAAAGCTTGCCGATGCAAGGCGGGTGCTTACAGATTTTTATGGAGAAGCGGGGCAGGGATCCGAGGAAAAAAAAGACCTTGCTATGAGAATGCTGGGCCAGGATGTATTTGCCTCGGAGATCTATGACAGTGTGCAGAAGATGAAAGATGGGAAAAGGCCTGTCAGGGAATTTAGAAAATCCATACAAATTTTTGAAGCCTAGAAACTTCAGTAATGTTGCATACATAAAAAAACACTTTTTGCTTATTGTATGTAATTTTACACAAGTAGCTCTCTTGTAGATGTTGAAAAATAGGATTATAATATAAAAAGAGCGTCAAAATAAATCTTTTGACACAGGATTTTTATAATCAAAGTAATAATTTAAATTTATAACTTAGAAAGGAGTCTATCAATCATGGGATTTATAGATCAAATCAAAGAAAAAGCAAAATCATGTAAAAAGACAATCGTTCTTCCGGAGACAGAAGACGCAAGAACCTACGAAGCAGCAGAGGCTGTTTTAAAAGAGGGTACTGCTAATTTGATTCTTATCGGTAGCGAAGAAGAGATCGCAAAGAACAAGGGTGATTTCGATATTTCCGGAGCAACTATCGTTGACCCTGCTACTTACGAGAAGACAGAAAGCTACATCGCTAAGTTGGTAGAGCTTCGTTCTAAGAAGGGTATGACAGAAGAGAAGGCTAGAGAGCTTCTTCTTACAAATTACTTATATTATGGTGTTATGATGGTTAAGATGAAGGATGCTGACGGAATGGTATCCGGAGCTTGCCACTCTACAGCAGATACTTTAAGACCATGTCTTCAGATCTTAAAGACAAAGCCGGGTACAAAGCTTGTTTCCGCTTTCTTCGTAATGGTTGTTCCGGATTGTGATATGGGTGCAAACGGAACCTTCGTATTTGGTGATTCCGGTCTTGAGCAGAACCCGGATCCGGAGAAGCTTGCAGCAATCGCTCTTTCTTCAGCAGAATCCTTCAAGCTCCTTACAGGAGAGGAGCCGGTAGTTGCCCTTCTTTCACACTCTACAAAGGGAAGCGCAAAGCATGCAGATGTTGACAAGGTCGTAGAGGCTACTAAGATCGCTAAGGAGAATGCTCCTGAGGGACTTTTGATCGACGGAGAGTTCCAGCTTGATGCAGCAATCGTTCCATCTGTCGGAGAGTCTAAGGCACCGGGAAGCCCGGTTGCAGGTAAGGCTAACGTACTTATTTTCCCAGACTTGGATGCCGGAAACATTGGTTACAAGTTAGTTCAAAGACTTGCTAAGGCAGAAGCGTACGGACCACTTACTCAGGGTATCGCAGCTCCTGTAAATGACCTTTCCCGTGGATGCAGCGCTAAGGACATCGAGGGTGTTGTAGCAATCACAGCTGTACAGTGCATGGCTGAGGATAACTAATTTGATTATATTTCGTAACAGAGAATATATTGGAAAGAGGTAGAAGAATGAACGTTTTAGTAATTAACTGCGGAAGCTCATCACTTAAATTTCAGTTGATCAACTCTGATTCAGAGAAGGTTCTTGCAAAGGGACTCTGCGAGAGAATCGGAATCGACGGAAGACTTACATATCAGCCGGCCGGCGGAGAAAAGGCTGTTTCAGACCTTGCAATGCCGACTCATACAGAGGCTATTCAGTTTGTTATCGATGCTCTTACAAATCCTGAGACGGGTGTAGTTAAGAGCCTTGACGAGATTGGAGCTGTCGGACATCGTCTGGTACACGGCGGAGAGAAATTTGCTCAGTCTGTAGTAATTACAGATGAAGTAAAGGCTGCAGTAGAAGAGTGTAACGATCTTGCACCACTTCACAACCCTGCAAACTTAATCGGTGTAAATGCATGCCAGAAGCTTATGCCAAACACTCCTATGGTAGGTGTATTTGATACAGCTTTCCATCAGACAATGCCTGAGAAGGCTTATATGTATGGACTTCCATATGAGTACTATGACAAGTACAAGGTTAGACGTTATGGATTCCACGGAACCAGCCACAGCTTTGTATCAAAGAGAGCAGCTGAGATCGTAGGAAAGCCATATGATGATTTAAAGACCATCGTATGCCACCTTGGAAATGGTGCCAGCGTTTGTGCCGTATTAAACGGAAAATCTGTAGATACTTCTATGGGACTTACTCCATTGGAAGGTCTTGTAATGGGAACTCGTTCCGGAGATATTGACCCGGCTATCTTAGAGTTTGTTGCTAAGAAGGAAGGTCTTGATATTGACGGACTTATGACTATGGTAAATAAGAAGTCCGGTGTATTTGGATTATCTAACAACTTATCCAGCGACTTCCGTGACCTTGAGGGAGCTGCAGCAGAGGGAAATGCTCAGGCAAGAGTTGCCCTTGACGTATTTGCTTACAGAGTAGCAAAATATGTAGGAAGCTATGTAGCAGCTATGAATGGTGTAGATACCATCGTATTTACCGCAGGTATCGGTGAGAACGATGTAAACGTAAGAGCAGAAGTTCTTAGCTACTTAGGATACCTTGGTATCGAATTAGATGAGAAGGCAAATGATATCCACGGTGAGGAGGCAGTAATCTCCACAGCAGATTCTAAGGTAAAGGTTCTTGTAATCCCAACCAACGAAGAGCTTGCAATCGCACGTGATACTGTAGCCCTGGTAAAATAATTAAGTTTCGAAATTCATGGGTTATCTGAATTTTCTTGTTGACAAAACAATTCTGCATGATATAATAGTCTAGTGTGTGAATAGGAGACAATACTATGATGTTAAACCTATCAGACGTACTGTCTGAACAGCATAAGGCCATTAAGGAGACTATTCCTATAGAGATGACCGAATTTGCAGCAGCCAGTGGGACTTATAAGATAACTTATAAGAGCCCCTTGGATCTTCATATTTCCTATGTGAAGGATAAGAAGCTGGATGTGAAGGGTAGGGCCACAGTAAGACTTATAGCTTCCTGTGATCGCTGCTTGGAGGATGTGGAGATTGAGATTCCACTGGATTTCAAGCGGAGAGTTTCCACAGATGACCGGGCTTATTATCAGACAGATGATTTAGACGAGAATAACTATATTGACGGATACAGCTTAGATGTAGAACAGTTGATTTACAACGAGTTATTGACAGGGTGGCCGACGAAGATTCTATGCAATGATGACTGCAAGGGCATCTGCAATGTATGTGGTCAGAACCTTAACAAAGGAACCTGTGGCTGTGAAGATACAGGACTTGATCCGAGAATGTCAGTTATCCGCGATGTATTTAAGAATTTTAAGGAGGTGTAACCTATGTCAATTTGTCCAAAGAATAAATCTTCTAAAGCAAGAAGAGATAAGAGAAGAGCGAATTGGAAAATGAGCGCTCCAAACCTTGTAAAGTGCAGCAAATGTGGTGAGTTAATGATGCCTCATAGAGTATGCAAGGCTTGTGGTTCTTACAACAAAAAAGAAATCATTGCTATGGATTAATTTCCGGCAAAGGAAAGAGGTTAAGCAGTTTGCTTAGCCTCTTTTTTCGTTCTATCATATTGCTTTTTAATATGATGTTTAGTAAAATGTTCGTAGCAATTGGAGGAGGAAGAAATATGGCAGAGATTACCAATATAGCATTGGACGCCATGGGCGGAGACAATGCCCCCGGGGAAATTGTAAAAGGTGCCATGGACGCAATCTTGAAAGAGCCCAATATGAAGGTCTTTTTAGTGGGAAAGGAAGACTTGATTCATAAGGAGCTTTCCAAGTATCAATATCCGAAGGACCAATTAGAAGTGGTGCCTGCTTCGGAGATCATAGAGATGGCCGAGGTGCCTACCAATGCCATTCGTAAGAAGAAGGATTCATCCATGGTTGTAGGGATGAAGATGGTGAAGGAAGGCAAGGCGGACGCCTTTGTTTCCGCAGGTAATTCCGGAGCTGTTCTTGTAGGAGGCCAGGTGATCGTTGGAAAGATCAAAGGTGTGGAGAGACCACCCCTTGCTCCACTGATTCCCACCAAAAAGGGGGTATCTCTTTTGGTGGATTGCGGAGCTAATGTAGACGCAAGACCCTCCCATCTGTTACAATTTGCAAAGATGGGATCCATTTACATGGAGCATGTCTTAGGAATTAAGAATCCAAAGGTAGGTATTGTGAATATCGGCGCGGAGGAGGAAAAGGGCAATGCTTTAGTCAAGGAGACCTTCCCTCTTCTTAAGGAAGAGAAGGGAATCAACTTTATTGGAAGTGTGGAGGCCAGAGATATTCCTTATGGCAAGGCGGATGTCATTGTATGCGAAGCCTTTGCGGGAAATATTATCCTGAAATTATACGAAGGAGTGGGAGCCGTCCTTCTGAGTAAAGTAAAACAAGGTCTTATGTCAAGCCTTCGTTCCAAGATCGGAGCCCTTCTTATTAAGCCTGCCCTCAAGGCAACCATGAAGGAGTTTGATGCCACAGAATATGGCGGAGCTCCCCTTTTAGGATTAAAGGGACTGGTTGTTAAGACCCACGGAAGTTCCAAGGCAAAAGAGGTAACGAATACCTTGATGCAATGTGTGACCTTTAAAAAGCAGGGAATCAATGAGAAGATCCAGGCTTGCATTCAGGAAGGATAAGATCAAAATTAAAAAAATCAGAAAAGAGTTAAAAGGAGATTAATAACATGGAATTTGAAAAGATCAGAGACATTATCGCAGATGTATTAAACCTAGACCCAAAGGAGATCACAGAGGATAAGAAATTCGTAGATGATCTGGGAGCTGATTCCCTGGATATTTTCCAGATTATCATGGGTATTGAGGAATCCTTTGATATTGAGATCGATAATGATGAGGCTGAGAATATTGTAACTGTAGGAGATGCAGTAGAGCAGATTAAGAATGCCATCAGTGATTAATCAGAGTCTTTAATAGGAAGTTTATTAAGAAAGCCCCTTGGGGCTTTCTTAAGTTAATGGGAAATTTTAGCGAAAGGATTTATGTATGAAAAGTCGTAACTTAAAAGAATTAGAAGATAAGATTGGATATCATTTTTCTGACAGATCCTTGTTAGAGAGAGCTATGCGCCACAGCTCCTATGCCAACGAGAAGCATTTGCCCAAGTATGAGTGCAATGAGCGTTTGGAATTTTTGGGAGATGCAGTTTTAGAGCTGGTGTCCAGTGAATTTTTATTTTTTGAACACAAGCAAAAACCCGAGGGAGAGCTTACCAAGCTTCGCGCCAGCATGGTTTGTGAGCCGGCCCTAGCCTACTGTGCTGCAGAGATTGAATTGGGAGATTATCTCTTTTTGGGAAAGGGAGAGGACGCCAATGGCGGAAGACTTCGTGCATCTATTACATCCGATGCCATGGAAGCCTTGATCGGAGCTATTTATCTAGATGGTGGTTTTGCTAATGCAAAAGAGTTTATTCAGGAATTTATTTTAAAAGATATGGAAAATAAAAGACTCTTTTATGATAGCAAGACTATCCTGCAGGAGATCGTGCAGGGAGAACATGCCGGAGACATCCACTATGTACTTTTGGAAGAGTCCGGACCGGACCATGACAAGAGCTTTAAGCTGGCAGTTTCGATTGGGGAGAAAACCTATGGCATCGGCGTAGGAAGAACCAAGAAGGCAGCGGAGCAGGAGGCTGCATATAAAAGTATCCTTATGCTGGGAAAAGAGAAAAAGTAGGTGAAGAATGTATCTTAAAAGTATTGAAGTCCAGGGCTTTAAATCATTTGCCAATCGAATTAAATTTGAATTTCACAATGGTATTACAGGAATTGTAGGCCCAAACGGAAGTGGAAAGAGTAACGTGGCGGATGCTGTTCGCTGGGTGTTGGGAGAGCAGAAGGTAAAACAGCTTCGAAGCGGCAGCATGCAGGACGTTATTTTTTCCGGAACCGAAAATCGAAAACCCTTAAGCTACGCCTCTGTAGCGATTACTTTGGATAATTCCGACCATCAGCTGGCCATTGATTTTGAGGAGGTCACGGTGACCAGAAAGCTCTATCGGTCAGGGGAAAGCGAGTATCTGATTAATGGCAGCAACTGTCGTCTGAAGGATATCAATGAGCTTTTTTATGATACGGGTATCGGTAAAGAGGGATATTCTATCATCGGACAGGGCCAGATTGACAAGATCCTAAGCGGTAAGCCTGAGGAGCGGCGAGAGCTTTTTGAGGAGGCTGCGGGAATCGTTAAATTTAAGCGAAGAAAGAATCTTTCCGTAAAGAAATTAGAGGAAGAAAAGCAGAACCTGGTCCGTGTCAATGATATTTTAGACGAGTTGGAAAAACGAGTAGGCCCCTTGGAGAGACAGTCCCAGGTGGCCAGAGAATATTTGAAATTTAGGGAAGAGCTAAAGTCCTACGACATCAACATGTTTCTTCTGGAGACTGACCGCATTAAGGACCAGCAAAAACAAGTAGGCGATAAGCTTGAGAATGCCAAGGCTGAACTAGAAGAGGGCAATCAAAAATACCAGTCTATGAAGGAAGCCTATGATGCTGTGGAAGAAAAGCTTCAAGACCTGGACAGTGAGATCGAAGAGTCCAAAAGCCAGATGAATAAGACCAACCTCTTAAAGCAGCAGTTGGAGGGCCAGATTGAGCTTCTAAAAGAGCAGATTAACAGTGCCAAAATGAATGATGAGCACTATAGACAGCGGGCGGAAAATATTAGAAACGAGATGGAGACCAGGGAAAAACAGCTAAAGGAGCTTGCTGCTAAGCAAAAGACCCTACAGGACCGGATCGATGAAAAACACCTAGAAGAGAATGTGGCAAAAGAATCCCTAGAGGAGCTGCAAATTAAGATTGCAGAGATTTCAGATAGCATTAATACAAAGCAGAAGCAGATCATGGAACTTTTAGGAAACCGTGCTTCTACCAAGGCCAAGATCCAAAAGTTTGATACCATGCTAGAGCAGATCCAAACATCCAAGGCCAGGATCCACTCTCAGATTATAGAGCAGGAGAGTGTGGCGGCAGCTAAAAAAGAGAAGGCCCTGGAATACCGGAAGAAACTTCAGGAGGTCTCCGACGAGATCCGTTCTCTCACTAAGGAGAATCAGGATTTAGAGGCAGAGGTTTCCAGCTTACAAAAGGCCTTGTCTGAGAAGACGGAAGCTTATAAGCACAGTCAAACCGCCTATCACAGGGATGCATCCAGACTGGAATCTTTGCGAAATCTTACAGAGCGCTATGACGGCTATGGAAATAGTATTAAGAGGGTCATGGACAAAAAGGATAGCGAAAAGGGAATCCTTGGAGTGGTTGCAGATATCATTAAGGTGCAAAGAGAATACGAGCTTGCCATAGAGACTGCCCTTGGAGGAAGTATTCAAAATATCGTTACGGCCGATGAAGATACGGCCAAACGCATGATCAATTATTTGAAGAAAAATAAATTTGGTCGGGCTACCTTCCTGCCCCTAACCAACATACGGTCCGGGGGAGGGATCGCAAGAAAAGAGGCTCTTAGGGAGCCTGGCGTGCTGGGTTCTGCAGACCGCTTGGTGGATGTAGAAGACCGCTACAAGGGCCTGGCAGAATTTCTCTTAGGCAGAACCCTGGTGGTGGAAAATATTGACAGGGGAACTGTCATTGCAAAAAAATATAACCAGTCTCTTAGGATCGTCACTCTGGAGGGAGATCTTATTAACCCCGGCGGTTCTATGACAGGTGGTGCCTTTAAAAATACCAGTAACCTCTTAAGCCGTAGACGAGAGATTGAAGAACTGGAAGGCAGAGTAAAGAAGTTAAAAGGGCAGATGGAAGGCCTGGAAAAAGATACCAATGAGATCCGAAAGAAAAGAGCCTCCCATTATGAAAAAATGGAATCCATTAATTCCAGACTTCAGAAGGCCTATGTCCTACAGAATACAGCAAAAATGAATTTTGATCAGGCAAATGCAAGTGTAAACCAGGCCATAGCATCTTCGGAAGGATCCAGAAAAGAGCTCAAAGACCTGGATGCTCAGATTACAGAGATTTCCGATAATCAGGAATCCATCAATGTAGAACTGGATACTTCCGAGAACCTAGAAAAGACCTTAAATCAGGAGATTGAAGAGATCCAGGAGGCCTTGGAAGGCTACAAGGAAGAAGAAGCCTTAAAAGCTACAAGCGCGGAAGACCTGCATCTGGAATTAGCCAGCTTAGAGCAGAATCTTACCTTCGCCACGCAGAATACCAAGCGTATTCAGGAAGAAAATGAAAGATATGCAGCCCAGTTAAAAGAAATGGAGTTGGGTAAGGGTAGCGCCCTGGATGAAATTAAGGAAAAAGAAGCCCAGATTGAAAAATTAAAGCTTACCATTGCAGATTCCGCAGACTTATTTACGGAAATTAAAGAAGAGATAGAGACCCTGAAAACAAAAAGGGAAGAGATGAATCAAAAGAACAAGGACTTCTTGCAAAAAAGAGAAGACTTGTCCAAGCATATGACTTCTCTTGACAAGGAGGTCTACCGTCTGGAGAGCCAGATGGAAGGCCTGGAGTTATCCTCCGATAAGCAGATCAACTATATGTGGGAGGAATATGAACTGACCTACAATATGGCCAGAGAATTAAGAGATCCCAATCTCACAGACCTGGCTCAGATGAGGAAACGGATCCAGGAATTAAAGGGCTCTATTAAGTCTCTTGGAAATGTCAATGTCAATGCCATTGAAGAATATAAAGAGGTTTCAGAGCGCTATGAATTCTTAAAGGGCCAGCATGATGACCTGGTAGAGGCAGAGGCTACCTTAGAGAAGATTATTGAGGAGCTTGACAATGCCATGCGCAAGCAGTTTAAAGAACAGTTTGCAAAGATTGCCAAGGAATTTGATATTGTATTTAAGGAACTTTTTGGAGGTGGAAAGGGTACCCTGGAACTTATGGATGATGAGGATGTACTGGAGGCAGGCATTAAGATTATTGCCCAGCCGCCCGGAAAGAAATTGCAGAATATGATGCAATTATCGGGAGGAGAGAAGGCCTTGACAGCTATATCCCTGCTCTTTGCCATTCAAAACTTAAAACCATCGCCCTTCTGTCTTTTGGATGAGATCGAGGCGGCCCTAGATGACAGCAACGTAGACCGCTTTGCCGGATATTTGCACAAGTTGACCAAGAGTACCCAGTTTATTGTCATTACCCACAGGCGTGGCACCATGAATGCGGCAGACAGACTTTACGGTATCACCATGCAGGAGAAGGGTGTATCTACCCTGGTTTCTGTAAGCCTCTTGGAAAATGAGTTGACCCAGTAGTGATAGAGAAAGGAAGATAATATGGGGGAAGAAAAAGTAGGATTTTTTAAACGTCTGGTCTCCGGTCTCAGCAAGACCAGAGATAGCTTCGTAAGCGGTATGGACAGTATTTTTCATAGCTTTTCTCGTATTGACGAGGACTTTTATGAGGAATTGGAAGAGACCCTGATCATGGGAGATCTGGGTGTGAATGCCACTTATAATATTTTGGACGACCTTCGTGAGAAAGTAAAAGAGCGTCATATAAAGGATCCCATGGATTGCCGTCAGATCTTAATTGACAGCATTAAAGAGCAGATGGACGTGGGAGAGACCGCCTATGAGTTTGAAAATCAGACCTCAGTGGTTATGGTGATTGGAGTCAACGGTGTGGGAAAAACTACCACTATCGGAAAATTGGCCGGAAAATTAAAGGCTCAGAATAAGAAGGTTATTATGGCTGCGGCAGATACCTTCCGGGCAGCGGCAGGAGAGCAATTAAAAGAGTGGGCCAAGAGAGCCCAGGTGGACATTGTAAGCAGCCAGGAAGGGTCAGACCCGGCCTCTGTAGTTTATGATGCAGTGGCAGCAGCAAAAGCCAGACACGCAGATGTCCTTTTATGCGATACTGCAGGAAGACTTCACAATAAGAAGAATCTTATGGAAGAATTGCGGAAGATGAACCGGATTATCGATAGAGAATTTCCGGAGGCTTTCAGAGAAACATTGGTAGTACTGGATGCAACTACCGGTCAGAATGCCCTGCAGCAGGCCAAGGATTTCAATGATGTGGCAGACATTACAGGAATCGTCCTCACAAAGATGGACGGAACTGCCAAAGGTGGAATCGCAGTTGCCATCCAGTCAGAGCTAGGAATCCCGGTCAAATATATTGGTGTGGGAGAGACCATCGATGATCTTCAAAAATTCGATGCAGACACCTTTGTAAATGCACTTTTTGCAAGAGACCAGGATGCAGAAGAAAATGATGAAGATATGGAAAATGAAGAAAATATAGAAAACGAAGAAGTAGAAGCAGAATTTTATGATGAGGATGACTTCGATGAAGAAGACTTCGACGAGGAAGACTTTGATGAGGATGATTTCGAAGAAGTAGAATGGGATGAGGACGACTTCGACGAAGAAGAATTTGATCAAGAATAAGTTTAGAAAAATCAACACAAACAGCCTAGATGGGTGTATGATATAGCAGAATATATAAAGCTAAGAAAGGTTAGGTGAGAAAAATGGGAGAAGCAAATCAGCTCACCATTGAGAAATTTGAAGAAGCCAGCGAGGTAGTTAAGAAGGTTACAAATCCTACCAAGCTGATCTACAGTGAGTATTTAAGTCAGCAGACCGGAGGAAAGATTTACTTAAAGCCTGAAAATATGCAATATACCGGAGCCTACAAGGTTCGAGGTGCTTATTATAAAATCAGTACCATGTCTGAGGAAGAAAGAAGTAAGGGACTGGTGGCAGCATCAGCCGGAAATCATGCCCAGGGTGTGGCTTATGCAGCCCAGAAGTTTGGATGTAAGGCGACCATTGTTATGCCTACCGTTACCCCCCTTATTAAGGTCAACCGCACCAAAAGCTACGGGGCTGAGGTGATTTTATACGGAGATGTTTATGATGATTCCTTTGCCTATGCAAAAGAATTGGCCCAGAAAGAGGGAAGTACCTTTGTCCATGCCTTTGATGACCTGGATATTGCGGCAGGTCAGGGAAGTATTGCCATGGAGATTATCCAGGAACTCCCGACAGTGGATTATATCTTAGTTCCTGTAGGAGGCGGCGGACTGGTTACAGGTGTGGCTACCTTAGCCAAGATGTTAAATCCAAAGATCAAGGTCATCGGTGTGGAACCTGCAACTGCTGCCAGCATGACGGCTGCCCTTGCCCAGGGAGAACCGGTGGAGCTTGAAAGCGCCAATACCATCGCAGACGGTACCGCAGTTAAGAAAGTGGGAGAAAAGATTTTCCCATATGCCAAGGAAAATATTGATGAGGTTCTCCTGGTTGAAGACGATGAACTCATCGGTGCCTTCTTAGATATGGTTGAAAGCCATAAGATGGTCGTAGAAAATTCCGGCCTTCTTACAGTGGCAGCTCTTCGTCAGCTTAATCTAAAAGGCAAGAAGGCAGTGGCAATCCTAAGCGGCGGAAATATGGATGTTATTACCATGTCTTCCATTGTACAGCATGGCTTGATCCAAAGAGACCGTATTTTCTCTGTATCTGTACTCCTTCCGGATAAGCCGGGTGAGTTGGTTCGGGTAGCATCTACCATCGCCGATGCAAAGGGAAATGTTATCAAGCTTGAGCATAACCAGTTTGTAAGTACCAATCGAAATGCGGCTGTGGAGCTTCGAATCACCATGGAAGCATTCGGAACAGACCATAAGAGCGAGATCTTACAGGCTCTGGAAGACCAGGGATTCCGCCCGAGAGAGATCGGAGCAAAGCTTTACTAAAGGACTTAGAAAAAAATAAAAGACTATTTAAGAAGAAGCAAGAGAAAGACATCTTGCTTCTTTTTGAGCGTAAAAATTTTTAGGGAAAGTCAACTTTCATTTTAGGCAGGCTTGACAAGAAATATGGGGTTGTATACAATAATACATGAGTGAAATAGTGTTGAATAAAAAATAGTGAGAAACTATTTGGGGGATTTATAGAGATGGATGATTACAAAGATCGGTCGTTACGCGGTCGAGTATTTCAAAAAATAAGAGAAGATATTTTAAGAGGAGCTTATAAGGAACATGACGAGCTAAAGGAGATTACCATTGGAGAGAAGCTGGGAGTCAGCCGAACTCCGGTAAGAGAGGCCCTTAGACAGTTGGAGCTGGAAGGCTTGGTAACCATTATTCCTAATAAGGGGGCCTATGTAACAGGTATTACCAATAAGGATGTTCACGATATCTATATGATCCGTTCTCATTTGGAGGGAATGTGCGCCAAATGGGCAACAGAGAATATTAGCGACGAGCAGATTGAAGAATTAGAGGAGATCATCCTCCTGTCAGAATTTCATGTGCAGAAAAAATCAAGCACCCAGGCAGAGCAGGTATCTGAGCTTGACAGCAAGTTCCATGGAATCTTATATGAGGCCAGTAACAGTAGGATCCTAGAGCATGTCTTATCAGATTTTCATAAATATGTGCAGGTTTCAAGAACCGCTTCCGTGGAGGCAAAGACCAGGGCGGAGAAGTCCATTGAAGAGCACAGGGAGATCTTAGAAGCTATCAAGGCTAAGGATGGGGACCTGGCAGAACGATTGACCCATGAACATATTTTAAAAGCCATGGAGAATCTTCATTTGGAATACGATGAATAAGATTCTCAAGAAGAGAGCTCTTAGAGAATGGGAGAGAAGATATGAGTAGCTGTGAATCATGTTCGAACTATGAATACGATGAGGACTATGAGTGTTACACCTGTTCCATGGATCTTGATGAGGATGAGCTTTATCGTTTTATAAGTAGCTCTTATAAAGATTGCCCTTATTACAGCCATGAAGATGAATATGCCATCGTGAGACATCAGATGTAACAAAAGTGAATAAATAATAAAAGCCTTTTAAAAACCTTGAATTGCTAAGTATCAGGATTCAAGGTTTTTCTTTGCAAGATCACGTGAAGATTGTATAAATTATTTAATAAAATTTGAAAAACAATTGCAAAAATGTAAGATTTCCGTTAAGGAAAACTGAAAAAGTGCTGAAAACCTTGAAAATACGGCGTTTGTGAGGGTTTACAGAAAACTTTAATTTCACGTAAATCGTTATAAATCGTTATAGTTTCACGCAAAATTGGTACATAAAGGGTACAAATATTAAGGAAAACCGAAAACATTAAATACTGGAAAAGTCCTATGCAAAATGACAGGAAAATGAGAAGAATCTGAGGGGTTACTTCTCTTTTTTTATGCCAAAATTTAGGCAAGAGGTGATTAGATGTTTTCGGAAGAATTGCTAGAGTTAGTATTTGCTAATGAAAGATTAAAAGGAATACCACTTGTTTATCAATCTGCGGTAGTTCATGCCGTGGAAGAAGAGGTGGAAAGAAGATACTACACAGAGAATGAATTGCAATGATAATTATAGGGCATTGCATGACGAACTTGTACAGTCACAGCTTGACGCAAAGGACGCAAAGATACTTGAACAGGCTAACGCTATCCAAGCTTTGAATCTTGCACAGTCGCAAGCAACACAGAATACATACTTGATTAATGCACTTAAACCAACTCCAATTCCTAGTTTTCCTGCGTCTAATCTGTATGGTGGCTTATATGGTGGAACTTGTAGTGGGTGCAACGGTGGAACAGTAGGTTTTTAATGATTTGATTGTACCTTGAAAATTGAATATCGGTTGATGATTTGTGACTTTTGAAAATAATTTCTAAAAACTCTTGACTTTTAGTGTGACGCAAATATAATAAAGGTGTGACAAGAAAGAGAGGTGAATGTTGTGTCACCAATAGGAAGGCCAAAAGCAGAAAACCCAAAGACAATTAGATTTAGCATAAGACTTGATGTAGAAACAGAAAATAAATTAAAGGCTTATTGCGAACAAAAAGGAATTACAAAGGGTGAAGCAATTAGAAGAGGTATATACCTACTTTTGGAAAAGAAATAAAAAAAGAGATTCGTCGCGTTGAGTGGTTGGCGAATCTCTCCTAAAAATTAGAAAGAAGTTTTCTTTCGTGAAATATTTTATCATGGGCGAGAACTTCTTTCAAGAAAAAGTAATTTATTTTTAGAAGGAGATAAAAACATGGGAAAATTTTTAGAAATTATTTATCAAAATCAAGTTGCTGACGAGGATGAGGGTTCAAAGTGGTATGAATTTTTCTTGCCATTCATACTGGAACTGGAAGAAGCTGTTAGTGATGAAACCTTTAGCGAATTAGAAGAACGTTTACTGGATGCAATAGCAGAAAATAACAAGTTTTATTGTGTTAAAGGAATGGAACTTGCTATAGGTATTGCCAATGGTACTTACATTCCGAAAGTATAATAAATAGGGGTGATAGCATGGATAATTTCAAGGCAATATATAAAATTCTAAAAGAACTTGAAAAGCATATGGGGGATGATAACTTTTCTCCCAGTTGTATATCCGCTGAGAAACTAAAACTACCATACGGAAAATGGGAGCAATTATTAATACTACTACAAGACGATGGATATATTAAGGGGCTTGTGGTAGACAGGACAACGGAAAGTCCATTGCGACACATCGTGGAGCCAATATTCCCACAAATAACAATCAAAGGTCTTGAATACCTATCAGAAAATAGTCTGATGTCAAAGGCAAGAGAAGCCTTGAAAATGGCAGGCGAGATAATTTAATAATAAAAGTTAGAAACCATCAACCGATATTTGGTTGGTGGTTTTTTTATTGAGGTGATTTATTATGGCAGAATATACATACACGGGAGAACAGACAGTAGCACAAAATGGGAATGTGCTTTTTAATGAGACTGCGGTTAATGGAAGTAATTGTATTAAACATCGTGAAGGCAGTGGAATTTATATTGATGTTCCTAACGGATGTTGTGTAAACATTGCGGTTGAGAATACTAGTTCGCAAGCTGTGAATGTGATTAATAGCAATATCATTGTTACAAGAGTTGCATAGGGGGTGTTTACATGGATATTACAAGAATGTATGAGATGTTAGAAACACTCTCAGAGGGTGCAAAGACAGAGTTAGACAAGGGTTTAGAATGCCTAGATACTTGCGAGTTTGGAATGGTTGTTGATATACTCAAAGACTTGTCTGAGGCTTTGTATTACAGAAGTATAACTAAGGCTATGGATAACTTGGAGAACGAGGAGACAACAAACTACTGGAAGAGATACAGTGTTCCATATTGGCACAAGGAACCAAGAAATGTGGATTTGGATTATGACAGAATGTATTTTTCTAGTGCTATGCCAAGGTCTCCAAGGGTACAAAAGGCTAATGCAAAGCATTTCTACGAGGAGTCGGAGCATTATATGAGGGATTCTAGGGAAGGAAAAGCGGGATTGAGTCGCAAAAACTACGTAGAAACAAAGATGTTGCATCCGAACGACTCACAAAAGAAGCTTGAAAACCTAGATAGATACATGAAAGACCTTGCCGAGGATGTTGTGAACCTGTACGAGGACGGAACGAACGAGGAAAAGACGATGGTCAAGGCAAAATTACAGACACTTTTACAGAAGATGTGATTATATGACGGTGAAAATACATGACGTGGTATGGAATGTTTGCTTTGTGTCGGCTAGAGCTGACATATTAAGGCGGTCAGACGGCACTTTAAGCGTTGGTGTGACGGATAATCTAACAAAGACAATCTATCTTTCTGATGCCTTACAAGGGAGATTTTTAGAAAAGGTTGTCGCTCATGAATTGGTGCACGCCTTTTCTTTCTCCTATGGTCTTTATATTCCAGTGGATGTAGAAGAGCAGATAGCAGATTTTCTAGCAACTTACGGGAGGGATGTATTCAATATGGCTGATACGCTATTACAAGAAATAATAGAAGTGTATAAGGCGGTGTGAAATGTACAGAACAGAGGAGGTGTGGGAGTATGTCAAGAGAACTAATCCCAACATAACAAAAGAAAAGCTTATAGAGGAATTAGAAGTGTATGCACCAACAACAAAATCATTGTTACATGAAATTGTTTTAAGTGAATCACAAATTAAGTGTTGACATATTACGTACCATGTGATAAGATAAAGACAGTTAAGAGATACCGCTTAACGAATACATGGGTAAGCATAGAAAGGAGAATTTTATGAACGAAGATATGAATCAAGCAGAAGTTTTAAAGGAAGAAACAGAAGAGAAAATGATTTACAAAGTTCTTTTGATGATTAAAGAAAGTGAATCATTGGAAGAACTGGAATTAAAATTAAAAGCCTTACTTAACAAGTAAGACTAGGAGCAAAAAGAGGGCGGTGGACTTACCAAAACCGCCCAAGCTTTTCAAGTAGAATTATATAACAATCCACAACAAAAGGGAAGAGTGAAATGGTAGAAGATAAGTTTAATCAAATAAAGTATCAGAACGACTACAAGCGAAAGAATTATGACCGAATGGAACTACTAGTTCCCAAGGGCGAAAAGGCTGAGATAAAAGAGATGGCAAAGTCTTTAGGGAAAAGCGTAAATGAGTTTGTTTATTCTGCGGTGAAAGAGAAAATGCGAGAGGAAAAGTCAAACTTGAGATAGCTAAAATTGAGATTGTCGAGATTACAGAAAAATGTTTGGGTGGTGACTGCGAAAATAAAAAATATTTTTTTTGATTTTTTGCTCCTATTGCTGAAAAGTCGGCTTTAGGGGCGTTTTTTGAGTCTCGAAAAAAATTAGTCCGAAAAAATTTTTGTGTCCCTAAAAATTTAGGGCATTTTTTCTTGAAAATATTTTCCTTGATTTCAAAGGTAGTTTTTTGATGCTTGAAAAAGCCGTTTTTAAGATGTGATTTTGATATTTTATTATAGATTTCTATTTATTGTGGATATTTATATAAATAGATTTCTCGCGATTTGGTGCACGTTGGGCGGTCTGATGCCGTGGCGGTGGCCTTGCTTGCCTTGCCTTTATGCCGTGGCGGTCTGATGCCGTGCCACTTGTAGCGGTTCGACCGGATGCCGTGCCCGTGTTGGTGCGTGGTGGTGGCTTCTCTGTACGAGTTCGGATGCCGTGCCCCATGCGTTGAACTATTGCAAGTGGTGGCTTGTGTGCCGTTGGCACTTGTTCGGATTTTCTGAACCACTTTACAAGCCTTATATTTAGCCATATAAGCAAGATTTACGCGTTGGGCGGTACTTTGTACGGCTGCTATATTAAAATGGCTTAAATCGCAAATAAACAACTTGCAATGGTCAGAGCGTACACGCCTAAACAATAGCATAGATATACAAGGCGGTCAATGCGTCAAAAGTCCGTGCTCGCTCCATGGGTGGGCGGTATGCCCTCGGATGATAGAAGGACGCGCAAAATAGACCGCGTTTAATTGGTGCGGTTGGTTGGTTTGGTTGAATTATTAAATTTTCAAGGTTCAAAAAATACCCGCTTCAAGTCGTGGGCTTGCGACCGCCTGAGAGCGGTTAACGGGTGCTTGACTGGTGTTTAATTTTCCTCTTCTTCTTCTTCCTCTTCCTCTTCAAACTCTTTTTGCATTGCTTCAAAATACTTGTTGACGTCTGACAGTGTGCCGATTTCCTCAGCGGTTCCGCAATCAATAAACCAATAAGTTGTCTTATTAGGCTCTTCTAACTCAAAATAGTCAATGCAAGACTCGCCAGAATAGTATTTAAAAGCTTTTTCGCTTAACTCGTGCGGTCTAAATTCTTTCTTTTTGAATTGATTCTGATTGATATTGTACAAAGTCCTTCCCATGGTTTAACCCTCCTATATTTCTGTATTGTATCATGTTTTTTGTTCAAATTGTAAAATTAATCTGTAAACCGTTTTTATAAATTTTCTAAAATATCAAAATTAAAAAAGTTCATTTCTGCATCTGAGTCAATCCACAATTTCAAATCGTTTAGAGCGGTGTCTTTATTTCCTTCCGAAACGGCCAAGCAATGGTCAATGTGAGCTTCTTTTATTGTGGCTTTTATGTAGGTTGTTTTTGTGTCAAAGTCGGTACTTTTCCATAGTACCGACTGACCAACTTTAAAATTATGTTTCATTTTTTTAACCTCTTTTCTAGTTGTAAAAAAATCTATAAACCGCTTCGCTCGTTGGGCGGCCTGCTTCGTTAACGTTCATAATGCTAGGGACGTAGCCGAAATAAAACATTTTAACGCCGTAAACCTCTTGAAATTGTTTGTTTAAACGATTATACCAACGTTCTTCCCGTTCTTCGCTTTCTTTAGTTCTTCTTGTGTTGCAAGTTCTCTCATTATTTGCGAGATACAAATTTGTTTCACAAAGTCCACAAAGCCTATAGAATGAGTTCATTATTTTACGTGCTTCTTGTAAATCCTCGGTGGCGGTTGTTGGGTTCTTCTTAAGTCCTGCGAGTTTATAAACCTCTTTTGCTCTCATTTCTGAAATAGTATACATCATAGTCTTGCTCTCCTTTTCTTAAGTGTTTAGTTTACTTTCTTAACTCTTGAATTAAGTATACAATGAAAAAATATAATTGTCAAGCTAAAATTATTAATTTTTTGATTAATTTTAAAATTGACTTTTTCGCGTTTGCTTGGTATCCTCTTAAAAGAAAGAGGGTGGAAAAATGACAAGTAAAAAAATTAAAATGCTGTTAACATATCGCGAGTCTAACGCTACCGAACTAGCTAAAAAATTAGGATGTTCAACGGCTAATATTTCGCAAAAATTGAAACGTGATAATTTTAGCGAAAAAGAATTGTTAGAAATAGCTAACATTCTAAATTGTGACTTATCAATAAAATTTGTTGACCGTGAGAGTGGGAAAGAGTTCTAAGCTTTCCCACTTTTTTCTTTTGTCGGTTCTGTCTGGTCATATGTAAAAAAGAAAGATTTTTTTAAGAACATATTTTCTTTTTCTTCCTCGTTTCCGTCCGCGTCTTTGCTTTTTTTCTTGGTGTATTTCCAAATTGAAAAGCTGGCTTTTGCTTTTTCTCCTTTTTTTACGCTTCTGCCAAGCGTTTTCCAGTTTTGAAAAGTATGTATAGGTTCGGGGATTTCTATAATTTCCTTTTTGTTTTGCCCGTTTTCGTCGGCTGTAAAAACCTCTGTAAACTCTCCCGTTCCTTGAATTATTCCATTTTTCATTAGTTCCATAGACGCATTGAATATAATTTGTTTGTTTGTCATTACTTTTCCTCCTTAGTGTTAAATAAATTGTTTTCGTTTGCTATGCACTTATAATAAACTAAAATGATTTAAATGTCAATAGATATTTTAAATTATTTTAGTTTGACTTTTGCAATTTTTCAAATTATAATCATTTAAAAAAGGAGGTGTAAAAGCATGGATTATAGTATTAGTTTTGAATTTTCAAACAATAAACAATTGAAAGAAACTTACAAAAAATTAGCCAAAGAAAACGGCTTTTCGATGGCTTCTATATCTGAAAAGCTCGGATATTCTACCCCCCAACAATTAACGAACTTGTTCAATAAAAAGAATATATCTTTGTACGAATTAAAAGCCTTGTTAAATGCTATAGATTACAGTTTTGAAATACTTGCAAAGCCAAAAAATTAATATAAGATTTTCAAAGTGCACGAACTAGAATTTTTCAATTAATCAACGGATTGTCCTATGTCCTCATTGGCTTGAGTGGTTCGGGAATGGTTGGTTGTTTGTTTCTTTTGTTCGTTTGCTATGGCTATA
>CAVHCX010000023.1:33285-49926 GCA_963634745.1 Clostridium sp. CAG:343
ATGACAGAAAAAGAAAGAAAGGAACTGGAAAAAATGACAGAACGAGAAAGAAAAGATGTAAGGCAAGCCTTGATTTATGAATTGCGTTTATTGTTTGACGCTGACAAAAGGGAAACATTTACAAAGGCGGATATCTTACAGGTGTTTGATACTATAGCACGGTCAAAAGATACGGAATAAAAAGAGCTAATATAAACAAAGAAAAGAGCCATTAACACGGCTCTTTTTTATTTTGCAAACATCGAACAAATGTGCTATATCTGTAGACAAGTAAGCAATGGTTAACAATAAATAAAAGGGGTGTAAAGTATGGCAAGAAAGAAAGTAGAAGAGTTAACATTAGACTTGACTAACTTCTATCAAATAGCTAGAAATTTAATAGATTTGTACTGTATGGATAGGGATATAGATAGCAATAAAATAGAGCCGTTAAAATGGAATGGTATATTGCTATACATTTACGATAATACAATAGCTTTGGATAGGGAAATATTGAAAGATGTATATCCAGACTCACAGAGATTTGATATAGATAAAATCTATAAGCTGTACGAAGATTATAAAAGATTATGCTACGAATTTGAACAAATAATTAACCTCACAGGATTTAGCTATATTAGCGGCATTCATGAAAGCAATATAAGAGACTGGGGTAATGTAGATGAGTATATTATAAATAATAATATTAATACTATTAAGGAGATAGAAAGTAAATATATTGATGAATACGGTGAAGTTATAGACGATTCTTATAAGTGGGATTGTAGTTATAGAAAAAGGTTATATACGATTAAGTGCAACACTCTTTACAAGTCCATCAAACGCGACAACCAAGCCAGCCTAGAAAGCAGGATGTTAGACCACAGCACTAATGCAATGAAGGTGCTCCCGAGCCTTAACAGGTGGCACGGGTGGAACTTGCCTCACGTTTCGAGAGAGGAGAAGCCCAAAAGGGCATTGACGGCTAGCGAATTACCAGATATCCCCAAATTAGATAACACTAACCAAGGGGCTATAGAATCAAAAGATTGATATATTTTAATATTAGTCATGTATAACTTGAGATTATGCCGTTGTAGTATAATATATATCAAATTCGTTGATGTAAAGTAATTATATCTCTTGGACAAATTAGTGTTTGTCGTATAGATGCATACGTTCGGGAACGTGCGTTCTGTTTCTGTGTTCTGTGAATTGGTGGGTCTGTATGGCTCTATATGGCAAGGCAAGCGGGGCGGGGGTTATTTTTTGACCGACAGACCACTCTACTAAGTCCCAAAAATTATCAAAAACCGAAAAAATCCCACCAAGGGACAAAGTAAATAATATAATATACACCATCCAGTAATGGTATTTATGACCGATGTAGAAATAATTTAAAAAAATTTTACAGACAGTAAAACTTCACATAGTTTCACGTAGCTTACACGTATTTTCACTTTTCGGCATTTTAGGGTTATAGAGTGCTAATTTTAGGCGAAAAAAGATGTTGCGTCATAGCGAACATGTGTTTATACTAGGCTTGTCATTGGGCGAGTTCCTGTTTTGAACGGAATTCATAATTGGTTGTGGCCTACGGGGAATTGGCTTTTGTTGCTTTTACCAGTTCTCCCGTAAGTCCAAAAAAATTTTCTGAAAAAAATTAAAAAAATCCCAGTGATGAAAGAGGTTTTGCATGAGTAACACAAACAATACAAACGATTGGCATCCAGAACGAGTCCTAGAAGGCCATACAGTATGGGTTGATATCTTGGGTGCGAAGTGGTCTATTGTTTGCGAGACCTTTGGAAACAAAGACTATGACGGATTAACCGATTTCTCGACACGGACGATTAGGGTTAGGCGAGATAACGTACAAGAGTTTGAGAATTTCAACGAGTTGTACAAACGGACGGTACGGCACGAAGTCTTACATGCGTTTTTGACTGAGAGCGGTTTGGATTCAAATTTCAATCATCCAGATTATGGGCATGACGAAACATTTATTGACTGGGTAGCAATTCAATTCCCCAAAATCGTAGTTGCATATAGCAAGTTAGGAGTTTTGTAAAATGGCTAAGAAGAAACACAGAAAAGTATTTGTTATTGACAGCAAAGAAGACCTTGATGAAGTTTTGGAGCAGTTAGGCTATTTTGATTGCGAAGAGGACGATATCGAGGACAAGGACGAAGAGGAAATTCTTTTTGGCAATTATCCTAGAGATTTTGAGGAAGACGAAGATACAGAAAACGATTTACCATTCGGCATGAGTGATATTGAGTATTTTGAAGAACAGGTAGAACACTTGGAAGATGTGCTGAGTAAGAAAAACCGTCAGATTGACGATTTAGAAACAACGGTTGGCGTGTTGTGTAAAATGCTTGCACTTGAAAAAGCATATAACCGCTTCTAGTAATGACTTGGCATATGTTGATTGGCGGTAAAGAAATATCGGATGAGTGTAGTAAGTGTGGCGAGGTTTTAGCTTGTGAGTTATTCAAACAAGGGCACGGAATACACCAAGACGAACGGACAAACATAACAGAGATGTTTATTTGTCAGACGAAACACAGGGAGAAACGAGAACATGAACATCAAGATTAAATACCATGTTGAAGATTTGGAAAGGCTAGAATTTATAGGCGGTGAAAAGTCTGATTGGATTGATTTAAGATGTGCTGAGGATACGTTTATTCCGTTAGGGAGTATGGTATATATAAACCTTGGTGTTTCAATGCAATTACCAGAAGGGTATGAAGCACATGTTGCTCCAAGAAGTAGCACACCGAAAAAGTTTGGAATTGTATGTGCCAATAGTTTTGGAATTATTGATAATAGCTATTGTGGAGATAATGACGTTTGGAAATTCCCTGCAATCTGCATCGAAGGGAATACCACAATGAATGGTGAGTTTGGAACATTAATTCACAAAAACGACAGAATCTGTCAGTTTAGAATCTTTGAGAAACAGCCAACTATCCAGTTTGAAGAAGTGGAAACACTGGGAAACGATGATAGGGGCGGATTTGGTTCTACTGGTAAGAATTAATTAGCTTGCACAATGTATCACACATAAAAAATACAAAGAATGGAGTTATCTATGAAAATACGGTTACCCACTGGAAATTAGATAACACATGTAACTAAGTTGATTGTTTTATGAGTTGTTTTAAGACACATGTCTAACACAATCCTCCATAAATTCATAATATTCATAAAGTCGCAAGCGTTAGCCTAAAAACTTTCGCTTGCATTCGCAACAGGAGAATCATTATTGTGAGAATCATTAACCAACTAGGCAATCGAGCAATTGAGGCTAGCTTGTATGACATAATCCTTGATGAACACAGAATATTTGCTGAGTGTTCTGCAAAGTCTTATCTACTGGGTGAGTACGAATCGGAAGACAGGGCAGAGGGAGTGTTTAATTGGATATTCAAGGATTGCAATAGGTTTAGCACAATTAAAATGCCTAGCGAATAAATTTGTTGTCGTAGAAGGTGCGGTTGTGGTTATCGTTCGCCATAATTGCTATCCTCCTTTCTTAATACTTAATATTTTTCAACACTACTCCTAGTTGTCCGTCAAAAGACAATTGGGAGTTATGGGCGAGTTGCTGTGTCCCTTGTGCTTAACAGTGTCACTAAAGGCAGTAACAGACGCGAATTCCACTTTTTTTGAAAATGGTTACAGGGAGGCAGTTCGCGTGCTAATGGAATGTAGTTTAACGAGTAAAACAGTTGATTATCCCGTCCTTGTTTTTTGTTGGGTTTTGACAAGGTGGTTTGGAAGTCAAAAGTTGTAGGTGCAAGTCCTATCTTTCCGATTCGTGGAAAATCTCCACTTTAATTCTTAATCAAATAATTCTCCGAAATAAGGGTGGTAATATGTCAAGGTATCATAAAATAGGGCACTGTGTTGTTGGTTTTTATGAGGATTCAAGGGAAGGTGGCAAAGTTACCGCCTTTATTTTTGATGAAGAACTGAAACCAATATGTGAAATTGAAAATATGGGTGAAAAATTATATGAAAAGTTTACAAGAACGGATAGAGGGATTAGCGACAAGGGATGTCCGCAAGCCAATTGATAGAGATACCTTTTACAAGTGGTATAATCGCTATGTTGATAGGGAATGTACGATAGGAGACGTGGCTAAGGCTTGCGGTGTTTCTTATGAGATTATCCATCCTTTGATTTATGCTACGGCTTTTGGATATCCGCTCCCAAAACATCAATTTACCGACCAATGGACGGACGAATACGCTAAAGAGTTGAAGAAAAAGCAAGGTGATATAGCGAGAGAAAATCGCAATAAGTATTTAAAGCGGTTAAGGGAGGAAAGGGCAAAGAATGGCAAGTAGCGAACTAATAAGCAAGGTTAACGCCTATGAAAAAGCCCTAGACACGTCCGAAGACTTTGTACCTATGATGGTAAATTATGTACAGGCCATAAAGACTGCATTTGAAGCAGAAAATGACCATGAATACGGTTTAAAGCTTGCGAAAAAGGCGAAAAAGTATATAAACGACTTCTTGCTAACCGAAAAAGGATATGATTTTTGGACGCTTGAGGAATGGTGTAAAAACAATGGTGATAATACACAGATTATTGTTGAATTGTATTATGACATATTAAGGGCAGAAAGCTATGATGACCTAGAAAGCTTTATATACTACATGGAGAAAAACAGAATGCCTGATAAGCGGTTTTACAGGCCAAGGAGAAAGACGTTAAAGGTTGTTGTTGATGATTTAATGGATTTAGAGAATCGGAAGTTCAAGTTTTACGGATTATCTTTGCCGAGTAGAACTGGAAAAAGTACGTTGTGTATTTTTTTTCTAGCGTGGGTAGCCATGAAAAGGCCAGATAGCCATAATGCGATGGGCGGTCACTCTGGAATATTGGCTAAGGGATTTTACAAAGAGTTGCTTAATTTGTTTATCACAGAAGAGTATACATTTTGCGAATTGTATCTGTATTGGAATCCCAAATACGAGAAGAAGTCTTTTCCGACCGATAAAAGTGCTGATGATTATACAATAACGCTTGGTAGGCCCGATAGATTTGCTACAGTTACTTGTCGTGGTATTGACGGTACTTGGACTGGTGCGGTTGACGTATCAAAAGACGGTTATTTATATGTAGACGATTTAGTTCGTGACCGCGAACATTCCCTAAGTCCGACACGTATGGAGAATACCTACCAAGAATACCTAAACAAGATGGTTGACCGTAAAAATGATGGTGCTAGAGAGTTGATGGTAGGTACACTTTGGAATGTACTCGACCCATTGGAAAGAATGAGGGCACAATTTGAGGGCAATCCACAATATTTCTTTCGGAAAATACCTGCATTAGACGAAAATGACGAAAGTAATTTTGACTATGAGATTAACGGCTTTTCTACAGGCTATTATCGAGAAATGCGAGAACGACTTGATAAGGCCGAGTGGGAAGCTAAATTTATGCAAAATCCATATGTCCGTGAAGGATTGCTGTTCCCTAGCGAAGAGTTGCGGTATTTTGACGGTAATATAGACGAAACATCAGAAAGAAAGACAATTGCGTTATGTGACCCAGCTTTTGGCGGTGCTGATAGCTTGTCAATGCCAGTGTGTGCTGATTATGGAGACAAAAAGAAGTATGTTATTGACTGGGTGCATAAAAGGGGCACACAAGCGGTCACGGTTCCGTTGATTGTAGATGCAATAAGCAAGCATTTTATAACTGAACTGCATATAGAGCAAAACGCAGGCGGTAAATTGCTGATTGATAGCGTAAAAGATGAAATGAATAAGCGAGGGATCCATTTTTGCCAAATTGTAGGCTATTATGCATCAACTAGATTGCCCAAGGCAGAAAAAATCAAAGGTTATTCGGATTATGTGAAGTCCAATTTCTTGTTTTTGATACACAGTAAGTATTTACAAACTGGAAATGATGCAAATATTGAATATAAACGCTCTAAAATGTATCAAGATGCAATGAACGAACTAGAAATGTATACTTCTGAGGGTAAAAATCCGCATGATGATGCACCAGACGCAATATCACAGCTTGCCATTGTGTTTGGCAAGAAGAGAACGCAAACGTTTATTATGCAAAGTCCAATTTAAGGTGGGAAATACATGATAACTAAAGAATATTTGGAACAATATGTTGATATGGCTTGTGAATTGCCAGAGTTGGAGAGAAAAATAGTTGATATCGAGAAGAAGATAGAACGGCTTGAAAAAGAAGGGTGTGTTAAAGACACTGTTACTGGTGGCAATGGTGGGACACAACACTTTGTTATCGAGGGGTTCCCAATTCCAGAGTATAGAAAACAGCGTACACGGCTGTTTCGTAAAAAGATGGAGTATGAAGAGTTGAGAAAACGTGTTGAACATTGTGTTGATGATATTGAAAGTTTTCTTACAAGCATTGATAACAGCAGAATTAGACGAATAATCAACTACAAATACATTGACGGTCTATCTTGGTATGATACGGCTGATAAAATAGGCAAAACAGCTACTAGTGAGAGTGTACGCAAGGAGTTAGAGCGGTATTTAAACAAAGAAAATAGCAAAAATCTGTAACTTTGTCCGATTTGTCCTACAAGTCCCGCTAAAGGCATAATATATTTAACATGGATAGTGATACACCATTAATGTACTGTCCCTCCGTGGATAAAATATTTTCTTTAACAAGACAAAAGAAGAGTGTTTTAAAAAGACAAAAGAAGAGTGTGTGAAAGGCATCCTACGAAAGTAGGGTGTCTTTTGCTATGTAAGGAAATAGAGATGGAAAAGACAATCTACTGTCCTAGGTGTAAACGAAAGGTTGGCACTTATGATGGGCGAGCAACTACAAATAAACTTTGCAAGTGCCATTTTTGTAATATAGGTGTTACATACGATATAGATACACTTGAAACAAGAGTTCGTAAGTTGTCCGAAAGAAAATCAAGTAGTGGAATAACTTTTGGGTTATAGGTGGTATAGGAAGATGAGAAACGGAAGACTTGTATTATATACAGACGTTGAAGAAATTACATATGAAAACGTAATAGAGGTTTTGCGAGACGTAATTCCAGACCATAGAATCAATGCTAGAGATATGCAATTCTTGTTAAATTATGACTCTGGAATACAGCCTTTACAGAGAGAAAAGAAAACAAGAACTGACATCGACTCAAAATGTGTTGATAATGTTGCTAACGAGGTAACAGAGTTTAACCTAGGTTTTAAGTGGGGTAACACTATTACACTTGTACAGAATGGCGATGGCAAAGATAAGAAAATTTGCGAAGCTATCACTGAGTTAAATAAAAACTATGAAATGGCACGTATTAAAGCCAAGACGCAGGAGCTAGGACGTTATGTTGAGGTTTGTGGTGTTGGAAACGTGCTTATTGATACAAATACAGAATGGGAAGAAGATAAACCGTATTTTACACTGGATGTATTAGACCCAAGAGTATCATTCGTTGTACGGTCAAGTTATTACACAGACCATAGACCTATGATGGGAGTAACATTCAGAAGAAGTAAAAAGACAGGTAATACATACTATACTTGTTTTACTAAAGATACACGCTTTGAGATTCTAAACCTACAGGAGATAACAAACGGCAATTATCATGTTGAGGAACAATGGTTGCACAATAACAGGAGCGGTGAATTAAATCCTCTTGGAGTTGTACCAATTGTTGAATATATCCGTTCGTTTGATAGGACAGGTTGTTTTGAACGTCAGATATCAGAGATGGACAATTTAAATTTGCTTATTTCTGATTTTACAAATGACGTTGACCAAAATACACAAGCTATTTGGCACGGAAACGATGTGGAGTTCCCAAAAGAAGTTATTACAAATTCTGACGGCACTGTGACCGAAAGAATTAAAAAGCCAAGTACGAATGAATGGGTAATGACATACACAAGTCCAGACGGAAAACAGCCTTTTATTAATCCATTGGCGGTAACTTATGACTATAGCGGTATGTTGAATAACATCATTACTCGCAGACAGTTGATTTTACAGAAATGTAATGTACCACAACGCAACGAAAATAGCGGTGGAAGTACAGGTATTGCCATGTCGGATGCTACAGGTTGGACGCAAGCTGAAACCTCTGCAAGTAAACAGCAAATGATAACTGATTCATGCAAGCTTGACGAGGTGGCGGTTGTACTTTCTGCAATAGCTGTTAGTCCATATGTTAAACAGGACAATGTTTTGAGAAAAATTCACGTATCGGACGTGGAGCCAAACATTAAACGCCAGAAAACATATGAAATGACCACTAAGGCAAATACAATTGCAACATTGCTAAGTCATGGCATTAGAGGTGACTATGTTTTAAATGCTGTTCCTTTCTTTGATGACCCTAACGAAGTGTGGGTTGGAAGTAGAGACTTGATTGAACAGTATCAGGACAGTGTATTTGGCGAGAAAGAAGAAGCCGAGGACACAACGGCTGAGGATAACACAAATAATGCTGTCGGTGGTCTTGACGAAGAGTCTCCTAATGCTGATAGGATTATGCAAGACCAATCAGACCAAGTAGAAAATAGTCCAATGATTGATACAAGTAGGATTAATTAATTATGGATTATACGTTAAATATAGATGAATTAAATAAACCGACCAAACAACGCTCAATGCCTTTTGAGAAATTCTTTGGCGAGATGGATTTAAAACCAAATCAGAAAAAGCAAAGAATTTCTATGGCAGAAGAATTTGAAGAAATGATGTGGTTTTTCTATGAATACTTTGCTGTGATGATTGAGGGTTACGACTCTATAGATAAAATTGATAATACAAAACTCATAGAGTCGCTCACAGAGCGTTATTTTGACGTTGTAGGGCATTATATGGCGGTGGACGAGGAATTGTTAGCCTACATTCCTAAATTCGCTCAAAACGTCGTAGAAACGACAATAAAGCATATTGGGGATACCTATTATTTATCCGCTGACAGAGCAACGCTTGTAGCGGAAAATGAATCTCTATCATGCTTTAACAACAAAGAATATTTGGACGCGTTAGACAATGGCAAAACAAGAAAACGTTGGGTTGCTATTGTTGATGATAAAACTAGGGATACACATTTGGAAGTCAATGGAAAGACTCTTGCAATTGGTGATTTATTTTTTGTGGGAGATAGCCTAATGAGGTATCCGCACGATTTAAGAGCAAGTGCAAACGAAGTTGTAAATTGTAGGTGCTCAATCGAATATTTATAGGGTATAAAGGGTGCCACAAACCTTTTACCATACATAACCTTTCATAATGAAAGTCCTTTCTGAAAGTGGGGAGATTGCCGTTAAAAGCAGTCTCCTTGTTTTTTTGAAAAAACCGACTCAATGAGTCGTTTTAATATTTGTACAGAGAAGTACGTTAAAAACACAAAGTAAATTCAGAGAAGAAACAAAAACACGAAAGAGGTATTTAACATGGCAGAAGAAAACGCAAACATGAACACAGAGACACAGGAAACAAATGCTAATGCACAGGGAACAGAAGATAGCACTCCTACTGTAGAAGAGTTACAGGCCAAACTTGAAGAACTTGTGGCAAAGAACGCAAAGAATAAACTAGCGTTAGACAAGGCTCTGAAAGAAAAAGGAGATATTACTAAGGCTTTACGTGCAAAGCAGACAGCAGAGGAGCAGGCCGAAGCAGAACAGCAAGAAGCTAGAAGACTGCAAGAGGAAAAGTATAACGAGACTTTAAACGAACTTAATCATATTAAGGCTGTTTCCGCATATAAGAATATTTCAGAAAAAACTGTGGAAACGTTGATTGAAGCGGTTTCTGAATCAGACCATGCAAACATTGCAAAGATTATCGAAAACGAGATTAAACAGGCGGTAGCCGAAGCAAAAACTGAATGGATGAAGTCAAGACCTAGAGTAAACGCAGGCGGTGAATACTCTGGAATGACAAAAGATGAGATTATGAAAATCACAGACCGTACAGAGCGTAGAAAGGCTATTGCTAGTAATCCAGAATTATTCAATAACTAAAATAGGGGGAACTTATTATGTCAGCAGAAAACAATGTTATTACAAGTGAAGCCCTTGCAAGAGCAAGAGAGGTTGAGTTTGTAGAAATGTTTGGTTATTCCGTTAGAAAGTTAATGGAAGCTCTCGGAGTAACAAGAAAGATTGCAAAACAGGCAGGTACTGTGCTTAAAACTTATAAGGCTAGTGGAACATTAGAGGATGGAGTTGTAGCAGAAGGAGATATTATCCCTCTTTCTCATTACAAGACCGAGGCTGTTTCTTGGCAGGAAATCACTTTAAAGAAGTGGAGAAAAGCCACAACAGCAGAAGCAATCATTGAAAAGGGTTATGACCAAGCGGTTGTAATGACTAATGATGAAGCACTTAGAGACGTACAGAAGGGAATTAAGAAAGACTTCTTTACTTTCCTTGGTAGCGGTACTGGAACAGCTACAGGCGTAGGTTTTCAGGATGCACTCGCTCAGGCTTGGGGACAGTTACAGGTATTATTTGAGGATGATGAAATTGAAGCAGTTTATTTCATGAATCCGCTTGATGTAGCTGATTATCTCGGAAAAGCTAGCATTTCTACTCAGACTGCATTTGGGCTTACTTATGTATCAGACTTTCTTGGACTTGGAACTGTTATTCTTAGCGGTTCTGTACCAAAGGGAACTGTTTATGCAACAGCAAAGCAGAACTTAGTTCTTTATTATGTACCAGTTAATGGAGCAGACCTTGGAGAAGCATTCGCGTTTACCTCTGAGGAGACAGGATTAATTGGTATTCATGAAAGTGCTGATTATCAGAGAATGACCGCTGAGGATGTCATTGTATCTGGTATTTCACTTTTTGCTGAAAGAATTGACGGTGTAGTTGTAGCAAGCATTAGTTCAACAGGAGCGTAAATTATGTATGAGGTAATACACTTTTTTACAGATTTACAGGACAATTCATACGCATACAATGTGGGGGACGAATTTCCCCGTATTGGCTTTGCGGTAAATGAAGCAAGATTTAAAGAATTGATGGGGTCTGAGAATAAACAAGGAATTCCATTGATTAAATATGTTGCTGATGAAATTGAAGAACAGACCGTAGAATCTGTAGAAGAAAAAACAGAAACAAAAGCGTACACCAAAACAGAAATTCAGAGAATGAATGTTGCCGAGTTGCGAGAAGTGGCTACAAAGCTAGGTCTTGAGGATGCTGACAACATGACAGGTGTACAACTCAAAGAGTATCTAATTTCTGCATACGAATTATAGGGAGATTTTGGAAATGGATGAAATTATTGCAACAATCAAAAGCAAAGTAACTGAATATTTTGCTGATATTCCAGAACTGGAAGGCGAGGTAGTATCAAAGTTACTTGTTGAGTTTGTGATTGAACAATATAAGCATATTCGAAGATTCCCTTCAAGTTTTACAGATGAACAGATACAGAAAGATATCATGAACAATGCGTCTATTATCGCTATGGCGGTGGTTGATTTGAAGGCTAAAGAGGGTGCTGAGGGTGAAACAAGTCACAGCGAGAACTCTACAAGTAGAAATTACGAAAATGCTTACATATCCAATTCTATCTTCAAAGGTGTGTTACCTTACTCAACAATCGTTTAAGGAAAAACCAAGAAGAATGTGCGTGGTGTAAACCGCAGGGGGTTATCGTTGTTATTTTGGCGGTGGGGAGATAACCTTTATTTTTCGAGAAGAGGTTGTGAGAAAGTGACATTAGAAATATCATTAGCTGTTTTTATTAGCGTTTTGTCGCTTTGCTCTTCTGTATTTTTTAGTCTCAAGAATACCAAACGTTCTGATACAAAAGATATGGAAGAGCGTATCAAGAGTGACACACGGATAAACATGAAACTAGACAATATTTCTGTTACAATGTCTGAACTAAAAGAAGAAGTAACATCGTTAAGAGATATAATCACGGCTCATAACGAGCGGATTATTAAGCTTGAACAAAGCACTAAATCGGCACACCATAGATTAGACTTTCTTGAAGATAAGATAGGTGTGAATTTTAGACGCGATTGTAAAGGAGAAGAGTAAATGAAAAATTTGTTAGTAAACAAAGACTGGTGGAATTGTGCGTTAACACGTGCTGTTAAGACGGTAGCACAAACCGCTGTAGGTACAATTTCTTCTAGTGCCTTGATTAGTGCCGTGGATTGGAAGATTGTTATTTCGGCATCACTTCTATCTGGTGTTGTTTCAATCCTTACTTCACTAGCTGGGTTGCCTGAGGTGAATGTTGAGGAGACAACAGAGAATGAGGGCATTAAACAGGAATAAACAAAGAATGAAATATTCTAACTACAAAGAAAGTTTACCAGTGTATGAAAGAGATTCAGAGGGTAACATTATTTACATTACAGTTGATGGAGAAGAAGTGCCCATTGAAACAGGAGAATATGAAACAGGTTACGAGAAACCAGTTTGCTTTAGGGCAAACATCAATTCTACCTTAACTGAAGCTTTCATACGTGCTTTCGGTGTAGATAAATCCTCCAATAAGTCAACCATAGTTGCTTCAAAGGGTATTTTGCCTTTTGAAATTGGTACAAGGATATGGAGAAAATCGGAAGTCCGTTACAAGGATACTGCAAAAACTATTGTTGATGGAGATTCGGCAGATTATGAGGTTGTAGCGGTAAATGATGAAGCATTAAACGAGGATATGTTTCTTCTACAAAAACTTTCTAACGAGGGTTAAACATGAAAATAGAGATAGGCTTGTCCGTATCTAGTGTAAGGAGTGCCATTAAACAAATCAGAGAATACAGAGAAAATCTTGACGAAAAGTGCAAAGAAATTGTTGAGAGACTTTCGGCTATGGGAGTTGAAACGGCAAAGTCTTATGTAGTTTCACTGGATGCTGTTTTTGAAGCTGATTTGTTAAACAGTATTCATGACGAGGTACGCAAGGTAGATGAGGGGTACGGAATGGCGGTTGTTGCTGATTCTGACCATGCTATCTTTGTGGAATTTGGAACTGGTAATTTAAACGGTGGTAGCCCTTATGTGGGCGAATTGCCACAAGGTTATACTTACGGTGGCGGTAAAAAATACACAACACTTACAAGACCATTTAAAGGCTATCCAGTAGGTTCTTATGGATGGTTTTATTTTAAGAATGGTGAATTGTGGTTTTGTGAAGGTATGGAGAGCAGACCTTTTATGTTTAATACATCAGAAGATTTAAGGCGAGAAATTGGTAAAATGGTAAAAGAGGTGTTTAGTGATGGATAATTCGTGGGTGTTTGACCTTGAAACTAAGGTGTTTTCGATAATAAAGACAAGAAGTTTAAAGAGTTTAAAAGCTAAATATCCAAACATTCATTTTACCACTACAAACAATCCTAAAGATGCTACTACCCATTATCCGACAGTGTACATACATGAAATGGCTAGTACAGAACAAGGAAGAACTACAGAATATGAAATAGGTGGAATTACCTACACCATGCAAATAGAGGTAATAACAAACGTATCTCAAAGGGATGCAAAGGCGGTTATTGATGAAATAGCCGAATTATTTAAGGCTATGGGATTTGAGATACGGTCTTTTCCAGAGATTAGCAACGGAGAAACTTATTACAAGAGTGTAATGAGGGTCCGAAAAATCATTGGGGCAAACGATATATTAGTGTAACTAGGGGCGGTTTGAAACCGTTCCTTTTTTTATTATTAAAACATAAATGAGAGGATGAAAAAACATGGCAAGTACAAGTTATTTAGCTAGAGTTATTTATGCTGAGTTTGACGGAGATGTTAGCGGAGATATTGATTTTACAGGTGCTTACAAGCTGTTAGTTAAAGCTAAATCGATTCCTGCACCAGTTGGAACTCCAAATACTGTAGAATCTACCACTCTTGAAGATGATGCACAGACCTATGAAATGGGTATCAAAACTTCTGACTCTAAGGAGATTACAGGAAACCTTGAGAAAGAGTATTTGAAGAATGTAAACGACCTTAGTGGAAAGAAGATTAAGGTTATCCAGTTATACGGAACTGACGGAGTTGGTGGAGTTGCTAAGTATGGTTATGTTGGACAGGCAATGGCTACTCCTTCTGATGTCGGTGGTACAGATGAGATTTTGGAAATGTCTGTAACTGTAATTCCTAACACGGTAGCAGAGGAGATTTCTGAAAAGATTAAGGTTATTGATAATGGTGATGGAACATTTACTGTTTCAAGCACTGGTGTTTAATTTAGACAATTTGACATTTTTTGATTAGAGGGGCACTTTTAGTGCCCTTCCCTTTTGTAAAGAGGGAGAAGGGAAGAAAAACATGAGAACATTTACTTTAAATGATGTTACATACAAAGCGTTACCATTTGGATTTAATACTATTTGTGATTTGGAAGATTTAGGGGTAGCGTTAGAGGATATGAATACAAAACCATTATCAATGGTTAGAGCATATATTGGTCTTTGCATTGGCAAGGATAAAGTTTTCACTGGAAAACAGATTGAAGAGCATATGATTAATGGCGGAACATTACAGGATGTTGTGACAGTTATGTCAGAAGAAATGAATGATTCCGATTTTTTTCGCTCTCTCACACAGACAGCAGAAGCGGAAAATGCACCAACACAGAAGAAGAGAGCAAGCAAGAAAACGCTAGCGGAAGAGTAGAAGATTATAAGACTTTGCGTGAGTATTACACGAAAGAATGGTTTCCGTACGCTAATGCAATGGGTATTTCTTGGAATGATTTTTGGGAAATGACTCCAAGGATTATCAAAGCTCACCAACAAGGGCAAGAGGAACGAATGAAAATCCAAGACAAGCTAAATTGGGTGTCTGGACAATATACAATTTCTGCATTTGCAACAGTGCTAGATAGTGCGTTTAACGGCAAGAAAGCTAAGAGTGAATATATCTCAGAACCTATTTTGCCTAAGATGATTGAAAATGCACGAATGACCGAAGAGGAACGGTTAGAGCTTGCAATGCAAAAAGAACTTCTTGCAATGCAACAATGGATTGAAAATGATAAACGGCGTGGACTTGGTGCTACGCATGTTAAATAGATAAATAAAGGTGGTGGGTTATTGTGTCAACAGAAATTGATTCTTTGGAGATTGCGATACAAGCACAAGCCAAGGACGCAAACAGAGCGTTGGCAAACCTTGAAAAACATCTTGAAACAATTGAAACAAAGCTAACTAGGGTGATGGCTATTGCCCAAGGTGGAGTTTCGTTAAAAGGTGTTGATTTTGATAAGGTTTTTAATGGTGGTAAGATTACAAAAGATTGCGAGAAATACGCTAAACAATGGTCTAATGCTATTATTAAGAACTTCAATATTGGAAGAGCGGGCAAAGAAGCTAAAAAGGAAGTCGAAGACCTAACAAAGGAAATTACGACCTTGCTTGGCAAAGCTAGAAGTAGCAGTGCTGATACAGAGGGTTTTGTTTCATCTTCACAATTCAAAGAAGCGGAAAAAGCTTGCGATTCTTTAGCAAAATCCGTTAAAAAGAATGGGTCTATTGCCAAAGAGACCGCCAAGGAATACCAAGAGTTATATGACTGGGTGCGAAAAAGCGGTAAGATTCCTATTTCTACCAAGGACGCGGATGCACTGGGAGATAGTTTTAAAGAAAGAAAAGGTATACTAAGGTCAAAAGTCCAAAAAACTGATAAACCCAAAAGTAATGGATATACAGGCTTTAATGACTATTTCGATGATATGAAAAGTCAAGGCTTTTTCAAGGCTATTCCACAGCTTAAAGAAGTCTCTGACGGTGGCTCACAAGCACAATTCCAAGGCTTATCTGATGCACTAGACGTATTCTACAATGATTTTCGGCAATTTGAGGGATTAAGCAAAAATGCGACAGATTCTATTTATGACGATTGGATAGAGTTAACTCATGTCTTAAATGAAGCGTCAACTTCTACAGACGGATTCAAGAATAATCTCAAAGAATTATCGGATATTGGAAAAGGCTTTTCCAAGTCGTTCAGTATAGATACAAGTGGATTTAAAAAGGCTAAACAGGTTGTTAAAGAAACAAGTAACGCATTAAAGCAGACTAGCAAGCCTAGCGGTAATACCTCTGCACCAAAAAAGGAGAATACACAGAGTATTTCCGAACAATCTAACGCGTTATTTGACCGATTTAAGGACGTTGGAAAGAGTTTTGATGTGTCTAGCATACAAAACAATTCCGTGGCCTTAAACAAGGAAATAAGCAAAGCAGAGCAAGCACTGGACGCATACAAAAGTAAGTATGAAAAGATGCTTGCTAAAAACGATTCTGACACACTTGGTAAATCGTTTGCAAATACGGCCTGTAATATTCAATACACGGCTAATATGTTGGATGTGTTGAAGCAAAAACTGCAAGAGGTTGAAAAAGTCAATACTCAAAATATACTTAAAGCGTTGTCTTTCGATGGCGGTGGTCAAACGACTACAAGTACAGGCGAGAGGAAAACGTCTGCAAGTGGCAATTCTACACCAAAAATCAAGAGTGCAACATTCAAAAAGAATGAAGGTAATGTTGGAATTTTCAATTCTGGCCTTGATAACTCAATGTTTAAGGTGAAGAAAACGACCGCAAGTGGCAAAGAAGATATCCCTAGTGCTGATTCTAGCGATGTTGACGAGACAAACAGATTAGCTACGGCATTTGAA
>CAVHCX010000024.1:0-31600 GCA_963634745.1 Clostridium sp. CAG:343
GTGGACGATAGTTGTTGAAGAATGGAGTATGACGTCCACCTTCGTCTTTTGTTAATACGTAAACCTGAGCTGTAAACTTAGTATGGCAAGTTACAGAACCTGGTTTAACAAGACACTGTCCTCTTTCGATCTCTGTTCTCTGAACACCACGAAGAAGAGCACCGATGTTATCTCCAGCCTGAGCCTCATCAAGAAGCTTACGGAACATCTCTACACCAGTTACAACAGTCTTCTTAATTTCTTCATGAATACCAACGATTTCTACTTCGTCAGATACGTGAAGTGTACCACGCTCTACTCTACCAGTAGCAACTGTACCACGTCCTGTGATAGAGAATACGTCCTCGATTGGCATAAGGAATGGCTTATCTGTATCACGCTCTGGATCTGGGAAGTAAGAATCTACAGCATCCATAAGCTCCATGATCTTGTCTCCCCACTCTGAAGAAGGATCCTCAAGAGCCTTAAGAGCTGATCCCTGGATGATCGGAGTGTCATCTCCTGGGAACTCATACTCGTCTAAGAGTTCACGAATCTCCATCTCTACTAACTCGAGAAGTTCTTCGTCATCTACCATATCGCACTTGTTCATGAATACTACGATGTAAGGTACACCTACCTGACGAGAAAGCAAGATGTGCTCTCTTGTCTGAGCCATAACACCGTCAGTAGCAGCTACTACAAGGATAGCTCCATCCATCTGAGCAGCACCAGTGATCATGTTCTTAACGTAGTCAGCATGTCCTGGGCAGTCAACGTGTGCATAGTGACGCTTCTCTGTCTCATACTCAACGTGTGCAGTAGAGATAGTGATTCCACGCTCTCTCTCTTCTGGAGCCTTATCGATGTTCTCGAAATCTACAGCTGCGTTTCCTGCTACTCTCTCAGCAAGAGTCTTTGTGATTGCTGCTGTAAGAGTTGTCTTACCGTGGTCAACGTGACCAATTGTACCAATATTACAATGCGGTTTTGTTCTTTCAAATTTAGCCTTTGCCATTTTGAATATCCTCCTTAAATGTGTGCCCTATGGGCAAATAAAATTATTAACATTTATCCTGACATATTTTTGATTATATTTCAAAAGAGTCAGTTTTTCAAGCCTTTTTATAGCTTATTAGGCATTTTTGTTGGACAATACTTTTTCCTGAACAGACTTCGGTACCGGCTCATATTTCTCGAAGAACATTGAGTAGTTACCACGTCCCTGTGTTCTGGAACGTAAGTCTGTAGAGTATCCAAACATTTCTGACAATGGTACATAACCACGAACGATCTTACCACCGCCAAGGTCATCCATACCTTCGATACGTCCACGACGTGAGTTGATATCACCGATAACATCTCCCATGTACTCTTCCGGCATAGTAACCTCAACCTTCATGATTGGCTCAAGAAGTACAGGAGCTGACTGCTTCATAGCATCCTTGAATGCTAAAGATCCAGCGATGTGGAAAGCCATCTCACTTGAATCGACTTCATGGTAAGAACCATCATAAACGTTTGCCTTAACACCAACAACCGGGAATCCTCCAAGGATACCGGACTGCATAGCTTCTTCAATACCTTCACCAATCTTTGGAATGTATTCCTTCGGAATTGCTCCTCCGACTACGGTAGACTCAAACTTGAATACTTCCTCGCCGTTAACATCCATTGGCTCAAATTTAACTTTACAGTGTCCGTACTGTCCACGTCCACCTGACTGTTTTGCATACTTGCTATCAACATCAACAGCCTTTGTAAATGCTTCCTTGTATGCAACCTGAGGTGCACCAACGTTAGCCTCTACCTTGAACTCACGAAGAAGACGATCTACGATAATCTCCAAGTGAAGCTCACCCATTCCGGCGATGATTGTCTGTCCTGTTTCCTGATCAGTATGAGCACGGAAGGTAGGATCTTCTTCAGCAAGCTTAGCAAGTGACTCACCAAGTTTACCCTGAGAAGCCTTAGTCTTAGGCTCAATAGCCAGCTCGATAACCGGCTCTGGGAATTCCATGGACTCTAAGATAACCGGATGCTGCTCGTCACAGATTGTATCACCTGTTGTAGTGAACTTAAATCCGATTGCTGCAGCGATATCTCCGGAGTAAACCTTTGAAAGTTCTTCTCTCTTATTCGCATGCATCTGAAGGATACGTCCTACACGCTCCTTCTTTCCCTTTGTTGCATTCAATACGTAAGATCCGGAATTCATAGTACCAGAGTAAACTCTGAAGTAAGCAAGCTTACCTACGAATGGATCAGTCATGATCTTAAATGCAAGAGCTGAGAAAGGCTCTTCATCTGAAGAATGTCTTACGACATCATTTCCATCCTCGTCAACACCCTGAATCGGTGGGATATCAACCGGTGATGGCATATACTCAAGAATTGCATCAAGGAGCTTCTGTACACCCTTGTTTCTGTAAGCTGATCCACAGCAAACAGGAACTGCTGTACACTCGCAAGTTGCCTTTCTAAGTGCTTTCTTCATATCATCTACAGCAGGCTCTTCACCCTCTAAGTAGATCATCATCAAATCATCATCAAGATCGCAGATCTTCTCTACCATCTCTGTATGATAAAGCTCAGCATCATCCTTCATATCATCCGGAATCTCAACGATAGAGATATCATCTCCCTTGTCATCGTTGTAGATGTAAGCTCTCATCTCCATAAGGTCAATGATTCCCTTGAAATCATCTTCCTTACCGATTGGAAGCTGAAGAACGATTGCATTCTTACCAAGTCTTGTCTTGATCTGCTCTACAGCATTGTAGAAGTCAGCTCCAAGGATATCCATCTTGTTGATGAATGCCATTCTTGGTACGTTGTATGTATCAGCCTGACGCCATACATTCTCTGACTGCGGCTCAACACCACCCTTTGCACAGAACACACCAACAGCTCCGTCAAGTACACGAAGGGAACGCTCTACCTCTACGGTAAAGTCAACGTGTCCCGGAGTATCGATGATGTTGATACGATGCTCCTGTGCTCCGGCTTTTGGCTTACAATCCTCTTCCAAAGTCCAGTGGCATGTTGTAGCAGCGGAAGTAATTGTGATACCTCTTTCCTGCTCCTGCTCCATCCAGTCCATGGTAGCAGTACCTTCATGAGTATCACCAATCTTATAATTTACACCAGTATAATAAAGGATACGCTCTGTCAATGTGGTCTTACCAGCATCGATATGAGCCATAATACCAATATTTCTGGTTCTCTCTAATGGGTATTCTCTTCCAGCCATTATTGCCTCCTAAATAAATTAGAAACGATAGTGAGCAAATGCCTTATTTGCCTCAGCCATCTTATGCATATCTTCTTTTCTCTTAACAGATGCACCAGTGTTGTTTGCTGCATCCATGATCTCGTTAGCCAATCTTTCCTTCATGGTCTTCTCGCCTCTTGCACGAGAAAATGTTGTAAGCCAACGAAGTCCAAGAGCCTGTCTTCTGTCTGGTCTAACTTCGATAGGCACCTGGTATGTTGCTCCACCGATACGTCTTGCCTTAACCTCGAGTACTGGCATGATGTTGTTCATAGCCTCCTCAAAAACTTCAAGTGCTGGCTTCTCGGTCTTCTCTGCAACCTGTTCAAATGCGCCATATACGATCTTCTGTGCTACACCTTTCTTACCATCAAGCATAATGTTGTTGATAAGCTTAGTAACCACTTTGTTGTTGTATAATGGATCCGCTAATACGTCTCTTTTTTGAGTATGTCCTTTACGTGGCACGGTTCTTCCCTCCTTAATATATTTGTACTTTGCGTACAGATTAATTCATAGGTACTCACATGTGTCTTTCTGATGATACAGTGTATTGCCCGGGCATACATTATATATATACCTTGCAACTTACTACATCATAGTTCTGTTCGTGAATAACAGTTCTTAATAGTAGTACTTATCTTATTTTGCGTCTTTTGGTCTCTTAGCGCCGTACTTAGAACGAGCCTGACGTCTCTTTGCAACACCTGCTGTATCAAGTGTTCCACGAACGATATGGTATCTGGTACCTGGCAAGTCCTTAACACGACCACCACGGATCAATACAACACTATGCTCCTGAAGGTTGTGTCCTTCTCCCGGGATATAGCTTGTAACTTCGATTCCGTTAGAAAGACGTACTCTGGCGATCTTTCTAAGCGCTGAGTTAGGCTTCTTAGGGGTAGCTGTCTTAACTGCTGTACATACACCTCTCTTCTGTGGTGCAGATACGTTTGTAGACTTCTTCTTCAATGAGTTGAATCCCTTCTGAAGTGCTGGTGCTGTAGACTTCTTTACAGATGTCTGACGACCTTTCTTTACTAACTGATTAAATGTTGGCATTTCGTTTCACCTCCTATGATAGTAATAAGTTGCTTGTCATTCTTTGACATTGCGTTTATAAAAAAGCACACAAAAAGAGAATGCCTTTTTACAGCACGCTAGATAATAGTATTACTAATTTATCCCGTTGTCAAGGCATTCTCTTAGATTTTTTTATAAGTATTCTCTTAGATTTTTATTCTTCCGGAACTACGATAATGTCTTTTGTAAAGTGGTTGAGCACCTCACATCCGTCCTCGGTAATGATTACTAAGTCTTCGATACGAACTCCCAGGCCTTCTTCCGGCAGATAAATTCCAGGCTCTACAGAGAAGCACTGGCCTACCTGGATAATATCTTCATTTACAGAAGATACATCACCGAACTCGTGATCTTCCAGTCCGATGGAGTGTCCGGTACGGTGGGTGAAATATTTTCCATATCCCTTCTCTTCGATATAATTTCTTGCTGCCAGATCCACGTCGCACATTCTGTTTCCCGGCTTTGCTGCTGCGATTCCTCTAAGATTTGCTTCTAATACAATATTGTAAATCTCTTTGGCTCTATCGGAAACTTCTCCGATAAATACTGTTCTTGTCATATCGGAAGCATAGTTGTCTTTAAATCCTCCGATATCCAAAATCACGCAGTCTCCTCTTTTTCCCTTAGAGTCATCCGTTACATGATGAGGATCTGCTGCCCCCTTTGCATAGGCAGTAATAGGATCAAAGGATACGTCCTCGCAGCCATGCTTCTTATAAATATCTCTGCAGATCTGATTTAACTCTTTCTCTGTATAGCCTTTGCCTACATAAGGAATCAATTCTTCCATTACCTGGTCGTTGATGAGAGAAGACTTTCTCATAAGTTCCTGCTCTCCCTCGTCCTTGACCATACGAATATAATCAACAATAGGGGAAGCGTTGACAAATTTGCTGCCTCCGCCTAATTCCTGAAGACGAATTAAAAATCTTGCCGGCCATGTCTTGTCGATTCCCATCACCTTGTCCTTGTCGACAAATTTGCTAAGGATCTCTACTCCATCCTGAACATCATTATACCAAACAAGCTCTACTCCCAAATCTTTTTCCTGCGGGAAGAGTTCATTGATTACTAGTTTGTGATTTCCATTTACATTTAAATACAAGGCAAGTAATCTCTCTCCCGGAATAATCCACTTTCCTGTAAGATAGAAGATTGCCACCGGATCAGAAATAATCATCTGTGGAATCTCATGTTCTTCCATTGACTTTAATACTCTTGATACTTTGTTTTGATCCATATTATTTCCCAGCCTTTCTTTATAGGACATCCCTACCCCAATTTTTACTTTTACGAATGGATGTCCCTTTTTTCTATGTCAAATTATAGGCCGGCCTTTTTCTAAAGTCAACGTAAGATAAGACAATGTTTTAACATTCTTTATCTATTGGTTTTTTTATTTTTTGCACTGCCGCATCCCTCGGAACAAGTAGAACAATTGCATCCACATCCCTGTGACTTTGAAGGATCCTTGCCATCTCCCTGGCCTAAACTTTTTAGTGAAAAATAAGCCACCAGGCCTAAAATAATTACAACAGCTAAAATCAGTAGTTTCACGCTCTCCACCTCCTGTATATAAATCTGCATTTATATAGTATACAACAAAATCCGCCAAAAGCATCTGTAAAATGTTTCTGACGGATTTTTCTTTATGTTTTTCTTCAAAAAAATTTTCTAAGAAATTCCCAGGACCTCATAGCCGGCTTCTTTCACTGCCTGTTTGAGATCGGAAGTGTTGATTTGTCGGTCGTAGGATACTTCCGCGCATTTGTCCTTGAGGTTGACATGGGCAACCACCCCATCCAGAGCATTCAAGGATTCTGTCACCTTGGCCGCACAGTGCTCGCAGGTCATTCCGGAAATTTTGATCGTTTTTCTTCCTATTACAGGGCCATCCAAAAATTTTGTCTTGGCCTTCTTAGGACTGCTTCCGGAGCCACCGCCACAGCAAGCCCCTTCCCCCTTAAAATGTTTGATGGCACTTTTCCCGGCAAGGACCATCAAAATAATTATAATTAATACAACGATAATATTTGCCATAGTATTTTCTCTTTAAACTTTCTTTTGTGCTATTCGTCTATATGCTCTTTTCTTTTTGCCTTCCAGGCCTTGATCCAAAGATAGAGCTGATAAATAGATGCTCCTACAATATAGATTACCAAGAATAATCCAAATGCGTAGAACATTGAACTTGTTGAGTTTCCCATATTATCTCCGCCTTTCTATGCGATATCTACTTCTTTTTGGGTGGTGGGCAAGACTTACATCCGCTGCAAGAACCGCCGCAGCTACCACTGCAACCGGCACATCCGGGGCTCTTACCTTCCTTCCAGTTTTTAATCATTTTTCGAATCAAATAAATACAATATGCTGCAATCAAGGCTATGATTATTACATTTGCTATCATTATCCTCACCAATCCTTCACAATAAGCAAAAAGCCAGATGTAAAATACATCCGGCTTCCTGCAAATTATTTTCTAAGTATACTTTTATTTACGCATTAACCGAACGCTTAGAATATACCTTCTGATCCTTGTATGGGTCCGGTCTAAAGAGCATGAATAACATTGCTGCCAAGAGAATAATTGCAACAATAGAACCTACTCCAAATCCGCCGCCTGTTACAAGTGTACCGATCTGATATACGATCAAGCATACTACGTATGCGAAAATATTTTGGAACAAAATTGCAAACCAGAACCACTTTCTTGACTGCATTTCCTTTGCCATTGTTGCGATAGCTGCAAGGCAAGGTGAATCAAGAAGGTTGAACATAAGGAATGTAAATGCTGCCAATGTTGATGGGAACCAAGCTGCAACTCCCTGGGCTACATTTACTGCATCCTCTGTATCTCCGGATACATTTGCCAAAACTCCCATGGTTGATACAATCGCTTCCTTTGCAGTAAATCCTGAGATAGATGCTGCAACCGGCTGCCATGAACCAAATCCAAGAGGAATAAAGATTGGAGCAATGATACCTCCAAGTAAAGCCATCAAGCTGTCTGCACTGTCTTCTACGAGTCCAAAGCTTCCGTCAACAAATCCGAATCCTCCAAGGAACCACATAACTACACATGCAAGGAAGAGGATGGTACCGGCCTTGATGATAAAGCCTTTGAGTCTCTCCCAAACGTGAAGAAGAACGGTCTTAGCCTGCGGAATATGGTACTGTGGAAGCTCCATAACGAATGGTGCCGGCTGTCCTGAGAATGGTTTTGTCTTCTTCAAGATAATTGCTGATACTAAAACTGCTACGATACCAATGAAGTACATAAGAGGAGCGATAAAGGAACTCTCCTGATATCCTGCTACCTCACCGGCAATTACTCCACCCATCATAGCGATAACCGGAAGTTTTGCTCCACAAGGAATGAAGGTAGCTGTCATAATAGTAAGACGTCTGTCGTTATCCTGCTCAATCGTCTTTGATGCCATGATTCCCGGGATACCACATCCGGAGGAAATCAAAAGCGGAATAAAGCTCTTTCCTGATAATCCGAAGTGTCTAAATACACGGTCCATAACGAATGCGATACGTACCATATATCCGCAATCCTCAAGGATTGAAAGGAAGAGGAACAAAATTGCCATCTGCGGAACGAAACCAAGGACAGCTCCAAGTCCACCGATGATACCGTCTACTACTAATCCGTTGATCAAATCACTGGCACCTACATTTGTAAGGAAGTCTCCGACAACTGTCTGAATTGCACCTACAAAGGTATCATTGGTCCAGTCTGTAACAAGAGTTCCGATGGTTGTTACGGAAATATAATATACCAACCACATAACAGCGATAAAGATCGGAATACCTAAAACACGGTTGGTAACGATACGATCGATCTTGTCAGAAGCAGTAAGCTTGTCAGCTGATTTTTGAACGGCAGTTCCAACGATCTTCTGAATGTATCTGTAACGCTGGTCTGTTACGATACTTTCCATATCATCGTCTTCTTTTGTCTCGATGGCCTTTCTCTGCTCATCCACAATCTTAGTAGCATCGGCTTTTAAGTTTACGCTCTCAATAACTTTGCTATCATTCTCCAAGAATTTTACAGCATACCATCTCTTTTTGTCTGCTGTAATAGCTTCCGGAAGTACATCTTTTACAGTTGTAACTGCTGCTTCAAGATCTTTTTCAAAAATCTCTCCCGGTAATTTTACATCTGACTGTTTTGCAACATTTACTGCCTTATCAATTAATTCCTCAAGACCTTCCTGCTTTAGGGCAGAAGTCTTAACAATCGGGCAGCCAAGAAGCATGGAAAGGCGTTCGGTGTCAATCTTAATACCTCTCTTCTCCAACAAGTCTGACATGTTAAGAGCGATCACTACAGGAACACCTGTCTCAATCAACTGGGTTGTCAGATATAAGTTACGCTCAATATTCGTTGCATCTACAAGATCCACGATTACATCTGGATTCTCATTTAAAATATAGTCACGGCTGACTACTTCCTCCAAAGTATATGGAGATAAAGAGTAAATACCCGGAAGGTCAGTTACCTTAACATCTTCTGCCTTGTATTTCTTACTCTTAATTTTACCCTCTTTTTTTTCTACTGTAACCCCCGGCCAGTTACCAACATACTGGTTGGCACCTGTAAGCGCGTTGAACATGGTAGTCTTACCACAGTTAGGGTTTCCGGCAAGTGCAATTGTGATTGCCATTTCTCGCTTCCTCCTTCAATTGTCTATCACGTGAACTGGTTATGTAAAATGAAATTATTTTACCTGAACGCAGGCTGCATCGGCCTTACGAACAGAGAGCTCATATCCACGAACTGTAATTTCCACAGGATCTCCCAAAGGAGCAACTTTTCGAATGTAAAGTTCACTTCCCTTTGTGATGCCCATGTCCATAATTCGACGTTTGTAAGCACCGTCTCCCTCAATCTTTGTTACAACTACAGTACTGCCTACTTTTGCGTCTCCTAAAGTCATAACCATTCTCCTTTCTTTAATAACTCATGCATCTTTTGACCTCTATATCTGCATCCCTAGACGTAGATATGTCTTGCCATATCAGCGTTTACTGCCACTCTGGAATCCTTAACATTGACGATGACGTTGCCCCCGATCGAAGACACAACACTCACCTCTGCATCCACAACAAATCCCAGGTTTGCCAAAAAACGCTTCACCTCTTCACTGCCACTAATTCTTTTGATCCTGTTAACTTCTCCGATGTTAACCATAGTAATAGGCATAAATCCAACCTCCTTTGCAAATCAAACGTGTACTACCATTTCTTTATGAATGAGTTCCATGTCTTCCAATAGCTGTACCGTCCGATAAACGGTGGCGAGGCCTACCTTGTCATCCAATTGCTTAGCCGCAAAATAGATCTCTTTACAGGAAGAGTATTCGTTCTCCAGGATAATGCGAATCAGCATTCTTCTCTGTGGCGTAATCCGGCATCCGCTGTCTCTTAATTCTCGGATGACGTGATCCAGCCTATTTTCACTACTCATGATTCGCCTCCTTTAAACGATATTAATTATCATTTGCAAAGTAATTATAGTCTTGTTGATAATGATTGTCAATAGCAGTATTGTTTCAAAATGATAAACAATTGCACAAAAAAAGACCAAAGAAATTGCTTTCCTTGGTCTTTTTTACTTGCTTAAGTTTTATTCTGTGATGACAGGTTCTTCTTCAGAAACCTCTTCGCTTTCGTCTTCTAAAACGTCTTCTGCGTCCTCTGCATCATCCATTTCATCAAAGAAGAGTTCTTCTCCGCCAAAGTCATTGGCATCAAAAGCATCTTCATCGAAATCGTCTTCCTCAAAAGAAAGTTCATCTGTCTCCTCAAACTCTGTGCTGAGCTTAACATCACGATATCTTCTCATTCCGGTACCTGCAGGAATCTGCTTACCGATAATTACATTCTCTTTTAATCCTACCAATGGATCAACCTTACCCTTGATCGCTGCTTCTGTCAGAACCTTGGTGGTCTCCTGGAAGGAAGCTGCCGATAAGAAGGAATTGGTTGCAAGAGAAGCCTTGGTAATACCAAGTACGATCTGCTCTCCGGTTGCCGGCTCCTTGCCTTCTGCAACAAGCTCTGCATTCTTATCCTCGAACTCTAAGATATCTACGTTTGTTCCCGGAAGGAATCCTGTATCTCCGGCTTCCTCGATTCGGATCTTCTTTAACATCTGACGAACAATTACTTCGATATGCTTATCGTTGATTTCTACACCCTGAAGGCGGTATACTCTCTGAACCTCTCTAAGAAGGTAATCCTGGGTTGCACGAAGTCCCTTAATTCTAAGGATATCATGCGGATTTACAGAACCTTCTGTCAGTTCATCACCGGCCTCTAAGCGGACACCGTCCTGAATCTTGATACGTGATCCGTAAGGAATCAAATATGCCTTAGACTCTCCGGTTTCTTCATTTGTTACAATGATCTCTCGTTTCTTCTTGGTATCGCTGATATTTGCAATACCGCCAAACTCTGTGATAATGGCAAGTCCCTTTGGTTTTCTTGCCTCCAAAAGCTCCTCGACACGGGGAAGACCCTGGGTGATATCATTTCCGGCTACACCACCACTATGGAAGGTTCTCATAGTAAGCTGTGTTCCCGGCTCACCGATGGACTGGGCAGCGATAATACCAACTGCCTCACCAACCTGTACAGACTCTCCGGTTGCCATGTTGGCTCCGTAACATTTTGCACAAACACCATTATGGGAACGGCAGGTAAGAACGGTACGAATCTTAATCTTTGTAAGAGGCTCTCCCTTTTCGTCCACACCCTTCTTCATAATGAGTTCTGCACGCTTTGGAGTTACCATGTGGTTTGCTTTTACAAGTACATTTCCCTCTGCGTCCTTGATATCCTCGCAGATATAACGTCCTGTAATACGCTCCTGCAATCCCTCGATTTCCTCGTTTCCATCCATAAATGCACTTACGTACATTCCCGGGATCTCCGGTGCGTTCTCACAGCAGTCAATGTCGTGAATGATCTGAGACTGAGATACGTCTACCAAACGTCTGGTCAAATATCCGGAATCGGCTGTACGAAGCGCTGTATCTGACATTCCCTTTCTAGCTCCATGGGCGGACATAAAGTACTCCAAAACGTCCAGTCCTTCACGGAAGTTAGACTTGATAGGCAACTCAATGGTACGTCCGGTTGTATCAGCCATAAGTCCACGCATTCCTGCAAGCTGTTTGATCTGCTTATCAGATCCACGGGCTCCGGAATCCGCCATCATGAAGATGTTATTATATTTATCAAGTCCGTCTAAGAGGGCCTTGGTAAGCTTATCATCGCTGGCTTTCCAAGTCTCAACAACTTCTTTATAACGCTCTTCCTCTGTGATAAGTCCACGCTTAAAGTTCTTTGTGATCTTATCTACAGTCTCCTGCGCCTCTGCAATGATCTGCGGCTTCTCCGGCGGCACAGTCATATCTGAGACAGATACGGTCATGGCTGCTCTTGTAGAATATTTGTAACCGATGGATTTTACAGCATCCAATACTTCTGCTGTAGCTGTTGCTCCGTGGGTATTAATAACTTTCTCCAAGATCTGTTTTAACTGCTTCTTACCAACCAGGAAGTCTACTTCCAAAAGAAGCTTATTCTCTTCCGGCTCACGGTCTACAAATCCAAGATCCTGTGGAATAATCTCATTAAATAAGAAACGTCCTACGGTAGATTCCACGATACCGGTTTTCTCTTCTCCGCTTGGAAGAGTCTTTGTAACACGTACCTTTACACGCGAGTGCAAGGTAACTGCCTTATTCTCATAAGCAAGAATGGCTTCATTTAAACTCTTAAATGCCATACCCTCGCCCTTAGATCCAGGTCTTTCCTGGGTCAGGTAGTAAATACCAAGGACCATATCCTGAGACGGAACGGCTACCGGGCCACCATCGGAAGGCTTCAAGAGGTTGTTTGGTGAAAGCAACATAAAGCGGCACTCTGCCTGAGCTTCTACTGACAATGGAAGATGTACAGCCATCTGGTCTCCGTCGAAATCGGCGTTGAAAGCGGTACAAACCAATGGATGAAGCTTAATAGCCTTTCCTTCTACAAGGATTGGCTCGAAGGCCTGAATACCAAGACGGTGAAGAGTGGGGGCACGGTTTAACATAACCGGGTGCTCTTTAATTACTTCTTCCAGAACATCCCAAACTTCCGGCTGAAGTCTTTCTACCATCTTCTTTGCATTCTTAATATTGTGTGCAGTTCCGTTCTGAACCAGCTCTTTCATAACAAATGGCTTGAAAAGCTCGATAGCCATTTCTTTTGGAAGACCACACTGGTAAATCTTAAGTTCCGGTCCTACTACGATAACGGAACGACCAGAGTAGTCAACACGCTTTCCTAAGAGGTTCTGACGGAAACGTCCGGATTTACCCTTGAGCATATCGGACAGGGATTTTAAGGCTCTGTTTCCAGGTCCTGTAACCGGACGGCCACGACGTCCATTATCGATCAGGGCGTCTACTGCTTCCTGCAGCATTCTCTTTTCATTTCTAACGATAATATCCGGAGCTCCCAGTTCAAGGAGTCTCTTCAAACGGTTATTTCTGTTGATAATTCTACGATACAGGTCATTCAAATCGGAAGTCGCAAAACGTCCACCGTCAAGCTGTACCATAGGTCTAAGATCCGGCGGAATTACAGGGATGTTGGTCATGATCATCCATTCCGGCTTATTTCCCGACTCACGGAAAGCTTCCACTACTTCCAGACGCTTTACAATTCTTGCACGCTTCTGTCCGCTGGCTCCTTCTAAGCCCTCTGTTAATTCCTTGTACTCAGCCTCTAAGTCGATCTCCTCGAGAAGCTGTTTGATGGACTCAGCACCCATACCTACACGGAAAGCGCCGCTTCCCCACTTCTCATATGCTTCCTGGTACTCAGCCTCTGACAGTACCTGCTTGTACATAAGGTCTGTATCTCCGGCATCTAATACGATATAAGAAGCAAAATATAATACCTTCTCAAGAATTCTTGGTGAAATATCAAGAATCAATCCCATACGGCTAGGAATTCCCTTAAAATACCAGATATGGGAAACCGGTGCTGCCAGAGCAATATGTCCCATGCGCTCACGACGTACGCTGGACTTTGTAACTTCAACGCCACACTTGTCGCAGACTACACCCTTATAGCGGATCTTCTTGTACTTTCCGCAGTGACACTCCCAGTCCTTGCTAGGTCCGAAAATCTTCTCGCAGAAAAGTCCGTCTCGCTCTGGTTTTAAAGTTCTATAGTTGATGGTCTCGGGCTTGGTAACCTCGCCCTTAGACCACTCTAAAATCTTCTCAGGTGATGCCAGACCAATTTTAATGGCGTCAAAGGTAATTGGCTGGTATGTTTCGTTATTATTTTCCGGCATATTGGCACCCCTTCCTATTCTTCGTCGTCAAATTCTTCGAATTCTGCAAAATCATTTTCAAAGCTCATATCGTCATCGTCTTCTTCATCTTCTTCCTGAACGTCCACGATCTCGTCACCCATGATCTCCTGCTGGGTATATCCATGAGCCGCAAAATTCTCATTGTCACGATGTCTTCTGCTGTCTCCTTCAATAATGGATCTAAAATCAGTATTTCCGCTGTCAACGCTCTCTCTGATTTCAACTTCTTCATTGTTGTGAAGAACGCGTACATCCAATCCCAAAGACTGAAGCTCTTTTAACAATACCTTAAAGGACTCTGGAACGCCTGGTTCCGGAATATTCTCGCCCTTGATAATAGCCTCGTATGTCTTAACACGTCCTACAACGTCATCGGATTTTACAGTTAAGATCTCCTGTAAGGTGTAAGATGCACCGTAAGCCTCCAGTGCCCAAACCTCCATCTCTCCGAAACGCTGTCCACCGAACTGAGCTTTACCACCCAGTGGTTGCTGTGTAACCAGTGAGTAAGGACCTGTGGAACGGGCATGGATCTTATCATCAACCAAGTGATGGAGCTTTAAGTAATGCATGTGTCCGATGGTTACCGGGCTATCGAAATACTCTCCGGTACGTCCGTCTCTCAAGCGAACCTTTCCGTCTCTGGAGATCGGAACACCCTTCCACAATTTTCTGTGGTCTCTATTCTCATAAAGATAGGTCAAAACATCCGGATGAAGTTCTTCTTTATGTTTTGCCTCAAACTCTTCCCAGCTTAAGTTGACATAGTCATTTGCCAGGTCCAGAGTATCCATAATATCATTCTCGTCTGCACCGTCGAAAATCGGTGTAGCGATATTAAATCCTAATGCTTTTGCGGCCAGTGACAAGTGAATCTCAAGCACCTGACCGATATTCATACGTGATGGTACACCCAGAGGGTTCAATACGATATCCAGAGGACGACCATTTGGCAAAAACGGCATATCTTCTACAGGGAGCACACGGGAAACGACACCCTTGTTACCATGACGTCCGGCCATCTTATCACCTACAGAAATCTTTCTCTTCTGAGCGATATAAATACGTACTGACTGATTTACTCCAGGAGATAACTCGTCTCCGTTATCTCTTGCAAACACCTTGGCATCTACAACGATACCGTACTCTCCATGAGGTACTTTCAGGGAAGTATCTCTTACTTCACGAGCCTTCTCTCCGAAAATCGCACGAAGCAAACGTTCTTCTGCTGTAAGTTCTGTCTCTCCCTTAGGAGTTACCTTACCTACCAGGATATCTCCGGCACGAACTTCTGCTCCTACACGGATGATTCCTCTCTCATCTAAGTTCTTTAAGGCCTCGTCACCGACACCTGGGATATCGCGGGTAATCTCCTCCGGTCCAAGCTTGGTATCACGTGCCTCTGCCTCATATTCCTCAATATGAATAGAAGTATATACATCTTCCGCTACCAGACGCTCACTTAAAAGTACCGCATCCTCGTAGTTATATCCTTCCCAAGTCATAAATCCAATCAATGGATTCTTTCCAAGAGCCATCTCTCCCTGGGAGGTAGATGCTCCGTCTGCGATTACTTCTCCGGCTTCTACTCTGTCTCCCTTGAAGACAATCGGTCTCTGGTTGTAGCAGTTGCTCTGGTTGCTTCGCATAAACTTAGTAAGCTTATACTTGTGAAGCTTTCCATCATCCTCGCGGATTGTAATCTCAGTAGATGTAGAACGTTCTACCACACCCGCTTCTGTAGCTACTACAGCTACACCGGAGTCTACTGCAGACTTTTCTTCCATACCGGTTCCTACAACAGGAGCCTCTGTAAAGAGAAGAGGTACGGCCTGACGCTGCATGTTTGATCCCATCAAAGCTCGGTTAGCATCATCGTTCTGAAGGAAAGGAATGAGGGCTGTAGCTACAGAGAATACCATTCTAGGAGATACGTCCATATAGTCAAATTTGCTTCTCTCATATTCCTGTGTCTCTTCACGATAACGACCGGATACATTCTTACGAACGAAATGTCCTTCTTCATCTAACTGCTCATTCGCCTGGGCTACATGATAGTTATCTTCTTCATCGGCAGTCATATAAACAACTTCGTCTGTTACTACCGGGTTCTTTGGATCATCATGGTTGATCTTACGATAAGGAGCCTCAACAAATCCATACTCATTGATTCTTGCATAGCAAGCCAAAGAGTTGATAAGACCGATGTTTGGTCCTTCAGGAGTCTCAATCGGGCACATTCTTCCATAGTGAGAATAGTGTACATCTCGTACCTCGAATCCGGCACGGTCTCTTGACAAACCACCTGGTCCAAGGGCGGAAAGACGTCTCTTGTGAGTCAACTCTCCCAATGGGTTGTTCTGATCCATGAACTGTGACAGCTGTGAAGAACCGAAGAATTCCTTCACTGCAGCTGTTACCGGTTTAATGTTAATGAGGGACTGTGGTGATACAGTCTCCGGATCCTGAGTGGTCATTCTCTCACGAACCACACGCTCTAATCTTGACAGTCCGATTCTGTACTGATTCTGCAGCAACTCACCTACAGAACGAATACGTCTATTTCCCAAGTGGTCGATATCGTCATCATTTCCCACACCATACTCAAGATGAATATTGTAGTTAATAGATGCCAGGATATCTTCTTTTGTAATATGCTTTGGAATCAGGTCATGGATATCTCTCTTAATTGCGTCCTTAAGAGCCTCGATATCCCCGGCGGTCTCCTCTAAAAGGCCTTCCAATACCGGATAATAAACCTGCTCAGTAACTCCAACTTCCTCAGGATCAATATCGCAAACTGCCTGAAGATCTACCATTAAGTTGGAAAGTACCTTAATATTTCTCTCGCTCTCTTCCTGCTCAAGCCATACATATGGAACTGCAGCATTCTGAATTTCCTTTGCAAGATCTCTTGTAATCTTGGTTCCGGCTTCTGCGATCACTTCGCCTGTGATTGCACTTGCCACATCTTCTGCCAAGACATGACCGGTGATACGATTCTTAAGAGCCAGTTTCTTATTGAATTTGTATCTACCTACCTTTGCAAGATCATAACGTCTTGCGTCGAAGAACATGCTGGTGATCAAGCTCTCGGCACTATCAATGGCCAAAGGCTCACCCGGGCGGATCTTCTTATATAATTCAAGAAGACCTTCGTGATAGTTGCTTGCAGCATCCTTCTCAAAACTTGCAAGAATCTTTGGCTCTTCACCAAATAATTCAATGATCTCAGGATTGGTTCCGATACCTAAAGCTCTGATAAGTACAGTAATCGGCACCTTTCTTGTTCTATCTACTCTTACATAAAAAACGTCATTGGAGTCAGTCTCATACTCTAACCAGGCACCACGGTTTGGGATGACTGTAGCTGAGTACAATTCTTTACCGATCTTATCATGTCCGATAGCATAATAAATACCAGGAGAACGTACTAACTGGCTTACGATAACACGTTCTGCTCCGTTGATCACGAAAGTACCTGTGGCTGTCATCAGTGGCAGGTCTCCCATGAAAATCTCATGTTCGTTGATCTCGTCGGTTTCTCTATTATGAAGTCTTACCTTAACCTTCAGCGGTGCCGCAAATGTAGCGTCACGTTCCTTACACTCTTCAATTGTGTATTTCACGTCGTCCTCGCACAAGGTGAATCCCACAAATTCCAGGCTAAACTTTCCACTATAATCAGAAATAGGGGAAATATCATCAAATACTTCGTTTAATCCCTGTTCAAGAAACCACTTATAGGAATCTGTCTGAACCTCGATCAAATTAGGCATCTGAAGAACTTCTTTTTGTCTGGAATAGCTCATACGTGAACTTCTTCCGCTTTTCATTGGGCGAATTCTGTTTTTCTCCATTTGACGTTTCACTCCTCATTCATTTTTTAGTGAATATACTAAAACCACCATAGCATAGCATTCCACAATAGTGCATTTTTAACCATAGCACAAGAAACCCACCTTGTCAACGATTTTTTCAAGTTTTTTTCTAACAAAAAAATCCTTCCGGCGGGGTCACTCCACCGAAAGGATTTTTATTTTTTTATTTTAAAGTCTTGTCAAGACAAGGGCCGACTTGGCTCCCATATTGACTACCATCTCTCCACGCTCCACATTGTACTCTTCGTACTGGTTGGTGTAGCCATTCTCATAGGTATACATCAAGCGATTCAAGGTACATTTCATAGGAACCTCTGCCTGCCATACCGGAACGGTAACCTGGGCCCATTCCGGTCGGTTGTTTACAACTACAATGATTTGTTCCTTGTCCTGAAACCTGCCATAGGCAATGATTCCATAATCCAGATAGAGGTGTCTGATGCATCCGGTTCTAAGGCAAGAGAAGGCCTTGTGGATTTTTATCATTTCCCGGTGGAAATCAATCAATTCCTGATCTTCCCGTCCCCAAGGATAGGTGCGGCGGTTGTCCGGATCTGTAAATCCGCAAACCCCGGCTTCATCTCCATAGTAAAGGGTCGGTGCTCCCGGCCAGGTCATTTGCATAACCACTGCCTCTCTCATAACTGCCAGATCCACATTCTTATTGGCAGCCTCCGGTCCGAGATTTGCCACTCGTCCGGTCACATGATTGGTTCTGGTCAGGAACCTGGAATGATCGTGATTGGACAATTCATTCATAGCCACCTGCAAGGAAGGGGTCAGCATGCGGGACATGTGATGACCCATGGCCTTGATGAAATTATCTGCATTGTTCAGCATATCTCCCCGGTACTCATCACTGTGCTTTTCCATACCGGTGAGGAACCATGTGAGGGGTTCCATGAAGGCATCATAATTCATGACGCTGTCCCACTCATCTCCCTTTAGCCATTCTGCCGGATCTCCATAGTGTTCCGCCAGGATAATGGCATTGGGATTTGCTTCCTTGACGGCATTTCTAAATTTCTTCCAAAATTCGTGGTTGTACTCCGGGCTGTGGCCTAAGTCTGCCGCCACATCCAGTCTCCAGCCATCTACATTATAGGGTTCTGAAACCCATTTTCTTCCAATATTTAAAATATAGTCTTCCAAATTTTCAGAAGCCTCATAATTTAGCTTAGGCAGGGTATCATGGCCCCACCAGCCATCGTAATTGGGATTGTAAGGCCAGGCCTCCTCACCGAAGAAACCAAAGAAATCTCTGTAAGGACTATCTGCCGATACATAGGCTCCCGGCTCGTAGCCTTTTTTCCCTTCGTAAATGCACTCTCTGTCCATCCACTTATTAAAGGAACCGCAGTGGTTGAAAACACCGTCCAAGATTACCTTCATACCCCGGCGGTGGATTTCCTCCACCAGTTCAGCAAAAAAACTATTGCTGGCTTCCAGATTCTTATAATCCGTCACCCGCTTTTGGTATTTTGTAGCATTTTTATTGCTGGTATCTCCCTCTGCTAAAACCTCTCCCCCATCTTCCACGATCTTTCCAAAATGGGGATCGATATAGTCATAATCCTGAATATCATATTTATGATTGGATGGCGATACAAAGAGGGGATTAAAGTAAATGACTTCCACCCCTAGATTCTGCAGATAATCCAACTTGTCTTTGACCCCCTGCAAGTCTCCGCCGTAGAATTCTCTCACTCCCATGCTGGCCGGATATTTATCCCAGTTCTTTACCCGGACACTGTAATCTCCGATGTAGTAGTACTCCCTATCCTCTACATCATTGGTTTCATCTCCGTTAAAAAAGCGGTCCGTATAAATTTGATACATGACTGCTCCCTTGGCCCAATCGGGAGTAGAAAAACCCGGAACGATGATAAAATCATAGATCGGAAGGACTTCCTCTGTCACCCCATACTGGTTATAGTAGCGAGTCTCCTCCCCGGCTTGTATTTCAAAATAATAGCGAAAAGCCTTTTGGTCTAATTCTTTACAGACATGATAATAGTCAAAAGCTCCCCAGGAATGTTCCTTTCCGAGCTCATAGCGTCCGTCTTTTGTCACTAACCAAACGTGATCTACATCATCCCTTCCTGTTCGAAACCGCAAAGTAACTGTTGCATAGGCATCTGGTTCCGGTGGAAATACATATTCCGAAGTTCCATCGCAAAACAGTGCTTGCTCCTTCATGATTGTTTCCCCTTTCTCTCTTAATGGCAAAACTTCGTGAAGCAAGCCTTTTAGCTGTCCCACGAAGTTTTCTCGCAAACTGTTTCCCTATATAATGCTGCCGGTTTAAAAACTCCCCCGACTTTGATTCCTACGGATTATTCTTCCGAAACCTCTGCTGGAAACAGTGCCTCAAATTCCTCTCTGGAAATTTTTTCTTTTTCTAAAAGCAGGTCTGCGCAGGCATGGAGCACATCATCATATTTACGGATAATGTGTCTTGCTCTGGCATAGCTTTCATCAATAATTCTCTTTACCTCCGAGTCAATCACAGTGGCAACATTCTCTCCATATCCTCTGGAGTTGTGCGCCAGGTCTCTGCCAATGAAAACCTCGTCATTTTCATTATCATAATTAATCAAACCAACCGTCTCTGACATTCCATACTTGGTAACCATAGATTTAGCCAGGGCTGTAGCCTGCTTAATATCCTGGGAAGCTCCTGTGGTAATGTCATCAAAGATTTCTTCCTCCGCAACACGGCCGCCCAAGGCAACTGTAATATCCTGCAGCATCTTACCCTTGGTATTATACATCTCATCATTCTCCGGAAGAGGCATGGTATATCCGCCGGCGCCTCCGGTAGGAATAATGGATACGCTGTAAACCGGACCTACATCCGGAAGCACATGGAACAAGATTGCATGTCCCGCTTCATGGAAGGCTGTGATCCTTTTTTCCTTATCGGAAATGATCCGGCTCTTTTTCTCAGCACCGATCCCCACCTTCACAAAGGCCTTCTTAATATCCTCCTGAAGAAGATATGCTCGGTCTTCCTTTGCTGCCAATATAGCAGCTTCATTTAAAAGGTTTTCAAGGTCTGCCCCGGCAAATCCTGCGGTCGTCTGGGCAATCTGCTTAAGATCAATCTCTTCGCTTAAAGGCTTGCCCTTGGCATGAACCTTCAAGATTTCCAGACGTCCCTGCACATCCGGTCTTCCCACCATGACCTTACGGTCAAATCTTCCCGGTCTTAAAATAGCCGGATCCAAAATATCCACACGGTTGGTTGCTGCCATAACGATAATGCCTTCGTTGACACCAAAACCATCCATCTCTACCAGTAACTGGTTTAAGGTCTGCTCTCTCTCGTCGTGGCCGCCGCCCATACCGGTTCCTCTGCGTCTGGCTACGGCATCGATCTCGTCAATAAAGATAATGCAAGGAGCATTCTGCTTGGCATCCTCGAAAAGATCACGGACACGGGAAGCACCTACACCTACAAACATTTCTACAAAATCTGATCCGGAAATAGTAAAGAAAGGAACGCCCGCCTCTCCTGCTACTGCCTTTGCCAGCAGGGTCTTACCGGTTCCCGGAGGTCCCACCAAGAGGACTCCCTTGGGGATTCTTGCTCCCACCTGGGTATATTTTTTAGGATTGCTAAGGAAGTCTACAATCTCCTCTAGGTCTTCCTTCTCTTCCTTAAGACCTGCCACATCTGCAAATGTAACCTTCTTATCTTTCGGAGAGCTTAATCTTGCCCGGCTCTTTCCAAAGTTCATCGCCTTGGCATTGGCTCCGCCGGCTCCCTGACGGTTCATAAGCATAAAGAGTAAAAATACAGCTATGATGGTGATCACCAAAGGTACGATCGTTGTAGAAATCACACCATCCTGCGGCACATCGGTCATCTGGTATTCTATATTCTTTTCTTTTAAGTAATCCTGGATCTCATTTACATCAGAAACATAGAGATAACGGAGGGTGTCATCATCGTCTGTCGATTCATTTAAGGTAATCTCCAGCCGCCCGGTGGGCACGCTTTTATTCTGATGTAGGACCACAAAGGAAACATCATCTTTCTTAACCAATTCCTCAAACTGGCTCCAGCTAATGGTATGCTCCCTGGATTCAAATTGGTTGGTGAGCCAGAGCACTGCAAATACAGCAAGCAAAATAATTACTAGGCCGGCTCCACCCATCCCTCTGGTTCTTTTATTATCCAAATTGTGTTACTCCTTCCTACTCTACACCTTCCACTACTCCGATGTATGGAAGGTTTCTATATTTCTGCATGTAGTCAAGGCCGAATCCTACTACAAATTCATCCGGAATATCAAGTCCCACATAATCCACCTTAACATCCTTCACACGGCGCTCCGGCTTGTCAAGAAGGGTACAAAGCTTGATGCTGTTTGGATTTCTCTTCTGAAGCACGTCGATAAGATAATAAAGAGTTCTTCCGGAATCAATGATATCCTCCACGATCAAGACATCTTTTCCTTCCAGGGACTCATCTAAATCCTTTGCAATACGAACGACACCACTGGAAACTGTTCCGTCTCCGTAACTGCTTACGCTCATAAAATCCATAGTTACAGGAACGCTGATTCTCTTTGCCAACTCGCACATAAAGAATACGCCACCCTTTAAAATACAGATCATATGGATCTGTTTTCCTTCATAATCCTTGCTGATCTGTGCTCCAAGATCCTTAATTCTTTGATTCACTTCTTCTTCCGGTACCAAAACTTTAATTCTCTCTGCCATTGTTTTCTCCTCCGCGAAATGTAATCTCCAGCACCTGTCTGGTTTCCTCTGTTATCTGATAAAATTGATTCTGTCTATATCCAACGACCCATAAAATATGGTGCCCATCGGCCACAAGCCAGATCTCATCCCTCTTGTCTGCCGGGATCTTCTGGTTAACAAAAAATTGTTTCAGTGTCTGGGTCCTTCCCTCTTTATTTATGGTAATGTAATCTCCTGTCGTTCTGTGTCGAATCGTAACAGCACTGGTTATTATATCATAATCAAACCATTTCGTGTAGATGCTTTTCGGAAATAATACAGGGCCTGCTTCCCTTGGAAATGTACGGATTGCCCACAAATCCTCTGTATCTTCCGGAAGCCTTCTAGGGCTTACTCCTATTTCAAATTCCAGGCCCTCATAGCCCCTTCGGGCCTTGAGTCCATAAGGAAGTTCCACTCGTTTTCCCACCTGGCGCCGGATTAAATCTCCCAAAATCTCTATATGCTTCCCGCCAATGTCCTTTTGTTTTCCGGTCATTTCCTGCATTATTTTTTGCAACATATAGGGCTTTAGGGCATCCTCTATTTGCCCAAAGGCTTCTTCAAACAGGATCCCCTTCTTATAGGCCCCTTCTGTTTCCTGGATTTCAAAGCAGGCTGATAAGTTTTCCTCCACCTGTTTCCCAACATATTCTTCCAGGACCCGCATTTGTCTTGCAAGCTCTGACATGTGGTCCACTGCCTGCTCATTTAACTCTTGTTCTAAGTAGGGGATTACATGGTGCCTGATTTTATTCCTGGTATAATGGTCTTCCTCATTGGTCTCATCTGTCCGGTAGGCCAGATTCTCCCGGCTTAAATAGTTTTCAATTTCCCGACGGCTTACTCCAAGCAGGGGGCGAATATATCTGCCTTCTACAGGAGAAATGCCTCCCAGGCCCCGAAGGCCCGTCCCCCGACACAGATTCCAAAGCAGGGTCTCTGCATTGTCATTTTTATGGTGGGCCAGGGCGATTTTTACATTCCCCCGGCCGCCCTTGCCCTCAAGGCTTCCTGCTTTTTCAGTGGCCGCCTCTTCTTCCAAAGAGACTGAAACCTCCTCAAATATACGCCGTCTTACATTTCTCCCTGCTTCTTCCACCGTAAGTCCATGGGCCCCGGCATAGGCTTTTACATCCTCCTCAAATAAACGAAAAGGGATTTGAAGCCGCCTACAAAATTCCTCGGAAAATTTCGCATCTGCCCCGGCACTTTCTCCCCGCAGGCCATGATGGACATGGACTGCCACCAAAGACAGGGAATAGTCCTGCTTTAATCTCCACAATATGTGGGTCAGGCATACGGAATCCGCCCCTCCGGAAATACCAACGACAAGCCGATCTCCTTTTTTTAGCATCTGCTGCTCTTCTATATATTTTTTTATTTTCTTATACACAAGCCTCTCCTATTTGCACGAAGGAAAGGGGCCTTAGGAATCTCTTCCCAAAGCCCCATTCTTATTCCGACTTAAACACGATCTCTCCTTCGTGTACCAATCCCAGTTTTTCCTTTGCCACGCTCTCAATATATTCATCCGTACTTACATACTCTTCTAACTCATCGATCTCTTCCGAGCGGGCCTTTTCTGTCTCTATCTGTTCTTTAAGCTCTGTCTCCTGAGCCGCCAAGGACTTATCCTTAGCCTGCAAGGTTATACTGCTTACCGATACCATAACAATCAGCAGTACCACCACCGCGCAAATGCTCAACACACTGATGGTCTGACCGGAAGCACGTCTGCTACTTCGCCTTCTCCTAGACCTTTTGCGTCTATCCTTATTCATCTTATACTCACCTTTATACTCTGCCGGCACCCCTACCGACCTTTATTCCTAAATTATTTCTATCATATCTTTTTTCCGGATCAATTTCAAGAAATTCTCTCAAAATCAGGCCTGTGCAATATGTAGAAATTTTGCGGTCCATTCCCCCAAATTATCAATATTTCCAAGGACTCCAAAAGCCCCTGGCACAAGACCTTGTACCTAAACAAGCTTCTGCCCGCAACAGCTTGTGTTGTAAGGTTCTACAGAATATCCCTAGAGATATTTAAACAAGTCTCCGGCCTCTTCCTTCTTGGTCGTATCCTTAATATCCAATACTTCCACCTTCACGGTCTTCATTCCGAATTGAATTTCAATCACGTCTCCCGGTTTGACCTTTACGGAAGCCTTGGCTACATTCCCATTTACCAGGACCCTGCCTGCATCACAAGCCTCATTGGCAACGGTCCGACGCTTGATCAACCTTGACACCTTCAAAAATTTATCCAATCTCATTTTATAGTTCTCCCTTATGTCAAATAAAAGGCAGAGAGTATCTAACTCCCTGCCTTCTCTATCATGCAACTATCGAAACGATTAGTTAAGTGCATCCTTTAAAGCCTTACCAGCCTTGAACTTTGGAGCCTTGCAAGCTTCAATCTTCATTGTCTTACCTGTCTGAGGATTTCTTCCCTCTCTTGCTGCTCTCTGGCTTGTCTCAAATGTACCAAAGCCTACGATCTGTACTTTATTATCTTTCTTAAGTTCTTCTGTTACTACGTCAACAAATGCCTTTAAAGCCTTCTCCGCATCCTTCTTGGAAATCTCAGCACTATCTGCAATTGCTGCTACCAACTCAGTTTTGTTCATGGATTTACTTCCTCCTCTTTGTTATCTTCATAGGATCTCTCAATATCTACATATAACTGATATCCGCTCGGCCTTCGCCTGAACAATCTGCGAAAGCGCCTATGTATCAGTTATATACGATTCTTATATGAGTTGTCAAGTAAAAAAATCGCGGTTTTCCTTGATTTTTCAAGGTTTTTTCGCCCTCTTGTGTCATTTATTTTGATAAGATACAATATCTTGTCAAGCTCGCAGAGAAGGGACCATGAATTTTCAATTTTATTGAGATCTTTTTTAGAGATTACCTGATGGAAGCTTATTTACATCGTTTTAAAAGTTCTTCTTTGGTATTTAGCTCAGGTTCTTCGATCACCAAGTCAAGCAAGCGCCTTAGGGTCTCTCCGATTTCTTTTCCCGGAGTCATTCCGGCTGCGATGAGATCACTCCCGGTAACTGCCAGGTCTTTTAAAGAAACACAGTGTCCCAAGGCTAGGGTCTCCTTATAGATTGCCTCGATCTGGCCAATCGTTTCTAGCTTCTCCTGCCTCTTATAGTCACTTTGCGCCAAAGCATCGGCTCTTCTTACCTGAATATAGTAGGGGAATAGGTCCTCCCCGATTTCATTCATGGCACGGCGTACATTTTTAGGAGTCGCAGGCATCCGGTAGTCATGGACCTCCACCAGCCTTGTCACCTTCTTCAAGGTGTCGTTGTCAAACTTCAAGCGGTGCATGATCTCCCTTGCCATATGCGCCCCCAGGAGAGGATGGGCCGGAAAATGGGCAATACCATCCTGGTCCATGGTCTTCATGCCCGGTTTCCCAACATCATGCAAAAGCATGGTCAGGCGAAGGACCTTGTCTGCCGGCACATTGCAGATTGCATGTATGGTATGGTCTCCCACAGAATACATATGATGGGGATTCTCCTGACTAGTCTCCATCATTTTATCAAATTCCGGAAGGAAGACTTTTGTGATACCAAGCTCATAAGCTTCTCGTAGGCGTTCCGGATTCTTGCCGCATAGCATTTTAACAAGTTCCACCTGGATCCTCTCAGCACTGATATTTGCCAGCGTAGGGGCCAGTTTTCGCATCCCCACCTTGGTAGCCGGGTCAATATCAAAATTAAGCTGAGCCGCAAAGCGGACGCCACGGAGAATTCTTAGGGCATCCTCCGAGAAGCGTTCCTCCGCTTTTCCTACGCAGCGGATGCGGTGGTCTGCCAGGTCTTTAAATCCTCCGAACTTATCAATAATACCAGAGTCATCATTATAAGCCATGGCATTAATGGTAAAATCTCTGCGCAGCAAGTCCTCTGTAAGGCTCCTGGTAAAGGTAACCTCCTTAGGGTGCCTGCTATCTTCATACTTTCCATCAATCCGGTAGGTTGTAACCTCGAAGCTGTCCTTATCGAGCAAGACGGTCACGGTACCATGCTCAATCCCCGTATCAAAGGTATGGGAAAACAAGGCCTTGGTTTCTTCCGGCAGGGCCGAGGTGGTAATATCCCAATCCTCAGGCTGCCTGCCCAAAAGAGAGTCTCTGACACAGCCTCCCACCGCATAGGCCTCATAACCATTCGCCTGTAGCTTATGTATGATTTGATTTACTTTTTCCGGTAAGTTAATTTTCATATAAATTCCTAATAAGATTTATCCTAATAAAGTCTATCCTAGTAAGATTTGCCCCAATAAGCCATGTGTTTTGCAGGTTTTCCGCACCAAATACAGGTATCTGAAATCATGTCTTCATCCTCGATCAAGCATCTGGTTGCCGCTCCGCCGGTTGCTGCCTTTACTTCGTCCTCACACTCAGGATCTCCGCACCAGCAAGCCTTTACAAATCCTCTGTTGGCATTGAATTTCTCTTTCATGTCGTCCATATTGGTTGCTGTATCAATATGGTTCAAAAGGAATTCCTCTGCACGATGGTACATATCCTCCTGCATCTGCTCTAAGATCTCACGAAGTTTTACAGTAATCTCATCCAAAGGAACAAAATATTTCTCACGAGTATCTCTACGTACAATCACTGCCTGATTGTTTTCAATATCCTTTGGTCCGATCTCAATACGGGTTGGGATTCCTACGATCTCCTGCTCAGAGAATTTCCATCCCGGGCTCTTCTCGGAATCATCAATATTTACGCGATATCCTGCTGCCTTAAGTTCTGCCAGGAGCTCATTTGCACGGTCAAGGACACCTTCCTTGTGCTGGGCAACCGGGATTACGCGACACTCGATCGGTGCAACGTGTGGTGGCAATACCAAGCCGTCATCATCACTGTGAACCATAATCAGGGCTCCGATACTTCTTGTTGACCATCCCCAGGAAGTCTCGTATACGCTCTTTAATTTTCCATCCTTGTCTACGTACTTGATGCCAAATGCATCCGGGAATGCGCTTCCGAAGAAGTGGCTGGTAGCTGACTGCAAGGCCTTTCCATCATGCATCAGGGCCTCGATGGTATAGGTGTCCTGAGCTCCTGCAAACTTCTCATGCTCAGCCTTTCTACCAGATACGAAAGGAATTGCCATAGTCTCACGGTAGCAATCCTCATATACATGGAACATCTGGATAGTACGCTCCTCAGCCTCCTCGTAGGTTGCATGGATGGTATGGCCCTCCTGCCACAAGAATTCTCTGGAACGAAGGAATGGTCTGGTAGTTTTTTCCCAACGAAGTACAGAGTTCCACTGGTTCCATACTTTTGGAAGGTCTCTATAAGACTGTACGGTTCTTGACCAGAGATCGCAGAACAAGGTCTCGGAAGTCGGGCGGATACACATCTTCTCCTGGAGTTTTTCTGTTCCTCCATGGGTAACCCAGGCTACCTCCGGTGCAAATCCTTCAATATGGTCCTTCTCCTTCTGAAGAAGGCTCTCAGGGATCAGACATGGCAGGTATACATTCTCTACTCCGGTTTCCTTAAAACGTCTGTCTAAGTCAGCCTGAATTCGCTCCCAGATGGCATAACCATTGGGCAGATAGTTTAAACATCCCTTTACGCTGGAATAATCGCAAAGCTCAGCCTCTCTTACAACGTCGGTGTACCACTGTGCGAAATCCACGTCACGTGGTGTAATGTTTTTGACTAATTTCTTTTCTTTTGCCATATCTCTTCTCCTTTTTTACATTTTCGTAATTGGTAAAATCTAACTAGGGAGGATTCCCTGCTTAGATGGTCTCTCCGTTTTTATAACGAGTAGTAACGTCCTGTATACGCTCACTCGGATTCAAAATATCACTGATGGAACCATCGTGATTCAAAGTATCAATTAATAAGGCCACATACTTACTCATGCCGCAGCTAATGTAGTAGGGGCGCTCTAAGAGCTCCGGTGTCTGATAAATCAGATTGGTTGTAAGCACCGCATCAATGATGCCCTCTTCATAAGCCTCATCAAACTTCTGAAGTCCATTAGTAAAAAGACCGAAGGTTGCTGCCGCAAAGACCCTCTTTGCCTTGCGCTGTTTCAACTGACGAGCCACATCCAGGATGCTGTCTCCTGAGGAAATCATATCATCTAAGACGATCACATCCTTGCCCTCTACGGAAGATCCCAAGAATTCATGGGCTACAATCGGATTACGTCCATTTACAATCTTGGTATAATCTCTTCTCTTGTAGAACATACCCATATCCAAGTTCAATACATTGGCAAGGTATACGGCTCTCTCTGTAGCACCCTCATCCGGGCTGATTGCCATCATATGATCACTGTCAACCTTTAAGTCTGTAAAATTACGAAGCAAGGCTTTTACAAACTGATAGGTAGGACGTACAGTCTCGAATCCATGTAGGGGGATTGCATTCTGTACTCTTGGATCATGGGCATCAAAAGTAATAATATTATCTACACCCATTCCTACTAATTCCTGCAAAGCAAGTGCACAGTCTAAGGATTCTCTGCTGCTTCTCTTGTGCTGACGGCTCTCATACAAGAATGGCATAATAACCGTGATTCTCTTAGCCTTTCCTCCGATTGCCGCAATGATACGCTTCAGGTTCTGATAGTGATCATCCGGGGACATATGATTTTCATGTCCGTTCATATTGTAGGTGAGGCTGTAATTACATACATCTACCATAATATAAATATCTCGGCCTCTTACAGATTCCTCGATACTTCCCTTAGCTTCACCGGAACCAAATCTTGGAAGTTTTGCCGGGATCAGATAATTATCTTTCTCGTATCCACTAAAAACGATATCGTTTTTGAATTCTGGCCCATCCTCATGTCTCCACTGCACCAGGTAGTTGTTTACCTTATTTCCCATAACCTGGCAACCATCAATAGCGATAATACCTAAAGGACCTGCCGGGATATTTTCCAGTTTGCGATCATTACGTCGTAACATTTTTTGTACCTCCAAGGTTAAGTAATTTTTTCTGGACACGGATATCATCACCGGTCAGGCGAAGGATAATATAATCACTGCTGATCCGGGAGAAAATCCTTTCGGAATAAATGTTTTTTATATCTTCCAACGCAAGGTTGGTGGATATCATGGTAGATTTTTTTCGAAGAATCCGCTCATTCAAACATACGAATAACTGGGAAATGGTAAACGAGTTAGGACTCTCTGTTCCCAGATCATCGATGATCAAAAGATCGCAGTCGTAAATGTATTGGTAGGCTTCTTCTTCCTTTTCATCCCGCCCTCCGAAAACATTTTTCGAAAATATCTTAAAGAGCTGGTCTGAGGTGAGATAAATCACCGAGCGGGATTGTTCCATCAGCTCCTTGGCCACACAGTGGGATAGGAAGGTCTTCCCGACTCCTGTGTCTCCATATAAATATATATTGTGAAACTCCGTGGAAAAGGTGTCTACAAATCCACGACAAGTTTTTAATGCAATTTTCATAGCATCCAAGGAGGACCGGCCGGTCATGGGATCTATGTGGTTGCTGGAATAATAATCCAAAGAACAATGTTCAAAATTTTCTTCTTCCAGAACTCCCTGAAGATTGGACTGGGTATATAAAAGTTCTCCTATGGCTTTCTTTAAGCAATGGCACTTTTCACTGCCAATATATCCGGTATCCTTACAATCCGGGCAGCTATAATGCTCCTCCAAATAATCCTCCGGAAAACCTGCCGCTAAGAGAGCCTCTTTCTTTTTTTGCGAAAGAGCTGCAATCTCCTCTTTTAAATTTCCAATGTCTTTGGCTCCCTCCAAAAGAAGAGCCTTGGCCCTGGAAACACTTAAGGAGGCGATCTGGCTGTCGATCTTTGCTATCTCAGGGATCTTTTTAACAGCCTCTTCATAGCGGGCCCTCTGGTCCCGTTCATTATCTAGTTGTCTCTGTTCATAAGACCGCATCAAACGATCATACTGGGAATTAGATAATGCCATAGCTCCTACTCCTTGTCACTTTTTGTCACAAAATGCAACGATTACTGTTGTACCAGGCGACGCTCTAAGTCGCTCATATTATATTCTCTCTCATCAAAGTTATTAAACTTCGTCTTGACCGTTTTCTTGGCCGAAAGAGCGGCTTCCTTTTTCTCATTAGCCTGCTTACTCTTGCTCTTTAAATATTCGGTATCCAAGCTTTCCACGTCCTTAAGGGAGCGAACCTTCTTATTAAACCATTTCTTCAAAATGGAATCGGTATATTCAAAGCTTGGGTTGTGGATGGTCTGCATGGTTCTCTTGCATGCCTCCAGGATAATATCCAGGGAAAATGCATACTCCTGGGTCCACTTGCGGATGAATGTAATCTCCGCATCCACCGGGGCCCGGTTCTTAATGCCATAGGCATTTAATACAGAATAGCAGGCAGTATTATAAATCTGTGCGCTACTTTTAGCCTGCTTGACCGTCTTAATCCCCTGCTCATGCCAGGAAAGAGCCACCTTTTCAATGTAACGCATGCTCTTGTGACCGGCCTCCACACAGGATTCAATGAGATAGTCGATCAAATCCTCTGACAGATTCAGTTTCTCAAGGAAATAGGCAATGGTATCAATTTCCTTGGGTGATAAGGTCTTCTCCAAATATTGTTCTGCCACATAGAGACGTTCTTTTAAAATGGCCTGGTTGTCCCGGCTTCGGTAGTTTAAAATAGCGTTATTGTTTTTTTCAACTTCTGCTTTGGGGTTTGTTTGAAGCTCCGGCTTTTTAACAAGCTCGTCCTTTGCCTCTTCCGGTATGGATGAAGTTAGAGGCAAGGCTTCTTTTATCTCCTGATGAGAGGTCTCCTCATAATCTAAGAGCCCCTGTTTTTTCCAATATTTTAAGGCCCTGGTCACATCCTTCTCGGTGCACTCTAGGCGGTCTGCCATCTCTGCCACTGACAAAAGTTCCGTGGAGCGATTCATATGACGTTGGAGAAGAAGGTAGACCTTCACATACTCTCCATTGGCCTGGGCCATATATTTATCTATAAATTCATTATCCAATACAGTGGTTGTATCTTGGGGATAATTCCTTAATGTCAGCTTTGTCATAACTTGTCTAAACTCCTCTTAACTTCTGTTATACTCCCAAATAATGCCCTATATCACATGGACAAGCTTCTGCTTGCAAGCCTTGCTTGCAGTAGCTCTTTGTCTTGCGTGGTACACACATAATGCCTACGGATCGCTCCGTGCTTCGCACTCCCGCGCTCCTAAAAA
>CAVHCX010000024.1:31653-45354 GCA_963634745.1 Clostridium sp. CAG:343
TGCGTATCACATGGGCGAAGTTCTGCTTGCAAGCTTTGCTTGCTGCAGCTCTTTGCCCACGTGATACAGGCATTATGTTACTCATTATAGCATCCTGTCTTGTATCGAAAAAGAAATTTTCGTGACAAATTTTGACTTTTTTGTGGATAATTCCTTGTGGAAAATGTGGATAACTAGGCGTTTAGGAGCTCTTCCCCAATGTTTACAACGTCTCCGGCTCCCATAGTTATCAACAAGTCTCCTTTTTGGCAATGGTCTAAGCAGAAGTTTTCTATAGCTTCAAAGGAGGGCAGATAATATGCGTCACAGCCTTTTTCCTTTAAGGCCAGGGCCAAATCCTCGGAGGATACACCCAGGGTATCGGTCTCTCTTGCAGCGTAGATGTCTGCCAGGATCACATGATCTGTATGGGTTAGGGCCTCCACGAATTCATCGAAGAGGGATTTGGTTCTTGTATAGGTATGGGGCTGGAAGATGCACCAGATTTCTTTGTGGGGGTAATGCTCTGCTGCGGCAAGGGTGGCCTTAATCTCTGTCGGATGGTGGGCATAATCATCTACGATGGTAATGCCGTTTTTCTCTCCCTTTAATTGGAATCTACGATCGGTTCCTGTAAAGCTTTTTATTCCTCTTGCGATCACATCCATGGGAACTCCCATGCTATCTGCTGCCGCTATAGCTGCCAGGGCATTTTGTACATTGTGGTCTCCGTTGACAGACAGGGCGATTCGCTGCACAAATTCTCCCTTCTTTAAGAGATCAAAGGAGGCATCCCCCTTCTCATCGTGGCTGATATTAGCAGCGCTATAGTCGCAGGCTGCATCCATGCCAAAGTCAAGGACCTGACAAGGAAGATCTCCTGTAAGTTCTTCTAAATTCTCTATTCCCTGATTAATAATCAAGGTTCCATCTTCCGGCAATAGTTTTGCAAATTTGTGGAAGGAATTTCTGATATCCTGAAGGTCTTTAAAGAAGTCCAAATGATCTTCTTCGATATTTAGGATCACTCCGATCTTTGGGAAGAAGTCCAGGAAGCTGTTGGTATACTCACAGGCCTCTGTGACAAAGACTTCCGAATCTCCCACTCGAATATTTCCTCCGATGGCCTTTAAGATTCCGCCTACAGAAATGGTCGGGTCTAATTCTCCCTCCAACAAAATATGAGACAGCATGGAAGTGGTAGTTGTCTTTCCATGAGTTCCGGAAATAGCTATCGGGGTCTCATAATTTTTCATAAGCTGGCCTAAAAGTTCTGCTCTTGTAAGCATAGGCAAATTTTTCCCTACTGCTGCCTGATACTCTTCGTTATCCTCATGAATTGCTGCCGTATAAACCACCACATCAATTCCTTCTATAATGTTAGAAGCCTTCTGTCCGTAAAATACAGTGGCGCCCAGGCTTTCCAAATGATCTGTCAAGGCTGATTCCTTGTTATCTGATCCTGAAATCGTAAAGCCTTCCTTCAGCAGGATCTCTGCCAGGCCGCTCATACTAATGCCACCGATTCCTATAAAATGTACATGAACAGGTTTCTTAAAATCAATTTGATATGTATGCATGATATCCTCTTTTCTTTGATCATCATAAGTTTTCATCTGCATTTGCATCATTATTATCATAAGACACATAGCAGGATTTTGCAAATCTTCTTACCACCATTCCCCGGCTTGCAGTTCAAAATGCATAGCCTTTCCGCTTGTAGGATGCTTAAATTCCAGCTTATAGGCGCATAGGCATAGGACATCTTTTTCGCATCCCTCTTTTTGGATCCCATATTTTACATCTCCCACCAGGGGATTTCCCATATGGGCCATCTGTACCCGGATCTGATGATGTCTTCCCGTATCCAAATGTATTTCTAAAACAGAGCTATCTCCCCTGGCTTCTACGAGCCGGTAATGAAGCCTTGCCTCCTTTGCCTGGGGCGTATCCTGTGTGCAAACCATAGAGGTATTTTCTCTTCCGTTTTTTACTAAATAATCCAGAAGATCCCCCTCCGGCTTCCCCGGGCTTCCCTCTACCCGGGCCATGTAATATTTTCCAAAGCTTCCGGTCTGAAGCTGCCTGCTTAAATTTGCGGCTGCCTTCTTATTTTTTCCCAGGACCAGGATTCCCTTTACCGGTTGATCCAGCCTGTGGATCACTGCTATATAGGGAGTTTTCCCCGGATCTTCTTTAAAAACATGATTTTTTCCCCATCGCTCCACATCCGTAATCCGAAGATTTTTACTCTGGGTCGGGATACCGTGGGGTTTTAGACACACCAGGATGTCCTTATCTTCATATAGAATTTCAATTTCTTCATTCCTTGTCACTCTTCTCATGATCTAAACTCTCTTCGTCTTTTATCTTATCAGTCTCTGCCGATTCAGGGATTTTTTCCGGATTATTTTTCCCCTTATTCCCCTTAATCCAAGGTGCTGTAAAACTGATGGCTTTTCCCTTAAAGGGGGATCCCAAAGGCAAATGCTTTTGAGTTTCCTCTCCTTTTTCATCCTCCGAATCCTCCTCCGGCATGGGAAGATTTACCACAAACCGGGTGCTAAGGTCATCGCTTCTAGCCATGATCCGGCCTCCGTGAAGTTCCACGATCTCCTTGGCAATGGCAAGTCCCAAACCTGCCCCGCCGGTTCCACTGGACCTAGATCCATCCACCCTATAAAACTTTTCAAAAATGGTTTGCAGCATAACGCCCGGGATCTTATCTCCCTGGTTGGTAAATACAATCTCAATCTCTCCTTGTTTTTTCCTAGCCTCGATCTCGATCGCCGTATTTGGATAGCAATAGGAAATAGCATTTCTTAAAATATTATCAAAAACCCGGGCCAACTTATCCGGATCTCCGTAGACGGTAAGATTCTCCTCTGCCGAAACCTTGCAGACCAAATTTTTATCCCGGAGGACGCCGTAAAGCTCATCCGCCAGCTGCTCCAACATCATGGACAAGTCGATCTCCACAGGCTCCAATTCTATATTCTGAAGATTGTATCTGGTTATATCAAAAAATTCCTGGATAAGCTCTCCCAAGCGCAGGGATTTTTCCATAGCAATATGAATATATTTTTCCCGCTCCTTGGCCGGCATGTCCGGGTTTCCATCCAGCATACTAAGATAAGCCACGATAGAAGTCAGGGGTGTTTTTAGGTCATGGGCCAAAAAAAGCACCATATCATCCTTTTTCTTTTCCCCCTCTTCCGCCTCCAGTTCCTGCCTTTTTATGGTGGCTTTAATTTCATTCAATCGGATCTCGATGGGTTTTAGCTCCGTCACAAGCCGGATGGGTTCATTGGAATCTGCCACAATATTTTCAATACCATCCCCGATCTGGTCCAGGTATGTTGTAAGTCTTGACAGGGAAATATAGAAAAAAAGAGCAAACAACAGCAAGAACCCTGCGATAACAAAGAAAAATTTGTTATCCCCGATAATGTTCCAATAAAGATCTACTGCTGTTTGCTCCTCCACATTAAAGGACATCAAAACTTTTACAAAGAAGGTGGCAAAGTTATCATTATAGATACCGTCAATCACATAATTGAGCAAAAAAAGGCCTACCAGCATGGTCACCGCAGTGACCAGCACAGTCTGCACTAAAATACTGAGTTTCAGTTTTTGATAATTATTCTTCAACTTTATAACCCACTCCCCATACCGTCTTGATAAAATCAGATTTTCCTGTCGGTCCGCTCATCTTCTCTCGAAGATGGCGGATATGTACCATTACAGTATTGTTGCTATTTTTGTAATATTTCTCTTTCCAAACATTTTCAAAAAGCTCCTCGGAACTTATAACCTTTCCTCGGTTCTCACACAGAAGCCACAGGATATCAAACTCAATAGGAGTTAGGGTCAATGGCACCTCGTTATAAATACATTCATGGGAGCTTTTATTTAATACCAGGCCACCAAAGTCGATCACCGCCTCGTCGGATCTTGCCCCGTCGTTGTACTGGGTGGACCGGCGGATCTGGGCCTTTACCCTGGCCACAAGCTCTAAGGGATTGAAGGGCTTGGGAATATAATCGTCGGCCCCCAGGGTCAATCCGTTGATCTTGTCCATGTCCCCGGTTTTGGCCGTCAGCATCAGGACCGGAAAGGTATAATTTTCTCGAATCTTTTTTAAGATCTGGAAGCCATCAATATCCGGCAGCATAATATCTAAAATAGCCAGATCAATCTTTGTCGACTGGATGCACTTTAGGGCATCCTCCCCTGTATAAAATTTATAGACGTCATACTGGTCATTCTGGAGGTAAAGCTCCACAACGTCAGCAATTTCCTTCTCATCATCTACAACTAAAATATTCATAGCAAGCCTCCTTACTCAAGTCCTGCATGGTCTGTTTTTCAAGGCGTCCTTCTTTCAAAAAGGATTATAGGTCGCAATTGTTTACGGTTCTCGGGAATGGCACCACGTCTCTGATATTGCCCATTCCTGTAAGATACATAATGCATCTTTCAAATCCAAGGCCAAAGCCTGCATGGCGGGTAGAGCCGTATTTTCTAAGGTCTGTGTAGAAACTATACTCTTCCACCTTCATTCCAAGTTCCTCCATGCGGGATACCAATTTGTTATAGTCATCCTCTCTCTGGCTTCCCCCGATAATCTCTCCGATTCCCGGCACCAGACAGTCGACCGCAGCTACGGTTTTATTATCCTCATTCATTTTCATATAAAATGCCTTGATCTCTTTCGGATAATCTGTGACGAAAACCGGTCTCTTATATACCTGCTCTGTGAGATATCTCTCATGCTCTGTCTGAAGGTCGCATCCCCAGGAAACCTTGTACTCAAACTTGTCATTGTTCTTCTCTAAAATTTCAATGGCCTCTGTATAAGTCACTCTTGCGAACTCAGAGTCTACCACATTGTGGAGGCGGTCTAGGAGTCCCTTATCTACAAAGGAATTAAAGAAATTCATTTCCTCCGGAGCATTTTCAAGCACATAAGCAATGACATATTTAAGCATGTCTTCTGCCAGTTCCATGTCATCATTTAAGTCTGCAAATGCGATCTCCGGCTCGATCATCCAGAACTCTGCCGCATGGCGGGTGGTATTGGAATTTTCTGCCCGGAAGGTTGGTCCAAAGGTATATACATTGCGGAAGGCCTGGGCAAAGGTCTCGGCATTTAACTGCCCGCTTACGGTAAGACTGGTTTCTTTTCCGAAGAAGTCCTTACTGTAATCCACGCTGCCATCCTCTTTCTTTGGAAGATTTTCCATATCCAGGGTCGTTACCCGAAACATCTCTCCGGCCCCCTCACAGTCACTTCCTGTGATCAAAGGAGTGTGGACATAGATAAATCCTCTCTCCTGGAAAAATTTATGAATGGCATAGGCGGTCAAGGAGCGAACACGGAAAACTGCCTGGAAGGCATTGGCCCTTGGTCTTAAATGAGAGATGGTCCGCAGATATTCAAAGCTGTGGCGTTTCTTCTGCAAGGGATAATCCGGTGCAGAATTTCCCTCCACCTCTACAGTCTCTGCTTGGATTTCAAAGGGCTGTTTTGCCTGGGGAGTTGCAACCAAAGTTCCTGTAACGATCAAAGCTGCTCCCACATTCATCTTAGAAATTTCTGCAAAATTGTCCATGCTATCATGATAAACCACCTGGAGGGGCTGGAAGAAGGTTCCGTCACTAAGGACGATAAAGCCAAAGGATTTCGAATCTCTGACACTTCTAACCCATCCTCCTACAGAAATTTTTTGGTCTAAATATTTGTCACTGTTTTTGTATAAGTCTCGAATCGTAATAAGTTCCATGTTCCTTCCTTCTCCTTTATGACATTCTCATTTATTTTCCAAAACCAATGTAGGTATGGCCGCTGCCCGCGGTCTTGCTATTAAGCTCCTCATAGCTGATCTCTGTAGACTCCTCATCGGAAAGTCCCATATAAAATACATTCGTATCATCATAGCCGACCAAGAGTATAGAGCTTGTGCTATCTAGCATAGCCACCACCGGATTTCCTTGGTCGATGACATATAGCAGTTCTTCCACAGAACATCCGCTAAGGTCTAGGGCCTTGCCGTCATTGAGTTCTCCTACTGCATCGACTGCGGATTTTCCCTGGCTTAGAGATGCCTTTAGCTTTGTAATATTTTCCTTGCTAACATCAAGCTCACAATAAAGGTCTCTGTTTCCGCGCTCCCAAATATATTGCTGGTTTTCATCTACCACCACTCCATAGAGGCTATCCGCTGCCTGAACGGCTGTGGCTGCCTTGTTATAAATCTTTTGCAGGCCCCCTGTGGCATAGACATAATACTTACTGGTGGAAGCAGACTCTGTCTCATCAAAGGATAACTCCACGGTATTTTCATACATGACCTGTTTGGGATTCAAAACCCTTGGATTCTGGTCTGAAATTCCTTCGCTGTAGGTCAGCCTTACCTGGGTTCCTTTGAGGTCGGTAAGATAGGTCTCTAAAGTAATATTACTCTCTTTTTGCTGGTCGTTATTGGTAATATAATCTTTGGCTGTGCCGGCATAGCCTTCTCCTTCTTTGGTCAGGCGCTCGACGGTGATCATATTATCTTCAATGCTGATTCCGGAAATGTAAAGGCCCTGGTTTTCATAGGTTTTTACTACACTTCCTGTCTCATCTGCAATCTCTATCTTGTACATAGGAAGTACGGTCTCTCCGGAGGCAGTATTTCCTGCATCGGCAGTTCTTGCGACACCGTAAACTACATCGGTTTTCACAAATCCAAGAGGTCTGATGCATTCTCCCTCCTGGCAGGATAGGGTAAAGCTTGTTCCCTCCGCCAGATTATTTACTTGCATCTTGGTAGCCGTATTCAGTTCCCCATCTACCTGATAAGCTACCATGGAACTGTCCTCAGACACCACATATTGGTCCTCCAAAAGTCCGGTCACCAATTCATCCTTGGTATCCAAAGTAATATTGCAATCATAGAGGATTCCGTCTACCATGGCATAGAGGCGGTTTTCGCTCTCATTGTAGTAGATCAGGCTCTCCAGCTCTTTTTGCACCATCTCGTAGGATTTATTGCTCTTTATAAATACCCGCTCATCCACGGTATTTTTACTAATATCATAATAGTAAATGGCAACTCCTACCTGGCCTTCGTGGCCCCCTCGGTTCATATATCCATAGACCGCAAAAGTAGTATTTCCACTCTTATCTATATCCAGGATCTTAATATCATACTTGGGATTTAGATTTCTAAGATCTGCCCGCTCTGCGTCCGCAAAGGAAAATACCTTGGACATTTCATCACTGGATTTATTATAGTTCCAAAGCTCCCCACTTACCACAAAAGAAACTATGGTTCCATTTTTATTTACCTGATAGGAAGTGTCTACCGGCACGATCCCTAATAGGATTCCCTTGCTGCTTAATACCTGTTTGCTGGTATCAAATACCTGGGACATGTTCCTGTCATAGTTTAAAAGGTAGTTGGTCTTGGTGTAGGAGTCGTAGCGAACCCGGTAAAATTCGGTCACCACATAGAGGTCTGTATCGTTTTCCTCTCCGGTACAGCGCACCTGATATTGGAGCTGAACCGCTGTATAATTATCTCCCAGTTCCTTTACATTCCAGCGCACGCCTCCTACAATTTCCGGCTTTAATTCTCCCCAAAGAACTGTTTTATAGGCCGAATTGATGGTGACATGTCGGTAGCTTTCCACTGCTGAGGAATCTGTCTCAATGGCAGAGCTTATCATATCATCCGGATCCTGGCCTGCCAGGGCATTATCGTGGAAGGAGCTTACATAATCCAGACAGTTTAACATTCCGGTATCTGCCACATCTCGGATCCTGGTATAAAAATAAACTTCTTTATCATTTTCATCTGTAAGGGTTAGGACCAAAACCCGCTCTTCCTGCAAGATATAATCCAGCCCGGCAGACTCCTTATCCGTATCTTCTCCCTCTGCTTCCATAGCAGCCTGATCCAAAGCCTTTCTGGCAGAATTTTTCAATTTGCTGTCCTTTAGGTTGATCTCTACCGTATCTTTTAGCTCTTTAAGGGTACCCGTCGCAAGTTTTTCACTCCCATCCAGGCTATAAATCTGATAATCCAAGGAAGTATAGCTATTTCCATAGGCAGAAATATTGACCGAAATCTTTCCGTCCGCCACCGGCGTTATGGTATCACGCATGGAAGTAATCTCCATCTTGTCCACATATCCCGGCAGGAGGTTCATATTATATCCATTATAGGAAAAAGAAAGCTGGGGCAGGCTAGCCCCACTCATATCTGCCGTTGTGCTCTCATTTCCCCTGTTGGTTAACAGGCTAAAAAAGGTGACAGCTATCAAGAAAACTGCCAGAAGAATTCCTGCATTAATCAAGTGTTTTTTCATATAAAAGCCTTCCTAACATTGGATCCACATGAAGGGCATTTATGCAAGTCTCTAGAGCCTCTCCCGGATCTTTTTTCTTTCCCGTCTTCACGGCCCGGATCAAAATATTTTTAGGTGTATGTTCCATATCAATAAATTCCAGGATCTGGGTATCATAGCCTTCCCGCTCCAAATATTCTGCCCGCAGGGCATCGGTAACCAGGGCCGCCATCCGTTCCTTGATGAGGCCATATTTTAAGACAGGAGCCAAAACTTCACTTTCTATCTGGCGATTTAACTCGTGCTGGCAGCAGGGAACTGAAAGGATGACTTTAGCGTCCCAGCCGATGGCCTTGGCCAGGGCAAAGTCCGTTGCGGTATCGCAGGCATGGAGGGTTACTACCATATCTACCTTGTCAACGCCTGTATAGTCTGCAATATTTCCTTCTAAAAACTTAAGCTTGTCATAGCCATATTTTTCTGCCAATTCATTGCAATGACGGATTACGTCTTTTTTAAGATCCAAACCAATGATCCTTATATCATATCCCTTTAACTCATGAAGATAATAATACATGGCAAAGGTAAGATAGGACTTTCCGCATCCAAAATCCAGAATCGTAAGTTCCCTGCCCTTGTCTAGCTGGGGCAAGATATCCTCGATAAATTCCAAAAAGCGATTGATCTGCTTAAATTTATCAAACCTGGAACGAACAATCTTCCCCTCTTCTGTCATTACACCAAGGTCCCTAAGAAAAGGAACCATAATGCCCTCCTCAAGCACATATTTTTTCTTGCGATTGTGGCTTAGATCGGCAGCTTCTTTTTGGCATTTTTGCATTTTTTTCTTTATGGTAATCTTTCCTTTTTTGCTTACCAGGACCGTGTAAATTTCTCTCCTGGTCTCCAATTGCATCTGCTTCATATTTTCCATATGGGAGAGAATTAATTCCACCGCCTCAGATGCCTCTGCATTTTTATGAAAGGCCTGGTTGCCTGTGAAGCTTTCCAGTTGAAAAATAAGCTTGTCATCCTTTAGTAAGGGCCGCACCTTAATCTTTGTAGTCCCATCCTTGTCTCTGGGATTACTCAAGGTAGCAGAAAGGAAATCTATATTTAATTGCTCTTCTAATACTTGTCTTAATTCATCCATAATAGGTTCCCATCCCTTATATTTTATTTGACCCCAGAAAGGAAGTTACTAAGAGCCGCAAATTCTTCAAGGCTTAGGGCCTCTCCCCGGATGCTGACTCCCTTTCCCAGACTCTCAACAGCTGCCAGAATCTTCTCCTTGGGAAAATCAAACAAATTGGAATTATTTAATCCGTTAACCAAGGTCTTCCTTCGCTGATTAAAAGATGCCCGGATGATATCAAACATTAACTTCTCATCCTCCACCTCAACCGGGGGTTCTTCGTGGCAGGTCAGGCGGATGACTGCAGACCCCACCTTAGGCCTTGGCATAAAACAATTGGGTGGCACATTGGCTACAATATAAGGCTTGGCATAATATTGTACCGCCAAGGACAGGGCCCCGTAATCCTTATTCCCCGGTCCTGTCTGCATGCGGTCTGCCACTTCCTTTTGAACCATAACCGTAATGCTGTGCAAGGGGACATGCTTCTCAAAAAGACCCATAATGATAGGGGTCGTGATGTAGTAGGGGAGATTTGCCACCACCTTAATGGGACGGCCCTCATTCTCCTCCTTGGCAAGCTTTGGAATATCAAGCTTCATGACATCCTCATTAATCACTCTTACATTGTCATATCCACTCAAGGTGTCCTCAAGGATGGGGATCAGGTTTTTGTCAATTTCCACTGCGATCACCTTGCCCGCAGCCTCAGCCAGGTACTGGGTCATAGTTCCGATTCCCGGACCGATTTCAAGCACCATATCATCTTTCGTAATATCTGCCGCAGAGATAATCTTATCTAAGACATGGGTGTCTATAAGAAAATTCTGTCCGAATTTCTTTTGAAAATTAAAGTTATATTTCTGCAGAACCTCTATGGTATTCTGCGGATTTCCTAAGGTTGGGCTCATATAAGCTTCCTCATCTTTCTATCTGTTATCTAACTTTCACTCTTGCATCATTATAACAGACCCTGCTATTTAATGCCATATAGGCGCCCAGCATTCTTCTCTGTTTGTGCAATCACTTCTTCTGTAGAAATTTCTTTGATATGGGCAATGGCTTCTGCTACATATCGTATGTAATCCGAATGATTTCTCTTACCCCGGTTGGGTTCCGGCGCAAGATAGGGGCAGTCTGTCTCCAGCACTAAAGATTCCAAGGGAGTACTCTCCACGACCCTTCGAAGCTTCTTGCCGTTTTTAAAGGTCACTACCCCTCCTACCCCGATCAGGAAGCCCATTTTTACATATTCTTTGGCAATTTCTCTGGAGCCTGAAAAACAGTGGATGATCCCCGAAAGGTCCTGATACTTTCTCATAATCTCCAGGGTATCTTCTGTGGCATCCCGGCTGTGGATATTTACAGGCATTTCTAAGTCTCTGGCCAAATCTAGCTGTCTTATAAACCAGTCCTTTTGCAGGTCCTCACTTTCCACATTCCAATGGTAATCCAGGCCGATTTCTCCCACGGCTACCATCTTAGGAAGTTTTAGCAAGTCCCTCATACGATCAAGGCTAGTCTGGCTCATCTTTCCTACCTCATCGGGGTGGGCTCCCACCATCCCGTAGACATGGGGATATTTCTCTGTAAGTTCCACCACCCGGTCCCAGCCATCCGGGTCTGCGGCGGCATTTACAATGGTGCCTACCCCCAGTTCTTCCATGGATGTTAGGAGGGCATCCCGGTCCTCATCAAATTGTGCATCGTCATAATGTGCATGGCTATCAAATATCATAAAAATTCTCCTGAAGCTCCTTCATTTATACAAAAAAGCGCACTCACGAAACGACTTGTCTCGTGAGTGCATATCTATTCCTATTTTTTACATCCGCTTTAGGCTAGCAGATCTCTGCTCCGGCCGGCATCTGTTTTTCCGGTGTCATAAGGGAAAGATTTCCTTCTGCATCTTCTGCGCAAAGGAGCATTCCTTCTGAGAGTACCCCGGCAAGCTTGGCTGGTTTTAAGTTGACTAAAACCATAACCTTCTTTCCTACCATCTCTTCGGCACTATAATGTTTCTTAATTCCGGAAACAATCTGTTTTACCTGGCTTCCGATCTTCACCTGAGAGCAAAGTAATTTTTTAGACTTTGGCACTTCTTCGCAGGCAATGATCTCTCCTACCTGGAACTGCATCTTGCCAAAATCATCAAAAGTAATCTCCGGCTTTGCCTCGATGTCGATCACATCTTCTGCTTCGTCTGCAGGCTCTTCCTCCTCCACAGAAGGATGAAGCTCTTCTACCTTCTTTAGGACTTCTTCCATGTCCATGCGGGCAAAGAGAATCTCCGGTTTTTCAGTCACCTTTCCGTCTCCCAACTGGGCAAGGATCTTCTCGGAAGTCTCCGGCATGTATGGCTCTAACTGTCTTGCTCCTGACTTAATCGCCTCGATCAAATGATAAAGCACGGTCTGCAAACGGTCTGCCTGGTCCGGATCCTTTGCAAGGGCCCAAGGCATGGTCTCATCAATATATTTATTACATCTCTTAAAGAGATTAAAGATCTCTGTCATGGCATCTGCCACTCTTAAATCTTCCATCTTAGCGGCAACCGCCTTCGGTGTAGCTTCCACAACTGCCTGCAGGTCAGCATCCACATCCTGGCTTACGCCCTTATCTTCTACCACTCCTCCAAAATACTTGTTGGTCATAGAAATGGTTCTGTTTACAAGGTTTCCTAAGGTATTTGCAAGGTCAGAGTTCAAACGCTCAACCATAAGCTCCCAGGAAATTACACCATCATTCTCAAATGGCATCTCATGAAGCACGAAATAGCGGACTGCATCCACGCCAAAGAAGTCTACCAGCTCATCTGCATAGAGCACATTTCCCTTGGACTTACTCATCTTGCCGTCCCCCTGAAGGAGCCATGGATGTCCGAATACCTGCTTTGGAAGCGGCTCACCCAGTGCCATCAAAAAGATCGGCCAATAAATGGTATGGAAACGGATGATATCCTTACCGATCAGGTGCAGATCTGCCGGCCAGTTTTTCTTATACTGGTCGCTGCTATTGCCATCTGCGTCATATCCGATTCCTGTAATATAGTTGGTCAGGGCATCTAACCATACATAAACTACATGCTTGTCATCAAAGTCTACCGGAATTCCCCACTTAAAGGAAGTTCTGGATACGCACAAATCCTGCAGTCCCGGGATCAGGAAGTTATTCATCATCTCATTCTTACGAGATACCGGCTGAATAAATTCCGGATGAGTATTGATATACTCAATGAGACGGTCTGCATACTTACTCATCTTAAAGAAGTAAGCTTCCTCCTGGGCTGGCTTTACTTCCCGTCCGCAGTCCGGGCACTTGCCGTCTACTAGCTGAGACTCGGTCCAGAAAGACTCACAAGGTGTACAGTAAAGTCCCTCATAAGCTCCCTTATAAATATCCCCCTGATCATATAACTTCTTAAAAATCTTCTGTACCTGTTTCTCGTGATCTTCATCTGTGGTACGGATAAATTTGTCATAGGAAGTGTTCATCAAATCCCAAATAATCTTAATCTCTCCGGCAGCCTGGTCTACAAATTCCTTTGGAGTCACGCCTGCTTCCTCAGCCTTAAGCTCGATCTTCTGTCCATGCTCGTCAGTTCCCGTCTGAAAGAAAACGTCATATCCCTGACTTCTCTTATATCTTGCGATGGCATCTGCCAATACAATCTCGTAGGTATTTCCAATATGCGGCTTGCCTGATGCATAAGCAATGGCTGTAGTTATATAATACTTAGGTTTATCACTCATGTTTCCCTATCTCCTTTTAAAATATCTTGAAATAGAAGGCACAAGGCAATTCTTAAGCACATGCTGCCTTCTAGGTCATAACAAACATCGTACTTGTCATGGTATCATAGAAAAGCTTAGAAGGTCAAGGGTATCCAGGAGCATTTCCTATGGGTATAAATTATAAGGGTAACTGCCAAAGAGTTTTGGCTAGATGAATTTGAGATTATGCGGTGACCGTGATGCATCACGCAAGTAAATTATATCAAAAAAAAGCTTTTGTCTACTCTTAAAAAAGAAAAAATACAAAGAAATTAATCCACTTGCCTTTAGCAACCGGACAAACACTCCATATTCAGTTATTTTGGCTCTATCCGGCACCTCGCCAGAACTCTTCACCCAAAATTTCTAAATATTTTCTTCTAGCAGATTTGCCACCAAACATTGATGTTGTATCATTTTTCTTGACAACTTTTTCTCGTATGTTTTCAATAGATATATGGAGAATAAGGAGGTGCC